>CAZAPS010000024.1:0-22467 GCA_964487355.1 uncultured Oscillospiraceae bacterium
CCATGTTTCTAAAAGAAAACAGCTTAAAAGGGATAGCCCGGTGCTACCTCTTTTTTGTTCTCAGTCTGATTTTGGCGAAAATCCCAATGTCGACCAACCATGGCATGCGAATATTATCTGATGCCTCACAGATCGCGCGCGTTATTCTTCACGCCATCGCTGATCGTGTCCGCGGTCCGCTTTCCGCAAGCCACGTCTTTTTCTTTCCTATGAACAAACTGTTTGACTTTTTCCAACGCTTCGTTGTACCGAACCGAGCGCATTTTGGGAAATGCCTTTATTATGCGGCGTTCCTGTCGATTGATTTTTTGAGAAAGATCGATATTGGCTTCGGTCAACCTTGTATATAATTTGCGATCCGTCCGTTTCAGAGTCAGATTTCTGCGTCGTTCATTCATGCGCCGTTCATTCAGGGCGGAAAAGGTGTGATTGAGTCTTTCGGACAGATCTTTCAATTTTGCCTCAAAAGCGCTGAGCCGCGTCACAGTATAGATCGTGTCTGTAAGCATCAGCGCGAATGAGCACAGCGCGATTAGCGAGATGACTGAGTTGGACAGTGATGATGTGTAGGTGACCAAGACCGGATGGATGAGGCGAACGGCGATCACGCTCATTGAACCAAAGATGAAGGCCCCTAACAGACAAATTCGACCGTTGATGTTCAAAAAGTTATTTGAATAATCCCACCACCGCGCATGGAACAGTTTTTCCATCGTCCATGAGGTAATATATTCCAAGGTGGTGGTCAATATCGCTCCGGTAAGAAAAAGCGCGATTGGATTCTCAATTCCTCCAAGAAACGCGATCAGCAACATGACGCCCGCGCCGTATATTGGACAATACGGTCCGTTCAGAAAACCTCGGTTGACAAATTTCTTAGCTCTGACGGAACAAAAGATCATTTCACAAATCCAGCCGATCACGCTATAGATCACGAACCATGTGAAGTTAGTTTCCAACCCAATCATGATCAACTCCTTGCTGCCTTTGTTCCGGGAATTGGAATCGACAAAATCGTCGTGGCCGAGTTCAATGTGGCGTATAACTTATTTGTGTGTCGGTATCTTTATTTTACCCCACCTACTGATGGGGCACACGCGACTTTCAAAGGGCCAAGCGACTTTCAATTGAGGAAATAGCCAATGAAAAGGCGCCACCGATATTGAATCGAAATCCAATACCGGAGGCGCCCTTCAAAAGACAGGTGTCAATTGGTGTTAGTTGATTAACGACATCTCTTGCAAAAACTCAATCGCCACGTCGTCGACAGACTTGCCTTCAATGTCCACGGCATAGCTCATATCGGTCATTTTCTCATTTGTCAACGTGCCGCCCAGTCCGTTTAACACTTCTTCCAGATCGGGCGCGGCCTCTTTGACTTCCTCAAACAAATCATCGCGTACCAGGAGCGCGCCATTATACTCGGGAAAATAATTTTTGTCATCTTCGAGAAGCACCAGGTTCGCCTTCTTGTTTAGACCATCGGTGGCGTAGACTTCGGTGACGTCAAACATGTTCTTTTCGATCGCCGAATATTTCAGACTGATATCCACCGGGAACGAATCTTTAAAGTCCAGGCCATAGTACTCAGTAAACGGACGATATTTCATGGTGCCTTCTTCGCTGAAAAACTCGTGCTCGGCGCCAAATGTCAACTCAGGGGCCACCGCGATCAAGTCGCTGATGGTCTTCAGATTATATTCCTGCGCAGTCGCCTCCGGCACGGCAATGGCGTAGGTGTTGTCGATGCCCATCTTGTCGAGCAAACGAACGTTGGACCGCTCCATCGCCTGTTGGTTGGCGAAATCATACAGTGACATGTCCTCCGGCACATCGAGTGGATCCATCTTTAAATAGGTTGTCAGCAAGGTTCCATCGTAGCTGTTCATCAAATCACAGCCACCATCGACCAATAGATTATAGTTGTTGACCGGACTCATTTCATCGCGAAGATCGACTGTCAAGTTGGTTTTGTTCTCCACCAGGTGTTTCACCATGCGATGAATGATCTTCATTTCTGAAAACTGGCCATCATACATGATGAGGCCGGTCTTGGTTTTTTCCTTATTTCCGCAACTGGTCACGACAAACAGCAATGCTGCCGATAGCAGTGCGGACACGATTCGTTTTATTGAGACACTTCGTTTATTTTTCTTTTTCATTTGTGTTTCTCCTTGTTTTTATGGTTTTCGTGTGGCGCGTTCGAAATTTCATCTGACTGACCGGGGCTGACGCTTTGCTCCAATTTTTTTTGCAACGCGGACAAACTCCAATCGAAGACAATCGCCATCGCCATCAGCGCAAGTGTGCCCTGCAAAATCAGCTTCGCGTTTTGCACGCGAATTCCCTGATACAGAATATTGCCCAGCCCGCCACCGCCGACGAACGCGCCGAACACGGCGACGCCGATCGCGTTGACGACGCTGATGCGGATGCCGGTGAAGATCAGCGGTGTCGCCAAAGGCAGTTCGATCAGCCGCAACCGCTGGGTCCGGGTCATGCCCATGCCGATCGCCGCGTCTTTGACTCCCCCGTCCACCTCAGCTAGACCCAGGTTTGTGTTTTGCACTACCGGCAACAGTGAGTAAAGGACCAATCCTGTGATTGTCACGCCCTTGCCCGCCCCCATGAGCAACAAAATCAAACCAAGCAAGGCAAGAGCCGGAATTGTCTGCAACAGTTCGACTATCCATAAAATGACTTTGCCAAGCCGCTTATAATGATAGGAGATGATTCCGAGCGCGATACCCAAAATGATGGTGATGATGGCGGCAATCAACACGACGAACAGATGGTCGAAGATCATTTGCCAAGTCATGACTTCACCGCCTTCCCGCTGACACGGCGTTTCACCCTGTTTTGCAATTGGGTAAGCAGCAGAGAGAAAATAATCGCCATGATGGCCGCGGGAATCGCGCCGGTCACGATTAAAATGGCGTTGTTCGTGCTGATCCCGATATAGACAAAGTCGCCCAACCCGCCTTGTCCGATCATGGAGGCGAGGATCGCCCAGCTGACAGTATAGACGGTGGACATCTTCAGTCCTCCCAAAATGGAGGGCATGGCCAACGGCAGCTCGACAAGCAGCAGCGACTGTGTCGCGCCCATGCCACACCCCTTGGCCGCGTCGACGTATTCAAATGGGACTTCGCGCAACCCGGTAATTGTGTTTTTCAAAATCGGGAAGGTCGCGTAGATCGTCAACGCGAGGATCACGGTAGTGGGCGTCATTCCTAAGTAGAGGAAGAGGATACCGATGAAAACAATACCGGGGATGGTTTGGAATATCGATAAAATTGGCACAATCACGCTCGCCAGCTTTGGTCTTCTGGATAGAAAGATGCCACAAAACAGCGCGACCACAAACGCGATGCTGACACAGATCAATACGTATAGCAAATGAATCAAGGTGGCTGTCAGCAGTTGATTTCCGTACTTGATAAACCACTCACTCATTTTCCTCACCCCAGACATACTCCGCCAATCCGCGCGACATGGCGCTTTGGCTGATGATGCCGACGATTTTGCGGTCGTCGTCCAACACGATGGCGTAATCCTTGTCACTTTTATCCAACTGATCCATGCAGTCATACGGGTTGGTCTCCAAAGTGACTTCGGGGGCGTCAAAAACAGCGAATTCCTTGGCGAGCCTGTTCTTGTTCTGTACCCGGCTGGCGGTTTTGAGTGAAATGGTACCGGCGTAGCGGTTCTCCTTGTCATGCAGGATCAACGAGTCGACATCGCGGTAGTCCATACGGCGCAGGCTCTCCTTGATCGTGCGGGTCCGGCTGGCGGTAACGATTTTTTTGCTCATCAGTTGTTGCAAAGTCAGCGCGGGTTTGCCATTGGTCCTGGCGCCCAGAAAGTCACGCACCAGATCGTTCGCCGGGTTGGCCAGCATGTCATCGGGTGTGGTCAGCTGAACGATGTCGCCGCCGTCCATGAAACAAATGCGGTTTGCCAGAAACAAAGCCTCATCCATGTCGTGGGTGACGAAAACGATCGTCTTCTTTAATTTGCGTTGCAAGTTTTTGATCTCTTCTTGAAGAGTTGAACGAGTCATGGGGTCCAGGGCGCCAAAGGGCTCATCCATCAGAATCACCGGAGGTGACGCCGCAAGCGCACGCAGCACTCCGATGCGTTGCTGCTGTCCGCCGGACAGCTGAGAAGGATACTTATGCGCATATTCCTCATAGGACATGTCGACGAGTTCTAACAGTCGCTCGGCTGTTTCACGCCGTTCCTCCTTTGGCTTCTTCAAAAGGCGGAGAACGATGGCGATATTTTGTTCAACTGTCATGTTCGGGAATAGACCGATTTGCTGAATGACATAGCCGATTTTGCGTCTGAGCTCGACAGGATCTTCGTTCATGATGTTCTTGCCGTCGATCGTGATCATCCCACTGTTCGCTTTGTTCAGGCGGTTGATCATGCGCAATGTGGTTGTTTTGCCACAACCGGAAGGCCCGATTAAAACTAAAAATTCTCCGTCATTGATGGTTAGATTCAAGTCTTTGATAACTGTTTTTTTACCGTATTTCTTACTTACGTGTTTGAATTCAATCATGTAATCTCCTTGTATCTATAAAATAGATTACATTTCATAGTAACATGACATTTTTTCATTCACAAATTGAGCCCTTGTCGCGAAGTGCGAAAATGCCTCAATTTCAGGTGTTTCCGGCGCTTGGAGCGGGATTTGGTTTGTGTTCAAAGGTCGGAAATAAGAAAAGTTTCGGCGCAAAGACCCCGATTTTTCAACGAACGGAATTTAAGCTCAGCGACGCCGGGGGGCAATTCCAACATCTTATTGAGCTCGGGCAATGACCAACGGTGGATCTCCTCCAACATCACTTCGTCGGAGATTAACAGCTCAGCCGCAAACAGGTTCGCCTGAAACTCCGGCTGGCGGGATAAATCAAAAAAAGTAAATTTCCTGATCGCGGATACCCGGATGAAGCGGCGGTGCAGCTGATCGTGTCCCAGCTCGTGGGCGCAGACGGCTCGCTGTTCGGGTTCGGCCAGTGCGGGATTGATCACAATATGACGCTCGTTGTTGATAATGGCGTAAAATCCTTTGAGGTTGCCCAACTCGCGGCGCGACACAAAAACCCCCAGGTCGTGGGCGATGTCGAAGACATTGTCGGTCTGGCAACTACTCTTAAGAGACTCAACTATTTCATGAATGTACTCGGACACGGCGAACCTCTATTTTTACGACGACCGAGGATCAGCCGGTGACTTGTCTCGGGCCGGCGCGTCGGAACGATCGCTCCGGGCGCGGGATTCAAAATAGATATCGCTGACCGCGCGGAAAAACGAATCCCGATCGCGGGAGTCGAGCTCACCGCCGGCAAACAGCATGTTCACTTCGGACAACAGTTGCTCGGCTTTCGCCCGTCCTTCGTCCGGATCAAGTGATTGATTTGCAACAAAGGCAGCGCCCGGATTGGGCCCTGTAACCGGTAAATGAGTAGCGTCGCTCAGGAAATAGTCCGGCGCGACACCGGTCACTTTTGAATAGTTCGCGATATAATCCGCTCCCGGGATCCGCGCACCACTTTCATAGTTGGTGATGGATCGGGAGGAAACGTTCATTTTTTCTGCCATCTGCGCCTGCGTCAGTCCCAGATGACGCCTGGTTGAGCGAAGTTTTTCGTGTAATTTCATGATTTCCTCTGTCGATGATGCCGGCGGGCGGGAAAGATTTATTATGTTTTATTATGCCACAAAGCATATGCCCATTTTGTGTAGATGTGATATCGTGACTTTAGTATTATTTTAGAAATTTGGAGGAGGTCCTTGAGTGAGCGGCTCACGAGAGGTCTAATTTTTATGAAACAAACAAACACATTTTCGGACCTGCGGGACAATAAATTTTTCACGAAATCAGCTTTGTCCCTTTTCGCGTCATATTATAAGCCACATATCAAGCTGTTTGTGCTTGATCTGTCCTGCGCGCTGTTGATAGCGGTTGTCGGACTGCTGTTTCCGCTGGCCACCAGATTCGCGCTGACCGAGTTGTTGCCGGCCGGCCGCTTTACCGAATTTGGGATTCTGATGATCCTTTTGGCGCTTTCGTTTGTGATTCAGTCACTGTTGCAGTACGTGGTCACATATTGGGGACACCTGCTGGGTGTGAGATTGGAAGCGGATTTGAGAGAGGAGCTGTTCGCCCATATAGAGACCCTTTCATTTAGTTTCTTTGACCACAACCGCACCGGACATTTAATGAGCCGGGTGACCAACGACCTGTTCGAGATATCCGAGCTCGCCCATCATGGCCCGGAAGATCTTTTCATAGCGGGGGTGACGTTGACCGGATCATTCATCGCGATGCTCGCGATTCGCTGGGAATTGGCGCTGGTTTTATTAGTGATGATCCCTATCATCATCATTGTCTCTTTGCGAGGCAAAGCGAGCATGTCCGATGCCTCGGTGCAGGTCAAGGAGCGCACCGCGGAGATCAACGCTGATTTGGAAAACGCGATTTCGGGTGTGAGGGTCGCCAAAGCCTTTGTCAATGAAGAGTATGAAGTCGAAAAATTCAACCATGGGAACGTCAAGTTCCGCGAGGCGAAAAAAGGTTACTATCGCGCGATGGCGTCTTTTGTGTCCAGCATGGAATTTTGGACGGCGACCCTTAACATCGTGGTGATCGCCCTGGGTGGTGTTTTCATTGTAAAGGGAACCATGTCGTTGGCCGACATGCTGACATTCACATTGTTCGTCAACGCCTTTTTGACGCCGATTCGTAAACTGGTTTCCTTTTTTGAACAATATACCAATGGCATGGCCGGGTTTCGCCGGTTTGTCGATCTGATGCAAGTGCGTCCGGATATCGTGGACGCGCCCGACGCTGTCGATCTGGAGAAGGTCGACGGTCGAATTGAATTCAAGGATGTATCGTTTTCCTACAATGACGGCGCGACTGTGCTGGACCAGCTGGATCTTGAGATCAGGCCGGGTCATACGCTGGCGCTGGTCGGCCCTTCCGGCGGTGGTAAAACAACTTTGTGCCAGCTGATCCCGCGATTTTATGATGTGGACGAGGGCGCGATCTATCTGGATGGCCGTGACATTCGCACGATCAAGACACAGGCGCTGCGGCGCAATATCGGAATTGTGCAACAGGATGTGTTTTTGTTCGCCGCCAGTGTGCGGAAGAACATCCGCTACGGGAAACGGACAGCGACCGATGAGGAGATTGTCGCCGCCGCCCGCCAGGCCGAGATTCATGACTTTATCATGAGCCTGCCGGATGGTTATGACACCGAGGTGGGGGAACGGGGCGCCCGTCTTTCGGGTGGTCAAAAACAGCGCATCAGCATCGCCCGTATTTTCTTGAAAAATCCGCCGATTTTGATTTTAGATGAGGCCACATCGGCGCTGGACACGGCGACCGAGGTGAAAATTCAAGCTTCATTGGATCAACTGGCCACCGGACGCACCGCCTTGGTCATCGCCCACCGCCTGTCGACCATTCGCGGAGCGGACGCGATTATTTACATAGATGATGAAGGGATTAAAGAATGTGGCACTCATGAGCAACTCTTAGAAGCGGACGGGCCCTATCGAAAATTGTATGACGCGCAGTTCGCCCGGCTTTCGGAGCAGATTTAATTTAAAACACCAAACATCTTGAGAAACAAGAACGATCGTGCTAATCTAAATGAACAAATGTTCTTTTAGATTAGGCCACATTGTTTTTGGAGGTGCGCGGTGGAACGGCGAGCGATTCGTGAACGTACGATTTTACACTGCGATTTAAATAATTATTACGCATCTGTGGAAGAGAGGCACAATCCTTCTTTGCGTGTTGGACCGCTGGCCGTCTGTGGTCGTAAAGAGGATCGGCACGGCATCGTGCTGGCGAAAAATCAGCCGGCGAAGCGGGCCGGCGTTAAAACCGGAGAGGCGATCTGGGAGGCCATGCTGAAATGTCCCGATTTGAGGATTGTGCAACCACGTTATGATCTTTATCTGTACTATTCTGAGCAGATCCGCGGACTATATCAGCGCTATACCGATCAAGTTGAACCCTATGGAATCGATGAATGTTGGCTGGACGTGAGTGGCAGCACGAAATTGTTTGGCGATGGCGAGATGATCGCCGACAAGATCCGCCGAGAGGTGAAGCGTGGATTTGGGTTGACAATTTCGGTGGGTGTCAGTTTCAATAAGATTTTCGCGAAGTTGGGCAGTGATCTGAAGAAACCGGATGCGGTGTCGGTCATCTCGTCCGAGCGATATCGGCAGGTTGCCTGGCCATTGCCGGCCGGCGAGCTGCTCGGAGTGGGACCGGCGACCCGCCGCGGTCTGGCGGAGGTTGGGATTCGCACGATTGGCGAACTGGCCGCCGCCGAACCTGAGTTTTTACAACTTCGTTTTGGTTTGAACGGTTTAAAATTGTGGCGCTACGCCAACGGACTGGATCAATCGGAGGTCGCGATTTATAACACCCGCCCAGCCGTGAAGAGCGTCGGACATGGAATCACCTGCAATGCCGACCTGCTCAATGAGTTTGAAGTCTGGCAGGTGATTTGTGAGCTGACCGAAAGCGTCTCGACACGCCTTCGTGGGTACAAGCTGGTGGCGTCCGTGGTGCAGATTGGCGTCCGCGATTGCCTGCTGGGCTACCGTGAGTTTCAGTGTTCGCTCGAGGAGCCGACCCAGAGCAGCCGGGCGATCAGTCGCCAGGCGATGAATTTATTTAAGCGACGTTACTTTTGGTATGTGCCGGTGAGGGCGATCACCGTGCGTGTGTCTCAACTGCTGCCCGATCGGCAGCCGCGGCAGCTCAGTCTTTTTATCAACAGAGAAGAACGGGAGAGAGTTGAGCGACTGGAGCTGGCGATCGAAGAGGTGCGCCGCCGCTATGGACCGCGCGCGCTACGGCGCTGTGTGGTGCTGAGCGGACTGAAGATGACGCCACGGAATATTGAGGAGACGATGATCTTGCCGGGCAGTTCGGGGTGAGTGGAAAAGATATTTTGCGGATCATAGATTATCTTATTATAATGTAATGCGCGCGGAAGCCGTGGATTAGGTGTCGCGCGGGAAAGGTACGATATAGATGGCTTTGAGAACTCAATCGGATTATGGTGACGTCCCTTTTAATCCCTATGCGTATTGGGACATTGACGCTGACCTGACACTCGAATGTGAGCGGATGGAGCGATCACTCGCCGAGGTTTTTCGACGCATAGAGGTGACCCGGGAGCGCAATCAGACACGGGTGTTGGCGGCGTTGCAAAACGCGCGCGTCAGTGAGAGCGGATTTGGCGGGACGACCGGATACGGCTATGATGACAGTGGCAGAGACCGTTTGGAAGAGGCGTTCGCCCAAGCTTTTGGCGCCGAGAAGGCGCTGGTCCGAATCAGCATATCCACCGGCACTCAGGCGATCGCCGCGTGTCTATATGGCTGCCTGCGGCCGGGCGACGAGCTACTTTCGGTGATTGGTTCCCCTTACGACACTTTACACGAAGTGATTGGATCGAATGACGGTGTGGGCGATCGCCTGCCCGACAGTGGTTCATTGAGAGATTTCGGTGTGATTTATCGCGAAGTGCCGCTGACCGAAGAAGGAAAACCCGACTACGAGGCGATAGCCACCGCGGTCACGGAGCGGACCAAAATGGTGTTGATTCAACGTTCGCGCGGCTATAGCGAACGGGCCTCGCTGCGCATCACGGAGGTCGAGAGAGTCGCGCGCCTGGTTAGAGCTCAATCCGAACGGGTGATCATCATGGTGGATAACTGTTATGGTGAATTCACCGAAACCCGTGAACCTTGTATGGTGGGAGCGGATCTTTGCGCGGGCTCGCTGATCAAAAACGTCGGTGGCGGTCTGGCGCCGAGCGGAGGATACATCGCTGGCCGAGAGGACCTGGTTGAACGAGCCGCCGCCCGACTCAGCGCGCCCGGTATCGGCAGCCATGTGGGGCCGTCGCTGGGATTCAATCGTTTGTTGACTCAAGGATTTTTCCTGGCGCCCCACACGACGGCGGAAACGCTCAAAGGCCTGACCTTGGCGGCCGCCATGTTTGAGCGGGCCGGACTGTCGACCGTTCCGCGGGCGGATGAGGTACGCGGTGACACTGTGCAGGTTATGAAATTTCGCGATGAGTCCGAATTGATGGCGTTTTGCTCCGGAGTGCAACGCTCCGCCGCGGTGGATTCTTTCGTTTCGCCTGTTCCGGCTCCGATGCCCGGATATGAATGTGATGTGATCATGGCGGCGGGCGCTTTTGTCCAGGGCGCCACTGTCGAGTTGAGCGCGGATGGCCCGCTGAGGCCACCCTATTTGGCGTTCATGCAGGGCGGTCTTGTCTATGAGCAGGTCAAATTGGCGGTTCTTTTGACGTTGCAGGCCATCCGTGAAAAACAAAATGACAGAGATTAAGAGGCGTCGCTATGCGACAAGGTGATGAATAATGAACACAAGGTCACGGCGGCCGGATCCGCATTCACGTTACAAAGTGAAGAACGGCGTGGAGCTCAAGCGAAGACTGAATCATATTGAACGTGAGCGGGAGCGGTCGCGTACCATCACCCTGAGTGTGCTGGTCGGTTTGGCGCTGATCGCGATGATCGGGATGATCGTCCTGTTAACCGGAGGGCGGACTGAGCGTCCGCAACCGGAGTTCATCAACCGCGGTGTGATTGAACGCAGCGAGGCGGCGACCGCGCTGATTGTCAGAGAGGAAACACTGCTCGTGACTTCGGCGGATGGAACGCTTAACAAGACCATTGAGGAAGGTGGGCGGGTTCGTAAAAACGGACAGGTCTGCGCGGTCACTTCGGCGCGAATGGAGGATAAACTTCAGGAGCTGTATGGTGTGGAGGATGAAATCGCTCTGCGTCAAAACCAATTGATGCGTTTAGGTGATTATAAAGACGTCAGCGCGGTCTACAACCAAAGCGAGGCGGAATTGAACGTGATGTTGAAGGCGCTGCGCGCAGATACCGCGAGCAATCAGCTTGAGGATTTGTTACCGTATCAAGTGGCGACGGATTTGATTCTGACCGACCGCAAGACCGCCTTGCTGAACACGGATTTGCAAAGCGGGGAGCTTCGGACTTTGATTGACAAGAGAGCCGAATTGTTAAGCGAGCTGACGGAAGCTTCCGAATCGATATACGCGCCTACTGCGGGAATCATATCTTATATGACGGACGGACTGGAAGATGAGCTTGACTTTGAGAACGCTCAAAATATGACTGTGGATGAATTAAGTGATTACCTGTTGACTCCGGACAAGATGTATCCGCTGGGGCGCGAGGTCGAAGAGGGACAACCGGTCGCGAGGCTGATCACCAATATCAGACAATATTTGATAGTGTGGGCGCCAAATTTGAAATCGACTTATTTTGATCAAAATATAAAAACCGCGCTGGATTTTCGCTTGGACAATGAAGATTTTATGATTGAAGACTGTGTGATTGAACGAATTGTTCCGAATGGGGAAGGGACGATGATTGTGCTGCGCACTGATCGGCAGATGAACGAACTGCAAGACCGCCGGGTAGTGACCGGCAGCCTGCGCACATCGTATGTCAAAGGTTTGAAAGTGCCCAAGGACGCGGTTATCAAAAACACACAGGATTCCTCACTGGGCTGGATCATGGTGGGGCGTCAGGGCTATACAGTGCGCGTGCCGATCCGGATTTTGGATTCGGATCGAACACACAGCATCATCGAAGAAGCCGACCCAAAAGACCCCATTATCGAAGGTACGATCGTGGTGGTGAATCCTGAGAATGTAAAGGAAGGTGAGCCAATTGACTGATTTAAATCAAACTCCCGAATCCAAAGATGATTCGAAATTGATGTCCGGAGGTGAAATTGACATGGCAGATCAAGGCGCCGCTCGTCGCAAGGCCGAACAGCGCTATCAGATAATAGAAGACTCGATACGACAAGCTTGTGAAATGGCCGGCCGCGCGCGATCCGAAGTTCAATTGATCGCTGTCTCAAAATTTCATCCGGCGGAGGAGATCATTCCTTTTTTGACGGCAGGCGTGCGCTGCCTTGGAGAAAATAAAGTCCAGGAACTGTTGCCCAAGCAAGCTGAGTTGAGCGTCGCGGGATTTTCACCCGAATGGCATTTTATCGGCACACTGCAGCGCAACAAAGTTCGTCAAATTATCGGAAAAACGGTATTGATTCATTCGGTCGCGAAAGGATCTTTGTTAAATGAGATCGAAAAACGCGCCGCGCAAAATGAGCTGATCCAACCCGTTTTGTTACAAATCAATTATTCAGGGGTGCCAAACAAGCAAGGGTTTGATCCCGAGGACGCCCGTCGATTGTTGCGCGAATTGGCGCCGACGCTGCGCCATGTCGAGGTGCGCGGTGTGATGACAATGGCCGAGTTGGATTGGTCTGATGACCGTTTGGATGAATTTTACGACGCGGTGGGCCGAGACTGGATCGAGCTTCAAAAACTTGTGAAGAATGAGGCCGCGGCTAATTTGGGCCGATTTGACTGCCTTTCCATGGGCATGAGCAATGATTACCAAATGGCGATCCGGCACGGCGCGACTCATATCCGCATCGGCACCGCGTTGTTTGGTGAGAGGCTTTATTGACGAGGTCCTGCCGAACATCGCGAAAGTGGTAGACGAAAAAGGTCGGTCGGAGTAGACTAAAACGCATGTTTTGATTGCGCTTTTGTTGCCGAACGATTACGCTGCCATTAATTGTGATCGTTCAGACTTGTTGATGAAAGACGTAAACCGTATACTTGAGTGGATTCCCAGAAAGCAGATTGCAATTTGGAGGCGAATATGGCTGGCTTTTTTAGCAATTTCTTAAGCAAATTTTCAAATTACGACGATGAAGATCCGTATGATGAATACATAGAAGAGGAAACCGTCGAAGAGCCGGTCCGTATGGAGACGCAACAGTCGTCCTTTCGTCCACAACCGAGGGTGGTGGATTTCAAAGCCACATCCGGTCAGCAGGTAGTAGTTGTCAAACCGGACAGCATGGCGTCGGCTCAGGAAGTATGCCATCATTTGCGCGCCGGCCGCATGGTCATCTGCAATTATGAGCAGGTAGATCAGAAGGTCGCCCAACGTGTCGTCGACTTTATATCCGGTTCGGCCTATGCGTTGGATGGTAAGGTTCACGCGGTATCGTCGCTGATTTTTGTGGTCATTCCGCGCAACGTGACAATGATGGACACGCATGAGCAAGAAGAGTCCATGGATTATGTGCGCCGCGCCGCCTATGGACGCTAAAGACAGCGTTCTCATTTGACCGGCCCGACTTCGCCAAGTTGAGTGACTGTCAGGTTGGATCGGATGTGACAAGCGTCGCGATTTCCACTTAGCGAACTAAATTTTAGATCATTCACAGGCGGAACGAGAATTCTCGTTCCGCCTGTTTGACTCCGCGCGCTCATGAAAGCATCTCGCGCCGCGCATTTCATCCGGCTATGTCACATAATTTGCTCATATTGTATATAATGATGTGACCACGATGCTCGGTTTTACAGAATCAGGAGAATGAAATGAAACGATTGACTGTGACTGTTCCGTCATACAATTCAGAAGATTATCTGAGACAGTCGTTGGACTCGCTGTTGGGATTCGACGATGACCTCGATGTCATCATTGTCAACGATGGCTCCACGGATCGAACACTGGAGATCGCCCGTGATTACGAAACACGTTTTCCAAATCTGTTTCGAGTTGTTGACAAAGAAAATGGCGGTCATGGTTCAGGTGTGAACAAGGGAATCGAGTTGGCGGAAGGCCAATATTTTTATGTTTTGGACAGCGACGACTGGGTGGACCGCCCGGCGCTGGAAAGTGTGCTGGACGTGATCAGAAAAATGGAGAAAGAGGGCGATCCTGTCGATCTTTTGCTGGTCGACACGGTCTACGAATACGCCGCCGACGACAGTCAAAAGCTGATGACGTTCCAAAAAAGTGTGCCAACGAATCAGCGCATCAGCTGGCGTGACATGAAAAAACTGGCGATTGATCAATACTTCACCTTGCATTGCATGATTTATCGGACGGACGTCCTACGCCAATCAGGTGTGCGCTGTCCTGAGCATTGTTTCTATGTGGACAACGTGATCGCCTATGTCCCCTTGCCGCTGGTCCGCTCAATTTATTATCTACCTGTCCCTTTGTATCGCTATTTCATCGGGCGGGATGATCAGTCGGTCAACACCGAAGTGCTCATTCGCCGGATCGATCAACACATCCTTGTCACCAAATTATTGGCTGACAGCGTCGATCTGGACACGATTGAAATTGACGAGGATTTGAAGATCTATTTGTCTCACTATTTTTCGATGTTGATGACGATCAACTCCGTCCATTTGATTCTTTCCAAAAAGGAAGAGAATTATCAAAAGAAAAATGAATTATGGGCATGGCTCAAAACCAATCATCCGTTTTTGTATAAGACATCAATGAAATCCCCGACCAACAGCGTGATGTCACTGCCGGGCGCGTTGAATCGTTCGACGGTCCGGGCGGCGTTCAAAGTCATTAAGAAAATTTATCGGTTTTCTTGATGAGAGGAGGTTAGCATGGGTGTTGTGATCGGCTTGGACATCGGAGGAAGCACAACCAAGACAGTCGCGCTGCGTGACAAAACGGTCATCGGTTATCAGGTTGTAACCGCGGATGATGTCGTCGCGTCAGCTTATGGAGCGCTGGGGAAATTTTTGAATCATCATCGACTGTTTCCCAAGGATCTGGATTGTGTGATGGTGACCGGTGTCGGCTCTACCTATCTAACCGGCCCTTTGCTCGGTGTTCCGACGGTCAAGGTCGAGGAGTTCATCTCGATCGGCCTGGGTGGCTCGTACATGGCGGGGTTGGACAGGGCGGTGGTGGTCAGCATGGGCACCGGGACCGCCTATGTGCGGGTGGAAGACGGTGAGGTCAGACATCTGATCGGCTCGGGTGTGGGCGGCGGCACATTGCTGGGGCTATCCCGTTGTCTGCTTGGAACCCGCGACATCAGCCGCTTCAACGAACTGGCGGCCTCCGGAAATTTAAGTAAAATTGACCTCACTGTGGCTGACATATCACATTCAGATGTCGGTTTGGGCAAGGATGTGACCGCCTCCAATTTCGGGAAGGTGATGGACATTCCCAATGATCAGGACCTGGCGATTGGAATTACCAACCTGGTTTTTCAGAGCCTGGGCACGTTGGCGGTGGCGATCGCGAAAAGTGAACAGACAAAAGATGTGATCTTCACCGGTAATATGACACAAATTCCGACTGGGCGTGACATGTTGAGGGTTGTTTCGGAACTATACGGCTTTAACTTTTTGATTCCGGAAAACGCGGAATACGCCACGGCGATCGGCGCGGCGCTGCAAGGATTGCCGGACCACGATCGGAGTGAGAAATGAATCAAATGAATCGGCGCCACGCGGTCATATTTGATCTGGATGGAACTTTGCTTGATTCCTTGAAGGATTTGGCGGACTCTGTCAATTTCGCGTTGAGTGAAGTGGGTCTGCCAATCTTACCAAGCGGATTTTATCGAATGCTGGTTGGCAGCGGCAACATCGAGTTGTGCCAGCGCGCGCAGGTTGTCGCCGAATTGCTGGTAGCGGACCATCAGGGAAAACTGGACTTGCTTGCGCGTCGCCTTGGTCTGATTGATGTCGACTCACCACTTGGAACGACCTTGCTCGAACCGGTTTGGCTCGACTGCGCGCGGGATCAAACCTGCCGCCTACCCATCGCGGATCCCGATCTGGCGCAGACCATGTTTGAAATCTTTCAAGCAAGATACAGCGCGACGTGGCGCGACCACACCAAGCTGTATCCGGGTATTTCCGAAGTATTGGACAACCTTCACTCCGCCGGATTTCCAATCTCAGTCTATTCAAACAAAGATGAGGCGCTGGTTAGCGATATCATGCGATTTTGCGCTCGGCCGGAGTTGTTCACCGTGATTAAAGGGAAGGAGAAGGAGGCTGCGCTCAAACCGGACCCCGCCGTCTCTTTGCAAATCGCGCAAACAATGAATGTGCCGCCGGAGCGTGTCCTGTTTTTCGGAGATTCCGATGTAGATATTCGCACCGCGCGCAACGCCCATATGATTCCGATCGGGGTCACTTGGGGATTTCGTCCGAAAGAGGAGCTGGAGGGGGCGGGAGCGGTGTGCCTGATCGACCATCCGATTGAAATTGAGTCCGTCGTGTGGGAGTGGGAAAAGAATGCCGACGCTATATTTAAATGATGATTTGTTCACCTACGCGGCCAGCGACGTGCTACGTCTGTTTTTTGGAAAAGTAAAGATCAAGGCTGAGGGCAAGGTGTTGGAGACCGCTCGGCTGCCCGGATTTTGGACTTGTTCCTGGACCGCGGAAGGCTGCGCGATAACGGTCGGTCCGGCGCCTCCTGATTTACCGGGAATGACTGAATCACTTCGAACTTCATTGAGAAACGACGGCGAGAAACTTCGCCTGGCCCGGCGTGAGTTGAAACGGCAATTGTATTTTTTTTGTGTCACCAAGACCGGAATGGAATTTCCCTGGGGCTCGTTGACCGGTATCCGACCGACCCAGGTCGCGGCTGAGGTGCTTGCGGATCTGAATCGCGTTCCTGAGGGCGAGCGGACCAGGCGCGCGGTTGAAGAATTGCGTGAAACATATGGTGTCCATCCGGAGAAAGGTCGACTGGCGCTCGCGACCTTGAAGGAGGAAGAGGCGCTGTTATCTCGCTTTCCTAAAGAAATGTGCGCGGTCTACATCGGCGTGCCGTTTTGCCCGACACGATGTCACTATTGTTCTTTTTCACTTCATGAAGGCATAGGAGTGGATGATTCATTAAAAGAAAAATATGTCGACCATTTGATCCGGGAAATTGAGCAGGTTGGAGAGTGGTTTGATACCCCTGTCCGTTCGATCTATATTGGCGGCGGCACGCCGACCGAGCTCGACGCGGGGCAGCTGGATCGGCTGATGGCGACTGTGGAACATCATTTGCCGCTGACGGCCGACTGCGAACGCAGCCTCGAAGCCGGCCGACCGGACACCATCGACAGGCAAAAACTGGAGACCGCGTTGAAATGGGGCTTCGACCGAATTTGCGTCAATCCGCAGACCATGCATGATCGAACGCTGCGGCTGATCGGACGCGGACATACAGTTGAACAGACTGTCGCGGCCTTTAATCTTGCTCGAAAGCTGAATTTTCGTGACATCAACATGGATTTGATCGCCGGCCTGCCCGCCGAGACTTTACTTGAATTCGAACAGTCGTTGGAACGCGTCATCGCGTTGAAACCGGACAGCGTGACCGTCCACTCGTTGGCTGTGAAGCGTTCCTCGAACTTAAATTTCGCGTTGAGTGAGAGTGGCGGGACGCTGGCGGAGCTCAAACATCCCGATGAGCAGGTTGAAAACATGATGTCGCTGGCGGAACGGGCGCTACAAAGAGTAGGATTGGTTCCATATTATCTGTATCGTCAAAAAGATGGAGCGGGTGGACTCGAAAATGTTGGCTTCGCGACTCCCGGAAACGGTAACCTGTATAATATTGCCATGATGGGAGATCGTCGGGACGTCTTGGGCTTTGGCTGTGGTTCGATGAGCAAACGTCGTTTTGCCGGCAACCGCGTGGAACGTTCTCCCGAAGTGAAATCGGTGCTTGCCTGGCTCGGCCGAGTCGATGAAATGGTCGAAAGAAAAAAACAATTGTTTCAAGCGACCTGATTTACGTACAATAGTGTATACATAAAAATAATTGGGAGTTATGCGCGACAGTGAATGACAGACGACCGGCGTACCGGCATCGAAAAAAGAGGAAAAACAAAGCTCGTGGCACGTTGGCCCACAATTGTCTGATTTTGATCGGCATGCCGGGCAGTGGCAAGTCGACTTTGGGGCGCCGAACCGCCAACCTGCTTGGCATGTCTTTTATTGATACCGACACTGTGCTGCGCCAACGGACCGGAAAGACCACCGGGGAGCTGTCCGCCGCGGTTGGCGGAGAGGAGTTTTTGAGACTGGAAGAGCAGGCCGTGCGCTCAGTGAGGCCGCGAAAGAACATTGTGATCGCAACCGGAGGCAGTGTTGTTTACAGTCAGAAGGCGATGAGCCACCTCGGCAGGCTGGGCATCGTCGTCCACATCGATGTGCCGCTGTTTGTATTGAAACGCCGCCTGCGCAATTTACATGAACGTGGAGTGATCTTGCGACCCAGTCAGACCATAGACGATCTGTACAGGGAGCGAACTCGTCTATATAGACGTCACGCTCAGGTGACATTCGCCCCAAACAAACTTAGCCCTTCGCGCTCTTCAAATTGTCTGGCTCGATTGTATCGCTTCTTTTTAGAATCATATCCGAAGAATGGAGTGGATTGATGTGTCTAACGAATTGTACGCGGTGATCGATGTTGGCAGCAGTATGCTGACCTTGAAAATAGCGGAATTTAGCAGAAAACAGCCACCTAAGGTGATCGAGACCGTGCGGGGGAGCTTGGCTCTGGGAATCGACACCTACAACGAACGTGGTATTTCACAAAAAAGCATCAACCGTTGTTATGAAATACTGAAAGGATTCTCCAATAAGTTAGAGGAGTATCGAGTTCTGCTCTCTGACTGCCGTTGTGTCGCGACGAGCGCGATAAGAGAGGCGCAAAACAAGGATTATTTCCTGCTGCAGATTCGAGAGCGGACCGGATTTCGAATTGAGGTGCTGGACAACTCGATTGAACGTTATTATCATAATTTGGCAATTTCAGAATCGATCGGGGAGTTTCGTGATTTGATCGACCAAGGCGCGGTGATTTTGGATATCGGCGCGGGCTCGATACAGGTTTCTGTTTATGATCGGGGCCGATGTGTGCTGAGCCAAAACCTGCTGCTCGGCGCTTTGCGTGTCAATGAATTGTTAGACTCTTTACGGGACCGCACCCATGACTATGTGAGCTTGTTGGACGAGTATGTAAGCAGTGAGATCAATGATTTTCTGATGCTTGCCGCGACCAGCGTCTATTATCCAAACATGATCGTGCTGGCGACAGGTTCTTCATACCTAAAACGGTTCGCCGGTCTACGTCGAAATCAGACCATTATTGAGATTGACGATCTAAACACCATGTTCGACTATGTCATGCGGGTGCAACCGCTGCAGATGTCTTTGCAAAACGGAGTACCGGCCGACATCGCCGAGATTATGTTGCCGACCACGATGATCATCAAAAAATATGCCGATCATAACCGATTGGACCGCATTTTCATGCCGCGGGTGGATCTGGCGGACGGCCTGTTGACCGCCGCCGCGGTGCAGGAGCGCCGTTATAAACCGTCCTATGATCACACGGCGGATACAGTGGCGATTGCCCGCCATTTGGCTGCCCGTTTCCGTTTTGATTACGATCACGCCAAAGCCGTCGAAGGCTTTTGCCTCAAATTGTTTGATGTGTTGAAGCGGCCATACGGGCTGACCGGTCGGCAGCGCTTGTTGCTGCAGTTGGCCACGATATTACATGATATCGGTAAATTCATTCATATGAATCATCACGCCCATCGATCATATAATATTATTTCCTCTGTTGAGATGATTGGCATCAGCGAGGATGAACGGACCACGGTGGCCTGGCTGGCGAGACTACATTCCAGCGATCGCCTGCCTGATGCCGACGCTTTGTCTGGTATTCCATTCGAGCAGCGCGAAGAGATCCTGAAACTGGCGTCGATTTTGCGGATCTGCGACGCCCTGGACGCCTCGCATAGACAAAAATTCCTCGCCATGACGCCGCGCATTAAAAATGAAGTCCTGCAATTTCGCTTTGAAAGTCACGAGGACATCACAATGGAAGAGGCCGCCTTCGATCTCAAAAGTCAGATGTTCACGGCGGTTTTTGGCTTGCGGGTCGAACTGAAAAAAATCACGTCCCGTTGAACTTAATGAGGGCAAGGAGGCAGATTCATGGCCAATGAAGACAATGTCAATCGAGAGATCGACTCATCGCGGCGGACGATTTCGACAGCCGACGCCAGGAAGATTTGGAAGACCCGATCGGTTCCACCGGTTGAATACTCCAAAGATAAAAACTTTGTCAACCGCGAGCTTAGTTGGCTGGAGTTCAATGAGCGGGTGTTGCACGAGGCGAGAGATCGCAAAAACCCATTGATGGAAAGACTCACTTTTTTGTCCATCACTCAATCGAATCTGGACGAGTTTTTCATGGTCAGAGTCGCGTCACTGAAAGATCAGCTGAACGCGAACTATCTGAGAAAGGAAATCAGTGGTCTGTTGCCCTCCGACCAGCTTGCCGCGATCTGCGAACGCACCCACGCGATGACCGCGCGCATGTATTCCACATTTAATCGCTCCATCCTGCCACTGATGCAAAACCACGGTTTCATGTTGTATAAGCCGGAGGACTTGAACGCGCGTCAGAAAGCGCAGGTGGACAAATATTTTGATTCGACCATTTATCCGATTCTGACACCGATGGCGGTCGACAGCAGCCGCCCGTTTCCTTTGATCTACAACAAAATGATCAACCTCGCCGTTTTGCTGAAAAAGGATGTCACGCGTGGCTTGGAAGAACGATTCTGCACAATTCAGATTCCGAATGTTGTGCCAAGATTGTATGTGTTGGATCCTGAACTGGGCAGAGAAACGACACGGATCACGCAAAAAAACGTCGTTGTCACACCAAAGGCGGAGGTTGTCCTGCTCGAGGACATCATTCGGATGAACATTGAGAAGCTGTTTGAAGGATTCGTGATCAAGGCGTCGGCCTTTTATCGGATCATGAGAAACGCTGATATGGAGATCGACGAGGAGGACGCGGCCGATCTGTTGGTGGAGATTGAAAGACAGTTGCGGCTGCGTGACTTTGGCGAGGTCATCAAACTTGAGATCAATGACGATATCGACGACGAGCTGTTGATCCGCCTGATGGAGGCGATGAGAGTCGACCCCCATTTTGTTTATTCGATCAATGGCCCGCTTGACTTGACGCTGCTGAATCAATATCGAAGTCTGGATGAGTGCAAAGCTGAGCGCGATCTGTATTATTCGAATTTCACGCCACAGCCGGTTTCAATATTTGAAAGTTATTTGGCGGGACTGAAGGAAAAAGGTGAGGACGAGCCGGACGTGTTCTCCGCGATTCGTGAAGGTGATATCTTCATGTACCACCCGTACGAGACGTTTGATCTGGTCGTTGATTTGGTGCGCCGCGCGGCTCGAGATCCACAGGTGCTGGCGATCAAGCAGACACTTTACCGCGTCAGCGGAAATTCGCCGATCATCAAACACCTGGGCGAGGCGGCGATCAATGGCAAGCAGGTGCTGGTTTTGGTCGAGTTGAAAGCCCGCTTTGACGAGGAAAATAACATTCACTGGGCAAAAGCGTTGGAGAAAGCCGGCTGCCATGTCATCTACGGTCTGGTTGGATTGAAAACACATAGCAAAATCACCCTGGTTGTGCGCCGTGAAGATGACGGAATTCGCCGCTATGTCCACCTTGGCACCGGAAATTATAATGATCAGACCGCGAAACTTTACACGGATATGGGGCTGTTGACCGCTAAAGAGAGTTTTGGCGTGGACGCGACTGAATTTTTCAACATGATATCGGGTTATTCTGAACCGGACACTTGGAACAAGCTGATTCCGGCGCCACATTGGCTGCGCCCGACCTTTATTGAATTGATCGAGCGTGAGATCAACCACGCCAAGGCGGGGCTGAACGCCGCCATCGTGGCGAAAATGAATTCTTTGGTTGATCAGGAAATTATCGAGCACCTCTACGCGGCGTCACAGGCCGGCGTGACGATCAATTTGATCGTGCGCGGCATTTGCTGCCTGCGACCGGGCGTGCCCGGCCTGTCTGAGAATATTCATGTTCGCTCGCTGATCGGCCGTTATCTGGAGCATGCCCGGGTATATTATTTTGAAAATGACGGGCACCCCGAGATCTTTTTGTCGTCGGCGGATTGGATGCCGCGCAATCTGGACCGGCGAATTGAACTGATGTTTCCAATCGAAGATCGAGAATGCTTCGAACGCGTGCGCGAAGTATTGAGTTTCCAGATGCGCGACAACTTGAGAGCGCATATTGGGCGCCCCGACGGCACCTATCGCAAACCTGACCTTCGAGGGCATGAGCTTTATGACAGTCAGACAGCAAGCTCCAATGTCGCGGTTGAGCGGCACCGCAATCATTTTTACGTCGAGACGAATGGGCGCGCTTTTATCCCCATAACGACTCCGCCTGAAGAGCCTGCCTTTATGGAAGATGAGGTTCTGCCCGAGGAGCTGCGGGAGTTGGAGGAGTTGGAGTCGCTGAACGATTTTAAAGTTGACGCGCAAGAAGATGCTGACATTAGGTGGCAGGTGTGACCTCGGCCGCGCGGCCTATTTGCCCGGGTGACGAAAATAATTGATTGTTTTTTGTGAACACGCTTGAATTGCTGAATCACATTTGATACAATTTAGTTCGTTC
>CAZAPS010000025.1:0-22175 GCA_964487355.1 uncultured Oscillospiraceae bacterium
CGAGATATGGCTCTTCTCTTATTTTGAATTTACACCAACTATATGGACTCTATCTACTGCTGACCCGCACTGGTAGAGTTATTGTAGGTTGTTTCTACACCGTCCACAACCATGGTCAATGTAGAACTAGCTCGGTTAAGGTTAAATCGAACCGTATACGCATTCCTGGAATAATAAATATTAACGACGGTGGAACCATCGCCTTTAATTGTCGTGTTTGTATCATAATGATCGTAGGAGAAGTAAGGGTATCGATCGATCTTACGATCATTTGCGGCCACAACAGCCTGAGTCCCGGCTATACCGGTCTTATTAACGGTCTCCTTATAAGTATAATCCGTGTCATCAGCATTTTCCTGCCAATAAACCAGAGAATAGCTAACCTGTTTGCCGTTCCAAATTGCATAGAGATCCAGATTGCCCTGCTCATCCGTATGTTCAGGCAAAATCGTTGAGTTGGCTGTGTATGCCACACCTGTTCCATCCGGCTTGGTGTTCCACCCTGAGAAATTGTAGCCGACGCGTTCAGGCGTCGGTAAGGTCCCCACCTGGGTCCCTGTCGCCACATAAAGGGGCAACTGCTGGCTGCCTCCCTGACTGTTGAAATTGATGCGGCTACCCATAACCATGTTGGCATATAAAAAAGTATCGTCATCAATCTGTGAATTGAAGTCAAAAGCCGGCTTTGTCGTGCCTAAGCTTTCATCTTGTTTTTCTAAAGACCAGTGCGCGAAGGCCCAGCCCGGCTCCGCGACCACAAGATTGATGCCTTCATCACTTGTCGTCGCCCCAGGAGCGACTTCTTTTGTATGAATGATATTGTCCTTATAAACAAAATACACATAGACCACGTCGGTGTATCTGGCTTCAACTTTAATTATGTCATTTGAGGTTCCGGCATCTCCGGATACTGAAATGGGCGAACCGAATTCCAACGGAGAGTCTTCGCCTTCGATATACCAACCAATGAACTTTTTGTGTTCAATTTTTGTAGGAACCGCGGGTTCAAAAAGCGACTCGCCATTCTTCATTATTTGAGTGGTGACCAGAGAATCTGCGATATAGAATTGATATTCTGCTAATTTATAAGTGCCGACCGCGTAAATTGAAAAGTGATTTGTCTTAAAGCTAACGTTCCTTCTATGCTTTTTCGCATACATATTTCTGGAACTAAAATTCTTGCTGAATTTTTGTTGATCAATATTGGATCTTGCGGCGCCAGTTCTGTTGTTTTCCCGCTCGATCTCCGCGTCGGAATCAAAATTATATACAAGTACTTCTGCGGTTTCAGCAAACGGAAGATTGACAAAATTGACCTCGACTTGGCCATTCGGTTGAACCTTGTTATCGCTCTCATCCAATAAAACAATGTCGTATATACGATGCTGACCTAAAACCTCACCGTTCGCTTGTCTCAAGGCTTCTAAATAAGATAATGACTCACTCGCATTTAATTCTGCTACCGATAGTTTTGTGGCATCCCCCAGCAAACCTTTTTCGCCTGTAACTTCAACAGTGACCCCATTGATCACCTTGGAGAGTGTCACCGGACTTTTCGGATCGACAGGATCATCTTCATCTTCTTCATCATCTGAGATGTCTAAATCGTCTAAACTTTCCTGATCATCTAAGTCATCTGAGTTTTCAAAGTCTTCGAAGTCTTCAAAATCGTCTTCGTCAACCAAAAGATCGCTGTCATCTTCATTGTCGAAAATCTCTAAATCGTTCCGACCCTCTTCGCTAACGAAACCGTCCGACCCGTCTTCAGTTACTATGGATTTTGTGACTGTCGGATCCACCACCAAATCTTCGTCGGGCGATTCATTGGAAGAATCCGGCTCAACTGGATCCGCGACTTGTTCTTCGATTTGTTCTTCGTAGTAAAAATCGCTGGCTTCTATTTTGCTTTGATCTGTCGATGTCTCACCGATAATATGAGCATACGAACCGATATTATTTGACAAAAATAAAGCGGCCACCAATACGAGTCCAAAAAATCGTTTCGATCTTGTTTTCATATTTCCTTCCCCCAAAAGTGAAATAATCTGCCTTCTGTTGTCAATTTAATTAACGTAATGAAAATATGAAAAATACATTTCAGAATAATCTATTGTTAAAAAAATTTTCAAAATGAATTGATTTTGAATCAAATGATTCAGTTAAAAGGAGTCCGGCTTCAAAGAATAGGTAATTTGATGTCCATTGATTTATAATGATTTCAAATTAATGGTGTATATACACATAATATTAACATCTAAATGCTACGATTTTGTTAATTTTACTGGTAAATTAATTGATTTGTAGCTAATTCGATTATAAAGAAGTCAAAATTTACAAAAATATCGCAATTTTAAGGAAATTTTGGAAAGAAAGAATATTTATAATTTAGAAGAAAGATTTCAGAACAAGAATAATTTAAAAATTTTAGAAACATGCATTTTAAACCAATACTTAGCACCATAAAAATGATCTTGTGCCCAATTGTTTGCGTCAAAAACCAGACCCCTTAAGACATCATGTTGTCATTATATCAATAGAAATCATCTGTTTTGTCTAAAAACTGATTACGCGTTCTAATCCATTGCCGAACTTATAACGATTCCAATCAGCACTCCAAGCGCAGGTCCGACAACCATAACCAGTGGGGTTTTGATAAACATTGTGAAAATACTTGAGACCACAGCGCCGCCAAGCAATCCGAAAGCAATCGCCAAGTTCAAATGTGAATACTTTTCACGCCTCTTTTGTTTACCATCGTCATTGTTTTTACTCGACATAATCATTTTCCTTTGTTTGTATTGCCGTTACTGACGTCAACTTGATTGACATTTAATTTGCCGTCACTTTTCCGGACGCGACAGTGAAAATTTTGTGAGCAGTGTAACAACCAATGCAGATCAAGAGGGGATTTCTAACGTGAACAGCGTTGTTTTTACGTGAATGACGCATTCAAATCGAATTAGAAATGATCTGGTTTTGACCAAACCTGTATTCCAAAATTGTAAATAATCCACTTTTTGTCATCGCTATTCTAATGTCACCTTTCGCTACCGCCGGTTAACAATTTGAATGTCTCACTTTCTGGTCCGCAACCGCCGAACAATTTATAATCAAGGCATGACAAAGCACAATTTCATATGTAGTTTGAACCAATTGAATCAAACGAGAAAAGGAGCGCCAAAATGATCTTAGCTGATAAAATTCTATTTCATCGCAAAAAGCTGGCATTGAGTCAGGAAGAATTGGCTGAGCAACTTAATGTTTCCCGGCAATCGGTATCAAAGTGGGAAGGCGCGCAGTCCATTCCCGATATGGATAAAATCATCAAACTCAGCGATATTTTTTCCGTCAGCATCGATTATTTATTAAGAGATGAAATACAGGATATTGAGTACGTTGACCAAAAAGATCACGCCGGTCTGAAAAGCGTCAGTTTGGAAGAATCCAACGCCTTTATCGCGGCGAGCAAACAGCACGCCAAGAAAATAGCGCTGGGCGTCTTCTTGTGCATCACTTCACCTGTCTTGTTGGTGTTCTTGAATGCGCTTTACGAAAAAGGTTTTCAACAAATCAGTGAAACGACATCCAATTCGGTTGGACTGACCGTGCTGATCGCCATGGTCGCTGCGGGCGTGGGAATATTTGTCAAATCCGGCTCCACGATGAAACCTTATGAGTATCTAAAACAAGAAATCTTTGAACCGGAATATGGTGTCGAAGGCAGTGTGAAAAAAGAAAGGGATCTCAATAGAAACGAACATGTAAAACATATCAGCTTAGGTGTGGTCCTCCTGATCACCTCTGTCATACCCGGTATCTTATCTGAGCTTGTATTGTCAATGCCCATACTCCACTCAGCCGCGCCTGCGCTTTTCTTATTGATGGTCGCGATCGGTGTCTACCTAATCATTAAAACAAGCATTTATAATGGTTCATTCGCGATCCTCCTGCAGCAAGATGATTACACCGCTGGCAAAAAGAAAAGCAACCCGATCTATGGAAAAATCGCAGGAATCTACTGGCTGTGCGCCACGACCATCTATTTGGCAATTAGTTTCATCTCCGGAAAATGGGACAAGTCTTGGATACTATGGCCGATCGCCGGTGTGCTGTTTGGTGTGATCAGCATCATCATCTCACTATTCGTGGAAGATTGAGCTCGATCCATCCTGACGCGGTTAGGGCAGCTCATCGTCATCGACGCGCCGGCTTCCCGCGATATCCAAACGCGCGGTTCGCACGCCGTCCTCCTTGAAATGTCCGGACGCTCTTCTCTTTTTGTCACGCAAAAATTGTCTGACACCTTTAACTGTCGCGCCACCCACAAACACCAGTCCGATATAGCCTTCCAACGGATAGAAAAATCCGATCAACTCATCAAACGAGAACAGCCCCAACACAAATATGATCAGTGCGATCGATATCGCGAACAGGCGGTTGCCTCTTGGTCCACCCGCTTTGAAGCGACTACAGACCGACCACATCATCGCCGAACAGGACGAGAACATGCCTAAAATCAACACCAGTGAGAAGACGGCTCCCAGCACATAGGAAATGCGCCTGGCCAAAAACAGCGTCGGGATCGCCGTCGACGTCGTATGACCGGCATGCAACAAAATCGCCGTGTTGATCACGGCGACCGCCAGCACAAAGATCAGCGCCCCAAGCAGCGCTCCGTATTTCGCGTCTTTCCGATTGATCGCCGTGCCGCCCAACGCGACAAAGTACCCGCCTCCGCTCAAAAAATTCAAAGATATATATAGACCGGAGCTGATCAACCAGTGCGGAGCCGCCCGCGACTCGTTCAAAATGATTGTGTGGTTGGAGATCTCGCTGAAGTTTCCGACGTCGCGCAAGACGGTGATCGTGCCGATGACCAATGAAAAAAGAATGACAGCCGGTCCAATCTTTGAAACAATTTTGACCAGGCGCTCGAAACCGACCAGATACGCGATCAAAACCAGCGTGGCCATCGCGGCTGAGCCGACATGATGATTGACGCCATAATACTCGGCCATGGTCGCGCCCGCGCCCGACACCAGCACTGACATGATCAGCACCAAGGTGATAGGGATCAGCCAGGTGTAAAACGCTCCGACCCGCTCACCGCAAAAGTACTTAAAGTGATTAAATGAGTCGTCTTTCCTGTGATCAAATCCGGTCAGCAGCATGACTTGGGCCAACAGCACAAAACCGATCAGATTTACCAACAAGACAGCATAGCTCCAATAGCCATAGGCGGAGAAAAACTGCAACATCTCCTGGCCGGTCGCGAAACCCGAGCCGATCAGCCAGGCCAAAAAAGCGCCGGCGAACCTCACAATTGATTTAACGCTGTATCCACTCTTTGATTGCTCTGTCGGATTCAAATTCCCGCCTCATCTTCTTGCCCCAAAGCCGCTTGAACGGCGCTTGGACGAACGTTCCTCAACATTCAAATGTTTTGAATAGAAACCAAACGCCAAATTGTGGTGCTATAATAAAACTATCATGTTAAACGATATGTTCGTAAAAAACAGTCGGGCACCCCATCGTCGGCAAACAAAGTCTTGCCGACGATGGCGGCTGCCCATAATCGCCATTCTAATACTATCCTTCAGCATCTTGCCTTTGACGGTCGGTGGTTGTCAAACCAGGGTACCTCAAATCGCTTCGGAAGATGGTTCGGAAGACGTCTCGGCTGTCACAAGGAAGCGTCAACCAATATCTGAATCGTTAGAAGTCAAAGACAGTCAACGCTCTGCGGACAGTGTTCACTCAGTTTCAGTTGCAGCGACATTTGATCAATCTAAGTCAGATGATTCACCAATCGAAACAACGACAACCACTACAACAACCACAACAACTACAACACCGACGACGACAACGACCGAAGCGCCCACTCAGGACACCTCCGCTCCGGATCAAAACGTCATATTAATAGAGCGGAGTCTGGACGAGGTTTTGTTAAGCTATTGCGCTGAGCAAGGCATCGAGTGCTCTTTGTCCTATGTATACAAGAACCTTGAAACAGGATCAATCGCCTCCCATCGCGCCGACGTCGGCTACCCGGCCGCCAGCACGGTCAAGCTCGCGATGGCGCTCTACTGTTACGATCAGGCGGCGGCCGGCAACCTCGATCTCAATCAGTTGTTGACCTACGACGAGACCTGCGATTGGGAGGCCGGATCCGGTCTGACATCCGGCGCCACCGACGGCGCCCAATATACCATCTCGCAGCTGTTGAGCAGCGCGATCATCCATAGCGACAACATCGCGACAAACATGATTTTTCGTTATTGGCGCGGGACAGGCAGCTCACTTAGCGCCAGGATTGACGACGCCTACAGTCTGGACTATTCAGACGGAGGAATATTGACCGCGGCACAGGGGATCTCGCTGCTGGAGCGCCTCTACAACAATCCGGACGACAATCCATATTATGACCGGCTGTTGAACGATCTCTTAAACAGCACCTGGGATGACTACACCACCCATGACTTGCCGGTCGCCACCGCGAACAAGTACGGGGCTCTGCGTGCCTGTTGTCACGAATTGTCCATCGTCTATGCCGACACACCCTACCTGCTCTCGGTCTACTCAACCTCTTTGGCGCGACCGCAAGTCAACCTGCGCCGGATCGGTCGACTGGTCTATGAGTGGCATCAGGCGAATAATTGATTCAGTCCGACGCCCGGCTCAACTCCTCACCCATCGATCTCAGATGATTTTACAAACGTCAATCCACTCTTTATAGGATGAATGTCGTTCCAACTCCTCTAGCGACAATCGAACGACGCTGTTCGCGCTGCCCGCGGCTGGATAGACCGTCTCGTTTTGTTTGAGCGACTCATCCAGATAGACGGTGACGCCCGGTTTGATCGCGAAGGGACAGACACCGCCCGGATCATGGCCGACATGGTCTTCCACCTGATCGCCCGGTATCATTGTCGATTTTTGTGAAAAAGTCGCTTTGTACTTTTGATTGTTGATTTTGGTGTTGCCGGCCGCGACAATCAGGATCGGCGCCTCGTCCACAATGAAGGAAAGGGTCTTGGCGATCTGCTTGGGTTCGCAGCCGACGGCGTCCGCCGCCATCTGTACGGTGGCGCTGGATTGGTCCAGCACCTTCACCCGGTCACCCAGCCGGACCGATTCAAAATATTGTTTTACATTTTCATATGCCATATTGATTCTCCAAACAATTGCTCATTAAAATTCACTTGTTTTGACGTAATCATTCATCCGCTTGATCCAGCAACGCCTGATATCGCTTGTGCGTGTCCTCGCTGAAACTGCAAAAAATCACATCGATCCCATAGTCCGGGTTGGAGTCCAGCCATTCGCGGACGGTGTTCAACGCGATCGGCACAGCCTCCTCCAGCGGATAGCCATAGACTCCGGTGGAAATCGCCGGGAAGGCGATGCTGTGCAAATTGTGTTGTTTGGCCAGATCCAGAGAGGTTCGGTAGCAGGATGAAAGCAGTTCGGCGTCCTTTTGCTTGCCGGAATAGACCGGACCAACCGTGTGGATCACATGAGCCGCCTTCAATCGATACCCGCCGGTGATCTTCGCCGCGCCGGTTTCGCAGCCGTTCAGCGTCCTACACTCTTCGAGCAACTTCGGACCGGCCGCCCGATGGATCGCGCCATCGACGCCTCCTCCGCCCAGCAGGCTGTTGTTCGCCGCGTTGACAATGGCGTCGCAGTCCAATTGCGTGATGTCACCCAACTCCAAAAAGATCTGATTCTTTGTCTTCTTTTGTTCACGTCGGTCGTAAGTCATATCACTTCATCCTCTCTTCGGTTGATTGGTCCGCAAATTCATCGACGGTCGGTCATCTGACCCTTCCGCGAATTTTCTATTCAGGTTAAACAGCAATCGGCCGACACCCACCACAATAATGGCGCCGGGCGACGCCCAAACAAAGTTCCAATTCCACTGGTTTTTCACATAAAATTCTATCACAGTCAGCCAAACGAGCGAGCGACGCGACGCCCGACGACGATGACAGGCAAAAGCTCCACGAACATATGCTGTTCGTGGAGCTTTTGTTAAAACCGGCTGTGCGCGACTCATTCACTCAAAAACCGCGCTCCGTTCACTCTTCCAAAGAAAACTCAACATTCACATTGGCGCTGATTTCCAAATTGCCCGGCACGATTGGAATCCGGGCACCGTCATCCATCGCCGCGACCCGGCTTTCTTGGTAAACACCTTCGAGCGGATATGTCTGATAACTCACCTCGGTGATCTCCTTTGGCACCGGCTTGCCCTTCATGCCGGCGGCCGCCGCGATGACATCCACCTTCTCCATCGCCCGCTTTGTCGCGAGGGTCAAGGCCTCGTCATAGGCCGCTGATTTATCCTCTTTGTCAAATACCAGACTGGTGATCTCGTTTGCGCCACTCCTTGTCGCCGCGTCGAGCACATCACCAACGATTGTCAGATCATAAATCGTGATGTTCAACGAGTTGCTTACAATATACCCTTTGAGCGTTGGCGTCAGCCCACCATAATCGTAGTCCATTTCGACGTTGTAGCGTTGGGTGCGGATGTCCGCCTCGTCGACACCGGCTTGTTTGACCGCCGCCAATATATCTTCCATGATGACCGCGTTCTCTTGGGCGGCGTCGGACGCCTTCACATTCGAAGTCGTGGCGCCGAGTGTCAGATACGCTATATCGGGCTCAACGGTGACCTTGGCCTGCGCTCCGGCGTGAAGACGCGCGCCTTTGACCTCAGCGGTTTCAAAACTGGACACCGGCGCGCCGGAGGTTTTACCCAAACTAACCGAACAGCCCGTCGCGACGAACAGTGTCAGGGCGCTCAACCCAATCGCGAGGAACTTCGAAAGCACATGAGATTTTCTCATTTCATACCGCCTTTCTGATTGTCAGTCAGCAGAATCAAACGCCACCGGCTTCATCCAAAGATAGTTTGTCGTCAAGCGAAAAAGCCGCTCGACCACCATGATTTTGATCGTGAATTCTTCGTTTTAGTATAACACTGTTTCAATTTGTGTTCGTCTTTTTAAGGGATTTCAAATGTGGAATTCGTGATCATGGATCACATCAATTGGCGCGAGTCAACGGCCAAACCTAAGTGAAATCAAAATACTCCATTCATCTTTTTCTAAATAAAAAAAGCGCCCTTACACAAAGGGCGCATGGTTTTAAATAACTATAAGGTTATGCGCGGCGCGCTGTCAAACCGGTAAAACGGTCCGTTTGAATTCATTGTTGATGATCTGCGCCGCTGTGTTGTAGATCGCCGATCCTCCGCAGACAATGCCCACGTAACCGGCGATTTTGGTGATGATGGCCGAGTCACAAAAGTCTCCGATCGCAAGCAGGAAAAACAGGACGGTCAGGGTGGAGAACACGACCTGCAGGCCGCGGTTGAGTTTCAATGTGCCGACAAACATGAACAATGTGAAAATTCCCCAGAGCAACAAATAGTATCCCATGCTGACCTTGTCGGCCGCCTCGATGCCTTTGAACGGATTGATCCAGATCAATATCAAAGACCACCAGAAAAAACCATAGGCCGTAAAAGCGGTCGCGCCGAACGTGTTGTTCTTCTTAAACTCCATGATGCCCGCGATGATCTGCGCGGCTCCTCCGAGCGCGAATCCCATCGCGACGATGACGATCGAAAGTGAGATGATGCCCGCGTTGTGCAAGTTCAACAGCAAGGTCGTCATGCCAAAGCCCAACAGTCCCAGCGGCGCCGGATTCGCGATGTTGTCAATTGATTTTTCGTTACTCATAACCCCTCCAAAAAATAAGAAACAATTCGGATTTTGATTTACTTTTATCATACCGCCCAATTTAAGGCAAATATTCACCCATCGTTGGGAACTGAGCGAACGGGACTCACTCCAGTTCGATCGTCCCCATGTTCAAATCATAATATCGCCCTTGTTCGGCCATCAGCTGATCATGATCTCCACGCTCCATGATCTCACCTTCCTCGAGCACCATGATGGCGTTGGAATGACGGACGGTGGATAGACGGTGGGCGATCGCGAAGGTTGTGCGGCCCTCCATCATGTTGTCCATTCCTTTTTCTATCAGACGCTCGGTGCGTGTGTCGACCGAGCTGGTCGCCTCGTCCAAAATTAAAATCAATGGATCAGCCACCGCCGCGCGGGCGATTGAGATCAGTTGGCGCTGTCCCTGTGACAGGTTGCCGCCATTTTCGTCCAGCATGGTGTCATAACCCTCCGGCAAGTGACGGATGAACCGGTCGGCGTTGGCGAATTTCGCTGCCGCGATCACTTCCTCATCGGTCGCGTTAAGATCCCCATAGCGAATATTGCCGGCGACGGTGTCGGAGAACAGATGCACCTCCTGCAACACCATGCCGAGTGTCATGCGCAGATCATCTTTGCGAATATCTTTGACATCGATGCCGTCATAATAGATCGTTCCTTCCTGCACGTCATAAAACCGGTTGATCAGGTTGGTGATGGTCGTTTTGCCCGCGCCGGTCGATCCGACAAAGGCGATCCGCTGTCCGGGTTTCGCATAGAGTGAGATGTCGTGCAGCACCGGCCGCCCTTCGACATAGGAAAAGGACACATGCTCAAAGCGGATGTCGCCACAAACCGACACATAGTCGAACCCACCATTTTCCAACGGAATTTCCCAAACCAGATTCCTCAATCCACTTCGCACATCAGGCAAAAAGCGCTTGGGCACGTACCGCTTCATCCCATGGTACCGTTCTTCGCTGACGGTCTCCAAATCCTCTTTTGAATCGGTCGCGCGCACCAGGCGGACCTTGCCATCGTCGACTTCAACCGGTTGATCCATCTGCTTGAACACCCGTTCGGCGCCGACCAGAGCGGCGAGCAGCATGTTGATCTGGTTGGACACATGCATCAATGGGCGGGAAAAGTTGCGGCTATATTGCAAAAACGAAGTCAACGTGCCGATATCCATTTGTCCGCTGATGATGCGCAGCGCGCCGATCATCGCTGTGATCGCGTATTGCACAAAACTCAAGTTGCCCAAGATTGGGAAAATACTGACTGAATAAGCCTGCGCTTCTGTCGACGCCTTGCGCAACTTTTCGTTATAGCCGCCGAACTGACTGATGGCCCTCTTTTCATAGTTGAAAACCTTGACCACCTTCTGCCCCTGCATCATTTCCTCAATGTATCCATTCAACTCCGCCAGTTGAAATTGCTGTTGGCGAAACGCCTTGCGGCTGCGCTTCATAATAAACTGAACCAGAAAAAGCATCACCAGCACCATCACCAAAACCAGCATCGTCAGTTTGAAGCTGAGGATCAGCATCATGACGAATGTGCCGACAAAGGTGACCGCCGAAGTCAACACAAGGATCAGCGTCTGATCCAGAGCGGTGCTGATGTTATCGACATCATTGGTAAAGGCGCTCATCAATTCGCCATGGCTGTGAGTGTCAAAAAAACTAAGCGGCATGTCCATCAATTTGCTAAATAGGTCGCGACGGATGATGTTGCTGGTCCGCTGGGCGACTTTGGCCATCAAGCGGTTGCCTAAATAGTTGGCCACCGCCGCAAGCAAAAAGACTCCGGCCATTCCGGCGATCGCGGGAATCGCGGCGGTAAAACTGCGTTCATAGACAAAGGTGTTGATCACCGGTTTCAAAAACGCGTTGCCCACCACTCCACCCAGTGCGCCTATTGCGGCGAGCAGCAGGCCCAGCACCAGGCGCCAGCGATTGGATCCAACATAGACGGCCAGCCTACGCAACACACCTTTGGTGTCCTCCGGACGCTCAAAGCGACCGGGTTGACCTCTGCGGCCCATCCTGGAAGTGTATTGTTCCGCTCCTGAACGTGACGGTTGACGATTGGATTTTGACTGTGTCTTATTCATCCGGCACTCACTCCCCTCTGCTGTGATTCATAGATTTCACGATAAATCACACTGGTCTTCATCAGCTCTTCAATGGTGTCAAAGGCCGAAATTCTTCCACCGTCTAAAATCAGAACGCGATCGGCGTTCTCAACCGACGCGACCCGCTGGGCGACAATGATCTTGGTCACATCAGGCAGATCAACCGCGAAGGATTTACGGATCCGCGCGTCGGTCTGCATATCGACCGCCGAGGTGGAGTCATCTAAAATAAGCACCTTTGGCTGTTTGAGCAGCGCACGCGCGATACACAACCGCTGCCTTTGCCCACCCGAGAAGTTGGTGCCGCCCTGCTCGACATGACTATCCAGTCCATCCTGAAGGTCGCGCACGAACTCCCAGGCTTGAGCCCTGCGCAACGCCTCGATGATCTGCTCATCCGTCGCGTCGATGTCTCCCCAGCGCATGTTTTCTCTGACGGTACCGGAAAACAGCGTGTTTTGTTGCAACACAATGCTCACGGCGTCGCGCAAGGTTTCCAGATCGTATTCACGCACGTCGCGGCCACCAACCATCACCTGGCCGTCCACGGTGTCGTAAAGTCTGGAAATCAAGGACAATAAAGTGGATTTTCCCGACCCGGTCGCCCCCAGCACCCCGATGACCTCACCCGATTTTATGTCCAGGTCGACGTCCATCAAAGAGTCATTTTCACTATCCGGATAGGCAAATGTCACATTCTCATAACCGATCGATCCGTCCGCCACCTCGGTCAGCCCTTTTTCCGGGCTGACGATGTCGATCTCTGCGTTCAACACTTCGACAACGCGCTCGGCGGAGGCTTTCGCCCGGGTTAGGTGCAAAAACAGCTGAGTCAACATAATCAAACTGATCATGATCTGCGCCACATAGGTCAAAAAGCTGATCATATCGCCGGCGAGAATGTTCCCCGACACGATGCCATGGCCACCTCTCCAGATGATGCCGATGATTGTGGCGTAAATCACAAGTTCCGCCGCGGGCATCATGGCGATCACCAGCGAGACTGCCCTGAAGGCCGTCGTCATCAGTGAGTCATTGAACTCCTTGAACCGACCGATCTCGTGGTCGCGGCGCACAAATGATTTAATTTCGCGGATGTTGGTCAGATCCTCCTGCACAATGGAGTTGAGGTCGTCAATGCGCCGTTGCATCTCCTTGAAACGGGGATTCGCCAGCTTCATGATCACTACAGCCATAAGTACAAGCACCGGTATGGCGAACAACAACACCTTGGCCATTTCAGGGTCGATGCGAAACGCCATGATCAGCGAAAAGATGAACATTGAAGGGGAACGGATGCCCATGCGCAGCGACATCATGGCCGCCTGAGACAGATTGTTACAGTCATTCGTCAGGCGGGTGATCAAACTCGGCACGCTGAATCGATCCAGATTGGCAAAGGAGAATCGTTGGACGGAGCCAAAAAGATCGGCACGCAGATTCGCGCCGAATCCGTATCCGGCGGTCGCTCCCAACCGCGCCGACAACACGCCGGCGGTCATGCCGACAAACGCCGCGATGATCATTTTTGTGCCCAGATTGATCACAACCTGAGTGTTTGACTGATAGATGCCGATATTCACGACGTCCATCATCAAAAATGGAATGTAGACATCCGCTATCACCTCAATCAACATCATGATCGGACTGAGTATGGCGTACCAGCGATAAGAAGTCATATAACGACTCAGTTGTCGCAGCATTCGTCGTTCTCCTTTCCCTTGACCGGCGAATCACTCGAGCATGTTGTCAAGTTTCGACGGATCGTTTCCAGACTATCCAGCAGGTCGTTCACCGACCGTTCATCCAAGTTGGTCAGCATATAGCGAAACAGATCCGACATATACTCACTGCAGCGCACCCTGGCGTCCTCACCCTCCGGCGTCAGATACAATTCGTGGCGCCGCCGATCAGTTTCAGAGAGTCGACGCTCCACCAAATTCGCCTTTTGCAGGCGTTTGAGGGATGTCGACAGCGAGGCGCCCGACACGAAGAGTCGATCCGCGATCTGTTTTTGCGTCTCTCCGGGGTGATCGTGGATCAGTCGCAAGATCCGTGGCTGCCCCACATATAATCCATGGCGCGCGATGTTCTGTGAGAGGATGCTTTGCGTCATCTGGTTGATGTCGCGCAGCAGCCAGGCAAGGCGCATGGCCGGCTCACGCTCCGGCTCACTTGAGATAGGGTTGTTCAAGATAAACCTCTTTTTTTTCATACTGATTTCGGCAAATAAAATAAATCGTTAACCACTTATTAGTTAAGTGACTAACGAAAAATTATACAGCAAGAATCCGGCGCCCGCAACAATCCGTAGCGTTTCGGTGTCAGTCGCGCTGTCATTTATCGAAGGTTAGGTGACCGGCAACGTGGCCCTTGATAAAGGGCGCTCGTCCGGAATCGAAAAGAGGCTTCATCGGATGACGAAGCCTCGGCGATCCACGCGGTAAATTTAAAATTCAGGCCGGTTTTTCGGACTCATGACTGCAGCAGCCGACCGAGAGTCGGTCGGGATCGTAGTCAATTTGTATGGTCGAACAGGACAGATTATAGGGGGCCAGTTTGGCGGCGACTTGCTCTTTAATCTTCTCTTGCTCCTCCACCGTCGCCAATTCCGTAAAGAGGGTGACATTCAGGTTGCTGCGCTCTCCATCCAACGTCCAGACATGAAGGTGGTTGATGCCGTGCACGCCCGGCACAGAGGCGATCTGTCTTTCAATTTTGGCCATGTCGACGCCTTCGGGCACTGATTCAAGCATGATGCGGATCGTGCGGATCAACTCCGGTATGGCGTTCCAGAGGATGAACGCCGCGATCAGAATGCTGAAAATAGGATCGAGGATGTAAAGCGGACGCCAGCGCATCACCAGGCTGATCACCAAAATGCCGATCCAACCGAGCATGTCTTCCAACATGTGCAGATTGAGAATGTTGGCGTTGCGACTCTTGCTTCCTCTGAGCAAAAACGCGGCCACGACGTTTATGATGACGGCCAAAATGGCGATCCAGGTCATGCTGCGGTACGAGACCGGCTCCGGATTGAACAGCCGCGGCACAGATTGCAACAGCATGCTGGCGGAACCGACGACCAAGACCAGCGCGGTGATCAGCGCGCCCAACAATGAAAATCGCCGGTAGCCGAAGGAGAAACGATGATTGGAATGTTTGCGCGAGACACGCTCGAATATCCAGGCCAGTCCGATGCTCAGCGCGTCACCCAGGTCATGTACCGCGTCAGACTGAATGGCGACCGAGTTCAGCGCCGCTCCGGCGACAAACTCAAACATCGAAAAACCAAAGTTGAGGATGAATACACCGCCAATGCGTTTGCTGTCACTCATGCCGGCATGATCGTGAGCATGGCTGTGCGAATGGCCTCGTTTGCCGCCATGCGCATGGCCGCGATCGTGATCGTGGTCGTGGTCGTGGTCATGGGCGGACGTGCGTGGCTCTACACCGTCCGGCAAAATCTTAATTTTGTCGGCGGCCAACAGACGGCGCACCGTTCGGGTATCTACGGAATCCGGCCAGGTCAGCGTTGAGCTGGCCTCATCATAATGAATGCTGCCTTCGGGCGCTTTTGTTTTTTTGATCAGACGATTGATCATCTGCGTCGCGCAGGTGTCACAGTGAAACTCAGTTATACGGGCACTGGGCATGTTATTCCTCCCTCTTATTTTCGATCTCATCATGAAACTGATCGTGCGAATCCTCAGACACGTGTTCCAGAACATCGTTCAACAGCACACGCACATGCTCATCGTCCAAACTATACATTCGCTGGCGACCGTTGATCCGCGACTTGACCAGGCGAGCGTCACGCAGCGAGCGCAGCTGATGCGACAGCGCCGATTGCTCTATGTCCAAGTTTTTGGCCAGTGTGCTCACATTCATTTCGCTTTGTTCAAGCACGTAGAGAATACGCAAGCGATTCGCGTCGCCCAGCACACGAAACAAACTCGCTGCCTTGCTTAGTAGCGGCTCGGATGGCCATTTTTTTGATCTATCCATTGATGAAAAGTTTTTCATATGAAGATGTTATCATATAAGAACGAACAAAGCAAGCACGAGGTGAACGCGAAGTTTTATTCGCGCGCCAAAGGGTCAGGCTCCGATATAACGGTAGATGATGATCTTCTCTTTACGGTCCCGCCGTTTGGGTAAAATAATCTTGTTATGAATTTCAAAGGCGGAGTGTTCTTTCATGATTTTTTTATATTTAGGCATGGGGTAGTAAAGGATGATATGCGCGTCCCGTTTCACTGTTTCCAAAGAATCGGTGATGTTGACCAGGACATCCTGATAAATGTCTGCAGAAAAGGCGTTAAAAAAATAAAAGCGATTTTCGTCCGCTTTGACCCGGTAATTTTCCGCCAAACCGTATTCGAAGCGGATGGGCGCGGAAATATCTTTCGCCCGCATCCGATATCTTTTTTTGTTGAGAAAGGCTTCATCGAGCACGTCATCCTGGGCCTCTATGCCGACGACGGGTATTTTGAAGCGATTATGAACATAAAAGGCGACCCGACCTTTGCCCGAGCCAAAATCAACCAGTTTGTCACTTTTCTTTAGTGTGTAATGCTCGAAAAGGTGTTCCAACACCTGATAAGGGGTCGACTCACAGCGGTTGTAATGAGGTTTGTCGCTACGCCATTCCTTAAGTCCTGTTGTCCGTATGCCAAATTTTTGATCGAATCGCGCGTCAGCCATCGAACTCCTCTTTTGTGGGGCAACCGTCTTTTCGCTCATGATACAGCGTGAACAGATTGCCGGACTAAAAACTCCAAGTCCAACCAGTGTAGTCGATTGATCGTTTTTTTCAAAATCACCTGACGATCCACAGATTTGGCTCGCCAATGTTCAAGTCATGCGACAGTCGGTTTAATAAGGTAAAATGCTTTTCTTTCTGATCTTGTCGAAGAGCGCGTGGATGGTGGCGAATGGCAAGTACAGAACAATCGATAGCAGAATTGAAATCTCATAGATCAAACTTGTCTTTTCTGACGGTTTACCTTTAAATCGATCGCGGATGGCGCTGACAGCGATGCCGTATATGTTGGCCACAAGCATCATTCGTGCAAAGGCTAAAATCACCATGGCGCTCCGGCGGCCATATTCATCAACCAGTCTTTGCCATGAATCGTTTGACGCTCTGCCTTTTTCGTCTGCGTAATGTTGCGCGAACAAAACACCGACAGATTCATTTTGGGGAAGGTTGTGCAAATCTCCGCTCAAAATGGAGGAGATTTCCTCCGGGCTCATCCCCTCTTCCAGAGCAAACTTTGTATGCGCGTAGGAGCAGGCTTCACAGCCATTGACTTCGGTCACGGCGAGCATGATTCTTTCCTTGAATTGTGGGGAAATCAGCTTTTCTTTGCGATTGATCCTCAAATATTTGACACTTCGCAGCAAAATGACGATGGACTTATAAAAGTCCCGATGGCTGTAAATTTTTTTATAGAATTGATTTTCCATTCTTGTGGTTCCTTCATTGATATGAGTGGCGGGTGCCGGATGTGACCGGCATAGCTGACACTATACTACAATGCGCAATCGGCTTTCGCTCAAACATCACGACCTGAGCCATTAATGTAACCAAGAACGGCAAAGCACCCGTTCTCCAAAGAGCGGGTGCTTCATTAACCAATTGATTCGATCGCCGATCGATCCAACGATACTATCTTTTAGGGCTCAAGCTTCTTGGACGAAAATACTGACTATTTTCCGTTCAGCCATTTTTCCCTGTTCTTTGAAATCAGTGCCTGCATCACGATGGACAGTAACAGCAACGCCGCGATGACAATCTTGGTCCACCAGGCGGACAAGGTCCCCTGGAAGGTGATGATCGTCTGAATCACGCCCTGAATCAACACACCGACCAGCGTTCCCGGCATGAACGCCACACCGCCCGATAACAACGTTCCACCAATCACCGAGGAGGACAGCGCCTCCATTTCCATGCCGATCGCGTGCAGGGTATAGCCTGACAGCATGATCAAGGAGTAAAGGATCCCGCCAAAGGCGTTACAAAATCCCGATACCGCGTAGGAAGATATGACAGTCCTCGAAGTGCGCAGACCCATCAGCTCGGCCGACGCCCGGTTGCCACCGACAGCGTACAGGTTACGCCCAAAGCGTGTGTACTTCAGCACCACAGTGCCGATCGCTACCATCAGCAGCGCCAGCACCGCTCCAACCGAGATGAACCCATTGAAGAGAGGAATGCGCGCGGAGGCTAGTTTGACATAGAACGGATTGTCGATGTTGATCGTGTCGACCGAAAGCATCGCGGTCGCTCCACGCGCCACATATTGAGCCGCCAATGTCACGATGAATGATTGCAGTTTGAAACGCGAGACGATAAAGCCTATCATGACGCCAAAAGCCACTCCGATCACCATCGCCAGCGCCAACACAACCGAAACATGGAGATTGGTGTCCCGTAACAGCTTCGCGATGAACATGCATTCAAAAGCGACTACTGCTCCACCGGTCAGATCACGTTCGCCGGTGATCAAAACAAAGGTCTGCCCAACCGTAAGCGCGATGACCGCAGCGTAATCTATAAAGAAATTATAGAAAACCTGAGGTTTGGCAAAACCGGAGTAACTAAAAAGGCCATACAGATACAAAATCAAAAACAAGGTGGTCGTGACAAAAAAGGAAAAGTAATGCGAGTGTACAATTCGCCTCAGCGGTGAAGCTTTTTGTCTTTCAATCGTTAGCTCGGTCATGGTTGCTTCACCAGCCTTTCTTCTGATTTATCTTGTTGCTTACGGTTCATCACGAACAGCGATCTGAACAACTCAGATTGCAGCAGACAGATCAAGATAATGACGACACCTTGGATAAACGGTAGCTGTTCGGAGCTGACCCCTCGTGCGTAAAGTGTGGTCGTCAAGGTCTGAATGGTGATGGCGCCGATGATGGAGCCACCCAACGAGAAGCGTCCGCCTTTAAGCAAGGTGCCACCCAGGGCGACCGACATGATCGCGCTGGACTCGAAGAGCAGACCGGCGTTGTTCGCGTCCGCCGCGGAGATGCGCGAGACTTCGATCAAGCCGCCGACAGCGGCGCAAAGTCCGGAGAAAATATAGGTCATGAACATGACGCGATTGACGTTGATACCGGAATAGTGACTGGCTTTTTTATTTATGCCCACTGACTGGACAAATAGGCTGATCGAGGTTCGCTTGAGCAGCATGCCGACCACAATGATCACAGTCAGCGCGAGGAAAATCGTGGTGGGCAACGGACTGCCCGGAAAATGATTGCCAAAATAAGAAAACGGTTTGTAATAAACGGTGATGATCTGCCCTTGGGTGATCAGCATCGCGATGCCGCGACCGGCGGTTTGCAAAATCAAGGTCGCGATGATGGGTTGAATTTTAAGTTTGGACACCAGAAATCCATTCCACAGTCCACAAATCAGTCCGACCAGCAGGCCCGCAGCGATGGCGAGCCAAAGGGGTGCCCGGGGAACTCCGTCGCCCGCTCCGCCGACGATATACGCGGTGGTCGCTCCGGTGATCGCCATGATCGATCCCACCGAGATGTCAATACCGCCGGTGGCGATCACAAAGGTCATGCCGACCGAAACGATAACCAGTGAGGCGGCCCGATTCAAAATATCGATCATGCGTCCATGCAGCTGTCCGTTGATAATACTGAGCAGAAAGAATTTATCCACAAAAATGGCATTATAGCCAATCAGAAAAATCAAGGCGACAAGCGGCAAGAAGAGCCGATGACGAACAATTTTCTTTAGTTTATCCATTTGCTTTTCCTTCCGCGATCGTGGCCATGATGGCGTCTGAACTGATCTCCTCTTCCAACTCCCCGACCTTGTAGTGATCGCGGAACACCAGCAGTCGACTACACGTACGGATCAATTCTTCCAGCTCACTTGAAATAAACACCACCGACATGCCGTTTTCTTCTGCCAGCTGAATCATCAACTGCTGTATCTGCGTCTTGGTCCCGATATCGATTCCGCGTGTCGGCTCATCCAAAATTAACAGCTCGGGATGGATGGCCAGCCATCTGGAAATAATGACTTTTTGCTGATTGCCACCCGACAATGTTTTAACCAGCTGACTGCTGTCATAGACTTTTATCTCTAGCAGACGGATATATTCATCCGCGATTTGTTCCTGTCTCCTCATCGGCATCCGTTTGAACATGCCATCCAACGCCTGTAACGCGAGGATGATGTTTTCTCTGACAGTCAGGTCCCCAATTATGCCTTCGACTTTTCTTTCCTCCGGACAGAGAGCGACCCGCTGATCCATTGCGTCTTTGGGCGATTTAAATCGCACAGATTCGTCTTTTAGCGTCATTTTGCCTTCATCGATCGGCTCGACACCGGAAAGAACCTGAGCGGTTTCGGTTCGGCCTGATCCGAGCAGACCCGCCAGTCCGATGACCTCACCGGCATAGGTGTCAAGCGAGAGGTTGTTGACCTTGCCGATTCGAGACACGTTTTCCAGTGACAACAACTTCTCACCGCGAGCCCCGATATCTCGATTGTTGGCGACCGCCTCTATCGATCCAAGTTCTTTGCCAAGCATCTTTGAGATCAACTCAACCCGCGGCAGCTCCGCCAGTTGGTAGGAGCCAATCAACTCGCCGTTGCGCAATACGGTGACCGCCGAGCAAAGATCATAAATTTGATCCAGAAAATGAGAGATGAAGACAATCGCGATGCCATCGTCGCGCAACTGTCGCAATATTTTAAATAACTGCCGAGTCTCCTGCTCATCAAGACTGGAAGTGGGTTCGTCTAAAATCAATATTTTCGCGTTGATCGTCAACGCGCGGGCGATGGCGACCATCTGTTGAATCGCGATGGGGTAGTTGCTCAAACTCTGCGTCACATCAATATTGAGGTTCAGACGCCGCAACATGACGATAGCCTCCCGGTTGATGGTTCTCCAGTCGATTCGACCCCGCTTTATCGGCTCGCGCCCAATATAAATATTCTCCGCGACACTGAGGTTCTCGCAAAGATTGACTTCTTGATAGACAGTACTGATACCGGCCAGCTGCGCTTCGAGTGGATTATGAAAGCGAACAGGTTGACCGTTAAGAGTAATTTCGCCTGAATTTGCGGAAAGCACACCGGTCAAGATCTTGATCAAAGTCGTCTTTCCGGCACCATTCTCACCGACAATGGCGTGAATCTCCCCCTCCCGCAGAGTGAAGTCAACGTTGTCCAACGCTTTGACTCCGGGGAATATCTTTGTGATTCCCGTCATTTCAACAACAATGTTTGAACTTGCCACGATTCCCTCCTCTTAAAATGAATGAGCGAGCCATTAAACTTGCGTGAATGACCCGCTCAAACCGATTGAACTGTAAGTTTAGATTTTAGTATTTTCTATTTGGCAGCTCAGCTTCAGCGTTGCTCTGGTCATAGATTCCGGTCTCGATATAGTACATACGCTCAACTTCTTTGCCCGCTACCACATCTTCCACGATTTCCATCAGTTTGTCGCCCATCAGAGGATTGTGCTCGACGGCGGCGTTCATCTCACCGTTGATCATCGCGTTGAACGCGCCTTTGGCGGCATCGATCGAAACGATGATGATGTCTTCAGCCGGAGTCAGTCCCGCGGCTTTGATCGCCTGGATGGCGCCTAGAGCCATGTCGTCGTTGGCGGCGAATAGAATATCAATGCGATCGCCGTCTGATTTCAGGAAGGACTCCATGACTTCGTTGCCTTTGGCTCTGGTGTACTCACCGGTCTGAGATAGAATGACTTCGAACTGATCAGCGTTTGGTGACGCAGCGATCGCCTCATGGAAACCATTGAGACGGTCGGCCGCGACGGATGATCCGACAGTGCCTTCCAAAATCGCGATATTGAAGGTGTCACCGCCATCACGCGGGGTCTTGCCGATTTCTTCGATATAGTTGTCGATCCAGTTGAACGCGTCCGCGCCTTCGGCTACAGCGTCCACTCCAACGCGGGACACATATAGTGATTCATCCGCTTCAACTCCGCGGTCGACCAAAACGACCGGAATACCGGCGTCTTTGGCTTCTTGGAGAACGGTGTCCCAGCCGGTCTGCACGATGGGACAAAATGAAATCACATCAACTTCCGAAGCGATAAATGTACGAATCGCTTTAATCTGGTTTTCCTGCTTTTGTTGAGCGTCAGAGTACTGCAGATCGATACCGAACGCCTCAGCCGATTCTTTAATGTCCGCAGTGTTAGCCGTGCGGAACTCACTTTCTGAGCCGACCTGAGCAAAACCCAAGGTGATTCCCTCTTTTGCGGCTCCTGCCGCGCTGGTCT
>CAZAPS010000026.1:0-21950 GCA_964487355.1 uncultured Oscillospiraceae bacterium
GGCTGATATTTTGGAGCTCGCCCAGGAATGGCGCGAGAAGATGATCGAATCGATCGCCGAAACCGATGAGGATTTGACGTTGTCGTTCCTGGAAGGTGAGCCTATTTCCGATGACGATTTGAAAGCGGCGTTGCGCAGGGCGACAATCGCCTGCGAGATCACTCCGGTGGCCTGTGGATCATCGTATAAAAATAAAGGAGTGCAGATGCTGCTGGACGCGGTCATTGATTATATGCCGTCGCCCTTGGATGTCCCCGCTATCAAAGGAGTGCATCCTGACACAGGTGAGGCGGACGAACGTCCGGTTGATGATGACGCGCCGTTTTCGGCTTTGGCTTTCAAAATCACTGTGGATCCGTTTATCGGCAAATTGTGCTTCTTCCGGGTCTATTCCGGCACGCTTAAATCCGGTTCTTATGTGCTGAATGTTACTAAAAACAAGCGCGAGCGCATTGGCCGTCTGGCTCAAATGCACGCTTCCAGCCGACAGGATATCGAGATGGTTTATTCCGGCGATATCGCGGCGGCGGTGGGCTTGAAAGAGACAACCACGGGAGATACGCTGGCCGCGTTGGACGCGCCGATCATTTTGGAGTCGATGGACTTTCCGGAACCTGTTATTTCGGTGGCCATTGAACCAAAATCAAAGGCGAGTCAGGAAAAAATGATGGTCGCTCTGCAAAAACTTGCGGAGGAAGACCCGACGTTTCGCACCTATACCGATCAGGAAACCGGACAAACCATTATCGCCGGAATGGGCGAGCTGCATCTGGATATCATCGTTGACCGTTTGCTGCGTGAGTTTAAGGTTGAGGCCAACATTGGCGCTCCTCAGGTCGCGTACAAGGAGACGATTCGCAAGAAAGTCACCGCGCAAGGCAAGTTTGTCCGTCAATCCGGCGGTCACGGTCAATATGGCGACTGTATGCTTGAATTGGAACCACTGGAACCCGGTTCCGGCTACCTTTTCGAGAACAACATCGTTGGTGGAGTGATCCCGAAAGAGTTCATCTCGCCTATCGATGCAGGTATCCAAGAGGCGATGCAAAGCGGTATTCTGGGTGGCTATCCTGTCGTTGACGTCAAAGTCAGCGTGATTGATGGCTCGTATCACGAAGTCGACTCATCCGAGCTGGCGTTTAAGATCGCCGGTTCCATGGGCTTCAAGGAAGGCATGCGCAAAGCGGACCCTGTACTGCTTGAGCCGATCATGAGAGTTGACATCACTGTGCCTGAAGATTACATGGGCGATGTCATGGGAGACATTTCTTCCAGACGTGGCCGGATTGAAGGCATGGAAGCGATTACCGGCGCTCAGAAAATCACCACATATGTTCCGCTTTCCGAGATGTTTGGCTATGCGACCTCGCTTCGCTCAAGCACTCAGGGCCGCGGCACATTCGTGATGCAGATCGACCATTTTGAAGAAGTGCCGAAAAACATCATGGATGACGTCATTAACTGACAATCCATATGTGTTTCGCGTCACAGCCAACGAAGCCGCGTTGGCTGAGAATCCTCAGCTCGACCGCGGTTGCAGAATGCATAAAATATAGTAAAATATAGCCTAAAGGCGCGAGCCAAGAGCTATAAATTTTTATCAGCGAAGCTGATTACAAGGAGGAACCTACTAATGGGTAAACAAAAGTTTGAAAGAACTAAACCCCACGTCAACGTTGGAACGATTGGTCACGTTGACCATGGTAAAACCAGCTTGACTGCTGCCATCACGAAAGTCTTGGCTTTGCAGGGCGGAGCGGAGATCAAAGATTATTCTCAGATCGACAACGCGCCGGAAGAAAAAGAACGTGGTATCACGATCAACTCTTCTCACGTTGAATATGAAACCGCCAATCGCCATTACGCGCATGTGGACTGCCCAGGTCACGCGGACTACGTTAAGAACATGATTACCGGTGCCGCTCAGATGGACGGTGGAATTCTGGTCGTGTCGGCCGCCGACGGACCCATGCCGCAAACTCGTGAGCACATCCTGCTCGCTCGTCAGGTTGGCGTGCCTTCGCTTGTTGTGTTTTTGAACAAATGTGACATGGCGGACCCCGAGCTGATCGAACTGACCGAGATGGAAGTTCGTGAGCTGCTGAACGAATATGATTTCCCGGGAGACGATTGCCCGGTCATCCAGGGCTCCGCGCTGTTGGCGCTCGAGAGCACCAGCACCGACATCAATGATCCCGTCTACGCGCCGATCGTCGAGCTGATGGAAGCTGTTGACAGCTACATCCCGACTCCGGATCGTCCGATCGACAAGGATTTCCTGATGCCTGTTGAGGATGTCTTCTCCATTTCCGGTCGTGGCACCGTCGCCACCGGACGTGTTGAGACCGGCACAGTCAAGATTGGCGACCCTGTTGAGATCGTCGGTCTGGCTGACAAGAGCAAAAGCTCGGTCGTCACCGGTGTTGAGATGTTCCACAAACAGATGGATCATGCCGAAGCCGGCGATAACATTGGCGCTCTGCTGCGCGGTATCGCTCGCACAGAGATCGAACGCGGTCAGGTTTTGGCCAAACCCGGTTCAATCCATCCTCATACCAAATTTACAGGTCAGACCTATGTTTTGACCACGTCCGAGGGTGGACGCCACAAACCGTTCTTTGACGGCTATCGTCCGCAGTTCTATTTCCGCACGACAGACGTCACAGGTGTCGCGCAGATGCCCGAGGGCGTCGAGATGTGCATGCCCGGCGATCACGTCACATTGACCATCGAGTTGATCACTCCGATCGCGATGGACACCGGCTTGAAATACGCTATCCGTGAAGGCGGTAAGACCGTCGGCGCCGGAACGGTTTCAACCATCATCGAATAATCTTGTGAGGATCGTGAGGACGAAGTCTGTCTCGATCCAAGACAACATTGCAAGAGCTCCTTTCACTACCTGTGAAGGGAGCTCTTTTCGATTCAGGACCATCGATCAGGTTGGACATTTTTGCGCATCCAAAGAGGATTTTGATTGAGTCGGTAGATCAAAAGGAGAGTTAGGATGGTTCAGCGGATTGTGTCGGGTCGTGATATAATACTATGACACAATTTGAAAAGGTGGTACGTATGACTGAAATCCAAAAAACAGGCGATCCCCTCGAACAGACGGAAACAAGCGAGCCAAACGAGTCGTTTGTGTTGCCGCTGGTTCCGTTGCGGAACATGACGGTTTTTCCTCATGTCACGTTTACGTTTGAGATCGCTCGAAATAAATCACGTGCGGCTGTCAACGAGGCGATGGAAGGTGATCAGAGAATTCTGTTGCTGGCGCAAAGAAGTATATCCAGTGACTGGCCCGAACGTGATAATCTATATGAAATCGGCACCATCGCCCAGGTTGAGGAATTGATCGAGCTGCCCGGGCGCGATCTGCTCCGAATTCGGGTTACCGGTCTGGGACGTGGGCGACTGCTTGAACTGAGACCCGGCAAGCATGGCGATATGGCCGATCACGCCATGTTGGAACGGGTGTTCGATCCGGGTCGGGATGAAAAAGGTGAGGCGAAGATAGAGGCTTATCGCCGTGAGGTGGTCAAGACTTTTCAGATTTACGCGACAAGCAGTGGACGTCTGTCGATGGAGAATGTGTTGATGCTCTCCAACATGCTTGATCCTGAGGAAGTAACAGATGTAATCATTTCCAATTTGAGTATTTCGTTTGTTGAGCAACAGACATTGTTGGAGACCCTCCCTTTGGAAGAGCGAATGAAAAAGCTCTTGGGTCTGATCCGTCGCGAGATGCGGATTTCTGAATTTGAGACGGAACTTGCGGAAAAAGTCAAAGAGGAAGTGGATAAAAACCAAAAAGAATACTATTTGCGTGAGCAAATGAAGGTGATCACCCGTGAACTGGGTGAGGAACAGGATGTTCGCGAAGAGGTTGACGAATATACAAAGCGTCTTGCGGAGCTTGATATCCCCGAAGAATTTAAAGAAAAACTGACCAAAGAGATCAAGCGTCTGCCAAATTTTCCTTCCAACTACCCGGAAGCCGCCACCTTGCGTACCTATCTTGACACGATCATGGATTTACCATGGGGAAAGATGAATCCGGAATCGGAAGATTTTTCGAAAGTCCGCAAGCAATTGAATCAGGATCATTATGGACTGGAAGATGTCAAGGAGAGAATCCTTGAATATTTGGCGGTTCGCAAACTCCACAACAGCAAGACCGATGAACCGTTCAAGGCTCCGATCCTGTGCTTTGTCGGCCCCCCGGGTGTCGGCAAGACCAGTGTGGCGCAATCGATCGCGCAGACTCTCGATCGTAAATTTGTACGGATGTCGTTAGGCGGGATACGCGATGAGGCGGAAATACGAGGTCATCGCCGAACCTATGTGGGTGCCATCCCCGGGCGCATCATTGCCGCGATTCAACAGGCGAAGACCGACAACCCTTTGATTTTGTTGGACGAGATCGATAAGGTCGGAAGTGATTTTAGAGGTGATCCTTCGTCCGCCCTGCTTGAAGTGTTGGACCCTGAGCAGAACACCAATTTTCGCGATCATTATCTGGAAGTGCCCTACGACTTGTCCCGTGTGATGTTCATTACCACGGCGAACACCACCTCGACCATTCAGCAGGCATTGCTTGACCGTATGGAGGTGATTCAGCTTTCGGGATATACCGAACAGGAAAAATATGAAATCGCGAAGCGCCATCTTCTGCCGAAACAGATGAAAATAAACGCTTTGGAGCCGGGTCAGCTCAAGATCAGTTCGGCGGCCACCTATGAGATCATTCGCAACTATACGAGAGAGGCGGGTGTGCGTCAGCTGGAACGTGAGCTGAGCCGTTTGTGCCGCAAGGCTGTTTTGCATCTGACGGAAAAACAATTGGATTCGGCCGGCATCACTGTCAAGAATCTAAGCGATTATTTGGGTAACAGACGATTTCATTATGAGAAAGTTGATAAGGAAGATCCGGTCGGTGTGGTGACCGGACTGGCCTGGACGGCGGTGGGTGGCGACACGCTGACCATCGAAGTCAGCGCGACGACAGGTACCGGTAAACTTAATCTGACCGGAAATTTGGGCGATGTGATGAAGGAATCCGCTCAGGTCGCGCTGGCCTATGTCAGAAGCCGTAAAGATGTGAATGACAAGCGACCGGATTTTCCGGATAAGACAGACATTCATATCCATGTGCCGGAAGGCGCGGTTCCCAAGGATGGGCCATCGGCCGGCATCACGCTGGCGAGCGCGATTTATTCAGCTTTGATGGAACAGCCGGTGCAGCATGATCTGGCGATGACCGGTGAGATCACCATCCGGGGCCGCGTGCTCACAATTGGCGGATTGAAAGAGAAAATCATCGCCGCTCACCGAGCGGGAGTCAAGAAAGTGTTGATACCCGAGGACAATCGCCGAGACATTTCTGATGTGCCGGATTCTGTGCGCAAGAAGCTGGAGATCATACCGGTTAAAAACGCCGATGAGGTGTTGGAACGAATGACGGCGCGGAGCTGATCAAGGGTCGAGTGAGCAGATTTTGAAGTGAAATCGTTTTTGCGTCGACTTGATTTGCCAAGTCGATGAGATTTACCAAATGCGGTAAGTGGAAAGGTCAGTCGCTATGCTACAACAGAACTGTGCGGGTGGAATTGTGTTTTGCAAGAACATGGTCTTGCTGATGCAAAATGAGAAAAAAGAGTGGGTGCTTCCCAAAGGGCTGATCCGCGATCAGGTGTCACCTGAGGAGACGGCCGCCACACGCATACTGATGGACGCGGGTGTCAAGGCCGAGCTACTGGGGATGGCCGGCACCACAAATTATGAATTTTATTCGTTGAGCAGAGAGCGACCGGTCAGAAACCATGTGATCTGGTTCGCGATGACCGCCGAAACCTGTGAGGCTTTTCCGGATGAGTCCAACGGGTATACACAAGCGGTTTTTTTGCCGGTTAATCTTGCCGTTCAGCAGATCACATACAGTCAGGATAAATCTATTTTGATGATGGCCTGGTCCCGCCACAACGAAATATGAATAATGAAACACAGGTGATCATAAGATTATGACCGACTATGCGAATGAGCCGGCGTCACAGGACATCGAACCTGATTTGAAAGACTATATCACGTTGGCCTCGTATGCTGAAACACGCATCGAAGCAAAAAAATCGATTTTTATCGCGCGCGCGGTCCCCGTTACGAGCGAGTCGGAGGTGGAGGCCGCTCTGGACGACTGTCGCAAAGACTACCCTGACGCTCGACATCACGTATATGGATGGCGAATCGGATCGGATGGACGATCTTATTTGCAGCGCTATACCGACGACGGAGAACCCAAGGGCACGGCGGGTCTCCCTGTTTTGGATGTCTTGATAAAAGGCGAGATCACCGATGCTTTGCTGATCGTGACGCGCTATTTCGGCGGTGTTCTGCTGGGCACCGGCGGCCTGGTCCGCGCCTACGGAAAATCCGCTTCAGGCGCTGTCGCGCAGGCGGGTCTGGTGCGCATGTCTCAACGGATCAGTTATTTGGTGCGTGTGCCGTATAGTGTTTATGACGCGTTCACGCATTGGTGCGCGCAGTCCGATGTGACCATTGAGGACACTGTGTTCGAAGCGGACGTCTCTTTGACGGTCGCGCTGGCACCCACTCAGATTGAAATATTTACCAGTGCCATTGCGGATTTTACCGGTGGCCTATGTGTGCCCGAACGCTTGGGCAAACAATATGTGGCGATGCCGATCGACAGTCGGCCGCCTGACTAGGAGATTATGGACATGGAAAAAGTCAATAAATCGCGTATCGCGATTTTAATCGACGCGGATAATGTGTCATTTCATTATTTTGATGTGATTCAGCCCGAAGTGGCGCGCTACGGTGTTCCCACGATCAAACGAATCTACGGCGATTGGACGAACAACAACCTTTCCGGATGGAAACCACTGTTGCAGGAAAACGCGATCATGCCGGTGCAACAGTTTAGTTACACCACCGGCAAGAACTCGACCGACTCCGCGTTGATCATCGACGCGATGGACCTGTTGTATTCCGGCGTGGTGGATTCGTTTTGTCTCGTCTCGAGCGACAGTGACTTCACGAGGCTGGCCACACGCCTGAGAGAGGCGGGCAAGACGGTGTTCGGCTTCGGAGAGAAGAAGACACCAAACGCGTTTATCGCGGCCTGTGATCGGTTTGTGTATATCGATGTGTTAAAAGAACGCCAGACGGAGGAGGAGACGGAAGCTGATTTGTCTGATGATGAGGCGGTTGAAGAGAGCGAACGAGGACCTGATGTGGAGAGAACCGCGAAAAAAACGCGCGGCGGCCGGCCTCGCAAAGAGGATCGACCGGTCAGTTCCGAGGGGAAAACCCTGACCCAGGCTCGTCAAGACTCGAATGGATCGGGCAGACGTCAGCCTCAGCGAGGCGGCAACCGCCCGTCCGGGCTCGACCGAGCCACACGAAGGCTGATTTATCAATGTATAGAGGATGTGACGGATGAGAACGGATGGGCCAATCTTGGCGATGTCGGAAACCTGTTAAGCAACATTCGACCTGATTTCGATGCGCGCAACTATGGCTTTTCCAAGCTGACGGATCTGATGCGCTATTTGCATAAAGTGGAGGTTGATGAGCGACCGACGAATTTCCCGAATGTCAAACATATCTTTATCCGCACAAAATAAAAATCAACGGCGCTCATCGCGATCCGCGAACGAGCGCCGTTGTGCGTTTGTTGTAAATGTCACTTGCGAGACCATTGGATGTCCTGACTTGTGATGGAGGTCAGGAAGGTGTGGCGGTCGAAGTTGGCTTGTTGTGGCCACGCTGAGATTTTTTGAGTTTTCGTTTGGTCAGCGAGCGCTTGACTTGGGCGCTTCGTTTTGTGATCCAATTTAAGGTGGAATTCAGTGTGTCTTCAAGCGGTCGCGGTTTGTAGCCAAGCTCTTTTTCCGCTTTGCTGGCGTCCATTTCCGAGTTCGATTCGAGCACTGAAATGCTGTACGGCGTAAAAAACGGTTTCTTCTTGAACAGTCGGGCGAAACGGGCTACCACCCTGGCAGCGGCCTTGACCAATCCGACCGGGAATAAGATCAACTTGATCGTGCTTCGTCCGGTCCAACGCGCGACATAGCGGAACAGGTCAGCGATGGTTATGGTGTGGCCGGGTATCAAATAGCCTTGGCCCGGGTTTCCTTTGTCCATCGCAAGCTGCAGCGCGCGCGCGACGTCACGCACATCCACGAAATTGTACTGCCCTTTAAAACAGGCGTAAATTGAATTGTTATTTTTTTTCAACAGATAGTTGAGCACCTTGCCCATCTCGGAACCACGAAAATCACCCGGCCCGATGATTCCGCTGGGGAACAACAGAACCGCGTCCAATCCCCGTTCGACGCCCAGATAGACTTCATGGGTCGCTTTCGATTTGCTGATCGCGTACGGCCCGAGCAGGGTTTTGTCAGGGAACGCTTCCCGTTCCGGTTCTTTGATCGCGATATGCATGGGTGGCTCCGGGATCGCGTGAACAGAGCTTACATAGACCAGCCGCCTTACTTTGTGTTTCAGACAGGCGTTGACCACATTGCGGGTGCCGAGCACATTGACACCTTCGAGTAGCTCATGGTCCTTGGGTGAGATGTCGATGACACCCGCGAGGTGATAGACGTAATCACAACCGCTCACCGCGCGATCGACCGCTTCCTCGTCGCGGATATCGCCGACCACCAGGTCAAACTTGACGCCGTCAAGCGCGACGACCGGCTCATTTGGTTGTAAAAACAGCCTCAAGTCGGCACCGGTCTTCATCAGATCGTGGATCAGGGTATTGCCCAGATGACCTGTCGCTCCTGTTATTAAAATCATTACGTCACCTCCTTCTTCGGAAATTTCGGTATTATCAAATATGTGAGCATCCATGCGAACATATTGATCTGTCTATACTTTAAATTTATGCATTTCTCCAAATGAAGTCAATTCAAACTCCGCGGAATTAATAAAACGTTTTCATTTGATGAAAAAGGTGTGGTATTATTATTATTTCATCTGTCGTCAACTAATGCGAAAATAGTCTGTGATCCCAATGGCGCTCACAAACCGTATTAGATGTGAAATGGAGGAATCTATGGAGAGGACACGCCATCCCGCCGCTGAATGGCTGATACGATTATTTAAAGGAATTGCCATCGGCTTTGGCGCGATCTTACCCGGCTTGTCGGGTGGTGTACTGTCAGTCATATTTGGTGTCTATGACCGCATGATTGAATTTTTAGGAAATTTACGGAAGAATTTTTGGAAAAACTTTCTCTTTTTTCTGCCGATCGTTATCGGCGGTGTCGTCGGAATTGTGATTTTTTCATTTGCGGTGAAAGCCGCTTTTGATTCGTATGAGGCCCAATTTGTCTGCCTATTTATCGGATTCGTGATTGGGACCTTTCCTTCTTTGTACCGCCAGGCGGGCAAGGAAGGACGAAAATCGGCAGATTTCGCGATCCTCGGAATTTCCGCGCTGTTGATCTTCGCCTTGATGATGTTGGGTGAGCGAAAGCTGCTCGATGTGGCACCGTCCATTCCTGTCTGGTTCGCCTCGGGCGCGCTGATTGGTCTGGGTCTGATTGTGCCCGGAATGAGTCCGTCAAATTTTCTGATCTATTTTGGCCTTTATGATAAAATGGCGGATGGTGTCAGCAAGCTGGACATGAGTGTTGTCATCCCTCTTTCGTTGGGCTTGATCGCGTGTGTGCTGTTGTTCGCGAAATTGGTGAATTGGCTGTTTAAGCGATTTTACGCCGGTATGTATCATCTGATTTTGGGTATGGTGGTCGGCTCGTCGCTGGTCATTTTCCCGACTATCGTGTACCCGGCGTTAACCACGGCAAGACTGGCCGTGTCCGGTCTGACCCTATGGCAGTCACTCTTGTTTTGTGTCGCGATGCTGGTGATTGGAATTGTGGCGTCCGCGTTGTTTGGCAAACTGGAAACGAAGTATGAGACATAGAGGAGCTTGATCATGAATAAACGTCTAAGAGAAAACAGCATAATTATGCACATCTCCTCCTTGTCGGGACCGTTCGGAATTGGCACTTTCGGTGAGGAGGCTCGTCTTTTTGTGGATAAGCTGGTCGCCGCGGAGGTGACCTATTGGCAGGTACTGCCGTTTACCCAACCGGGGGCCGGTGACTCGCCTTATTCTTCCACATCCGCTTTCGCGGGCAATATCTGGTTTATCGACCCGCGCGGTTTGGCGGAGGACGGCCTGTTGACCTGGCAGGAAGTCAAGCAGTTTGAGTACAAGGGCAACGTCCATGCGGTTGATTACGATTTTGTCAGACATAACTCTGAATCGTATCTTCGCCTGGCGTATACGCGGGCGGATAACGAGATCATGGGTCAAGTCTTGAAGTTCGTTAAAGAGCGCCGCTGGCTGCATGATTATGGCGCGTTCACGGTGATTCGCAATTATTATCGAAAACTTCCCTGGTGGGAGTGGGACGATATTGGAGTGAAGACCCATGACAATGAAGCGCTCAACGCGTTTCTTGATGAGCATCTGACTGAACTTCATTATATTTATTTCACTCAATGGCTCTTTGATAAACAATGGATTGCTCTGCTGGACTACGCCAACAACAAGGGTGTCGGATTCATCGGTGACATGCCATTTTATGTCGCCGCGGACAGCAGCGACATCTGGAGCAACATGCGTTATTTCCTCTTGGATGAGGACCTGAACATGGAAGTTGTGTCGGGTGTGCCACCGGATTATTTTTCTGAGGATGGGCAGCTTTGGGGCAACCCGATCTATGACTGGGACGAGTTGGCCAAAGACGATTTCGCATGGTGGGTTGAGCGCATCCGTTTTTCACTTGAGATGTTCAATCGGGTTCGGATTGACCATTTTCGTGGATTTGAGTCATATTGGGCGGTACCTTTCGGTGAGACGACCGCGCGCCATGGTGAATGGCGCAAAGGGCCGGCGATGTCGCTGTTCAACACGGTGCGACGCTATCTCGGTGACGTCAATATCATCGCCGAGGATCTCGGTGACATAAACGACAATGTTCGGGACTTTTTGGAAGAAAGTGGATTTCCCGGCATGAAGGTTTTACAGTTCGCCTTCAATCCTTATTTTGACGATTCCGACCTGCCTCATTCATATATCAATAATCTATGCGCGTACACAGGAACCCATGACAACAACACGTCTTTGGGATGGATCTGCGCCGCGGGCAAAGATGAGCGAAACTACGCTTTGGAATACATTGGTTATCCGGTTGACGGTGATTGGATGGGAGGTGGCGCGAATTCATCGGTCTGCAAGGCGATGGTACGAGCGGTTTGGTCATCGGTCGCCTTTCTGGCGGTCGCCCCGATGCAGGACTTTCTGGGATATGGGAGCGATGCGCGCATGAACATTCCGGGCGTCCCAAGCGGAAACTGGAGTTGGCGTGTTGGGACGGGTGTGTTGGAAGGTTGGGACATCAAGTGGCTGAAACGTATGAATATCATTTATGGTAGAAATCGCGAGTTTACTCAGCCGGTTGACCGCACTTTGTTGACGTCGACGGAGCTGGACGCCGCGATCTATCAGGCTCGGCGCGAAGACCGGCGCGAACCTGTTTTGGAACAATTATCAAAACTGGACAATCCGAAATCGGATCGGTCCGCGGAATAAGGTAAATGAAAGGATGAAGCAGTAAGATGGCGCGAAAGTCATACACCAAAAAAAGAAAGTTGGCTAAAGGTCATAAAAGGACGTTTTTTGTATTGACGGCTGTTGTGATCTTGGCGGTGCTGGTTTGTCTGTACGGAGTCGTGTTACCGACGCCCGGAGGCAAGCGTGTGTCGGTTCATGGCGCAAAAGAAATTCGCTTTGGGATTGATATTCGAGGTGGTGTGGAGGCGATTTATGTCCCCACCGACTATGAGGGAAAACCCACTGAGGCGCAATTGAATTCAATTCGCAGTGTCATGGAGACACGACTGGATAATCTGAGCATTTTGGATCGCGATGTCATCATCGACTCGTCCAACGGGCGTGTCGTTGTTCGCTTCCCTTGGAAATCAGGTGACAGCGGCTTTGACCCGGATACCGCGATTGAAGAACTTGGTGAGACCGCTTTGCTTACGTTTAAGGATCCGTCCGGCAACGTGGTTTTAACCGGTTCGGATGTCGAAAGCGCGAGTGGCGGAGTGGATCCGCAGAGCGGAAACAACATTGTCTTGTTGCGTTTGAAGCCCGAAGGCGAAGCTAAGTTCTCTGAAGCTACCGGTCAGCTGATCGGACAGCAGATTTCAATCAACATGGATGAGCAGATGATCTCCAACCCGACCGTCCAAACAAAAATAACCGGCAACGAGGCGACGATCACCGGCATGTCAGGCCCCGAAGAGGCGATCGAGCTGGCGAACAAGATCAATGCCGGCGCGCTGCCTTTCGCGATTACCGCTACCTCAAGCAGCACAATCAGCCCACAGCTGGGAAGCGATGCGCTTGATGTCATGATCAGAGCGGGCGCTGTGGCGTTTGTCCTGCTTTGCCTGATTATGTTGGCGCGCTATCGCCTGAACGGTTTTGTCGCGACCATCGCGTTGACCGCTCAGATGGCGGGAATTCTGCTTGCCATCTCGATTCCCCAACAAACCCTTACTTTGCAGGGAATCGCGGGCATTATCCTGTCCATCGGCATGGGTGTCGACGCGAATGTCATCATCTCCGAACGCATTCAAGAAGAACTGGTTAAAGGAAACAATGTCCGCAGCGCGGTTGAGATTGGATTTGATCAGGCGTTCTCCTCCGTTTTGGATGGCAATGTGACGGTGGCGATCGCCGCTGCCTGTCTGATAATTTTCGGATCTGGATCCATGCTTTCGTTTGGCTATTCACTGCTTGTCGGTGTAGTGCTCAATCTGGTTTGCGGTGCCACCCTGTCGCACCATCTGACCCGCTCTCTGGTTCAGTTTGATGGGCTGCGCAAGCCTGCCATGTTTGTTTCGAGGAGGAGATTGGGTTAATGTTCAGTTTTTATAAACATCGTAATAAATTTATGGCCGGCTCGTTGGCTGTTATCTTAGTTGGCTTCATCGCCTTGTTTGTCTTCGGATTGAATCTGGATATTCAATTTAAAGGCGGCAGCATTCTGACCTACACGTATGAGGGAGAGATCGATTTAAATGAGATCGAACCGATCATCGAGGACACGCTTGAACAGTCGGTCTCGTTGCAGCTGACCGAGAATCTTGGCACCAAAACAAAAAGCCTGGTCGTCAATGTGGCGGGCGACGACGCCCTGTCCACCGAGAAACAGACCGCTCTGCGCAATGCCCTGACCACCAATTTCGCGGACGCTCAGTTTAAGGTGTCGGAAACCAATGTCGTGAATCCATTCATCGGGCGCGAGACTTTGATCAAAGGGTTGTTGGCGATTCTGGTTGCCTCCGTGTTGATCGTGATCTATGTATGGATTCGTTTTCGCACGATTTCCGGCCCCTCCGCCGGTGTGTTCTCACTGTTGGCGCTGTTCCATGATGTGTTGATCGCGTTTTTTGTGTTTATCTTTATGCGCGCCGCTTTGAATGAGACTGTCATCGCGGTGGTGCTTTCAATCCTTGGCTGGTCGGTCAACGACACGATCGTCATCTTCGATCGAATCCGCGAGAACAAAGGCAACCGTGTCAACCGTGAGGAGACCTTGCCTCAATTGGTCGATCGATCGATCAATGAGGTGCTGTCACGTTCCATCACGACCAGTGTCTGCGCTTTTTTGGCGGTCAGCGTGGCCTACGTATTCTCTTTAATCTATAACATTGAGAGCATCCGGGAATTCGCCCTGCCGATGATGGTGGGCATGGTCGTCGGATCCTACTCGTCCATATTTTTGGCCACACCTTTCTGGGCTCAGTGGATGACCCGAAATGGACGCTCAGGATTTGAAAGCTGATGGATATTTGTCGAAAAGAGGAGCGACCGTGAGAAAGACAAACAATTTAGATGATCGGACAATATTTCGGGCGGAAGGTGTCATATTTGATTTTGACGGCACTCTTGGCGATTCCATGTGGGTCTGGGAGGATCTGGACGTCACTTTTTTGGAAAACCGTGGTCAGGTCTATGACGACGAGTTTGGCGAGGTGATGCGCTCTTTGCCGTTTCGTGACGCCGCGCGTTACGCAAAAGATCGCTATGGCTTCACGGATTCCGTCGAGGCGATTACCACCGAATGGTTTGAAATGGTTCAGGACCGCTATCGCGATGATGTGCGGCTCAAGCCGGGCGCGCGGGACTGCCTGTCCTGGCTTAGAGAAAAGAAGATCCCCTTGGTTGTCTGCACCGCTTCGGTTCCTCAACTGGTTGTCACGGCGCTGCGCTCCAACGGCGTCGAGGACTGGTTCGAGGCGATTATCACAGAGCACGATGTGATGGTTCCCAAGTCCGAACCGGATATGTATTGGGCAGGCGCCGAAAGGATCGATGTGCCTCCGGAGCGCTGTGTGGTGTTTGAAGATGTGCTGCATGGTTTGGAGGGCGCGAAAAAGGGCGGTTTCAACGCGGTCGCGGTGTTTGACGAGATTTCGTCGACTTCAAAATGGGAACATATGAAAGCGGTCGCGGATTACGCGATGCCGGACGCCTTCGAGCGCTTTGAGAATGAGCGCATCTTTTTGCCGGGCGGTTGGTTCGTGAGTTGACGGGTCGAACGGGTTTGATCAGATCAATTGGTCGTTTTCCCGGTCTGTTTGAATGTAAATCACGCCACCGACTATTGTTAGGCCGATATAATAGCCAAGCAGATCCAACCCGACGTCAGACCAGGAAGGGCCGCGCCCCACTGATAAAAAGGCCTGGACAACGTGCTCGTCGATCACTGCCGTCAATGGTCCGCTGAACGCGCAGATTATGATGCGCGCCCTCACGGATGCCATGCGTTGAGCCGCCGCCAGCGCGCCCAGCACGAGATATTCTGTCAAATGGGCCATCTTGCGAATAAAAAAACCAGGCTCGGTGATCGACGGAAATCGGGATAACAAGGGGGCCAACCATTCGACCAACGCGTCGGATTGATTTGAAGACGCGCCACCTGGCATAAGCGAGGCGGCGAAAATCAAAACTATCCAGCTGACGAATAGAATAAACAACACCCGCGCGCGGGTGTTGTTTGTAATTCGCTTGTCTTTAGGTATCCGATCCATTGTCATTTCACGACGAAATTCGCCAGCCGGCCGGGCACATAGATGAATTTGACTATTTTTTTCGTGCCGACGCGTTCGGTCACAGTCTGATCGGTCAAAGCGATTTCCTTGATCTGATCCTGCTCGGCGGCTGAATCCACGTCGAGCCGAGTCACGATTTTCCCGTTGACCTGAATCGCGATCTCAACAGTGTCGAGTGTCAACGCGGCCTCGTCATGGGTCGGCCAGGGCGCGTTGAAAATGCTGTCTTCATAGCCGAGCGACTGCCAGTTCTCCTCGGCGAAATGAGGCGCGAACGGGGCGAGTATCAGCAACAGGTCTTGTAGCGCGACGCGGTAGAAGATCGGGTCGCAGTCATCAGCGGCGCCATATTTGATCAAAGCGCTTACAAATTCCATGATGCGCGCGACGGAGGTGTTGAATTGGAATTTTTCCGCGTCGATCGTCACTCCGCGTATCGCGAAATTGCGGGCATAATTGAGTTCACGGGCAGAGGAAGTCGATGGCGTCGGCACGCCGTCGCCCGTTAAATCTCCAACACGGCTCAAGACATCTTCGGTCAATCGCTCGACGCGACCGATCAGTTTGGCGATCGCGCGCACCCCGTCATCACTCCACGGACCACCTTCGATATAAGAAAAGCCGAAGCCCAGGTACAGTCGGAAAATGTCCGAGCCATACTTGGTGATATAGGTGTCCGGAGAAACCGTGTTGCCGCGCGATTTTGACATCTTCTGTCCGTCCTCGCCCAGAATTGTGCCTTGGTGAATCAACCGCAGGAAAGGCTCGTCGAATTTCAAATAGCCGAGGTCGCGCAAAACTTTGGTGATGAACCGCGAGTATAGGAGATGCATCGCGGCGTGCTCCGCTCCGCCGACATAGACATCGACCGGTCCAAACCGGTTGACCAGATCGGAATCAAAGGGCTGTTTGTCGTTGTGCGGATCAATGAAACGGAATTGATACCAGGATGAGCACACGAAGGTGTCCAAGGTGTCCGCGTCCCGCCGCGCGGGCTTTCCGCACTTCGGACAGACTGTGTTGATAAACTCTGAGGATTTGGATAGCGGACTTTTACCGTCGGGCTTGAATTCCACATCATACGGCAAGGTGACAGGTAGCTGATCCTCGGGCACAGGAACCGTGCCACAGTCGTCGCAATAGACAATCGGGATCGGCGTCCCCCAGTAGCGTTGTCTGGAAACCAGCCAGTCTTTCAACCGGTAGTTGATTTTTCTTTCTCCCAGTTGCTTTTTAGACAAATCCTCGACAATCGCGTCGATCGCCTCTTCGCTGGTCAGTCCGTCAAACGGACCGGAATTGATCAGTCTGCCATACTCGGTGAAAGGCAGTTCGGTTGGCGAGTCATCCGGAGAGTCGATGACGCGCGGAATCGGCAGGCCAAATTTGGTGGCGAACTCGAAATCACGCTCGTCGTGGGCCGGAACCGCCATCACAACGCCGGTGCCGTAGCCGGCGATCACGTAGTCGGCCGCCCAGATGGGCACCTGCTCGGAGGTGACCGGGTGGACGGCGTATGATCCTGTGAAGACACCGGTTTTCTCGCGAGTGACCGACATGCGGTCGATCTCCGAGGACCTATGTGTCTGCTCAATATATTTCGTCATCTGTTCGCTCTGAGCGTCGGTGGTCAACAGCGCGCACAACTCACTCTCCGGGGCGACGACCACGTACGAGACACCCATCAACGTATCCGCGCGGGTGGTGAACACATCGAGCGGAAATGGGCTGCCGTCCTCATTGAGGACAGGTGTGTCGTCTTTGACGGCGGTAAATCGCAATTGACTGCCTTCCGATCGACCAATCCAGTTTTGTTGTATTTTCTTCGTCTTGTCGGGCCAATCGAGATCTTCCAACTTATCCAGCAATTCCTGAGCGTAGTCGGTGATCTTAAAAAACCATTGAGTCAGATTTCTACGAGTGACCTCGTCGCCACAGCGCTCGCAATGTCCGTCATCCACAACCTGCTCATTGGCCAGCACCGTCTGACAGTCCGGACACCAGTTGACCGGCGCGTTTTTACGATAGGCCAGACCGTTTTTGTAAAGCTGTAGGAAAAGCCACTGATTCCAGCGATAATACTCGGGCTCGCAGGTGGCGAGCTCATAATCCCAGGCGAACATGCCGCCCATCTCACGCAGCTGCTTTTCCATTGTCTCGATATTCTTCCGCGTGCTGTCCATTGGATGGATGCCGGTTTGAATCGCGTAGTTTTCGGCGGGCAAACCAAAGGCGTCGAATCCCATGGGTTGAAAAACATGTTTTCCCTGCATCTTTTTCATGCGCGCGTATGTATCAGCTAAAGCGTAATTATACCAATGACCGATATGCAGATTGGCGCCGGATGGATAGGAGAACATTTCCAGCACATAAAGCTTTTTGTCCGAATTGGACATGTCATATGAGGACATTCCCATTTCATTCCATATTTTTTGCCATTTTCGGTCTGTTTCAATTGAATAAGACATCCTTGACGAAACCTCCTGGTGGTTTTTCCACAGTAAAAACGATTTAATTATAGTAGCACAACCCAACCAAACTCGCACAGTTCGCGGCGTGTCCGAGCGGTGAGTCGTTGCCGGACGATGTTACAAAATCGCGCTCAGCCACATGATCAACACCAGATGAGCGGGGTAGTAGACATAGAAGAAATATTTGCTGATTTTTCCCGGTTTGCGTGATTTTCTTTCCAACGGGAAAAGAGCGACGGCGAAAACAGAAAAACATTGCATTAGGTAAAAGTTAAGCGAGCGCCCAAACAAGACCACATTGATCACGAGATAGACGACGTTCAAAAGCAGATAGACCCGGAAAACAAGTGAAAGGAATTTTCTCACGGATTCAGTGGATGAATTTCGTGACAAAGGGTCGGTATGTTCATTTACAATATGAAACAGCAAAACAGTTAAAATTCCATAGTATGAATAGTCGGAGTTGATCAGGATCACCGCTGTGAAGCCGATGACCAGTAAAATCAGGCCCGCGATGAAACCGACGCGTCTGGGCAGGGAAATTCCCCTGACATTGATTTTCACACCATAGCCCGGCGGTGTCGCCCGCGAGTCATTCGCGGTGTTTGTCGCCGGTCGCATGGTGGCGACCATGTCCGAGATGGACTTTGTCATCAAATCGAAGCCCAACAAGACTATCAGGCTAAAAGTAAAAGTAAACAAAACATTGCGGAAGACAAACGCCCCGGTATGCGAGGCCACCAGCTCCATGACCGCCTGGCCCGCGGTGGCGAAAGTCGCGGTCCGCAGTATATACTTGGGTAGTGATTGTGTGCGAGAATAGCCCAGCGAAAGCTGATAGGCGAAGACAGGAAAGGCGAGTCGACCCAGCAACCTGCAAACGACCACCAGTTCGTTGGGCCAGACACCTGTGAAGTACAAAGCTAAATGATCAATTGTCATCAATATCAGGGCGGCCCATTTCATGAATTTAGGTTCTCCGTTCGTTGAATAAACTCGATCTATATTGTATCATTGTTCTCAATTGTCTACTAAAAACATGTCGGTGTGTCTAACCGCTGAATCTTGTTTCGAACAAAGCCACCCTTGTTTTTGATTGCTGTTAAAAGGGAAGGATCTATAATGCGATTAGGCTTGGATATAGGTATCGATCTGGGTACCGCCACTGTTTTGATCTATGTTGGGGGAAAGGGAATCGTGTTGAACGAGCCCTCGGTTGTCGCGATTAACACGCGTACCGGAAAGGTGTTGGCGGTGGGTCGGTCCGCGGCTGACATGGTTGGGCGCACGCCGGGCGTCGTGGAAGCGGTCCGCCCGCTGCGTGACGGCGTGATCTCTGATTTTAAAGTGTGCGAGATCATGCTTCGCACGTTCATCAATCGGGTGGACACCGGTTTTTTGAGTTCACTATTCAAACCGACGATCGTCGTCTGTGTGCCCAGTGTCATCACTCCTGTTGAGCAGAAGGCCGTGGAGGACTCCTGCAAGAACGCCGGCGCGAAGGAGGTCTACCTGATCCGCGAACCGGTCGCCGCGGCGATCGGCGCGGGAATTGACATCACGCTGCCGGTCGGCAGCATGATCATCGATATCGGTGGCGGCACGACGGATATCGCTGTGATCTCTTTGTCAGAGCCGGTTGTCGACGCGTCGTTGAAAATAGCCGGAGATCGGTTTGATGAGTGCATCATTAGATATGTGCGCCGCAAACACAATATTCTGATCGGTGAAAAAACGGCCGAAGAGCTTAAGATCCGTATTGGTTGCGCCTATCCCCGGGATGAGGAATTGACGATGGAAGTGCGGGGACGCAATCTGATCACCGGTTTGCCAAGCTCGGTTGTCATAAACTCAACTGAGATGTTGGAAGCTTTGGAAGAACCGGTATCGGATATTTTTGACGCGGTACATAACGTGCTGGAGAGAACTCCGCCCGAATTGATGGCGGATATCAGTGAGCGCGGTGTGGTTTTGAGCGGAGGGGGCGCGAAACTTTATGGTTTGGACCGCATGTTGGCGTCTAAGATTGGCGTCGACACGATTGTTGCCGACAAGCCGGAGCAGTGTGTTGCCATCGGAACCGGTCGGGCGTTGACAATGATGGATAAATTCTCCGCGCTGGGTTGATTTTCGCTGTTTTCACGTACTAACTGATGGAAGTGGTTGACGAAACATGGAATCCACTTCTATAATCAGTTATTGACCGCTTCCCGCGGTTATCCTCCCCAATTTTCACGTATTGTATCTCCAAATTATTTTAGATTGATTTGTGTGTTTATATTTTTATGTCTTTATATCGATATCTATCCGAAACTCTGTCAAATTGTTTTTTTGGCGAATCTGGAGAGAGTTCCAACAAGGGGTTTGTTGAATGAAATCAGTTAATTTCAAAAGGAAGAGCAAAAAGAGTCTTCTTGAGATCGTCCGTATTTCCGGCGTCATGCCTGAGGATGAGGCGCGTAAAATGAGGTTGCCCGAGTTGCGCGAACATCTGCAGAATTTGATGGATAATCCGACGGCGGGCAACGCGCTGACTCAGGCAAGTGAAGAAGAGGCGGCAAAAACGGAGCAAATCAAAGCTGAGCAGAAAACGGCGGTCGAAGCGGACGCGGTGAAAACTGAACGTAAGCCGAGAGCCGGCACGAAGCGACAGACAAGCGCGACGGTTTTCGAAGCCGGCGAAGAGGACATCCCGGCCAAGCCCGAAACAAAAAGAGAGCCCGCGCGGCCACGAGCTGTTCCGCGCAAGACCGTGATGCTGGTGACCGATCAAAAGCGGGAAAAAACTGAACAGCTTAAAGAGGCGAGGGATTCGGACAAAGAAGACGTTGAGTCGGAGTCGAACGGGCTGACAGACAAACGAGCCGACGTCGAGCCAACAACGGACGCGGACGGCGGAGAGGATTCCAAATCTCGTCTCAAATCGGCGACTTTGGATTCGAAGATGAATCACAGGACTCGAAGAGTCGAACAACCTGAATCCGACAAACCGGCCGCCGACCGTCCGATCTCCGAAGAAAAGACCGACGACGACCGGGAAACAAGTTCAACAGCGACCAGGCGCGTGGATAAAACTGACGCCCCGGCGGATCGCGGGTCAGGCCGCCGCCCGCTTGATTCCGGTGAAGATGTTTCCGGAGTGTTGGAGATCATGCCGGATGGCTATGGTTTCTTGCGCAGAGAGAATTACATTCAAAGCAACCAGGATATCTATGTGCCCCCCCAGTTCATTCGACGCTTCAACCTAAGGCAAGGTGATTTTGTCGTCGGCCCGGGAAGGATGAAACGCGACAGTGATCGCTATCAGGCAATCTTTTTTATCAAATCCGTCAACGGCTTGCCGCCTGACCGCATGATTCGACGCCCTCACTTTGAGCGTTTGACCCCAATTTATCCGAATGAACGGTTTACTCTGGAGACGACGAGAAACGAACTGTCAACCCGTATCATTGATTTGGTCGCTCCGATCGGAAAAGGTCAGCGTGGCATGATTGTCTCGCCGCCCAAAGCCGGAAAAACCATTCTCTTGCAAAAAATAGCCAACGCCATTTCCATCAACGATCCGGACGCGAAATTGATTGTTCTGTTGATCGATGAACGACCGGAGGAGGTCACCGACATGCAACGCTCCATTAAAGGAGAAGTTGTCTATTCCACCTTCGACAAGACACCGGAAAATCATGTGCGCATTGTCGAATTGGTCCTTGAACGGGCGATGCGTCTGGTGGAGCTCGGCGAGGATGTCGTAATCTTGCTCGATAGTGTCACCCGATTGTCTCGAGCTTATAACCTGACGATCAACCCGACCGGCAGGACATTGTCCGGTGGACTGGATCCGGGCGCTTTATATGGTCCCAAACGATTTTTTGGCGCGGCGCGAAATATTGAAAACGGGGGCAGTCTGACGATTGTCGCCACTGCTTTGGTCGACACCGGTTCAAGGATGGACGAAGTCATTTTTGAAGAGTTTAAAGGGACCGGCAATATGGAGGTCATTTTAGACCGCAAGTTGTCCGAAAAAAGGGTGTTCCCGGCGATTGACATTGTACGCTCCGGTACCCGACGGGAAGAGTTGCTGCTTGATCGTGACCAGTTGGAGTCTGCCTGGGCGATCCGCAAGGCTTTCGGTCAAATGGATGTCACCACGGTTACCGAGACCGTCATTAGTCTGTTGACCAAAACCAATAACAACCAGCACTTTGTTTCCTCCATCAATGTCTCACTCAACGATCGCTCGATGTTCGACGCGATGGGCCTGAAAAAACAAGGAAACGGGTCACAAAAAAAGTGAGAAAATCACGATTTTTCCGG
>CAZAPS010000027.1:0-21706 GCA_964487355.1 uncultured Oscillospiraceae bacterium
ACCAAGCAAAACACCAACGCGCCGGGCACGTTGGTGTTTGTAGTTCAGCACTTTTCGTTCGCCATGGGGATAATTTACCTGATCAATTCGCCGTAGTTGATCTCCAAGATCTCTCCCTCTTCCACTATAACCTGATGAGCATCGTCAATCTCCACCATGTCATAATAAATAATATTCCATGAGGAATGGTCGATTGAATCCAAAACGGCGTAATAAGCACTTAATACACCATCCGAGACAATTGTGTACTCGCCCGGCTCAATGTCAACGCCAACCCGATACATGCCGGATGGCAGATTGCCGGTCAGCGGAACTTCAGGCGAGTCCTCAATCGGATAGACAGTCAATTCATCCACGATCAGATATTCACCATCTTCAACCAGGAAGTAGGCGCGATTCCATACACCGGTGAAGGCTATCATTGACTCATACGCCAAAGTATCATCTGAATACCGCTCGACATAACCATAATCACCGATCGCACAGTACTCGCCGGCGGGGATATCCACACCGACCAGATAGACGCCCTCCTCCCATATGCCCGTTTCCGGCAAAGCGGTTGTGCTTGTCGGAAGTTTGTCCGATCCGCCGGTTGGCAAGGATTGTTCAATCTGCTTCAACAACTCATCAAGAGCGGAACGCAGTGATTCCAATTCGTCGTCAGATGATGATGTCGGGTCACCAAAAATATCCAATTCAGTGGCAGTGGTCGGCCAACCGCCGTACTCGGACGTCCCTGTAGGCTGTGTGCCTGACTGTCGCCCCGTCAAGACTGAGCCGACGGACCCACAGCCGGTGAACATCAACATCGCGATGATCAAAGTGAGCGCCGGTAAGGCAATTTTATAAACCTGCTGTTTCATTTTTCACCTCCATCTGAACGGATAAGTGGATTGAACATCACGAGAAATTATCTCATTCATTTTATAACATGCGCTTCAGATTCACCATCTCAATCGCGGAAATCGCCGCGTCCGCTCCTTTGTTGCCCGCTTTTGTCCCTGCGCGTTCGATCGCCTGTTCAATCGTGTCGGTCGTCACAACTCCAAAGATCACCGGAACTTCAGTCTTCAGGGAGGCTTGAGCGATCCCTTTGGTGACTTCGGCGCAGACCAAATCGTAGTGACTGGTGGAGCCGCGAATCACGGTACCCAGAGCGATCACCGCGTCATATTTTCCGGTTTTTGCCAACTGTTGCGCGATCATCGGTATCTCGAACGCGCCCGGAACCCAAGCGAGCGTGATGTCATTTTCATCGACACCAAGGCGCAACAGGGTGTCCTCCGCTCCGCTGATCAGCTTTGATACGATAAACTCATTGAAACGCGCACCGACCATGGCGATTTTCATGCCTTTGCCGATTAAATTTCCTTCTAGAATATGCATAATGATTTCCTCTTTCTAATGAAATAAATTTTAGTTAAAAATATTGATGGCTCGCCGCCGAAATCCGTCTATCAGCTTGAAACTCGCGAATTAAGATTTCTTTTCTTACTTGTCGCGCAGGTCATAGACATGGTGGTCATGACCACATGCTCTTTTATAATGTGTCATGTGGTCCATTTTCTCTTGTTTGGTCATTAGATAATGCGCGTCGTCTTCCTGCATTTCGATTTGGATCGGAACCCGTTCCAATATTTCGATGCCATAGCCGGACAGCCCGGCGATCTTCGTTGGATTGTTCGTGATCAAGCGCAATTGACGAATACCCAGGTCTCTTAGAATTTGCGCGCCAATCCCATAGTCACGCAAGTCCGGAGGAAAGCCCAAAGCGATATTGGCTTCGACTGTGTCCATGCCTTGATCCTGCAGTTCATAGGCCTTCAACTTGTTGATCAAGCCGATTCCTCTGCCTTCCTGGCGCATGTACACCAGCGCGCCGCGACCTTCTTTCGCGATCATACGCATCGCCGCGTCATACTGCTGGCCGCAGTCACAGCGTCTCGAACCCATGGCGTCGCCGGTCAAACACTCCGAGTGCACGCGGGTGAGCACCGGATCCCCGTCGGATACATCACCCAGAGTCAAAGCCACATGATGCTCTCCGTTCAATTTATTCACATAGCCGTAAATTGTGAAATCTCCGTAGGCACAGGGGAATTCAGCGGTCGCCTCGCGGCTCACCAATGTATCGTTGCGCAGACGATAGGAAATGAGATCGGCAATGGTCAGCACCGTCAAATCATGGTGCCGGGCGAATTTCAAAAGCTCGGTGGTGCGCATCATTTCACCGTTGTCCGCCATGATTTCACAGCACAATCCACATGGTTTGAGGCCCGCCAGATTCATGAGATCCACCGTGGCCTCAGTATGCCCGGCGCGGACCAAAACACCGCCATCTTTCGCGATCAAAGGAAACATGTGCCCCGGACGGCGAAAGTCGGTCGAACGCGCCCCGTCTTCGACCACCTTCATTGCGGTGATCGAGCGCTCCATAGCCGATATCCCCGTGGTGGTGCTGATATGATCGATCGATACGGTAAACGCGGTTTCGTGAGCATCCTGGTTGACTTCACACATCGGAGGGAAATCCAGTCTCTGCGCCAACTCCTCGGTCATCGGCATACAAATCAGCCCTTTGCCTTCGGTGGCCATGAAGTTGATATTTTCCGTGGTGGCAAATTCAGCCGCGCAGATCAGATCACCTTCGTTCTCTCGCTCAGGATCATCAATCACCAGAACACATTTGCCATTCCTCAGGTCCTGGAGACCCTGTTCAATCGTTTGGATCATGTCTTGCCCAGACCCCTCAGTTTTTTTGTCCACCTTGTTGACTGTTCGCATATGTTGCTTCCTTTCCAATCAATTATTTATTTACAAAAACCCATTTTCCGCCAAAAAGCCTTCATCGATCACATCCGGCTTCGCAGTACGAGACGAACCGACTCCACCTTGAAGTTTGGCAAGATATTTCAATACATATTTACCCAGCACATCTGTTTCCAGATTAACTTTTGTACCCACTTTCGCTCGTCCCAATGAAGTCTCATTCATTGTATGGGGAATGATCGAAACGGTGAAACGATCCTCCAGCACGTCGACAACCGTCAGGCTGATCCCATCGATCGCGATCGAGCCTTTCTCAACCAGGCCGTCCATCACGGCGTCCTCTGACACAATGGTGAACCAAACCGCGTTGTCCTCCCGTTCGATCTTCACGATCTCACCCGTTCCGTCAATATGACCCGAAATAATATGTCCGCCCATACGGCCGTTCAAACTAAGCGCACGTTCCAAATTCACTTTGTCCCCGGGCTTGAGAGAGCCTAGATTTGTGCGCCTCAACGATTCCGCCATGACGTCGGCCGTGAAGTGCCCGCTCGACATACCGGTGACGGTCAGGCAAACCCCATTCACCGCGATGGAATCACCCACCACAGTCTCTTCCAGAGCCTTTTTCGCGCGCACTGTAAGCTCTCCCGAAATCTGTCCCGGCCTGACAGTCTGTAATTCACCTTGTTCCTCAATGATTCCTGTGAACATTCAGCGTAACACCTCTTTCATTATTAAGCGCATCGCTTAATACAGCGAGCATCCGGTTTTTGTGGCGACATCATCGCGCACGGATCAATCGCGCTCATCTCTCGACTGTAATCTTCCCTCAAACAAATAGTCATTTCCGAGTTGGCTGACTTTGACCGACTCCAGTAAAACAGCGTCTCTCATCCGCTCAACGCCGTCACCGCCAATCGGGCCTTTCGACTCAACGCCACCAATCAGTTTAGGCGCGACGTAAACATACACATAGTTACCAATTCCGGCTTCCAGCGCCGAGGCGTGAATTCGGGCACCACCCTCAATCAGTACCGAGTCGATACCCAGCTCTGCCAATTTACGCGGGACATCACGCATGTTCACGCCCCCCAGTTGAGGTAAGACTTCCACACCGGCCGTCTCCAACTCCAATTTTTTTCGCGTCTGTGACTCGTCGGCCAAAATATTGTCATCACACAATATAATTGTGCGCGCGAGGTCAACTGTCCGAACCAATTGACTATCCAACGGGATACGCAATTGATTGTCACAAATCACTCTGGCAGGACTGGCTTGCGGATCAATCCTGCAGGTCAACAGAGGATCATCGGCCAGCACCGTGCCAATACCGACAAGTATTCCTGAATAGTGTTTTCGCAACATCTGCACATGATCGCGGGCTTTCTCTTCGGTCACCCATTTGGAATCTCCCGTCCGAGTGGCGATCTTGCCGTCCAATGTCATGGCGTATTTCAGCGCGACATAGGCCAGCCCGGTACGCATGTGATGATTGAAAAATAAGTTTTGAGCCTCACATTCTTCGCGCAGCACGCCGACGATCACTTCCACACCCGCGTCTTGCAGCTGTTTTATGCCGGCACAGTACACTTTGGGATTGACGTCAACCGCGCCAACCACAACCCGACGCACACCGGATTGTATAATCAAATCCGTGCAGGGAGGCTGACGCCCCACATGGCAACAAGGCTCCAACGTAACATACATCGTGCTGCCGCGCGCCTCTTGTGGGTCGAGCTTCTCCAGCGCTTCCCGCTCGGCGTGTGGTGCTCCACATGTTCGATGATAGCCCTCGCTGATAATACGATTATCTTTGACAATCACACAGCCAACCAGCGGATTCGGGCAGGTTCTACCGCGCGCGCGTTCCGCCAGTTCGATCGCCCGACGCATGAAATGAGCGTCCGCCATCTCCAACCGATCAATGTTTTGAGTGATCTCCATATCCGCTACCTCCTTTGGTGATCTATTCAACAAAAAAAGCTCCGAACTTGTCGGAGCTCTACGTACATCAAAATCAAATCCCCCTTATCATTAAGGGAGTCAAACTGACTGATGGACCGTTCCTCTCATCCAGACTCTACTGTCGGCTCCGGAATCTCACCGGATCGTGATCTTGCGATCTTCGCGGGCTGTACCGCCGGTAAGGAATTTCACCTTGCCCCGAAACGTCTTGGAAATAGTTTAAGCTGTTTGTCCTCTTTTGTAAAGAGGACGAAAATCAGTTTGTCATTCGTTAACCGCTTCATGATTGTCGGTTTTTTCATGCTTGGCTTTCGCGCCTTTTCCGCCACGGCCGCCTTCATCCTCGTCTTCCTCGATCGCCTCAGGCCGGATGGTCAATTTGATTTTATCGATTCGATTGTCATCCATGCGCATGACCTGGAACGCATAATTATCATGCTCCACAATCGGATGATCATATTCGTCTGGAATACGTCCCAGCAGATCCAAAACCAGACCCGCTATCGTATCGTAGTCACCATCCTCAAGCTCCTGATCGATTTCGAATTCCTCGACATAACGCTGCAGATCATCCAATGAGGTCAACCCTTCCACGATGTAGACATTGTCAGAGACACGAACCACTTCGTGCTGCTCCTCATCATATTCGTCTTGAATGCTGCCAACAATCTCCTCCAGCAAATCTTCGATGGTGACGATACCGGACGTGCCGCCATACTCGTCGATAACAACCGCGATGGACACGTTGGAGTTTTGCATTTCTCTGAAAAGCTCGTCCACATGTTTGGTTTCCGGAGTTAAATAAGGTGGTCGAATCAAATTGCGCAGGTTGAAGCTGTCGCGTTCTCCCTCCGACAGAAAATACAACAAATCTTTGATATGAAATACACCGACAATGTCATCAATGTTTTCTTCATAGACCGGAATGCGTGAATAGCGCTCATGCACCGCCACCTCCATCACCGCATCAAAATCCGCCTCCACGCTAAGCGCGGTCACATTGGTTCGATGGGTCATGATCTCCGAGACTTCCTTGTCGTTGAACTCAAAGATGTTTTCGATCATCTGACTTTCGTCCACAAGTATGCCGCCGCTGTCTCTGCTTTCAACCAACATCATGCGGATCTCTTCTTCAGTTACCCTTTGTTGTGTCTTGGTGTTGTCGATACGGAACACTTTCAAAACCGCTCCGGTCGAGAAATTCAGCAGCATCGTGAATGGGCGAAAGAGCACGTCAATCACCCGCACCAGCCCGACCACCCGTTTGGAAAAACCTTCAGGATGGGTGATCGCGATTTGTTTGGGCACCAGTTCACCCAAAACCAGTGAGATAAAGGAAATCACAATGGTGACAAGCACCAAAGAGAGTGTCTGAACATAGCTTTTTGTTCCGGTCGGGTCTATCGCGTACGCGATTCGTCCGCCGATCTTGTCCGCCGCGAAAGCCGATGACATAAATCCGGCCAACGTGACGCCGACCTGAATGGTCGCTAGGAATCGACTCTTATTTTCAATAAAATAAAGAATCTTTTTCGCGACTTTGTTGCCGCTCTCGGCCTCCAGCCTAACACGGTTGTCACTGCAGTTGATAACCGCCATTTCGGTGCCGGCGAAAAAGCCATTAAACAAAACAAAAATTAGAATCAGTGCGATATCGAGAGCCAAAGGCGTCGAGCTTCCTATCCAGCCGCCTGCTTGATTTCCTGAAGCTGTCGCCAAGGTGAGAATAGTGCGTATACAACCACCGTCGTCCACTGCGGGGTCCTCCTGCGAGACCGCACCGTTGCGTCCACAGTGTCGTCGAATGATCGCGCAAAAAACCGTGCCGGTACGATGAAATCTCCGAGTGCGCGCATCCATGACATGCGCACTCCTGCCAATTTAATCAAAGTCACTATATCAAAACTAATTTGCTCCCGCAACCGGTTCCGCCACCAGTTCCGGTGCCACCAAAACAACCGCGTCCGACAATTCCCCTCTCAGATACGAAAGCGCGGAGCGGATGCCTTGAACACCGATCTCCTCCGGCCGCTTGGCGATCGTCGCCGCCAAAGTTCCGTCCGCCACCGCCTTGCGCGCGGCGCTTGATCCGTCACACCCGACAATCCTGATATCCTCACGCCCCAGTTCCGCGCAGGCGACCATGGCGCCCAGTGCCATTTCGTCGTTATGCGCGAAAATCGCCTGAACGTCCACTTGATCCATCAACAAGTTTTTCGTAAGCGCCAGCGCTGTCGCGCGATCGAAGTCCGCCGCCACCGCGTGGGCGATCAAAAGGTTGGAGCCTTCGATTGCGCGCTCGAAGCCTTCCGAGCGCCGGACGGAATTCGCCGCGTCCGCGATTCCCTCGAGCACCACCACCGCGCCTTCTCCATCCAATTCATTCAGCAAATACCTGGCCGCCATCTCTCCGCTCGCGACGTCATCGGTATCAACATGGGCAATCGTGAGTGCGTCCTCATCTTTCGTCGAAAGCCACTGTACCAGTGTGATAAAGGGAATATTCGCCTGAACAGCCGGCTCCAGAGCCCGCCTTGAGTCAGTCGCGTCTGACGGACAGAATAGGATACAATCGACACCCAGATCAACCAGCCGCGCGATTCCGGCACGTTCCTTGGCTACATCGTTTTGAGAATCCAACACGGTCAGTTTTACACCCTGAAGCCTCGCTTCACGAGCCACCCCTTCCTCCACCTTCGACAAATAAGGATCACTCCCGCCCGCCATAATCAGACCGATGTGATACTCCACCGGGCCAATTGACAAGCTTGATGGGGTGGAAACGGTCGTCGCGCCGACAGCCGTGGTTGGCGTCTCACTCGGTTCTTGAGTCTCTGAGAACGTCTTCATCTGAGACGCGGGGGACGGCATGGGCTTATCTTCGCAGCCCGTCAGGCCGGTGAGCGCGAGAATCATTGACAGCAAAACAATCAGCAAATTACGGTTTCGTTTGTATGACATATGATCTCCCGTCACCACACCCACATGAGAGGGCTGTCATCGATCCGCCAATTGATTGACGAATTTTCATCCACTCGTGAACGATCCACCGATCAATTGATTAGCAATTATTGAGTTTCACCATGTTCGATATATTTCGTGTACTATTATTGCTTTATTATATCATTTTGAGTCGACCGGGATTTTAGTATGAATCGACTGTTCGCCAGCTTGATTTGATCTCCGACTCGGATTGATTGTTCCCGATCCGGCGATAGGCGCAAGTCATTGACATAGGTGCCATTGGAACTATTTAAATCGACAATATAGTGCCGCGCGCCACGGCGCGTCACCTTGCAATGCCTGCGGCTAATGGCGGGATTGAAATCAATGACCGCGTCACATGCGAGCCGATCTTTTCCAACCACCGACTCATCATTATCAAGGATCACGTGGAATGGTGTGGCTGAATCGATCGCGGACAAGATCAACCGCGGCTCGTGGAGATTGTCCAACAGCTCGGTTTGTTCACCACCACTTTGAGAGTGGAAGAACGGGGCGGAGGCGTGTGCTTTGACGCCGTTGACAGGAGATTTCTTTTTCGATTTTAAGAAAAGCAGCGCGGCGATGACACACGACACCACTATCATTCCAATCACTAAAAAGACTCTCGGCCGATATGCGATCGGCGCCTGAAACCAGGTTGACACAGACATGGCGACACCACCGATCAACGGCAAGCAGGCGATCAATGAGCGCCTGAGTCTGGCAGGGGTCGAAGCGCGCCGCCAACCCGCTTTTTCTCCGGTCGAATTGTTTTGATTGTTTTCACACGCCAAGAATTGCTGATCCGAGCTCATGATCCGTGATAAAAATTGTCCCGTATCCGCAGAGCCACTCAGATTAGATGGTTCCGGTAATTGTCCCGGCCACTCTTTAACGGAGGCGAATCGGATTTTCTGCGCTGTTTCGGCAAAACCGGTCGACTCCTTCTGATGGACCGTTTCCCAATTCACTTGTGGATCCAAGAGCGCGGACCTAAAATCAAAGGGCTCAGGTTCTTCTTTCAGACGCGGATTGATCGAGAAAATTTGCTCAAACAGCTTATTCAGATTTTTTTCAATAAGTGGCAAACCGGATCCATCGCGTTCCACGACAAGTGGCAGGTAAATCAAACGGATCCCATTGTCGCGCGGGTCGACAAATATACGCTCCGGGTTCAATGAGATCAGCTCGCCGCGCAAAAAACCAACGTTTCTCACATCGGTTATCAGACGAAGCAGATCCTGTAAAACATGGCGACACAGCTGAGTCGAGTGCGATGCCGCACAGTCAGACAAGGCGGTCAGGCCACCAATTTCGTACGTCAACCTTATCTTGCCATTTTGAACGGATCGGGCACAGGGAATCAAACCAGCGACATGTCGACCACTCAACCATTCACAGCCCGCCACGAAAAGTAAGTCCTCGTCACACAAAATATAGCGAATTGTTTTATGATCTCGACTTTCCATGACAGTTCCATTTGAAACATAAGTGTCAAAGCTCATTTTTGTCCCTTCACCGGCGCCTTTGTCGTGAGCACAATAAGCGAATCGGAATGATCAGCAAAATTGCCAACAAAACAAAATAAAACCAGGCAATATTTTGGAAGCTGAGCAAGTCAACCGCACGTTGAATCACATCCGACCCGGCCACCGAGAATTTATAGAGCACAGGCTCCAGCACATTGCCCACTGAATCCACCGCGGACACCATCAAGTCATAAGAGCCGACATCATCGATGACGACCGTCAATCCACCATCGTCAATCGCCGACTGTTGAAGCAAATCATTTGTTTTACCGTCCGGCCCCGTCAAAAGCGCGGCGGTCAATCGGTCCGGCAACGTGTTTTCCGCCCATAACTTCTCCGGTTGAATTTGAATTCTTGCCTTTCTCATAAAAGGAACTACATTCGTGCCGGGATTCAAATAACGGCGCGACAGATCCTCAAAAACCGTGACAGCCGGTCTGCTTTTATCGACATGAATTTCGAATTCAGTCATCATGGATTGATTCCCGGCAAGATCCGTCACCATGACAAAAATTATTTTCTTGCCTTCCGTGTCGATTGGGCGGCTGATGTCCCAGTCCCCAACACCGTTCTCATCACTGACCGTCACCCTAACATCTTTGATATGAGCTTCGTCAACAGTTAGAAAGTCAGAGATCAAAAATCCGACCGGAACAGTCAGCGGCAAGCCTTCAAACCCCGACGCCAACTTGACAGTCGGCATCGTCTTGTCAATTGTCAACAAGGCACGCTTGTTGACCGTCGTGACGTTGCCGGCTTTGTCCGTCGCCGTGGCGCTAATCTCATACTCACCTTCACCTTCCAGCGTGAACACCTTGCGAAACATGCTTTCTTCCTCAGCGTTTCCGCGATCGACGGAAGACAGCCATTCGACTCCATTTATCATTAGTGACAAGCCTTTGGCGTCCAAATGGGGATCGCTATAAGAAATCGTCATCGTCACGGATTGATTGGTATAGCCGGAAAGATTGGGTGTCCAGTCGACGATGGGTGGCGTGGCGTCGAAAACAAATGATCCGGCCCCTCCACCGCACTCAAGTCTAACCGTGTTTCCTGCCGGATCCGCATATATGAAATGACCAAGCACAAGTCCTTCAGCGTCTCGCCTGTCCAATGTGACAGACGAGCTGACACGTTCGTCCGCGACAGTGTTAAAGGTGGCGCGCTCACAGATCACGCCGTCGACGACCTGCGCCTGATGGTTAAGGTCAGACACGACGGTTACCGTTGAGCCCTGTCCAAGAATCTTGCGCTCCGGACTGTCCGAAACCATTTTGGTGTCCAAAATTTCCAGTGGAGCGAAATAAGTGAGGTTGCCACACACATTTGACTGATCCCGGAAAATCGCCAACCCACCCGCTTTGTCGGTGACACGAAATGAAAAAGGCACACCGGACAGGTCGGCAAGTTCTCCATTCGATAAAACTCGACTAAAGCTCCACGATGTCCCCTCACCCTCGAAAATCGTCGGTTTATCCGCGATCATCACCTCGATCGGACACGCCTCGTGATTGGTTTGAAAACTGACGATAATCGTGTCATTGTCCTTTGCGAAGCGATCAGCATCCATTTGATTGGTGCTGCGCACACTGACGTTGGTCACGGTCAAAGGCGCGTGATACTGAATTTTCTTCACGCCAATCTCAGCCGAGTTCAGACAGGCCTGATTGCCCGCCTCGTCCTCCACCTCTAAATCAAAAGCAAGAAATACCTGATCAAAAAACAGATCCGGCCGCACGTAATACGCGCCCGACCAGGTCAAACCGTCCGAACAATTCAATTCGATATCTTGTCCTCCGATTCGCGCTCGGCGAATCATAACCGGATGATTGACGCGAAAACCCACCTCTATAGAATCACCGTTTTTGACATGACCGAGGACAGCTGACCCTTGAATCACGAGATCCTCTATCTCAATGTCCGCGTACCAGTACTTTGATGGCGCGTCGTCTTGGGTGACGGTGCGCGTGACGTTTCCCGCCGCGTCCGCGATCTTGACACTGAACGGAACACTCCGGTTGTCACTTAACTGATTCTGCAGGCCATTCAAGCAGATGGACGCGCTAAAACTCATATTCGCCTCATCGGCGACACAATCAACGATTTGTCCCGCGTTCCGCGACAGCTCCACATCGACCGGATGAGTGGTGGCGAATGTCAGTGTCAATGTGTCACCGTTTTTCATCACCTTTTGACTTTGACCATCAGAAGAAATTTGCAACGAATCCGCAACGATCGTGTCGGTCAGCGGCGCATAGTAGCAAATACCCGACGAAGGCAATCGCACCTGGTGTCGCCGGCCATCTTTGTCCGTCACGAGCAGACTGCCAAGATCAATTTCTTGATTATCTCGCAGGCTTTCCAATGGAATCTGTTCGCCAATCTTGAGCGTATATTTAAACATTGAGCCGTCCGGATCATCCATGGCGACAATCGGCTCCAACAAATCGCTTGAGCCCTCATGAGTGTTGCCGCCCGGTGGCTCCGCTTGGATTCTGTCTGTCAAAAACCTCGATTCTTCGGCGCCGTCGACACCGATTTCACTTAAGCGAAACGCCACTTCAACCGTGTCACCGACTTTCGCCACATCGGGTTTTTCCGACCCGTCCACTTTAAAAATCGTGAAATCCTGAACATACAGCGGGCCCACTTCGATCAAGTCCGAGGATTTGATCTCGGAGGCTTCCAACACGTCCACCGACATCATTTGTCCGAAGAGGAACAACAGCAAACAGATGAATAGAAGACTCGTACCCTTTCTGTCGATTCGCGAAGCTCCATCCGCGTGATTATTTTTCATTTCAGACCCCTTTCAATTTCTATCTTTCAAAATCAGTGTCACGTCATCACCCGTCTCATCAGGTCTCGGCAAACGCTCTGAAAGACGGCAGTCGGAACCGGAGAAAGAAGCGCGCGATTGTCGGTTCGAAAATCGACGTAGATATTGAAACGTGGCGGGTATGTCAAGCCAGACAAACAACAGTGCGCCGACCAACGCAAAGCTGATCGCCACGACAATCCCGCCATAAAATAAAATTTCATCCATATCAGTCCTCCTCACACAGGCGTTCCACTTGAGTTTTCAACGATTTGTATTGATTGAGTTCGATCGAAATCAGGCGTCCTTCCTTGACATTCATGATGTCTTCCACCTTTTGAAATGCTTCCAACACCTCTGTGAAATCACCTCGCCGGCGACTGTGGACCTCTTCTTTTTGAATCAAAGAACGAGTCAGGTTGACATGAGCCTGAAAAGAGTCAGGCTGTGTTTGAGTCGCCGCCTCATAGCAGGAAATCGCCTCATTCAGCAACTCATATTTCCACGACTGCTGTTCAAAATCGGACGACTCGTCCAAATCCTGCAACTCGTACAGCGCATAAAGCACATCCCCTTTTTTAACCAGTGACAGCGCGTTCAACTCCACTTTTAAATCGTCCAGACAGCCAAACCATTTCAAGCTATTTTCAAATCTCTTTTTCTTCTCATCACGATCCCACGCGGCAAGGCCCCGGTTCGCCTGTGCCGACGCGACAGTTTGATATAGATCCACAATTTGATCAAACGCCATATCCGTTGAATCTTGATGTTCATCAATCAGTGTTTTTGCCTGTTCGGCAATCTCATCAATCCGCGTCCAGGCGTCAGTCAGATGGTTTGAGTAGGTGATGTATAGCCGAATCAGCAAAAAATAGTTCTCTAATTGTTCGTCAACCCTCATCGACGGTGAAGCGCTGACCGCCTCCAATTGATTCAAGGCCTCCGAAAAAAGAGCGAAGTCCGTCTTCTGCACCGAATCAGACAAATATGAGGCGATCAGCGAATAGGCTTTTATTTCGGAATCATCCGGCAGACCCTGTATGATCAAATCGCTAGATTCAATGATCGCCAGATAGTCCAGTGCGAATGACGAATAGACGGGATCGTTGACTTTCAAACAACCTTTCGCGATCAGCCAGGCGAGTCTCGGATCTTGAAATTTAACCGACATCCGGTTATCAAGGTAGTGTTTTCTCAACTCATCGATCGCCTCCTTTGTTTTAGCTGTAAAATCTTCGTCGGTCGGCTCCGGAAGCAATGCCTGGTACAACAAGACATATGCTTCATGATCATCCGGCTCACAACCAATCGCCAAATGATAGTGAGCCGCGGCCGCTCGTCTGTTACCATCTTGTTCTGCGATCTTTCCCCAATTCAACAGACGTACATACTCTTCCCTCCTATTTATCTCCATTTTTTCCGCCCCGATAAAAACGCACAGGGCGGCGACCAATGAGACAAACAAACTTGCGATGAATAGGCGCAGATGCCTTTTCATTCGGCGGCGGCAGCCTCTGTTCAGGCGCTCGATTTGACAAAGGTCACGCAGTACCTGATCAAAACTCAAGTATCGCTCGACCGGATTTTCCTGACAACAGACTTGAATGATCCAACCAAGTCCTTCAGAGTAAGTCGAGCTGATCTCTCGTGGATTAAGGAAATTTGGTGGCGAAGAGCGGGGTGTATGGCCGAAAGCCAGGTAAAACAGCGTCGCGCCAAACGCGTAGATATCCGTGCGCACATCCAAAATCCGACTGCCATCGAGATATTGCTCAGGGGCGGCATATCCTTTGGTCCCGATAGCCGCCGATTGGTTGTCGGGAGCGCCCGGCTTGCGCGCGGCGCCAAAATCAATTAAGCAGATCCGGCCCGAAGGTGTCAGCATAATGTTGTCCGGCTTCAAATCACAATAAATGATCGGCTGCCGCGCGGCCCGGGTGTGCAGGTAGATCAGGACGTCACAAAGCTGTTTGCTCCAATTGACGATATCGGATTCATCCGCCGCTCCTCCCTCACGGATAATGTCTCCCAACGAGACGCCCTCGATATAATCCATGACAACGTAATCGTGTCCTCCCTGCGCGACGCGGTCCACAATGCGCGGGATCGCGGGGTGGGCGAGCGCCGAAAGTAATTCCACCTCTACTTTAATGGCGTCCGGGACCTCTGAGTGTTCATTTTTCATTTGTTTGACTGCCCAAAGCGAGTCAAGCATTCGATCGCGAGCCAAATAAACGCTGCTCATACCACCTGTGCCGATCCTCGCGATGATTTCATATCGGTTTCGTAAAACCACGCCGATTGTGTCCATCCAAACCTCCAAACGCGCCTCTCAGATCTGTGCACATTTAAGGTTAAATTGACGGGCTATTTCTTGGGCGTGAATTTTTCAGCAAAATCGTTCAAAACTCGCCATTTTGAATTATTCACGCGAAAAAGCCCCCACTTGGAGGGCTTCAATCACTTAGGGGCGTCAATCGCCTAAAAAACTAAACAGGGAATCGCTAAATCACGAGATTTCGTGCTCAGTCAGCCTGGATAATATCAGAACCGACGTCAAACAAATAATCGATCACATAATCCTGGGAAATCACCTCAATCAAGGCAATGTCTCCGGATACTCTATCCAATGCCTCCGAGCGATCCGCGCGCGTACTGTATCGCAGCTCGCCGTCCGCGGACAGACCATTTTGCAAATAGACCACACCGTCGCCTGACGTGACGATGTAACGACTCACACCTTCGGCGACACGCACAGGTTCATCATACTTTCCGGAGACGCGCATAAGGTCGCCCATCCGAGTCTGCTTATTCACATTCGCCAGGCAGACAACTCCGTCACTCGAAAACCGCGCGCTGTCCACCCGCTCAATCAACAGCTCACCATTTTCGTACAGATCGTGTCCCTCCGATTGATTCTTCTTATAATACAACAGGCGATCTTCAGCGGCGTTATAGGCGTAGTGTGTGACATTTTGATCCAACACAACTTTGTCGAACACGACATTGTTTTCAATATGAACATCGGTTAGTTGGTTCGCTTCCCCATAGATATAAGAGACCTGCTTGCCGCTTTTGGAAAAAGTCACGTCGGACAGCTTTCCGGCGGCGGCCAAAGTCGAACAAATCCCATCGCTCGCCACCCGATAGCCACGCTCGGCACCCGACATGACATCAAGTTTCAGGCGGCTCAGGTCCGTCACATCAGCCACGTCAGCCACATTCTGCGGCACCGACGAACTCACATCGTAAATCATCGTGCGACCATCAGACGAAGCCGCTACCAGTCTGCCCATACCCGAGTCGATATTGGTTGAAGATTCACCATCGTAATACCAAAGTTGAGAGACCTGCAGCTGCACAACCTCTCGCTCCAGCCGAAGGCGCCGTTCATCACGTTCAAGCTTTTGAAGATATTCATCCATTTGATCATGATAGATTTGCAACTCTTCTCTTAGTTTGTTCGGGTCCACGGTAGTTGTCGGCAAAGTGTAAATCGTACGTGTGGTCTGCCAATTCGCTTCATCGCTTGGTTCAAAATCTCCGGCAGACTCGGTTGTTTCGGGATTTGAAACCTGTCCGGGCAGAGGTTCTGTCGACAATTGAGAGGCTTCCGCGCCGACCGCGTATCCCTGAGCGGCGTCGGACAAAGTGCTTGCGCCTGTTAGTGGGAGTGATTCTTGTTCAATCGGCAAAGGGTCGATTTCTGTCCCCGCGGTCTCGTCACTGATGTTGGTCGTTTCTGTCGTTCTCGATGTCAGCGCCGTGGAGGCGGATGGTTCGGTCGGGCGGGTCGGTTCAATCATTTTCGCGTCGGCGATCTGATTCCGGTCGGTCACCACTTCGGCAAGTGTGACACTGACTGTCTCATCTTTCCAATAATAAAACGCGCCTTCGTCCGTCATATGCAAAAACCCGTCAACCGATTCAAGAATGGTTTCAGCGGTTTTGTGAGTTTGTTTGAGTTGCCGCTCTTTGTCTTGTGTGTACACAACGGAACCGTCCTCATTCACCCAGTGAATCTTGGACGCCTTTTCCGGAAAAGAGGTTTCGGACATCGAACTTTGCGTGAAATCCACTTGAGCGACGGTGCCGTCATCCTTGAGCACAACAACAGCTTTCTCATTTTGAGAAAGCATGTATTCATCCACTCCCCGCGCGATCTCTCGCTCTCCATCGGCAGCGGAGACAAACAGTGTCTGATCAATCGTATACAGCGCCGAGCCGTCACGCAGCACGAAATAGGGGCCGGAGACATTCGAGGCGATCGTGGTGGCGGATGAGGATTGCTTGAACAGGCCGGTCAGATCCACCTTCATCAGGCGATATGTCTCGTCCGTGTCGAATTGAACGAAAAACAAGGTGCGCCCATCGTCGACCGTCTGGTAATGCCAATCTCTGCGGCCGCTGTCGCCCGCCGCTTCACCGATTTGGATCGTCTCATATTCCTGCAGGTTGGCTACTTTCAGCTCACCATTTCCCTCATAGAAAACGTAGGGCGCGGATTTTTGTCGCTGAGCCGCGAAAATCCAGGCGATCAGTGTCACAAGCAAAATGAAAATAACCACAGTCGTTATGACGGTGGCGTATGTGGCTTTTCGCCCACGTGGCAAACCGTTGTCCGCCTCATCCCGGTTATGCGCCGTGGTCCGAGCATTGGCCGACGATTTGGCTCCATGATTCACGCGTCGTTTCCCACTGCCTCGTCGCGGCAGATCCGCGCTGACAGCGCCCGCATCAGAGAAATAATTTTTACGGCCACGCTCAGCCCGGGGCGCCGCTCGATTGTCGCGGCGAGACAGGTCGCGCGAACGATCGGCTTTTTGCTCCATATCTTGGATTGGCGGGGGCGTGGTCGATTCAGCTGTTCGTTCATCAATGGCAAGGCGCGTGGCGCCGTTCATCGAATGGCGGACCGAGGTCGCCTCCGTCTTGCTTGAAGCATCCTCCGGAACGAAAGAAATCGTTTCGAAAAAAGAGAGCGCGCTACCACACTCCGGACAGAATTTGGCCCGATCCGGCAATTCACTGTTGCAATGCGGACAGTGTCGCATGCGGGCGCCTCCAATCATAAAAAACGTTTGCCGCCACCGAGTGGCGACGGCAAACCATTCACTTCATCACATGGATATCAGCATGTACAAAACAATGCTGACCACAACGAATACAATACTCAGCAACAATGTGGATTTGCGCTGCGCCTGTTCCTTCGTGCGCCCGGTGTTTTTATTAAAAAAAGTGTCCATCGGAGAGCTGCCACTGATTGCCCCCATGCCTCTATCCTGACCCTCCTGCGCGATGATCAAGAACACCAGCGCGACACAGACCAATACATCCACCACAGCGAGAATGACGCTTACCACTTCCATTATAACCTCCGCGGCCGACACCGGCCGATCTGCATGTTTTTACGATGAACTGTATTTTACCACGATTATTCGTGAGCAACAAATCATCGCGCCAATTTTGTGAACGACCCGTTTCAACCGCTCACCCGACTTTCGTATTCACGTCTGCGCGCACGTTCTTCGCGATGACGAATCAGCTTGTAAATCTCTCCGACAATAAATGGAACCAAGCCCAAACCCAACATGATGAGCCAATCGACAAGGCCCGGCGCGATGGTTCCAAAAATCGGCTCCAGGAAAGGAAGGTACAAAACAACCAGCATCAGACCGAACGACAGCAACGTCGCCTTGATCATGGAAGGGTTGGAAAAGAAGCCGATCTGAAACACTGAGTAATGATCCGAACGGCTGCTATAGGCGCGCATCAACTCGGCACAGATCAATGTCACAAAAGCAAAGGTGCGCGCTCCCGCCGACGGAGTTCCGCCACTTGACGGATAACGCAGGATGCCAATGTTGAAGGCCGCGAACACCGCGATGAAAATCGCGATACTCTGTCCCACGATTGTAATGATCATTTCTTTGTTGATAATGGATTCGCCACGTCTTCTCGGAGGACGATCCATAATATCCTTTTCCGCCTTTTCACGGCCCAGCGCCAACGCGGGGAAACTGTCGGTCACCAGATTCAGCCACAGCAGTTGAATTGGATTGAGAGGAACGAAAGCCGGCCCCATGATCAGCGTCGTTATGAAAATCACAAGAATCTCACCGACATTGCAGGACAAAAGGAATGAGACAAATTTACGGATATTGCTGAAAATAACCCGTCCTTCCGAAACCGCCGCGACGATCGTCGCGAAGTTGTCATCGGTTAAGATCATATCAGCCGTCCCTTTGGCGACCTCTGTGCCGGTAATTCCCATCGCCACTCCGATATCCGCCTGTTTCAGCGCCGGCGCGTCGTTGACGCCGTCACCGGTCATCGAAGCGATATGTCCAGTGTCGCGCAGGGCCGCGACAATGCGAACCTTATGTTCAGGTGAGACACGGGCATAAACGACTATCTGCTCGACCACTTCGCGCAGGGCCTCATCGTCCATCTCGTTGAGCTGGGCGCCGGTCAACACGCCGTCTCCGTCCTCCATCATATGCAGATCCCGGGCGATCGCAACCGCGGTGTCTTTATGGTCACCTGTGATCATGACGGTGCGTATGCCCGCTCTGCGGCACAAAACGATCGAATCGCGGACTTCAGGTCGGGCGGGGTCGATCATGCCCATCATGCCGACAAACGTCATATTCGACTCAGCTCCATCCGTGGAGCCAAGCTCATGTTCCCGATACGCGAACGCCAAAACCCGCAACGCTCCGCTCGCGAATCCACTGTTGATCGCGACCAACTCCGCACGACGAGCGGCGGTCAGCGGAATCACACCCTCCGAGGTCAGTTCATTGTCGCAGCGATCCAGAATGATGTCCGGAGCCCCTTTGGTCAAAGACAGTGTGACACCTTCTTGCATTCCATCATGAAAAACGGACATCATTTTCCGCTCTGAATCGAACGGCAATTCTCCTTGTTTCGGGTAGTCCTGACGCAACTCATCGACATCAATCTGTGCCTTGGATCCTGCCGTCAACAGCGCGCCTTCGGTGGGATCGCCCAGGATCTCATAGCTGTTATCACTGTTTTTTTGCAGTTGAGCGTCATTGCACAGGCAGCCGATCTCCAGCAAGCGTCGCAACACCGCATTCTTCCGCCCGACCGTTTCACCATTCAAAAGGATCTCACCTTCCGGCGCGTATCCCACTCCGGTCAGCTCATACGTCTGTTCGGCCGCGTATACGCGGGTGACCGTCATTTCATTTTGAGTCAGTGTGCCGGTCTTATCCGAACAGATCACATCCACACTACCGAGTGTCTCGACCGCGAGAAGCTTTTTGACGATCGCGTGGCGCTCAGCCATCCGCTTCATTCCGATCGAAAGGACGATCGTGACGACGACTTGCAATCCTTCCGGAATCGCGGCCACCGCCAGACTGACGGCGGTCATGAACATGTCCATCAGATTGCCGCCGCGCAACACGCCGACTACAAACACGATGACGCTGACAGCCAGACACAGCGTCCCCAAAACCTTGCTGAGCTGGTTTAGGCTTTTTTGTAGTGGCGTGATCTCCTGCTCGATGCCTTTGATTCGGTCGGCGATGCGACCGATCTCCGTATTCTCGGCGATGCCGGTGACCACTCCTTTGCCACGGCCATAAGTCACCGACGTGCTGTTGTACAGCATATTCGCGCGATCACCCAGGTCGGTGTTCGGACGGGCGACAAACAATGTGTCTTTTTCAACCGGTACCGACTCACCTGTCAGTGAGGCCTCTTCAGCCTTCAGGTTGACGCTCTCCACAACGCGCATGTCCGCCGGGACGACATCCCCGGCTTCAAGCAAGACGATATCACCGGGAACAAGGTCAATCGAGTCCACCATCGACTGCTTTCCACTGCGCAGCACACGGGCCTGCAAAGTCGTCAAGTCGCGTAGCGCCTCGACCGCTTTTTCTGCCTGACCTTCCTGGTGCACACCGAGGATCGCGTTGACGATGACAATCGCGATGATGACGACCGCCTCCAGCCAGTCTCCTAAAAAAGCGGATACCACGCTGGCGATAATCAAAATTAGAACCATGAAATCTTTGAATTGATTGAGAAATTTGATGATCCAGGGAGATCTCTTCTCATCCGTCAGCTCGTTTTTGCCGTAAATCTCTTGTCGGGCGCTCGCTTCGTCCGCGGACAGACCATTGTCGAAATCACTTGTCAGAGTTTGCGCGATTTCTTCCAGGGGGATCACGAACGCATTGTCCGGCGTGATCGCCCGGTCCTCCCTTTCATGTGTGACCATCGACTGTTGCTTTTTTTCCATAATTGCCTCCTTATGACAAAACTAAAATAAGTAATGACAGAGTTAAACAGGTAAAAGCTTATAGTCTCACAATCACCGGTAATGCCAGAATGACTCGTGCTGTTGACATTACCACCGCAAGCGGAAGTTACTCCCTATACGCTAGCTATATAGTACGCCAAGTCGTACATTTTAATATTCGATACAAACGCCTCAGGCATTCGATCGACGGCTTCATTCAGCGAGCCTCAATCGCGTCGACCGAAGATGCTGAGAATACGGATGAAAATATTGACAAAATCCAAATACAGTGTGAGCGCTCCCTGAGTCGCGACAACTTTCCGCGCCGCGACGGCTTGCTCATTTTGCTCAAACGCGCCCATCGCCAGGGCGTGTCTGCGAATTTTTTGCATGTCGTACGCCGTCAGTCCAACGAAAATCGCCAGAATCACATAGTTTAAAATCATGTCCAGCGCTGTGGCAAAGCCCGGCGCGAAGAAATACAAAAAGATGTTTACAAACGACACGATTATGGCTCCAAACAGCAGCATGCGACCAACGGCCCCGATTGTGCTGAGATCCTTTTTTGTATTATGACCCCAAATCGCCATCGCGCCGAAAACCAGCGCGGTCACGCCGAATGAATAAAGGATGGAAGCCGCTGTGTAATACAAAAAGATCACACTTAACGTGAATCCCGTCAAGAGTGAGTAGACATAAAATAAAATTGTAGACAGCTTCGGGCTGGCTTTCTTTAACGTGAACGAAAACGCGATCACCACTCCCAATTGAACAATGGACGCGACCATCAGGATCGCCGGTGTCGTCATCGCGATCGCCATAGTGACTCCACTAAAGAAGAAAAACAACGCGGCGAGAGATGTCAATAGCAAGCCGGTAAACAGTTGCGCGAACACACGCGCCATGATCGCCCGCGTCACTTGTGACTCAGCGACGGCAGTCCCCACTCCGGGCCCGACCGGTGTGCCGAAGATCCGGCTACTTGTGTCCGCTCGCTCACCCCGTGGGCGTGCATCGTCCTGCTGCCAGGGTTGCCAGCTTGTCGTCCGCGCGGACGACATCCGGTGCCCCCCCGTTGTATTGACTTCCGCATTCGCCTTATCCATGTCGGAAGGGTTGTATCTATGGCTTTCTTGTTCCAAGGTGAGCCTCCTCTATTAAAATATTGAAACATGGGCGCGCTCCGCGACCCACGCGGTATTTGAATGAACCGTTCGGCGATCGAATTCCGCTTCGGGATTGAATCTCGATCCGTTAGGCGTCGCCAAATACGCCATCAATCATAATAACAAAATATTATAACTTAAACATGATTGTTTGTAAAATTAATTGTATTGACGACAAATAGTGGGTTAATTGCAA
>CAZAPS010000028.1:0-9475 GCA_964487355.1 uncultured Oscillospiraceae bacterium
GCCGCATAAGCTGTAATGAAGTTCTATGAAGTTGCGAACTAAATTTGACACTAACTCGTTGTCTAATATGACACTTCAACCTCTCATTTACTTTCTTAAAGCTTGTAATATTTCGGACTATTATTTCCTCAAAGAATTGAAAAGTACAAAGCAAAGTTCGGATTATTCAGATACTTATGATTTAATATTATCTATAATGAAATGTGAATGCATATGTTAAACAGGTAAAGGAGAGTGCGTTTATGAGTAATCCAAAAGAAGTATTATTTTCCGTATTGCGCCACGAGAAGACTGATCTGATTCCCTGGGTTCCGTTCGCCGGTATCCACGCAGGTAAGCTCGTTGATGCCAATGCCATCGAAGTGCTGACCGACGAAGACATACTCTTCAATGCGTTGATGGAGGTCAACAAACTGTACAAACCAAATGGTCAGCCGGTTATGTTTGATCTGCAGATCGAAGCTGAGATCTTGGGATGCGAGCTGGTTTGGGCCGAAGACAGCCCGCCATCGGTCAAAACTCATCCGCTGGAAGATACGGACACAGTTCCTTGTGTCTGTACGGTCCCGACTGAAGAAGATGGCCGTCTGCCACTGGTTTTGAACGTCATGCGCAGATTGAAGGAAGCGGTTGGTGACAATACCGCGCTGTATGGTTTGACTTGTGGCCCCTTCACGCTGGCGTCACATCTGCGTGGCAATAACTTATTTATGGACATGTACGATGATGACGAATACGTCATCGAATTGATGAACTACTGCAACGAAGTCAACAAAGCGGTAATCGATATGTACATTGAGGCCGGTATGGATGTGATCGCTGTGGTCGATCCACTGGTTTCTCAGATCTCATCTGATCACTTCGAAGAATTTTTGACAAAACCGTATGTTGAATTGTTTGATCACATTCGCGCCAAAGGTGTCTTTTCCTCCTTCTTTGTTTGTGGAGACGCGACCCGTAACATCGCGGTGATGTGTGAGACAAATCCGGACTCGATTTCAGTGGACGAGAACATCGATCTGATCGCGGCTAAGAAGATTACCGATGAGTATAACGTTGTGATTGGTGGAAATATTCCGCTGACTTCCATCATGTTGCATGGAACCCAACAGGACAATATGAAATACACGATCGATCTGATCGACAGCGTCGATGATAAGCGAAATTTGATCATCGCGCCCGGTTGTGACATGCCTTATGATGTGCCGGTCGAAAATTCCATTGGGGTCTCGATGGCGGTTCTTGAGCCGGACCAGACCCGCGAAATGGTGAAAAACTATGTCGCTGTCGAAGATGACATCGAGATCGAGTTGCCGGATTACGCGAATCTTCAAAAACCGTTGATGGAAATCTTCACCTTGGACTCCGCGACCTGCGCGGCCTGTACCTATATGATGGGCGCGGCGGATCAGGTCAAAGAGATCTATGGCGACAAAATTGACATGGTCGAGTATAAATTCACGGTCAAAGAGAATATCGCACGCTGCAAGAAGATGGGGGTAAAAAAATTACCGAGTATTTACATCAACGGTGAGTCGAAATTCTCGTCAATTATTCCCAGCAAAGAGCAACTGTCAGCTGCGATTGATGAAGTGATGTGAGTTGTCATCTGTTATCCGACTGATCTTAAGGGAAAATAAATGATCGATATGTATTTGGTCACCGGCTTTCTAGGCGCCGGGAAAACCACTTTTTTGAAAGAGTTTTTGCGCTCGTATTCTTCCAAAAGAATGCGTGTGATAGTCAATGAATACGGAAAAGTCGGGGTCGACGCTGAGCTCATCGCAGAGCTCGGCGTCGTTCTTGAGGAAATTAACAATGGATCCATTTTCTGCTCCTGCCGTTTGGATCATTTTGAAAAAGCTTTGCAGGAGACACTGCTTGATCCGCCGGAACTGTTGATTGTGGAAGCGTCGGGTCTGTCGGATCCCACCAGCATTCGTTACATCCTGCGAGACGAGCGTTTTCAAGAGTTTCGCTACCGCGGGGCGATCTGCCTGGTCGATCCATTGAACATTGAAAAAGTTCTCAACACCGCCAGGGTCAGCGCGAAGCAATTATCTGTCGCTGATCTGGTGCTGATCAACAAGACGGACGCGGCGACCGAAGAACAGTTGGAGCGTGCGGTCGAGTTGGTCAAAGGGCGCAATCCCGGGGCTGCCATTCACAGCACATCGTTCGGCGCGTTCAAGCGCGAATGGGTGGACAACATTGAAGTGGATCGCTTCGAACAAGATGAGACGGCTCATGGTAGGGATCTGACATTGCAAAAAAACGCGATTCGCGTCAAAGACGGACTGATGAGCTCAAAACAGATGGAGCATTTTATCCGCATGTTTGTCGAGGAGACCTACCGTGTCAAAGGCTTCGCGCGCCTGACGGATGGTCTTTACCTTGTGGATTGTGTCGGCGCGATGGTCGATGTCAGTCCCTGGCGGGGGGAAGAACCCGAAAACATTAACACCATCGTGGCCCTTGCGGGACAGGGAATGGCACTTCGGAAAAGTGTGAAGGCGGCGATCAGCTGGTATGCGGATTACATTGAGACGGAGTAAGTGTGAATGAGACTGACAGACCTTGAAAATCGGTTGACGCAAATCGCGCGGGACAACGGCGCGGCCGCCTCCGCGATGATGGACGTGCGCGACATCGCGTTTCGACCTGAGTTTCGCGATGCCTGTGTGATGAACACCTGCGGCAAGTTCGGCGCCTGCTGGATGTGTCCTCCCGATGTCGGCGACATCCACGAAATGATTGAAGAGGCCAAACAGTATGACAAGGCGTTTGTCTATCAGACGATTGGTTTGTTGGACGACTCCTTTGACATAGAAGGGATGGAGGCCGCGGCCAAGGTTCATAACGATCTGTCCGGTAAACTGTCGCGCGAGTTCGCCACTTTGCTGGACAACCCACTTCGCCTGGGTGCCGGGTCCTGTCAGGTTTGCGCCCGCTGCACCAAACTGGACGATCAGCCCTGTCGATATCCTGATCTGGCCGTGACCTCGCTCGAGGCCTATGGCATAGCTGTTTCCGAATTGGCGGAGGCGTGTGGGCTGAAGTATATCAACGGCACCAACACCGTGACTTATTTCGGCTGTTTTCTATTTAATATCTGATGTGACAAAGCCGATAATTACAAAAACGGTAAAATAAAGCAAAATGAGCAAGATTTTTATATTATGAAGTGTTTTTAGCAAAATAGACACATTGCCGAAAAAACAAAATTATTTTAAGCTATTTGTAGTAAAGGTTAGTGCAAGCGGTTCTTAGCTGCCCGTTCGGTCAGCCCCATTCTTGTGGACATCTCACACAAAAGGAGGATCATTTATGGAACATATGAATATCCGGGTGAATTTCAACATGGCGGACTATTCCAATCTGAAATTTGATCAAAAAGAGAAACAAATCCTTTCGGAATTGGCAAAACGCATGGCCGAGCAAGCCGCGAAACCGATTATGGAAGAGCGTAAGAAACTTTGGTACGCGCACAACGCGCTGGAACGCACACGTCCGGTTATTCTGGCTGATCCGGAGAATGGCTGGAATGAAATCATTCCGGACAGCACGATTGAATGTACAAATTCCATTGCGCGTTACTGGGAACTCCACCTGAAGAAACAAATATATTGGGGAGAGAAGATGAACGACGACTATGTTGTCGAGCCTGTCTTCACTTTACCTTATGTCCATACCGTCAAACCCTGGAGACTGGCTGACAAAGAATCAAAGTTCACCAAAGCCATGAAGATGGACGAGGGTGGAGCTTATCATATCGACGCCATCATGGAAGACTATGAAGAGCTGAAGGATGTGCGCAAAGAAGAGTTTGACGTCGATTATGAAGCCACCAATCAACTACTTGAAACAGCGCAAGAACTTTTTGATGGCAGTCTGACTACTCGACTGGACACCGCCTGGTTCTGGTCGTTTGGACTGACCGACGAAGCTGCTTTCCTGCGCGGAATGGAAACCTTGATGTATGATTTCTATGACGAGCCGGATGAAGTGCACGAGATGATGGCCATGTTGCGCGACGGTGTGATGGATAAAATGGACTTCCTCGAAGAGAATGGTCTGTTCCACCTGAACAATGACAACAGCTATGTTGGATCCGGCGGCATTGGTTACACCCACGAGTTGCCCGCGCCTGATTTCGACGGCAAAGTGCGGACCAAAGACATGTGGGGCTTGAGCGAGAGCCAGATCACAGTTGGTGTGTCACCGGATATGTTTGAGGAATTTATTTTCCCGTATCAAAAACCGATCATGGAACGGTTTGGACTGACCTGCTATGGTTGCTGTGAGCCGATGGATGATCGCTTTGATATCATCAAGCAGGTCAAGAACCTGCGCCGAGTGTCGGTCTCTCCTTGGGCGAACCAAAAGATCATGTCTGAAAAGCTTGGACACGACTACATTTATTCTCTCAAACCGTCTCCCTCGCCACTTGCGCTGCCGGTGCTGGATCAAGACCTTGTCAGAGCCAGTATTAAAGAAGCGCTGGACAACGCGAAGGACAACTGTCTCGAGTTCATGATGAAGGACAATCACACGCTGGGTGGCAATCCGGACAATCTGCTGAACTGGGTGCGAATCTGTCGCGAAGAAATTGAGTCCATGTGATTCATCGCGCGGCTGTGTCGAGGTGACAAAATCAGTTGTGCGCGGCCTGTGACAATAATGAGGTAGATGACTCGCGTGGAAACGAGCGCTGTTAACACTCTCTGTTGGGAGCCCACGATCCTGACATGATTTATCCCGGGAGGACTGTATGAGTATTTTGAATGAGATTTCAGAAAAACTGCAAAAGGGCAGAGCCAAAGATGTGAAGGCTCTTGTGCAACAGGCGATTGATGAAGGAATGTCCGCACAGGAGATCTTGGAAGGTGGCCTGATGGATGGCATGAACATCATCGGCGCGAAGTTTAAGAATAACGAAGTTTTTGTTCCCGAGGTTCTGGTCGCTGCCCGCGCCATGAACATGGGAGCGGCTTTGCTCAAACCGCTGCTTGCGGATGAGGGTGTGACTTCATCCGGCAAAGTCATCATCGGCACTGTGAAGGGGGACTTGCATGACATCGGCAAGAACCTGGTGAAGATGATGATGGAAGGCAAGGGTATGGAAGTGATCGACCTGGGAACCGATGTTCCGGCTGAGAATTTCATCAGTTCCGCCATCGAGAATGGCTGTCAGGTTATCGCCTGCTCGGCTTTGCTGACAACCACGATGGGCGTGATGAAAGACATCGTCGAAGCCGCCGAGGCTGCCGGTGTGCGTGACAAAGTGAAAATCATGGTGGGTGGAGCACCTGTGACCCAGGCTTTCTGTGAGCAGATTGGCGCGGATGTATATACTGCCGACGCGGCCACCGCGGCTGAAGCGTGTGTGAAACTGGTCTCCGCATAATTCATTAAACTCGACTACGCGGTCTTTGAGCCCTCCGCGTTGGCGGAGGGCTTTTTTAAGCCCGGAAAATTTGGTTTTGATTGTGGACATGAAAATTAATCGATTTAATTTAAAATTGGCTGTGGAGTGCGCGCATGCGTTCGCGGATTCGACTCGTATCGGCTACACGGTGTCGGACGCCGCCGGTGGGACCTTGTACGAGGAAGGCTATAGCTATGTGAGCTGCGAAGTCTGCCGGATGGTGAACTTCAACCCGGACCGATGCACGCAAGCGCATGTCAAAGGTATGCATGAGGCGGAGCGGTTTGGTGGAAAATACATCTACTTTTGTCCGATGGGCCTATCCTGTTTTGTCTCACCGATAAAAGGCGAAACCGGCTGCGCCGCCAAAATCACAGCCGGGCCATTTTTGATGGTGGATGTCGAAGACTATATCGCGATGGATTTAAAACAAAAACATGATTTGTCGGACGAATCATTGCTCCGGGCACCGGATGTCTTGGAAAATATTCCGTATGTGCCACCCCAAAAGGTGAATTCCATGTCAACTTTATTGCATATGGCGGTCGGATATCTAAATCACGGGCCACTTCCCTGTCCGCCAAGCGAAGGGCAGCCCTCGGATATGATTGAGAAAACATTAAATTATTTACAAGCAAATTACACACGCAAAGTCACGCTGACCGAGGTGGCCAACCACGTCTATTTGTCACCTTCATATTTCAGCAAAATATTTAAAAAAGAACTCGGATCCAGTTTTAACACATATTTAAATGAGTTGCGGGTGGAACAGGGGAAAAAACTATTGTTGAGCGACATGAGAATCGCGGATATCGCGACGTCGGTGGGCATGGACGGACAAAGTTACTTTACGAAAGTGTTTAAAAAAGTGACCGGCATGACACCAAACACTTATCGAATGAGTCGCAGGTGACGCATCGGTCAAATTGCCCTATTGACATTGAAAATCAGCGTCACTATAATTACTCTTGTTTCCAACAAGCACCATTAGCTCAGGTGGTAGAGCAACTGACTCTTAATCAGTGGGTCCCGGGTTCGAATCCCTGATGGTGCACCAACGTGAACCGTTCGCTGTCACATGATGGCGGACGGTTTTTTGAAATTTTACTGAATCGGGTATAATACAATCCGTGCGCCGACTCGAATCCGCGAGGCCGGACAGCGACTTTGGAGGAATTGATGGAAAGTCTCAAACTTGAATTTGATGAATTATATTATGCCGACACCTATCAAACGCGGTTTACCGCAATGGTGCTGACGTGTGATCCTGTGCCTGACACGGAGACGATCACCCGAAGCTCGGAGAAGGACAAAGAACTTCGGCGCCTTTGGGCGGTTGAGTTGGATAATACCTTGTTTTATCCGGAAGGTGGGGGTCAGCCTGCGGACAAAGGCCGGTTGGACGACGCCAATGTACTGGATGTACAGCGCGTGGCTGGCCGGATCATCCATTATTGTGATCGGTCCTTGGAAATTGGCGCGCCGGTGGAAGGTGAGATTGACTGGGATCGGCGCTTTGACTTTATGCAGCAGCACAGCGCTGAACACATTTTGTCCGGCTTGGTCAAGCAACGATTTGGCTATGACAATGTTGGTTTTCACATCAATGAGACGGAAATGACCTTCGACCTGAATGGCCCGCTGACCGATGAGCAAATCACCGATTTGGAAAATTCGGCGAACGAGGCGGTTTGGCGAAATTTGCCAATTGAGATTCAATTGCGTGAGGAAGACGACCAACACCTTCCCGATTATCGAAGCAAGCTTGAGCTTGAAGGGCGCCTTAGGTTGATTACCGTGCCGGGTTACGACTGTTGCGCATGTTGCGGAACTCACCTTAAATTCACCGGTGAGATCGGTCTGATTCGCATCATCAATGCCGAGACGTACAAAGGTGGGGTCCGCCTGATCGCCCTTTGCGGACGCAGAGCGTTGCGTGATTCACAAAATCGTTGGCGACAAAGCAGAGACATTGGCGCGCTACTGTCCGCGCCGTCCACAGATCTGCTGGGCGCCGTGCGCCGCCTGGTGGACCTGCTAAAAATCGAACAAGACAAGTCGCTGTCGTTGCAAAAGAAAATCAACCTGGCGGCCCTTGACGCCATACCGGAATCAACCGGAAATCTGTATGTGATGCTGGATGACGACGATGTGAACAACGCGAAATATCTTGCTAAGAAAATAGGAGAGCGTGTGTCCGGCGCCGCGCTGGTGTTTTTTCCTCATCCACGGCAGGAAGGATATATGTATATCATCGTTTCAGAAAAAACTGATATCACTGAAGTCCATCAACGCCTGAGAGATCAACTGAAGGCAAAAGGCGGCGGCAATCGTGGCATGGCGCAGGGAATCACAACGGCGACATTTGAGGAGGTTAGACGTCTATGCGACACATTCGCGTATCGGATGAAGATATAAAAGAACAATTGAATGAGCAGCCGAGCGCGGCCGAACGACGTGGAATGTTTTGGCGAAAACCGGGAGTTTGGATCCCGCTGACTTTGCTGAGCGTCGCTTTATGGGGCACCGCCTTTCCGGGCGTCAAGTTTGGCTACCAACTGTTTCAAATTGACAGTTCCTCATCCGATGCGATTTCTTCCCTGTTAGTGTTTGCCGGCCTTCGCTTCATGATCGCCGGCCTCTTGACGCTGATTGTGACAGGGGTGCTTGAAAAGCGTGTCCCCTGGCCGAAGGGCAAGGCGGGAAATTGGGGTGACATCGCGTTGCTCGGCGTGTTTCAGACTATTTTACAATATAGTTTTTTCTTTATCAGCATGTCAAACACGACCGGCGCGACCGGTTCGATTTTGAGCTCGACCACCGCTTTCATGGCGGTCGTTTTGGCCAGTTTCTTTTTTGCCAACGACCGAATGGACCGAAACAAAACAATTGGTTGTCTGCTCGGGCTCGCGGGGGTCATTGTGCTGAATGTCAATCCATTCTCACCGGTGGAATTAGGCTTTCATCTGAATGGAGAAGGGTTGATGCTGTTGTCCGCTCTCGCCGGAGCCATGGCCAATGTGCTCAGTAAAAAAATGACCGAAAGAAATCAGCCCATGCTGTTGAGCGGCTGGCAATTTCTATTAGGTGGTCTGGTATTATTTTTGTTCGGCTCTCTTACCGGCGGCAGACTGAACGCGGTCAGTCCGGCCGCGTGGGCGCTGTTGCTTTATTTAGGCGCGCTGTCGGCGACGGCCTTCTCACTTTGGACCATTATGTTGAAGTATCACCCTGTGTCGCGGCTGAGCATATTTAAAGCGCTTATCCCGGTCGTGGGGACGATCGGATCGGGCTTGATTCTGCATGAATCGATTCTAGAGCTTCATTACGGCATGGCTTTGCTTCTGGTGGTGCTTGGCATCATTGTTTTGAATCGCACGTCGCGTGAAGACATAGTTGTGTTATAATATCCGAACGAATGTTTTAGTTTTGATAGGAAGATTCCTGCTATTAATAGGAGAGGTTCCTGATGATAATAATGGGTGTGGATCCGGGGTACGCCATAACCGGGTATGGAGTGATTTCCGACTCGCGTGGGAAACTGGAGGTGGTCGATTATGGAGTGATATCGACACACAGTTCCACCCCGTTTGAGCACCGGCTGCTATCTGTCTTTGAGGGATTGGAAGCTTTGATTGAGCGGTTTCATCCCGGCGTCATGGCGGTCGAAGAGCTTTTTTTCAACAACAACAAAACGACGGCGATCGGCACAGCCCAAGCCCGCGGGATGGCTTTGTTGGCGGGGGCGCGTGCCGGAATTCCGGTCTATGAATACACTCCCCTTCAAGTGAAGAAGGCGGTGACCGGCTACGGTCGAGCGGAAAAAAGTCAGATTCAGATCATGGTGCGCATGTTACTATCTTTACGTGCTCAGCCCAAGCCGGATGATGCCGCGGACGCGCTGGCTGTCGCGATTTGTCAGGCGCACACCGGAAGGATTCAGGGCTTCGAGGCGGTGGGCGGGTATCGTTGAGCTGATCTTTCGCGTGACGGGCTGATCTTCCACGAGACGGATCGATTAAGGAGTGTTTATGTACGCATATATTA
>CAZAPS010000028.1:9575-21424 GCA_964487355.1 uncultured Oscillospiraceae bacterium
GGCTGATCTTCCACGAGACGGATCGATTAAGGAGTGTTTATGTACGCATATATTAAGGGGACGCTGGTCGCGCGTGAAGAGACGACGGTGATTGTAGAGACGTCGGGAATTGGCTATTCAATCAATATGTCGCCCGGTCTGTCCGCTTCTTTCGCCGCGCCGGGTGAACAGGTCATGATTCACACCTATTTACACGTGCGTGAGGATGTATTTGAGCTTTATGGATTTCCCCAGCGAGAGCAGTTGAATCTATTTAAGTTATTGATCACAGTGAGTAGAATCGGTCCAAAGCTGGCCACGACCATTGTCGACACCTTGCCGGCCGATCAGTTCGCCCTTGCGGTGATGAACGCCGATATCAAGACGCTGACCACAGTCAAAGGCCTGGGCAAAAAAGGAGCGGAGCGGTTGATTTTAGAGATTCGCGACAAAGTCAAGGCGAATTTGCAGGTTGGGCGGGATGGACAGACCGACGTGTCCGCGACAACCGAGCCAAACGAGACCGACGGCACGTCCGCGGATGGCGGCATGCGTGAGGATGTGGTGAACGCTTTGCTCGTTTTGGGTTTTTCCGCCGCTGAGGCGACCGATATCACAGCGCGCACTTTTGACCCGGAAAGCACTTTGGAGGCGAATATCAGCTCCGCGTTGCGCAGCGCGGCCAAAGTTTGAAGGACGCGCGGACCGGAGGGTAGACGGACAACATGTATGATTCGTATTTCAATGATGAAATGGAACGCTATGACGCGGATGTGGATTATGTCCAAGACCGTTTGACGACCGAGGAGTTGCTCGAGAATGACCGTGGCGAAGCGTCTTTGCGTCCCACCCGGCTGACCGAGTACGCGGGGCAGACCCGAGTGAAAGAGAACTTGCGGGTGTTCATACAGGCCGCCCTGGAACGTGAGGAGGCGCTGGATCATGTCCTGCTTTATGGTCCCCCCGGGCTGGGCAAGACGACGCTGTCGACGATCGTCGCCAACGAGCTGGGTGTGGGGATTAAGATCACCTCAGGACCGGCGATCGAAAAACAAGGTGACCTGGCGGCTATTCTAACCAACTTGCAGCCACGTGATGTGCTGTTCATCGACGAGATACACCGACTCAATCACAGCGTCGAGGAGGTTTTATATCCCGCGATGGAGGATTTCGCGATCGATATCATCATCGGCAAAGGCCCGGGCGCGCGTTCGGTGCGAATCGATTTGGCGCCATTCACTTTGGTCGGCGCAACGACGCGGGCGGGTTTGTTGACAGCTCCGCTAAGAGATCGATTCGGTGTGATTTCCAGGTTGCAACTTTATGAGCCAACGGAGATCAAACAGATTCTGACACGTGACGCGGCGATCCTTGACATCGGCATCGATGAGTCCGGACTGGACACCATCGCGTCGAGATCGAGAGGCACACCGCGTATCGCCATCCGTCTGTTAAAGCGCTTGCGGGATTTCGCGCAAATCGAAGGAGACGGCGTGATCACGGCGCAGGTGGCGAACCATGGTTTGGCCGCTTTGCAAATCGACGAACTGGGGCTGGATGGCGTGGATCTACGTATCATGGAGAGCGTGGCCACCATGTTTGAGGGTGGACCGGTTGGTCTGGATACACTGGCGGCGGTCACCGGCGAGGATGCCGCCACACTGGAAGACATGTACGAGCCGTATTTGATGCGCGTTGGACTGCTGATGAAGACACCGCGTGGCCGCATGTTGACCAAGCTCGCCTGGGAGCACCTGGCGATGACACCGCCGGTGAACTATGAGCTCAAGCTGATTGGCGCGAGGGGGCGGTCGGTGACGATACCTTCGAATGGCGCTGAGAACGGCGAACGGGCTGTGAGCGACGAGCAACTGTCTATTACCGACGTCGATTGGCGACAGGAGAATGAGATTTGAGCGGAGCCGAACAATTAAAAGACAAGCGAAATTTATTATTGCATATTTGCTGCGCGCCCTGCGTGGAATATCCGCTGATGTTTTTGCGAGAAGAGGTTGGCGTGGAACCGACCGGTTATTTTTACAATCCCAATATTCATCCATTAAAAGAGCATCAAAGAAGGTTGGACACCTTGCGAGATTTCGCGGCGAGTGAGGATTTGCGATTAATCGTCCGCTCTGACGTTGAGGAGGAACGGTGGCGAAACTTTTCGACAAAGAGCAAAGCCGATCATTGCGGCCGATGCTATGCCATGCGATTTGATGAGACCGCCCGCCTCACCGCCGAACTGGGGTTTACAAGTTTTAGCAGTACACTGTTCGTCAGTCCGTACCAGGACTATGATCGCATGGCGGAAATCGCGCGGGCGGCCGCGCGGCGACATAATGTCCTGTTTCGTGAATTTGATTTTCGTCCGGGCTTTCGCCGTGGGCAGGAAATGGCCGTAAGAGACGGACTGTATCGTCAAAAACATTGCGGTTGCATCTATTCGCTGGGTGAATCCAATATGAAAGCTAAGATTCTTCGCGAGCTGAATCTCTCGGCAACAGATATTCCGGATCGCGGGCCGTGACCATTATGGTCTGATGTCGGTTGTAAATGACCATGCCCGGTCGGGATCCGGTCGGCTTTTTCACATGTGAAACCGGACAATAGTCGACAGCCGTCTGTCCGCCGGCGCCACCCACGGATTGATTGCCGGAGCGACTGAACCAGGCGGCGATCCGGGCGGCTTCCAGCAAGGTTTGATCCGGAACTTCAGCGCCTTCCGTACGGATGATCACATGAGTGCCGGGCGCTTTGCTGACATGCAGCCACAGATCGTCTTTACGGGCCAGGCGTAAGGTCAGTCGATCGTTTTGCAAATTGTTGCGACCTGCCAAGATAGTGAATCCATCACTGGAAATATATCGGTGTGGGTCCAATTCAGCGCCTTCACCGCCTTTCGCGGTCTTGGCGCGTTTGCGCGCCGCCTTTCTGCCACCAAACGTGTTGTCTTTCACTTTTTGTTTTTGGGCGGACTTGAGAAGTCCACTTTCTCTCATTTCAGATCGGACGGATTTCAACTCCTCGATGGTGTCAGCCTGCTCCACAAAATTGAGCAGTGTATTTAAATATTCGATTTCATCCCGGCTCCGCGTCAAAAACTGCTGAGCCATCTCGTATTTGGTTTTATTCTTGTTGTATCTTTTGTAGTGGTTTTGTGCGTTCCACGATGGAGAGCGGTCGGGATTCAATGAAATCGTGATCGGTTCGACAGGTTGTTTATAGTAATTTTTCACCTCCACCTGTTCGTGGCCTTTTTCTATTTGCCAAAGGTTTGCCAGAATCAAGTCCCCTTTAATTTTCAAGTCTTCATAATTTGAAGCGCCGCGAATGTCTTTGTGGTAAATGGATTGTTTTTTTTCGGCGTGCGCGATCGATTTCCCCAACACTCGTGTGAGCTGTTGGCGACTTTGCCTGACGCGGTTTACTTCTTCCCGCGAAGAGTAAAATTGCTCCATGGCGTCGGAGATGCTGGCGCAAGAACGTCTGGTTCCGCGGTGAAACAGCGCGAAGGCGTGAAAATCACGAGCGACGTGATCATCCTCGTTGAAATAGTAGAGTGAAGGGGAAGAGATTTCCGCCGTGACGCAGGCCAGCAAATCGACCAGGGCCGCTGTCACTTTATTTTTTTGGTCATCACTCAGCGCGTTCCATTTGGCTCGCTCGTCAACATTGGCGGCGGCGCAGATTTCGGCGCAGAGAAAAGGAGAAAAACCTGCGACTTGTCCAAGTAACAGCTCGGCGGTCCCTTTGTTTTCAGCTCCTACATGATCCAGATGAGTCACCCATGTTTGATTGTTGATTCGCTGCAGGATATCCATCGGCAACAACTTCTGTTGCGCGGGAGGGTCGACATAGGTTCGCGCGGGCATCACTTCGCGCACTCGGCTCATGCCGGTGTCCACATGAGAGATCGAATCTATAATGATTCGGTTTTCATTTATCAGGATCAAATTGCTGTGTCGCCCCATCATTTCACAAATCAGGCGTTTTTCTGTTTGATCGCCAAGCTCGTTTTTGGTCATGAAACGTAATATGACAAGTCGTTCCAGGTCAACGGTTTCCACCGAGATCAATCTCGCCCCTCCTAAGTGCTTGCGCAGCAACATGCAAAACATTGGCGCCTGGAGCGGATTGCTGAATGAACGGCTAGTCAGATGAAGGCGTGGTTCGGAAGGATTCGCCGAGAGCAATAGCTGATGATTGATTCCTTGGGCGCGGATTAACAGCACCACGTCGTTGCGCTGTGGCTGATTGATTTTATCCACACGTCCGCCGGCGAGCTGTTGGTTTAGTTCTTTGGCGAGCAAGCGAATAGTCACACCATCAAGAGGCATATTGGCACCACCCTTTTTCCGGTATCCGGAATGATTCACGATTTTATGATTTTAGTCCATTATGGATCAGGAATGAAACCGGTGCGCGGGAAAGTGTTTACGTTCCGCGAACCGCAAAACAATCAATCACAAATAGTGAGAAATAAATCTTAAACTTAAATTATGATATCATTAATCCATCTTTGAAAACTCGAATCTGTGACACTTGGGGAGGTTTAAATGGCTGCGAAACGCGCTGAACGACATACGAGAAAATCCAGTGCCCGACCGGCGCGTGGGACGAAGCGTGCCGATCGCTCCAAACAAATCTCCATTGAGGACGAATTGAACCGAACACGTGGTGTTTCGGGTACCGGCAAGCTGATCTTTACCTGGTTGTGGACAACCTTTTGGGGACACGCCGTGTTGACGGTGTCACTGGCGTTGACCTGGATCGGCATCTTGCTTTTAATCACGGGAAATAATTTTGATAGATTTTTCTTGTTTTTGGGCATCAGTCTGATCATCGTCGCTTTGGTTAGTTGGGTGATTTATGTGGTTCGCCACTCGGACAACCGGACCCAAACCGTCCTCTCAGACACGGATAATCAAAATATAGACGACAAAGATGTGTAATAAAACATTCGACAGAGCGATAATTTTGTAAGTTTTCACAAAGTTATTATTTCTGTTTCAAATCATACGAAGTGTTGTTGACCGATACCCTATACTTGGTCACAGCATGTAAGAGGTGCGTTGTGTCAAATTTTTATCGTTTTCATGCGCTGGATGTGGCGACCTACATCAAGTGGGCCCATTTAAACAAGCAAATGGAATCCAATGTGATAGGACACTTGTGGGAAATACGTGAATCCTGCTTGGTTTTTGACGGCTGTGAAGACTATGCTGATTTTGAAAATCAAGTGTTTTATGAATTGCATCAACTCTGGAGCCGCTCTTTTGTCGATGAGCATTCGGATTTATTGAATGCTTTGGATGAAGAACGTTATCCGATTAAGATTATTCGCAAAAACTACGCGCGGGTGGAACTTCGTTATAAATTGCTGACCTTGCATTTTATTCTGACGCCGCAACTGCCATATGTGAGGCTGGACCTCGGTGAGGATCTACTAAATCTGGGATACAAACGGTGCGCCAAGACATTGGCCGAGTCCATTTTGAAACTGGTGGAGACACTGGGCCTGTCCATGGTGAAAGCCAACGGCTTCCCTTGCGATTCAGAATATCTACAGGACAGCAGTTATGTGCTGGTAGGACTCTCGGCACAGAGGGTCTCACAAATCAAAACAAAGAAAACCGGCGAGAGTCAAAAAACAGCCGGTGGATCGCTGCGGACGGCGAAAGACGCGGATGGTGAGAAAGAAGCCGTTTGGCGACCAAAATATGAACCTAAAACCGTCCATAAAAGGCCGGTCTCGTTAGACGCATTGGACAGCCGGCATGGAGCTCATCAAAAAGGAGCCGAGGACATGACGGTGCCCGAATCGTAAATACATCTGATTTTAGAAATGTAGAAAAAATGTCAAATCTTATCATGAATTCTGAAAACACGCCCAACAAGCCTTTGCGCATGGGCCTGGATATTGGTTCGACGACCATCAAAATCGTCGTGTTGCGCGAGGATGGAACGGACGAGCTGATCCATAGCATGTACCGCCGGCACAATTCCGATATCAAGCGGGTGCTTGAAGACTCTTTTGCCGAGGTGCGCAAGGTTTTCCCCACTCAACAATTCCGCATGTCGATAACAGGCAGTGGCGGGGTGTCGGTGGCGGACTGGTTGGACGCTCCGTTTGTGCAGGAAGTGATCGCCGGGACGGAAGTGATCGAACGTCGTTATCCGGAAACCGATGTGATCATCGAACTTGGCGGAGAGGATGCCAAGATCACCTATCTCAAGCCGACCACCGAACAACGCATGAATGGCACCTGTGCAGGCGGCACGGGTTCCTTTATCGATCAGATGGCTCAGTTGTTGCAGACGGACGCCGCGGGGTTGAATGAAATGGCGTCTCGCCACGAAAATCTTTACCCGATCGCCTCACGTTGTGGTGTGTTCGCTAAAAGCGACCTCCAACCGTTGCTGAATGAAGGTGCTCCCAAAGAGGACCTCGCGGCATCGGTGCTGCAGGCGGTGGTCAACCAAACCATCGCGGGATTGGCGCAAGGGCGTCCGATCAGAGGCAATGTCGTTTTTTTGGGTGGTCCCCTTTACTTTATGTCTGAACTGCGGCACGCTTTTGAGCGCACGCTTTCCGAGTCTGTCCAATCATTCACGTTGCCGGACAAGGCGCAGCTGTTTGTGGCGGTTGGAGCGGCCATGCTCAGTCACTCTTCGCGTATTTTTCAACTGGCCGACCTTGAGTCTTTGTTCGATCAGGACGTCGTGCTGGGTGAGGACATCGCACATATTCCGGCCTTGTTCGAAAGCAAGGAAGACAAACGCGAATTCGACGAGCGTCATAACAAGGCGAATGTCGATTTGCATGATATTTCCGAAGCGGAAGGTCCATGCTTTTTGGGAGTGGACGCGGGGAGCACCACGACAAAAGCGGTCTTGATCAACAATGATGGGGACCTGATGTTCACCTGGTACGGCTCGAACGAAGGCAGTCCGGTGGACAGCACGATAACGATACTAAAAGAACTCTATGCGCAACTGCCGGACAAAGCCTGGATCGCCCGTTCCTGCGTGACCGGCTATGGAGAGAATCTGATCCAGTCCGCCCTTCGTCTGGACGAGGGTGAGATTGAGACGATGGCACATTATCGAGCCTCGGAATATTTCCTGCCGGGTGTCAATTTTATCATCGATATCGGTGGTCAGGACATGAAGTGCATGAGAGTGCGAAATGGCGTGATCGACAATATCATGCTCAATGAAGCCTGCTCATCCGGCTGTGGGTCGTTCATCCAGACCTTCGCGAATTCGTTGGGGATGGACACGCCGGCCTTCGCACAGGCGGCGCTGACCGGTGAACGACCGGTCGATCTGGGCACCCGTTGCACTGTCTTTATGAACTCAAGGGTTAAACAGGCGCAAAAAGAAGGCGCCTCGGTTGGTGACATCTCCGCCGGGCTGTCGTATTCAGTTGTGCGCAACGCGCTATATAAAGTCATCAAAATCAAAGACCCCGCTGAAATGGGCGAAAAGGTGGTCGTGCAGGGCGGCACTTTTCTTAATGACGCCATCTTGCGTTCGTTTGAATTGGTTTGCGGACGAAATGTGATTCGACCCAATATCGCGGGACTGATGGGCGCCTTCGGTTCGGCATTGATCGCCCGATCACACTGGGACAAGAAATCAAAATCAAAAATTCTCAATTTAAAGCAATTGGATGAGTTTTCAATGGGAACGACCTTTGACACCTGTCGAAAATGTGTCAACCTTTGCAAACTCACAATCTCAACCTTCGCCGACGGACATACGTATGTGTCCGGCAATCGTTGTGAGCGTGGAGCCGGTGTGGAAATTTCCGCCGAGCAGAAACTGCCTGATTTATACGATTATAAATATAAGCGAACCTTCGCCCACTATCGGTCTTTGCCGCTGGATCAAGCTCCACGTGGCACGATCGGCATACCGAGGGCGTTGAACATATACGAGAATTATCCTTTCTGGCACACGCTGCTGACCGATCTTGGTTTTCGCGTCGTGTTGTCCGGGCGGACCACCCATGCGATATTTGAAAAAGGGATGGATACAATTCCGAGCGAAAGTGTTTGCTATCCCGCGAAAGTCGCCCATGGACACATCCAAGATTTGCTGGACAAAGGTGTGCGTACAATTTTCTATCCTTCAATCACCTATGAGCAAACTGAAAATTCTGACAGCGACAACTCATTTAATTGCCCGATCGTGATCTCCTATCCTGAAGTCATCCGTAACAACATGGACACGTTGCGCGAACAGGATATTCGCTATTACAATCCATTTTTGCCGTTGCACAATCCGGATAAGATGGTCGATAAAATCGTTGAAGTGTTCGGCGAATGGAAGATCACCAAAAAGGAAGCGCGTCGCGCCGTTGAGCTGGGATATGAGGAAACCGCGAAATATAAAGAAGATATTCTGAAAGAAGGCGACAAAGTGATCGCCTGGCTGGAGGAGAACAACCGTCAAGGCATTGTGCTTGCCGGACGCCCCTATCACGTCGATCCGCGGATCAACCATGGCATCCCTCAACTGATCAACAGCCTGGGTCTTGCCGTTTTGTCCGAGGATTCCGTTGCCCGACCCGGAGTGTTGCAACGTCCGATCCGCGTGGTGGATCAATGGACCTATCACACAAGGCTGTATGAGGCCGCGGCATTTGTCGCTCAGACGCCGAATCTGCAGTTGGTGCAACTCAATTCATTTGGCTGTGGCATCGACGCGGTAACGACTGATCAGACGCAGGAAATTTTGGAAAGTCAGGGAGACATCTATACCTGCCTGAAAATCGATGAAGTCAGCAACCTGGGCGCCGTTCGCATCCGTCTGAGATCATTGAAGGTCGCGATGGAAGAAAGGGAGGCGCACGCCAATGATTATCAGAAAAAGATCAGCGCGGTCGCCGAAGTTGAACGGTCCGCGGAAGAAGGGTCTCCGGCTCCGTATGTGAGCGAACGTGTTTCATTTACTTCCGAAATGGCCAAAGGTCACACCTTGTTGGCGCCGCAAATGGCGCCCACCCAGTTTGAACTGTTGGAAGCGGCTTTTGAACCGTCAGGCCTGAATGTGCGCGTGTTGAAAACCGCCACAGCGGAGGATGTCGAGTGTGGCTTGAAATATGTCAACAATGACGCCTGCTATCCCACGATCATCGTGGTGGGTCAATTAATCAACGCGCTGTTATCCGGTGACTATGATCCGGACAACACCTCGCTGCTGATCACTCAGACCGGTGGCGGCTGCCGCGCGACCAATTATGTCGCTTTCCTGCGCAAAGCGCTGAAAGACGCCGACATGCCACAGGTTCCGGTCGTGGCTTTGAGCGCCACCGGCATCGAGACGAATCCGGGATTTAAGCTGGGCTTGCCGCTGATCCACAGGGCAATTCAATCATTGTCATTGGGTGATCTGTTGATGACTTGCGTGCTGCGCGTCCGTCCGTATGAAACGGAAAAGGGACTGGCGAACGCCCTCCATGATCGTTGGGTGCAAAATTGCCGCGCCTATCTGAACAACTCGGATAAAACATACTCCTATAAGCGCTTGATTGATGCCATCGTGACTGATTTTGAAAACTTCGAGCTGCTTGACATTCCGCGCAAGCCGCGAGTCGGCCTCGTCGGTGAGATTCTGGTTAAGTTCCAGCCGGACGCCAACAACCACGCGGTCAAGGTCATAGAAGAGGAGGGCTGTGAAGCTGTCTTGCCCGGCCTTGTCGATTTTTTCCTCTACTGTTCGTACAATCCACAGTGGAAATACAAAGAGCTGGGCAACGGAGCCGTTGCTTCTCTGGGTGGAAAGTTTGTGGTGATGTTGCTGGAGAGATATCGCGCGCCGATCAAAAAACGCCTAAAGCAATCCGGAAAATTTATTGCTCCGGAATCAATCTATACGCTTGCGGATTACGCGTCGTCGATTTTGCAGCTGGGACACGCGACAGGAGAAGGCTGGTTTCTGACCGCGGAAATGATAGAATTAATTAAAAATGATGTGCCTAATATTATTTGCGCCCAACCGTTCGCCTGCTTGCCTAACCATGTGACCGGCAAAGGAATGATCAAAGAAATCCGGCGCCAGTACCCTGATGCGAATATTGTGCCAATTGATTATGATCCGGGTGCTAGTGAAGTGAACCAGTTGAACCGCATCAAGCTTATGATTTCAACGGCGATCAAGCGGGAGGAGACCATCCGTAAATGAGGTGACGCCATGAGCGAACATCATTATCTTCAAAAACTAACCCTTAAGGACAGCCGAGAGCTGGCCCTTAGGGGTTTTTTGTCCGGCTCACAAGCCGCGGTCAGACGTGAGATCCGCTCTTGGATGAACGGGAGTCCCGCGGGGGTTTTTTTAAAATACACCGATGGACAGTCTGTGCTTTGCGTGATCGCTTTGTTTCCAAGTCGTCCGATCGGTTCGAGCAGAATGACTTTGTACTGGCCCAGTGATGCGCGACAACCGGGGCCAATCGCCGGCTTGGTGCGTGAGCTGTTGGCGGATTTGCTGAATCGACTGTTTTTTCATCATGACCTGCATCGTGTCGAGTGGCTGCTGCCGGACACCGAGCATCTTTTGATCGAAACCGCGGTGGACGCGGGTTTCAAACAAGAAGGGACGCTAAGCGAGGCGGTGGTGGAGCGGAATATCTTTCGCGATGGAGTCTTGCTCGGCGCGGTGCGCTCCCAAAATTCCCGGCTAAATTACGGATTTGTCAATTTTTCCAATTTTCTCATCACTGTTTTAGGAGAATCAAATCTGATCCGTTCGATCGATCTGCTCGATCGCGAAGCACCGATTGAATCTTCATTTTTACGAGAGTGCGCGTACCGCCAAGGGCTGGCCGATGACAAGGGAGCTGTTTCGATACCGGACGATCTGCCGGTGGGGTGGGTCTCGGAAGTCGAGCTGCCTCAAGAGGTTGAGCTTTGTTGCGCGCAAATCAGTGAGTATGTGCGTGGCCAACGGCGCATGTTCGCGGGTATTCGGTTGGATGAAGCCGCCGGCACGACATTTCAATGGTCTGTTTGGCGCGCGCTAAGAGACATACCCTTTGGTCAGGTGCGTAGTTATCAAGAAGTGGCGGACACACTTGTGCCACAAGAGGGAGAAGAGAAAGAGGTGGGCAGCAGGCGCGCGAGGGCAGTTGGCGCGGCCTGCGGAGCGAATCCATTTATGCTGTTGATTCCCTGCCATCGGGTTTTGGGAAAAGACGGCAAGCTGACCGGTTTTAGTGGTGGAATTGATAACAAGGCGGCCTTGCTGGACTTTGAGTTGATGGGTGTGCGTCCGGACGCCTAAAGCACTTGGCGTCGATCATGAGAAGACGGTGAGCCATGGGTCAGATGAGGCCACGCCAGTCGCAGAAATATTGACCATCGTTCAATGAGATATAAATCAAGATCCCGCGAAAAAACGCAGGGTGAGCCGCAAAACAAAAAAGCACCTGATATCGCTAGATACCGGGTGCTTTGGTGACCCACTGGGGGCTCGAACCCCAGACCCCTTGATTAAAAGTCAAGTGCTCTACCAACTGAGCTAGTGGATCGTCTGGCTGGGATGGCAGGGATCGAACCTGCGAATGCGGGAGTCAAAGTCCCGTGCCTTACCGCTTGGCTACACCCCAATGTAGTCGCGCGTCGGGGGGGGGAATGGGGTGGAATATGGGTTTCGAACCCACGGCCTCCAGATCCACAATCTGGCGCTCTAACCGACTGAGCTAATCCCACCATGTGATAAAAATGTTGTTTCGACACGCGACACATACAGCATTATAATCACGATGAATGTAGATGTCAAATCAAATTAGAGCATAATGAACTGTGGTTAATTGCAATCCGAAGTGCACACATGGGTATCTACTTTGCTCTGCAAATTCA
>CAZAPS010000029.1:0-20800 GCA_964487355.1 uncultured Oscillospiraceae bacterium
CAATTGAACCAAGCAAAACACCAACGCGCCGGGCACGTTGGTGTTTGTAGTTCAGTACTTTTCGTTCGCCATGGGGATTATTTACCTGATCAATTCGCTGTAGTTGATCTCCAATATCTCTCCCTATACAATACTCGAATCAATTATTTGAAACGATCGATAAATTTTCTTTTTAACTGCCCTATGCCAAATTCCAAAGAAGGTTCCATAGACAATGTCTGAGACAACTCAGCGTACTTTTCATAAAAAGGGACAATAATCTTTCCATCACCTGAGTCCGGCATGATTCTCAAAAACAGATCGCCCACGCCGATGTGTCCCAATGAGAAAAATCGAATCTCTTTTTCTAAAGCTTCTTTGGAAAAAGAATTATAGAAATGCGTCAATTCATCGTCTTCTCCAATTACATGCATGATATGTTCAGCAGAAAAATGTCTGTCTTCTGAGCGAACAATTTGATAATTCATACCCTCAATACAGGTATGCCACAATGCTCTCATCTGTTTGACTTCACTGGAACTGGTTGCAGCGACCGCAGATTCCGCAAAGCTCGAGTGCATATCAGCCAACATCAGTATTTCTGACAACAAATCCACAATAGAGTCTTCATCTTCACCTTCGATTTCTAGGTAGGCGGCATATTTTCCATCACCCTTATACGCGGTCATTTGGGCAAACAATGGAAATACCTGGCTTAAGTCTATCGTCCTCTGAATGGTCATGTTATCAAAAAAGTTGAATGCGATGATTCTCGCGCCGTTGTTATCTTCAAGCTGTTTCAACTCTTTTTTAAAATTAATCAAGTGAACAAAGGTCTCGAAATTGATCAAAGTCGACCATTTCAAGGCTGGTCTTTTTAATAAACGAATCGTCAATTCCGCAATAATTCCAAATTTCGCCTCTGAACCATACAGATCATTAATAGTGAAAGACGAAATGGATGCTGATTGATTCTGCACGTTATTTTTATCCATTGATATTACGTGCCGCTCGCCTAAATAGTCAATTAAAACAGCGTTAACAAAGTAACGTTCACCTCGGCCGTAGTAATATGAGCTACTTCCATTGGACGGCGCGGAAAAAATCCCACCTAAGGTAGCGCTCCCTTCGCTGGGATCCGGGGGGAAATGGTATGAATGCTGGCTGGCTACATATATATCGTATGCCGCCAAGGTTTCTTCGTCAGGTTGATCAAAGTGAAGGTTTTTGCTCATCAGCATTGCATCTAGATCATCAATTGTTATACCTGCTCCCACTGTTAGCAGAAATTCATCTTTGTCCTGAATATACTTCAAATGTTTCAACGCATTGAGTTTTTCGGTTCGGATAACAATCGATCCGTCCGGCACCGCAGAACCGACAAAATTGGTCGCGCTCCCCAGACAGGTAATGGCATGATCCGAACAGTTTGCTTCAGCTATCATCTGCTTTAATTCTTGAGTGCTGATCGGTATTTTTGTTGAAATTTCTGTACCCATCAACGGCGACTCATCATAACGTTTCATAAAAACCTCGATCCTCTAAATAAGCGAGAAAACCTTTTCCCATGGACAAACATAGCCAATATCAGAATATTTAAAAATATTCGCATTTGGATCTTTGTTGACTGAAACAGTTTTTCCGGCATATTGAGCACCGGCTAGGAAAGGTCCGCTGCCGGATAACCCGACCGTGATCAATAGATCAGGCGCGATTGAAACACCGGATGAACCGATTAATCTTGTGGATGAGACCCAACCGTTCAAGATCAGTGGCCTTGTCACGCCGTATTCAATGTTCTTCCGCACAGACCATGAAATTAATTTATCGACATCTTTGCGATTGGAAACACCTTGGCCAATCGCCAAAACAATTTTCGCGCTGGCAAGTGCTCCTGCTCCTTTATCAAGAGAATTGATCGAACGGATTGTTCCATTCAACGCCAAATGAAGGCGCTCAATTGAGGTCCGTTTTTTTATTGTTTTTTGGGCGTCACTTGATCTCACGAAATGAATTTTGCCGGCAAAGGCGATGGGCATGACTGAGAAGACCATCCGCTTCGTTTCAACACGATAAGTTGTGACCAAATTACCACTATATTCTGTTCGCCTAACGACAAACACCGGGTTATGCCGGTTTTGTTCCACTTTCCAATCCACTACCCGATTCATGTAAAACTCACCGAGACGATGAGCCAAAATAGCAGCAATCTCATTGGAAAAAACAGTGTCATCAAAAATAATGATATCATTTTGATTGTTAACAAAATGAGTAAGCAAAGCATCACAAATCGATTGACCATCATCAAAAGTGGGTGAGTGGCTCAATTGATAATGGATGATTCGGTCCGAGTCCAAATTATCTTGAATATATTGAGTGATATCTCTAGAGCCAATTAAGACATAGGTCACTGAGCGGACATTGGAATTTTCCATATTCAGCACATATGAAAACAATGAAACTTGATTTAGTTCGATCTTGTCTGTAAACAAAACAATTGAGGCGTTCACTTTAATTTCCCTTCACTCAGTTGATCATATCGTACTGTCAATCATCGTCTCTATTTCCGGCAAAATATCAGAATCGTTCATTTCAAAACGAAGATCCACTTCTTTCGACACATTGTTCAGATCGTACCGAATTCTTTGACAACTATGGTTTACGCGAGCTTCGCATTCCTCCCGCCGATCGGCGACGGGAATCGATTCAATCGTCATTTTTCGCGCTGCCAAAGCGTCCTTAAGCGTAGGACTTCGAAGCAACATGTGATCTACATTCCCAACCGACAACACAATAGGATATTCAGACACAATGATTTCTTCGATGGAGTCTTGATCCATGACCAGCAAACGCATGCCTTCTGATGTACAATCCAGCGATATCACATTGGAAACGCAAATCAGTCCGGCTTGTTCCGCAAATAAATGAGGAACCATGCCGGTATCCAGATTTCCCGCAAACAAACCAAACAGTATCAAATCCGGTAAATCCTGCTTGTTGAAATACGACATTAAAGTCCGGACCACATCAATCGTTTCAGATACTTCAGTGGCGTCGTTTAATAATACGGGGCGATTCACACCCAATGCGTACAGTGTCTTTAATTCCGGGATCAGCGAATCATCACCAATCGTCACTGTCTCGATTTCCACCGGAATGCCAAGAGTGGCAGACTTGTCTGCCACTCTCAACGCGAATTCCAAAGCGTATGAATCGTAAGGATTTATTATATTGTTGGCGTAAGAAAGATCCACAACATTGTCTTCACATGCCTCTTGCCAATCCAATGTCGAAACCATATCGTAATCCGCAATATATTTCACACAGACTGAAATTCTCAAGTTTTCTCTCCATTAATCTTTGATCGGAATCAAATCACCCTTGTTCATAATATCATTAGGGTCGAGGGCTTCTTTTATTCGTTCCAAAACTGTAAACGAAGTACCGGCGTCTTCCGGCATCCATTTGACACGATATTTACCCACACCATGGTGATGGCAGATGCTGCCATTCCGTTTCAACGTTTCTTCCATAATTATATTATATGCATGGTCAAAACGTTCTTGATTGTCCTCGTAATCCGTAGACTTGAACCGGACAACAAAATACATATTAGTCCCTTGCATATAACTATGAGATGAGTGAGCGCTGAACTGGACCACATCGCGAATCTCTTCCAGGCCACGTTCACGTGCCTTTTTATAGATTTCACCGATATCTGACCAAAGTGCCGAGATGTCAATGGTCTCTCCAACGTTTCCGGCTTCAGCGTGTCTTTGCATTTTATAGCATACGTTATTCCTGGTTTCGAACCAACGATCGACCAGTTTTGGACCAATTGTGCGGAAACCATACTGATTCACACAAATGTCATCAATCGCCTCACCGGTCAAAGTTGCCATTCCTTTCGGCCCATGAGCCACAAACACAAGAAGGCATTCGTCTTCATCAACAAACTTAGGGTAGGCCTCATAAGATTCATATTCATCAAACAATCTGACAACCGCCGGCATCCAGCCCGCTTGCATGATCTCACGAATCGCCTCCAACCCCTGGTCCATGTCTTTCAACGCATAGGCGTTTTGCCATGTGTCCGCAGGAAGCTTAAACAAACGAACTGTAATCTCAGTTATGACACCTAAGGTTCCCTCACTGCCTATAAATACATGACGCAGGTCAGGTCCTGTCGCGCGCCTCGGTATGTTCTTGATCCGAACTACTTCACCGGTAGGCAAAACCGCTTCCAGGCCGATTACCATGTTTTCGATTCCGCCATAGAGTGTCGAAAGCTGTCCGGTGCTACGTGTCGCGACCAAACCACCCATTTGAGCCAACGGTAGAGATTGAGGGAAATGACCGGTTGAGTAACCACGCATATTACAATATCCTTCGAGGTATTCCAACGGTGTTCCCGGCTGAACTGTCACAAGATAATTTGTCGAATCAAAACTAAGGATCTCGCTCATTGGACTGGTGTCCAATAAAATACAATTCTTGGTGGCCTCGATACTGGCTGTTACGGATGAACGGCCGGCAGTTGTAATGACATTGATTTTTTTCTCATTTGCAAGCTTCAATGCTTGGGAAACTTCCTCACTGGAATGCACCTTAACAATACACAAGGGAATTTCCGCTTTGTACTCGTACTCATCATTAAACTGTTGCAATCTGCGAATGCCAATCCAGTCAACTGTAAACTCTCTTAAAACAGATGGATCATCAACAACATTCTCTTCGCCTACAATTTTTTTGAAATCACTGATCAAGTCATTCATATTAAGCCTCCATAAACGCTTTTTTAATGTGCTTACTTAACCTTACCGATTTGTTAAATCATTTCACATGGATAAATTCTTTCAACCTGGATTATTCTCTTGATTTAATTATTTATTTGGTATTGAATCTTTCGATAAGACGGGGCAAAAGCTCGAAAAGATCAGCCTTTACACAATAGTCGGCTAACATGAAAATGGCCGCGTCCGGATCTGTATTAATCGCCATTATTCTTTTTGCGTTTTTAATTCCGGCAATATGTTGGACAGCTCCGGATATGCCACAGGCAATATATAATTCAGGAGAAACACTTCGCCCGGTTTGACCAACTTGATAACATGGTTTGGCGATTCCCATATCCACCAACGATCTTGACGTAACAAAGCTGGCCCGAATTTTGTCTGCGAATTCACGTACGAGATTCAATCCCTCAATTGTGCGAACACCACGCCCCGCCCCAACAATAATGCTTCGATCTGTATTTATTTCATCTACTTTCAATGAAATTGCAGACAAAATGTCATATTCAAATTCTCCACCTAAGCGAATGGGTAGCCGTGTTACCGTGGCGGGGAGTACTGATTTCTGTCGCTTCTTTTGAATGACTCCCGGGCGAAATGTGGCAATTTGAGGCGTCGTTTTTTCCGTTACAATAGTCGCCAGCATACTGCCACCAAACGCCGGTCTGGTCTGAAGCAATAAGTTTGTTTTTAGATCGATTTCCAACTCGGTGCAATCCGCAGTCAATCCGGTAGCAACCCTGGCAGCAATTCTCGGGGCCAACTCTCTGCCTAATTGTGTGGCGCCAATCAACAGTATGGAGGGAGAGTACTCAAGAATCGCAGATGTGCAAATCGTTGTGTAAATCAAAGTGGAATAGTTCTTTAGAGATGGATCCTTCGCCAAATGGATCCTTTGCGCACCGTACTCACTTAAAAGATTCACATCAATGTTTTCGGATGTAAGGACCAAAGCGGTCACGGTACCCTTCGTCACTTTGGAAAGTTCCGACGCCTTGCTCAGCAACTCTAAGGAAACATCCGTGACCTTTCCTTGCCAAACCTCAATAAACACCCAAATATCATTTGATTTATTTTGCTTGATAAGTGGTTCGTTGCTATTCATTCCTTTGAAACCCCATAATCACATCCAAGACCTGTTCACAAATGTCAGGAAATTCACCATCAATCCACAACTGATCTGTTTTGTCATAACGAACCGATTGGCTTTTTATCACCTTCGTTAAAGAACCTCGCAACCCAACCCGATCATCTTCGATATTTAATTCAGCTTGTGACAAGAGTCTGATCTTATCTTTCGATCTTCTTATCGCCAGCAACCGCATGGCATTGACCGGACGAGGGATCGTCTCCCCATTGACAATGGTCAACAGGGATCCAAATGGTATATGAATTGATTCTGAACGACCCATAAACTCGCGATGAACGATTAGGCCATCTTGTCGAACCTCATCAACTCGATCAACATAAGCGAGTTGCGGCAAGTCAAACATTTCAGCGATCATCGGGCCAACCTGCGCGGTATCCCCATCGATCGCCTGACGTCCACAAATGATCAGATCAAATGAGCCGTCATACTTGATCGCGTCACGCAACACGAGAGCAGTCGCGAAAGTATCACTACCGGCGTAACTTTTGTCGCTAACCAGGTAAGCCAGATCAGCACCCATCGCCAACCCCTGAATCAAAACCGCTTCAGCTTTTGGAAGCCCCATTGTAAACAGCACAATTTCATGGATTTCATCAGGTCGCACTGAAATCAATCCTTCTTTAATTCGTAAAGCGACTTCAATCGCGGAGTGATCGTCCGGATTTAAGATCATCGCGACTTCATCACGAATCAGCACACCGGTCAGCGGATCGATTTTCACATCCGTAGTGTCCGGAACTTGTTTAACGCACACGGCTATCCTCATACGATCACACCTTCACGACTTTCTTTTTTCGTGACTTTTCGATTGATATAGTACTCCTGTCTATATTCGCGTGGACTCAACCCGGTATTGGACTTAAATAATTTGCTGAAATAAAATGGATCGTTATAACCAACCGATAAGGCAATTTCTTGAATGCTGAGATTCGAATAGCAAAGATGATCTTTAGCCTTATTGATACGCAAAGCGGTTAAAAACTGAGTTGGTGTGACTTTCATGTATTGTTTAAACAAATATTGATATCTCGATGTGCTATAGCTCGAAACTCTCGCGGCATCCGAAACAGAGATTGGCTCATTGTAATGCATGGACATATAGTCAACGGACTGATTCAAAAGCGCGATCTGTTTTGCATGTCTTTGCTCGAGAACGTCTCGTTTCTCGAGACAGCTTTCCATCTCACCTATGATTTTCATCAACTGTCCAAATAGAATGTAGGTGTGCTTCATCAACAAAATATGCAAGACCAATTCCTTAAAATGACTGACAAGATCATGATTGAATCCGATGTATTCAATTTCCATACTTCCGAGCTCAGTTTTCATGATTAAATCTTCCAGTGTTTTCCCACTAAAAGAAGAGCCTACATAAACAAGAGGATTTTCCGGATTGGAAACGATATATTGAAACTCACTTGGGCGGTAAAGAATCAAAGACCCCTTTCCGACGTTTTTCTTCTGCAATACGCCATTTTTCATAAAGCCACAGACACATTCTCCATCAGCGACATACATCAGCAAAAAACGATGATGAAATCGTTTAATGGTATAAGTTGAGCTGCAATGATAGTGACACGCCCACCGGACCTGAATCTCATTTTCCAGGTCAACCGGATTCATTTCCCGATAGCCATCATAATATTCAATCATTTGAAAGCGCTCCTGCGACAATATCTTTCATCTCCCTTATTTTCCGGCGACCCACCAGTCAAGCATGAAGGCACTCCAAATTGGTGGATAGTTTTTGTAATGCTCAAAGTTGCGCGCACTTTCCACTTCTAGTTTCATCCACTTATTTACGATTGTTGGATTTTCCTCATATGCATGTTCCAGTCTCCGCAGTTCATTCATGTTTGGTGGTAAATAGTTGCCATTATAGTCATTGGTTATCGTCTCACCGTTGATGATGTCGTGCTCCAGGAGAAAAGTGTAATCGTCCATTTCCAGCTCTCTCAAACGTGGAAACAATGCGGCGAAATGCGCTCCCAAACCATTCATCCATCGATATGCGTATTCCCATAAGTTACCAATAGAGTAGCTGTCATGTTTGACGATAACATCTCTGGCAAGCAGGGCTGCCATCATGGCGGTAGCCATCCCACATCCATGTGTCGGGTGCAATTGTCCGGCCGAGTGACCGACCACCATAAATCCCGTACAAACTAAAGCGTCCGGTGGCATGGATTTCAAATTCTGTTCACATGCCGTGCCGATCTCATCTCCAATTCCGGGGATGCCGATTTTAACCTCTTCCACAAGATTTTTAATTTGTTCCAGTGTCGGAGCGCTGCCTCCAATATCAACCTCATGTTTATGGTGAGGATGGAAAAAGATATATCCTTCGGGGGTTCTTAATCGATAGTGATTTCGACAAGGAGGATTGTTCTTACTTGGCGCCATCGCGTCCAGATCTGTATCCTCACACTCACGGACAGTGCGATAAACGATGCCATATCGGTTGGCGTTTACCGGAGTGCCAATATAATCATTTTCAATTTTTGTTCTTAAATGAGCAAGTTGACCGGTCGCGTCAATCGTCAAATCCGTATGGATGTCTTCCGTCTCGCCGTTGCCATTCTTTACTCGAACACCACTAATCTTGATTTCATTCAAGGTTCCTGTCGTGGTGCCCAACAGATCGACAACCTCCACATCATAACGAATCACAACACCGGCCGCTTCCGCCATTTTACTCAATTCTTGTTGCAACAATCGCCGATCAACAATCACATGTCGAAAATCCGCGTCGTTCGTCGCTTTGGCGGAATAATCAGGGGCGTACAAACCTAATTCCGAAATACGTTGAGGCTGATACAGCGGACGAATCTCATCTTCACCTATTACGCCGGGACCATGCCAGCACGATCCTTTAGCAAACGGAACAGGTAGCCCCACATCACGCAAAATACATAGTTCCAGCGCGTCAGACCAATCATATTTTTTAAAATACAGTTCTTTTGAAAGCGCTTCGATGACAACAACCGATTTATTTTTCAAGGCCAACTCTCTCGCCAACACCAAACCCGCGGGACCGGCGCCGGCTATTACAATTTGTTTCATTTTTTTCTCCTAATTCTTAATGTTAAAAATTCCAATCGGCACATCGTTCCAACCCGATCAACCAGCGGTTGTATGTCTTTTCCATATCCGGCGACCGACTGGGATATGCATCGAATGAATGATATTGAATGACATCCGTTATGGCTTCATATTTATTTATACCCGCGCCTATCAACGCCATGTGAGCCGCGCCCAGGGCGGTAAGGTTGAAGGACCGTGAGCGTTTGATCGGCATACCGAATGATTCATTCATAATTCGACAGAAAATATCACTTTGTGTGATTCCACCGTCCACTTTGATTTCCTTGGGACGCAGGGAAAGTGTTTCTTGCAAAGCTTCAGCCGACACTAAAATACTGAAACTTATGCCCTCCAGAATCGCTCTCGCCAAGTGCGCGCGGTCCGCTTCTTCTGAAGCACCCATAAACGCAGCTCGTATCGAACGATCTGCTCGCGGGTAGAGCATCCCATACAACATTGGGATGACCAACAAACTAAAACTGGAGGAAGCCTCCTCGGCCAGTCGATCAATTTCCTTATAATCGGAGTACATCATCAAATTGTTTTTAACCCAACGTAGAAAAGTACCGGTGCATAAAATTGTGCCTTCGGCTACAAATGATGGGGTTTGATTTAAAACCCATGTTAAGAATACTGAGTATTCTTTTTGCGCCGGAATGAAATCATGTCCTATATTGATATCATAAAAAGATCCCGTTCCATTGGTACATTTACATGTTCCTTTATCAAGCAGACCCTGTACAAACATGGACGCGTGTTGGTCGGCGATTACACCGGTAATTGGTATACGAACGCCAAACAGGGCAGGATCAGTGTACCCATAAATCTCATCATTTTCTCTGGCCTCAGGGAAAACCTCGGCGGGCATTTCCAAATAGTCCAGGAGAGGTGTCGATATTTTTAAATCAAATCCTCTGATATATCCTATGGTCGCGGCATTGTCATAACTGGCCGCGACGCAACTTCCGTTCGTCAGTTTAAACAGTAGCCATGCATCCACACTGCCGCAAATCGCCTCACCGCTTTTCACTTTTGCTGCGATAAGTGGAACATTTGTAATCAACCATCGCAAAAAAACGATTCCATACATCGGTTCCATTTTTCCATGAAAATTCCCGAAGTAGTTAAGCATCCCATCTTTGGAAAACTGCTCGTTGTAAAGACTAATACGTGAGTCTTGCCAATTAATCACATTGTGTAGCGGTTCTCCTGTTTCGCGATCCCATACAACAAGTGTTGTGCGTTGGTTCGTCACACCCATACACGCAATATCCACAGGATCTATCTGAGCCTCTTCAATGGCGTCACGGCAGGCGGCCACAGTCTTTGTCCAAATATCATTTGCGTCCATCTCCGCCTTGCCGGTTGGATCGGAGAACGTTTTCAGATCACGGTATCCACTTCCTCGCAGTCGATATTGGTTGTCAAAAACCAATCCTTTAGTACCGGAAGTACCTTCATCTATTACCAACACATAGGATTCGCCCAATTTCGAATTCATACCAGCATTCCCTTTTCAACGTATCAATAGTCAAAGGCCCAAATAAGCGTTTTGTATATGTTCACTTGTCCTGAGCTCTTCTCCGGTGCCCTGCATCACAATGGATCCATTCTCAATGACATAGCCTTTATCCGCAATTTTTAGGACGGCATTAATGTTCTGTTCGACAATCAGTATGCTCATGCCTTCACTGTTCAAATCTTTAACAACGCCCATCAACTGCGTTATAACCTTTGGAGCCAACCCCAGAGACAATTCATCAATCATCAGCAACGTCGGTTCCGACATCAGCCCACGACCAATCGTAAGCATTTGCTGTTCACCTCCGCTAAACGTCCCCGCTATTCGATTTTGATGCTGTTCAAGAATCGGAAACAGATCAAAAATTCGCTGAATATTTTTTTCGATTCGCTCTTTATCTCTTCGATACTTGTAACCGCCCATTTTAAGATTTTCTATAACGGTCATGTGATAGAATAATTGTTTTCCTTCCGGGACCGCGGTCAAACCTGCCAGTGCGCGTTTATCCGCACTTAATTTTTCAAGATTTTCTCCATCGAAAAAAATCTCTCCCTTTTCTTGTTTGATTAAACCTGAAATCGTGTTGAGCAAGGTGCTTTTACCCGCTCCGTTTGATCCAATTACTGTTACCAACTCTCCTTTGTTAACCAACAGGTTGACATCGTGAAGAATGCTTAAACCGCCTAATCTAACAGAAAGATCGTTAATTTCAAGAAGCTTCATCTGAATCCTCCTCACCGAGGTAGGCGGCCACAACATTTTGATCTCGCCAGAGCTCGTCCGGTGTGCATGAAACAATGACTTGTCCAAAGTTCAGCACGTAAACATTCTCGCAAATGCTGGTGATTACTTTTAACACATGTTCCACTATCAGCATCGCGATTCCAAATTCTTGATTGATCCTGGAAACGAGCTCAACCATCCGCGTAACCTCACTGGGTGTCAAGCCCGCGAACAACTCATCGAGCAACAGTAGTTTAGGCTTGGTAGCCAACGCCGCGATCAATTCCAGAACCTTTCGATCATACATATTAACCTTATTAATGATGCGGGATTGTATCTCACTTAAGCCCGCGAACTCCAACAGCTCCACCGCTTCCATAGTCGCTTTCTTGCGATTCTTTGTCCGGCTATAAGCGCCAATCATCACTGATTCCAGCGCGGTCAGCTCCGCGAATAGCTGAGCATGCTGGAACGTGCTGGCTATACCTTGATGGGAAATATAGTTGACTGATTTGTTGGTAATATCATTGCCCATAAAAGTAATTTTGCCCGAATCCGGCTTTACAAATCCTTGAACCGTTTGAAAGAATGTGGACTTGCCGGCGCCATTCGGTCCGATCAGACCGACAATCTCACCTTCCCCCATTTTCAAAGACACATTTTTGTTGGCATGCAAACCACCATATGATTTTGAAATATTTTGCGCTTCAAAAAACATTCTCTCACCTCATTTACCAGTTGGTTTGGTCGCCTTCATTAAATTTTTTAGCGATGCTGAAAATCTCAGTCCAATGATTCCGGTCGGCTTGATTAAAATAAAGACAATCAAAATAACACTGTAGAGAATAATTGTGACAGGAGCAAAATCAGCTCCGATAATGCCTCTCATCAGTTCTTCCAATAGAATCACAATAGAACCAAGCAATGGGCCGAACAAGCTGCCCATGCCTCCAATGATCACTACAATAAGGATCTTATTGGACACAACCGAAGACAGATAGTTTGGCTCGACAACCTGCGTATAATATGCCATAAACGAGCCGGCCAAAGAGGCAATCACGGCACTGATGATCGTTGACAGTGTTTTATATTTTGTCACGGAAACACCCAATGTCTGTGCCAAATTACTGTTTTCTCTGATTGACACAAACATACTTCCGATCCGAGAGCGCCTTATAAGATAAAATATAAGCAGCGCGGCAATTGCAAACAAGATCGCACTATAATAAAAGACGGGTCTCGGAATGCTGGATCGCTTGACCGCCAGCCCATTGTTGCTATTCGTTATGCTGACCCACTGAATCGCTATTGTTTTGATCACCTCGCTTAGCGCGATCGTCGCCATTGTAAAGTAAAAGCCACTTAATTTTGAGCTGACAGCACCGATTATCAGCGCGAACAGGATGCAAATCGCTACGCCGACCATGACTCCAAATAACGGTGGCAGCCGGAATTTATTAACCGCGACACCAACTGAATAAGCGCCCAGTCCATAAAAAGCCGCATGTCCAAGCGAGAACAATCCTGTTATACCCGCCATTAGGTTCCAAGAGACACCCAACACTACATAGACAGCCACAACAATTGTCAGATGCATCGGCAATAGCCCCGCATCTCCTTTTATGATAACCGGCATCAATATGAAAGCCAGGATCAGCGCCACGAAAAAGATGAGGCGGCTTTTGCTTTTTGTAATGTCCGTAATTAATTCTTTCAATTGAACGCCCTCCTCTAAACGGAACGTGATATGGATTTTTTCGAGATGAAAATTCCTTTGGGGAACAGCAAAAGGATTAGAACAAATAGCACGAAAATAATGGCGTCATGCCACATTGAGGAGATAATATTGATAAACCCCGAAATCACGCCAACTATAAGTCCGGAAAAAAAAGTTCCATATAAATTCCCCATACCGGCTATCAGACAAACCAAAAATCCAATTAACTGATAATAATGACCGGCCATCGGCTCAATCGTGAATTGCAGCGCAATCAGCAAGGAGGCGACCGACAACATGACAAAGCTGAAACCAAAACCAATATTAATGATCTTCTCAGAATCAATTCCCATTAAATAAGAGATCTCTCGCTGTTCAACCACAGCGCGAATTGTAGTCCCCAACCAGGTTTTCTTCAAAAACAAACCAAAGCCAAATAATACGATCGCCGCCAAAACAAGCGTGAGTATACTCAGTTTATTGATTACCAGCGTTTCTGAACCGATACTGATTTTCCAAGTCGGCGGGATCGCGTCCGACATTGTGCGCGGGAACGCGCCCCAAATAAACAGCGCCAAGTTGTCCAGCAGAAGAGACAAACCTGTTGTCACAATGATATGTATATTGTGATTCTTATTTCTCAACAGGATTGATCTGGAAAAATATCCTACGATGAAATAGAAAAGGATGAACAGGACTGCAAATAACAGGATATTGAATCCCATTTCAGTGCAAAACTGAAAGCTTAAAAACATACCCATCATGGTGATTGAGCCAAATGCAAAGTTAACTATGTCCAGCGATCCAAACTGAAAAGAAAACGCAGCGGATACCAAGGCATATAATCCTCCGGTACAAATTCCACCTATCAAAATGCTCAACAAAACTGTAATTGTCATGACACACCTCTTTATAGAAGGAGGGGCGAAATATTAAACTTCCTGCCCCTCCTGCTTTCATTAGTTTTTAGAAGTCATTGATCGACTATTGCATTATTTCCAAGGGATGGCCGCGTCATGTGTTTTGATTTCATCTGTACCGACTGCAAGCAACTCGCCATCTTGCCATTGTCCAATAACCAGCGGATCCCCTGCTCTGGAGTTGCGATGGTGTTCGTCGAATTTCACTCCCCAGTAGTTTGGATAGACACCTTTTGGAATATCACAATTCACAATGGCCTGTTGAACTTTATCGACATCATCTTCACCGGCTTCTTCAATCATGTCCAGCAAAAACAACGTGCCGGCGTATGTCTGAGTGGCGTGAGTCAATGGATACCAACCATGTTTTTCATAATAACCATCTTTGAATTCAGCGAGGCCGGGAGCGACATCAGTATTGATCGATGGGTGTGTGTAAGAGAGAGCCATCGTTCCATCAACAATTTCCGCGCCAAGTTTTCCAAAATCCGGTTGGTCGTAAATCAAACCCATAGCGAAGGTCATCGAAGGCTCGTAGCCCATCTCCACCATTTTTTTACGGAACGGAATTCCATCAGGAGATTGTTGACAAGGAATGAAAACATCCACATCGTTAGATTGCATTTTTTGAATTGTTGAGGTGAAATCTTTCCGATCGACAGAATATCCTTCCGCCACCACAAGATCAAATCCGGCTTCTTCCAGATATGGTTTGGCGGCGTCCGCGACGTACTGCACATTTGTATTCCAAACCAAGGCCACTTTTGTTTCTTCAGGTGTTTTGTCTAGATATTCATCGCAGTATTCCGTCAGATATTCAGCCATTCTCTGTCCGAAAACTTCAACCCGCGGATTGAAATGGAAATAGTTATCGTATTTATCTTCTGTTAGCTCATTCGCCCACCCCGAACAACTAATCAGAATCGCATCACGATCATCGACAACTTGCTGAATGGCGAGGTCCATAAAGGTTCCATATCCACCGAGGAAGTATTTGACCCCACTGCCCCGCAGCCGTTCAAACTCCGACATGGCCTGTTGCGCGTCCGCGGCGTCTGCGGCGACAAACTCGACGTTCTTTCCCAAAACTTCAGGCCTGTTTTCGACCGCCAGCTCTATCGCGTTTTTTAGTTCATTACTTGCGAATGCCAATGTGCCGGTTAAAGGTGTGACCAAGCCAATTTTGATGGTGTCACCTTGGTCTTCCCCTTCATCTTTAGGGGCATCGACAGCGGTGGTCTGATCCGCTTTTGTATCATCCGCCGTGGTTTTTTCTGTTCCACTTCCGCCACCGCAAGCCGTCAACATAATTGACAACATCATCGCGGTCGCGATAAATTTCGCAACAAGACTTTTTTTCATTTTCTCCTCCTTAGGTGCGTCAGCTATTCTTGTTCGTGGCAATTTGATCTTTAAAGGCTTCTACTAATGAAAAACGTGGTTTGTAATTCAAATACTGTTCTGCTTCCGAAGTTGAAAATCTGCCAAGAGTATTCGGTTTTTTTCCGTCGTTAATCATGGTTATTTTCGCCTGTGGGAACGCTTCTTCTATCGCCGCGCAGTACTCAGCCGCGGTCACGATGTGGCCTGTGCAATTATATGTTTTAGATGGGGCGTTCTCCGCCAACGTTGCGCATACAACGGCTTCTGCGGAGTCTTTCGCATAGTTTATGCTGACCGGAAGATCGCTTAACGTGCTCATTTCAATCGGCGTTCCTTCATAGGACTGTTCAACCAAATCATTCCACAAGCTTGTTTTTGAACCGGCTTTTTTTCCGGCGCCAAAAATCAGCGCCAACCGAACTCCGACAATATTTAAGTTGTAGATTTCGCTATATTCCCGAGCCATGAGCTCGTCAAACAGTTTTGTCACACCGTAAACATTAATCGGTGCGGAAATCGCGTCATCTCTCACCTCATTCACTCCAATCGAGTCATAAAAATCATAGTTTCCGATCGTCGCCGACGTGCTTGCGAAAACAAGTTTCTTAAGTTTGTATATCCTTGCAGCTTCCAAGCAATTCATCATCCCTTCACAGTTCAAACGAAATGCCAGATATGGAAGCTTTTGGCTGTCTGAGTTTCGTAAGGCAGCGAGATGCACAATTGTATCGATTTCATAGGTTTCAATGGCTTCAAACAAGCTCATCGGATTGAGCAGATCTCCTCTGTAATGGATTGATCCTTCAAACATCGGCAGCAACGATTGAGGAGGAGCGGGCAATGTGTCAAAAGTGACGACATCATGTCCTTCCGCGACCAGTCTTCCGGTCACATACATCCCAATAAATCCAAGTCCGCCCGTGATTAAAACCTTCATTTTTTCCTCCATGTTTTGCTGTTTAGTGACAAAATCAATCAGACGATATCATTATCGAAAGTATAGACACCACCAATTGATATAAAAATGGAAAATACTATACTACATGGAATATTCTCTCACGTTGTCAAAACATTGGATTTGTTTACATTTTATCCCCCCGATTATTGTGTATTTCCACAACAAAGAAACACTATTGGCGGCGGGTTAACCGATTCGAGAGAGATATCATATAAAAACACAGCTATTTTCAGAGAAATTATGTGCAATAACTTGATATCATTTTCGATACAAGTGCATAGATAAAGTATCTTCCAGCTGTGTTTTTTGATTATTTAATGTAATATTCTCTTTTAATTGATCAAATTAAAATTACTATTTAGTTTATTCACCAGTTATATTGAATTCACTATCTCTGTGAAAATAACTCCTAGGGCCATCGCTCCGGCATCGGGGAAGCCCAAGCTCCTTTCACCCACATAGGATGCTCTACCGCGCGAAGCCACCATTGACCGTGTGTCCTCCGCTCCTTGGATCGCCGCGTCAGCACCCGCTTTAAGCGCAGTTCGCAAGTCCGAATCCTTGTGTTTCATAAGTGCCTCGACAGTAGGAATTAACGCGTCCAACAAGGTTTTGTCGCCTCTTTGCGCATTTCCACGTTTCTGGATGCCTTTGACCGAAGCGTCCAACATGGATGAAAATTCTTCTATGCTCAAAGTATGCTTGCCTTTTGCATATCTCGATGCCGCGCGAAACGCACTACCCCAGATCGGGCCTGACGCGCCACCACAGAATTCAGAAATAATCATCCCGACGTCTTTCAAAAACAAGCTAATGTTGTCATGATTGACGTCAACCCACTGCTTTTGGACTTCTTTAAATCCTTTAGCGAGTGACATACCAAAATCTCCATCTCCGGCAACAGAGTCCAATTCACAGAAGTATGCCTCATTTTTGATGGCGCTTTCTCCCATGACTTGAACCATCCTCATGATCAAGTTGACATCGATCATATTATTTACCTCACAATCATCGTTAATCCACACCATCACAATTTACAGATAGAAGCTGTATGGACCGGATCATTCAACAAAGACTTTAACTCATCGTCTAACTTCAAGATAGTGATTGATGCTCCAGCCATATCTAAAGACGTCATATAGTTGCCAATAAGTGTTTGATCAACCTTCAAATCATGATTAGCAAGTTCAGTCTGAACACTATGATTCAAAACATAAAGTTCCATCAGCGGAGTCCCGCCAAATCCATTGATCAGCACCGCGATCTCATCTTCTGTTATTAACGGTTCTGAGAAATCGGAGATGACACGTTCCAACATATCTTTGGCCAACGCATTCGCTTCACGTAATTTTTGCCTTTCGATTCCCGGTTCTCCATGAATTCCAACACCAAACTCGATTGTGTCTTCAGGTAAATCGAAGGTTGGTTTCCCATTTGCCGGCACTGTGCAGGAAGTTAAAGCGAAGCCAATTGATTTTACATTTGCGATGGTTTTTTCCGCGATGCGCTTCACTTCGTCAAGACTCGCACCTCGCTCCGCGGCGGCACCCGCAATTTTGTGAACAAACATTGTGCCCGCCACACCGCGGCGCCCCACAGTGTAGAGACTATCCTTGACCGCAACGTCATCATTAACATAAACACATTGCACAGCGATATCGTCATCTTCAGCCATTTCAGCAGCTTCCTCAAAGTTCATCACATCACCTGAATAGTTCTTTATAATCAGCAGTGTGCCTTTTGAGGATTCAGTCTCTGTGATGGCATTATAAACTTGAATTGCGGACGGAGAGGCAAAAACATCTCCACAGACCGCCACGTCCAACATACCACTTCCCACGAAACCGGCATGAGCCGGTTCGTGACCACTGCCACCTCCACTAATCAATCTAACTTTTTCAGGAAGGTCGCAACGACTGATAAATCGATACTTAGGATTGTATTTGACAAGATTGGGGTGCGCACTGACAAAACCATTACACATCTCATCAACAATCGTATCCATCTCATTGATTATTTTTTTCACGTCATACTCCCTCTTTAAACTTTCTTCCAATGGAGTCGGCAACCTTAATTGCGTTTATGGCCTCCTCAACAGACACATCAAAGGGCATGTTCGTCATGGTGTCACGGTCACTGCACGCCAGTTCGGCAACTCTTCGTAGGTCCTCTCCAGACACATCCGGACAATTCAGATCAGATAAACTTAAGGGAAGCCCAACCATTTCACAAAAATCCAATACTTCGTAAAGTAATTCAGTGTCGGCATTTTCCAAAATAAGTTGGCAAATCACGCCAAACGCCACCTTTTCACCATGCATGTAAGAATGAGCATCTTCTAAAGATGTGAATCCATCCGCAAACGCATGGCTACCCGCCAGTCCACTGCTTTCAAAGCCCAAACCACTCATAAGAATGTTCGCTTCAATAATGTTTTCAAGTGCCTGAGTCACCACCCCCAACTCACAGGCGGCGATTGCTTTTTCCGAATCTTCGAGCAGTGTTTCATAACAAGCTTCCGCAATCGCAATTGCAGTTTTTGTAGGATAGCCACCGGGGACATTCAACTTGTTACCTTTTTCGCAAGCTCGAGCTTCGAAGACTGTCGCCAAAGCGTCACCAATGCCTGACTTCAAAAAACGGACCGGAGCTGTCGCGATTACACTTGTATCAACAAGTACAACATCCGGATTGAATGTTTGATACCAGTAATCTTCAAACTCACCTGACTCGCTGTACACCACAGTTGTTTTACTGGTTGGAGCGTCTGTAGCGGCTATCGTAGGAACGATAATCGAACGAATATCGCAATTAAAGGCGACCATCTTTGCGGTATCAAGCGCCTTCCCACCGCCCAGCCCAACTACAGCAGCCGATTGATTCTGTTTACAAATATTGGTTATTCTGTCAATTTCTTTCGCTGTGCACTCTCCTGAGAAAGGAACAAATTTCAATTCGGCGCCATGTCGCACGACACCTTCATCCACTGTTTCCTGTACTCTCGCGTAATCTTCAGCGTTCGCTATCAAAACTGCTTTACCGCCGAATAGCTTCACGTATTGACCGATATTTTTTAATTCGTTGGCGCCCTGAACATATCTGGATGGTGAAATGAGTATTTTCTGCATTAGCCTTTCTCCTCCTTTAGGATGCTTCATTTGACAATATGCATATGATTTACCTTTATTATCGAGCCTTACTTATGTATGTTCAATAAAATTGTTTGTCATATCATTCCAATATTTGACAGACTTTTGTCAAACGATGGAAATATTTTGTCATCTCATAGAAAATATTGATATTCTTGTAGGACATTTAATTTTCTTGAACTGATTGCCTAGGTCAAACATAAGTGCAGAGTCGGCTGATATAAATGGGAATCAGACATGCGAAATTTGTTTTGTTATATATGACGTTCCTTTAAACATTAATTTCCCACAGGAGGTGAAAAGCATGGACCATCCCATCAATGAATTGTTTGATCTAAAATATATAATTAATATTGATAATTTTGAACGTATTCAAGAAGCCATTTCAAAAGCGACCAGCACCGCGATTTTAATGGTCGATTATACAGGCAAACCGATCTCAAAACACAATGGGCTCACACCTTTTTGTAAACTTGTCCGTTCCATTCCGGAGTTGAGCCAGCAGTGTGAGCTTTGTGACTCCGTGGCGGGGTTGCAGGCCACTCGTAACAACAAGCCCTTTATTTATCGTTGCCACATGAATCTGATTGATTTCGCCGTACCCATCATTATTGCGAATCAATATTGTGGGGCGGTCATGTGCGGTCAATTCACACTAGAGGACTCTGAAAATTCGGTAAGTCTTCCACAATTATTTTCAACGGATTGGCGTCAACTGGCGGACTTTCAACAGTCGGCCCTTGAGGAATTAACCGACACCATACCGACGATAACAATCGAGCAGCTAAACCATGTGACTGAGATGATTAATTATATTGTAAAATATATTGTTGCCGAGGCTTACACAAAGATAAAAATGAACGAAGAATTTATCGTTCGATCGACTGAAAACAAAAGCATCTCACTAAATTCATTCTGCACTTTGCCCATACAAAATGTGATCGGCAACGTGGAAGACAACACGATTAACATTCTGTTGCGCCCCGCCATTAACTACATTAATTTGCACTATACGGAGGCAATTAAGATTGATCAAATGGCGGCTCTGTGCAATATCAGCACAAGCTATTTCAGTCGACTGTTCAACTCCAGCATGAATATGACTTTTTCAGACTATATCAACCAGCTTCGTATTCGTATGGCGCAGGAATTATTAATCACCACGGACAAAACAATCCATACAATTGCGCTTGAAACGGGTTTTTCGGGAAGTGGATATTTTATTAAACTGTTCAAACGACACAAAGGACTCACACCAAATCAATTTCGCGACCGTGGCGTAAGGTAATGCCGGTATCAACATCGCAACCTAAAGTTCTGATTCACATTCCCTATCTCAAGCGAATCAATCAGCCTCCAACAATTGGACCAAGCAAAACACCAACGCGCCGGGCACGTTGGTGTTTGTAGTTCAGCACTTTT
>CAZAPS010000030.1:0-19800 GCA_964487355.1 uncultured Oscillospiraceae bacterium
GCCCGGGAAGATGGCTCAGCGCGTCGGCACGGGTGATTTCGCAGTAAAAATAGCCGACGACCTCGCCATTTTTTGTGATGATATAAAAATCATGGCTTGGGTCGTCCATGATGGAGCGCAGATAGGATAGCGGATACAATCCCTTGCCCACATGCCTGTCACAGAGCTTGCGGGCAAGCGTCAGGTTATTTTCGCGAAGACGATCCAGCTCATAATCATTCAGTTTCATGATTTCGCCTACCTCACTGTATCCGCACAAAAAAATTATTCACCCCAAATGTTGACACATACCGCAGTTGTTTGACCATGTCCGCGATCATTTTGATCCCCAACATTTGTTCCTGTCGCCCGCCATCTTCTCCCACCTCGCATAGTGAGATCGGGTTGAACATTTTACCCCCACAGCGAATACGCAGACCAATCGCTCCATCGATCGCGAACGCCCGCACATCAAAGGATCCTTTCTCCGCGCCAAATGATTTCTCGGACATGATCGTCATGATCTCCTCTAGGGCCAGACTGACGCGCATCGTTTGTCCGGGTGTCATCTGATTATGCGCGCAAAAATCGGTTATTCGCTCGCTCGCCTCACAAATCGCCGGCGCGTCCGCGGCGACCGAAAATTCAATCGCGGCGCCACTTCTTTCGAGGGCGTCATCGAGCAAAAGCATCCGCGAGCAATCTTTTTTCCTCGCCGAGACAGCCAACACAGCGGCCAGCCAGATCAGCAACGTGAACAGTTCCGAAAGCGGCAGGAACAGCCAAACCGAGGGGAGCGAAATTCGGGACAGAAAGAGAGTGAACACGACGGGTAGCAATAGGACGCGCAACAACGTTATGACATTCGCCAGCCAAACATGATCCGCCGAGTTGTAATAATATGTCATCACGCTGTTCAGCTGTCCGATCAACAGACTGACCGCCAGGCAGGATAGGGGAATGGCGATATTCGCCGAGACACCGTACAAAGTTGAGATCGCGCCATGAAACCAGACCGTCAGCGCGCCAAAGACGGTGATGGCGATCGAGCCGGTCAGCAGCTGTCGGCGCAGCAACAGGCGAAGCGCCGCGTTGGCGTGTTCGACATGGTAGACACCGATCAGCGGCAGGGCCGTCTGCGGAATCCCATTGAGGATAAAAAGTGAAAACTCAGAAAGAGCGGTGACGACCGTGAAAATGACCGGATACAGTAGGTCATCGGTGACTCGGAGCAGCAAAATATTGATCAGGAGAATACGGAAGACCGTCGCGAGATTGTTCAGCGCGGAGGGTGTTCCCATTCGTATGACGCGCGCTGCGTTGGAGAGCTTCGCCACGCGGATCGGGAGTCTAAAGTTGTTGCCCTTCTTTAAAAGAATGAATAAGCCGCATACGCAGGCGATAGACGTCGCCGCCAGATTCGCGTAAGCCGCCCCGACAAGCCCCATTTTCAAATAATACATAAACCAGACATCCAGCAGAATATTCAACATGGCCATCAGCGTCAACATGCCCATCGCGTGGACGGTCAAGCCATCCAGCCGCAAATAAAATGAAGGGATATACAACAACACCCGCGGCACGCCGCTCAAAATGATGATCAGAGCGTACTGTCTCAATCCGTTCAGCGCGACCCCTCCGCTCAGCAGGTTGACCAGCGGATCGAGCAGCGCGGTCCCCAGTCCGGCGAAAACAAGTGAAACGGCCAGTGAAAGAACAATGGACAAACCCAAAATTCCCCGACTCCCCTCCAGATTGTCACGGCCGATCTCCCGCGCCGACAGCGTCGCTCCGCCCGACGCGATCAAAGAGCCCAGTGTGTATGACGCCAGGTACAGCGGGAGACAAAGATTGACCGCCAGCAGTCCCTGCTCACCCAACAGATTGCCGATCAACACACTGTCGACCAGCACATTGACCGTGCCGCCGAGGATTCCCAGCATTCCCGGAACGAGGTAGCGGTAATAGGTGGACTTCAAAAACGCTTCATTTTGTTTCATTATCGATGTGCAGTATTTCTGTAAAACCGGTGATTTCAAAAATTTCCATAATTGTCTCGTTCGCGTTTTTGACAATCATCTCACCTTGCCGGTTCATCTGCTTCTGCGCCGCGAGCAATACCCTCAGGCCGGCACTCGACAGGTACTCCAACTCACTCAGATCCAGCACCAACTCAGTGATCTCCTCTAAAGAAGGAGCAAGTTCGGTCTCCAGCTGAGGCGCGGTCGTCGTGTCCAACCTGCCGCTGACTCTCACAAGTAACATCTCACCATTGAGCTCTTTATCAATATTCATTTCATTTCCTCACTTTATGAATCGTTACGGACCAATCACACGATCAATTTCCGACAACTATCCAGAAGTCGACTTCCAAGCGCCGGTCTTTGTCATGTTGTGAAGACATGGACAGCCGAGTTTCGACCGCTCTTCCTTTGTTTATATTCTATTCGATGCCATCGGAAATGTCATAGAATAAATGTCCCATTTTGACAGAATTGATTGAACAACAACAGATATCGCGGCTGGCGGATCCCGCGTCCGGGCATTGTGAAATATCAGCCTCATCCGGTTTTATGATAGAGTGCTATTAAATGAACAATCATAAGGAGGATCAAGATGAAGAAAATTTTGTTTTACGCCATGACCGGAGAGAAAATGTGTTTCATGCATGTGCTGATGAACGCCATCCAACTGCACAACGCCGGTCACGGTGTCAGTGTCATTTTTGAAGGCGCCTCGGTCAAGTTGCCGAGTGTCCTCGAGCGTGAGGAAAACAAGCTGTACCTGCAGGCAAAAGAAGCGGGAATTATCAAAGGAATCTGCTTCGCCTGTTCACAGGTCATGGATGTGCTGGAAGCCAATGAGGCGACGGGCCTGCCGATGCTCAAAGACATGAATGGCCACGCCGGCATGCTCGATGAGATAAATGACGGATACGAGATCATCAGCATGTAAGCCAATGATCGCGATCGCGTCATCGCTGACCGCGCCGCGCACGCTCAGTGTCATCGAACTTAGCGGTGTCCGGCTCAACGCCATCAGATAAAACATTGAAACAAACAGCTCGGAGTGTTTGCGCCGAACGCTGAAAATCGGAACGAGATGAAGGCCGGTTTCGGTGTCACGCCAACCCTTCCGGGCTGTTTCTTTGTCTGCTCCGTTCGGCGGACAGACTTGCGTGAACCTTTTTGCCGACAAAATGAATCAAGACAATCAAGCCATTGTAAATGGCAAACGCGGTGAGCGCATAGAGCGGATAAGGAAATTTGCCAAAAAATCCGGTCAACACCGGTGAAAACAGAAAATAAGCATAATTCATGCCCAGTAGGTGATCGATCGTCAAAATGAACAGGTTCATCACATTGAAAGCGATCAACGTCTGATATAAAGTCTTTTCGTCAAACGGATATCGCTCCACTTTCACCATATAGACAATTGTCCAGATCATCAGAATATGACCGGCGAAATAAGACACGTTGGTGATATGTGGAAAAGAAAATGGTTCCATGATCGGAATCAGCAACGCCACGGGGGCGCCGAACGTTCCTAAATAAATAGCCAGTCCCCGTGACAATCCGCCACCCCTTCCGGTCTTTTTCTCACACACGAGAGCGATCAACATCGCGAGAATCGAGATGCGACAGTGGTATAGTGGCAGACCCGCGACGATCCAGAGGCCGCCACCTGTAAAAAACCATCCGTAGAGCAGTATTTGGGTCACCAACAATGTGACAAACAAAACGCGGCGCAGGTATCCTCCACGCCCGCCATATTTCCAGACGAGCCATACGCCAAGCGCCGCCACCAGCAACAGGACGATGTGCGCCGGCCCGTACTTTGGAAAAACAAAACCATCGGTCTCGTGTCTTAAAAAGTAGCTCATGTCGTCCTTGGCCTTATGTCGGTTCGCGGTGCTTGAAGGGATTGCGATCGATCACTCAACGGATTTCGCGAGCGGCTCTTCAAAAGTCAACAGGTTCAAACCGGTCACCTCATCATAGGTCCGTCCCCAAGCCATCGGCATCACACGAAGCGCGAGTTCGAGCGTCCCGCTGACCCTCGCCTCGTTCAAATGACCGGCATAAGTTCGACCGCCCACCACATCCGCGATGGTCGCGTGCGAGTGGATGTACGGCTCATCCTCCTGCCGGCTCATGGTGCCAAACAAAGAAGACACCTCAAAATCACCTTCAATATCCACCATTTTATATTGTTTGGTCGCCAAATAATATATGCCGACCGTCGCTCGGTCCACCGCTCCGAGGGCCTGAAAATAACCCGCGTTGATGCCCAACTCATCCATCAGCCGTTTCAACGAGGAAACGATCTCATCACCTTTGTCCATTCGGACCATCACATCCTGATCGTTACGCACATATTCCATTTTCGCCTCCTCGGCACATCGCCATCGATGCGCCTCATTATTTGATCACAAATGCCGCCCCCGCGTACACTCTGCGCACGTCGTTGAGGCGGCATCTGATTACCTTCAAATGGATTCACCGAAATCGAACGGCGAATCATTCATCTTATATCACGGCAGATTCGGTCTGTCAGCCTTCGTCTTTGCGGAAGGTCAAGAACCAGTCTTTCATGTCATACTCTTCACCCTTGGCAAGCTCCATACGCTCTTGAATCGCGCCACAGGTGCCCGGGGGCGGTACGATGACGTCTTTGCCGGGTTCCCAGTTAGCAGGCAACGCGACACTGTCTTTATCCGCTTTTTGCAGACCAAGGATGATGCGTTTGATTTCGGCGAAATTACGTCCCAGAGCAGCCGGATAGTACAGGATCGTCCTGATCATTGAGTCAGGATCGATAAAAAAGACTGCGCGGACCGCGCTGGTGTCGGACTCACCTTGCAACATGCCGTATTTGCTTGCCACATCCATCTTAAGATCGGCGATCAGCGGGAACTTGACGCTCGGATTGTCAATTCCATCCCAGCTATATCCCTTGATCGCGTTCAACCATGCCAGATGGGAGTGAATCGAGTCGATGGACAGGCCAACCAGTTCGGTGTTCAGCTCCAAAAACTCATCATACATGCTTTGGAATGTCATGAACTCAGTTGTGCAAACCGGTGTAAAGTCGGCCGGATGCGAAAATAAAATGACCCATTTGCCCTTATAGTCTTCCGGGAAATTGATCACGCCGTTGGTCGTGGTCGCGGTAAATTCGGGTGCCTTGGTGCCAATCAAAGGGAATTGTACTACATTTTCTTCAGTATTCATCAATAAACCTCCTTGAATGCTTAATTATGAAATCGCATTGTTTGCTTAGACTAACTATACTTTAAAGCATTTTAAGGTTGTATAGTAGGCAAATGTTACAGAATATACAAAGTGACACAAGAAAGTCAGAATTCATTCATTTTCTTGTTTGTTTTCCACAATTTATTGATTTTGCTTACTCCCAATGGACCGTGTAGGAGAAAGAGACGCTTTCACCGGATTTTAATTTCATGTTTTGTTCGGGATGAGCGGAGAACGAATTCGCGGCGTAGGTAGGCTCCACACAGACATATTCTCCGAGCTGATCGGTCCAGATCGCGAAACGGTTTATATTATATGTCTCAAAATGGATTGTATGGTTCTTGAAATCGACCTTGCGTACCCGCTCTTTGAAAACCGTCCCGGCCAAAGAGGCCAACTCATGCCATTCCTCATCGACCACGATGCCCTGTTCTGTCTGATCGATCGCGAAATATGGGTGGAAGCCCGGCGCCACCTCCAGCTCATCACGCCCGCGATTCAACATCTCCAATTTACTGGTAAATGATTTCTCCTCCAACTCGTAGACGATCAATGAGTAAAGATGTTGATACACGCCCTCGCCCTTTAGCCGCAACGAGATTCTGTCCTGATTTAAATCGACGACCGACCACTCCATCAAGCGACCAAATCCGTGTTGGTTTAGCTCCCTGAACTCTCCGGGAGCGCCAAAATTGGGCAGACAGACATGACTGCCCCCTCTCATTTTGATCTCACCATGCGCGTCCGGTATTTCAGAGAGAGGATAGAAGATAGCTTTCTTGTCGTCGCGCAACATATTCACATAGGCGCCCATCGTGTTGATTTCCGCGGTCGCCCTCCCACGAGTCAAATGAAACATGCATGTGTCCTCCCTTCGATTCATATCATTATCATATCAATAAATCACTATCTACAATAGAAAAATGATACGAAGCGATTCGTCGGAAAAAAACTGCGCCCTGTCATCTCCTCCGCGGAAAGACAGGGCGCCATTGATTCGCATACGCGCTCATATTAGGACATATGTACGCTTATTCGCCAAATCCAAGCAACGGTTTGAGCCACGGGCGGGTCATGTCCAGTTGCCTGATGAACTCGCGCACAGCCTCGATAATCAGGGTATGCCCCTTCTCGGTCGGATGCATCCCGTCGGGGCCAATCAGAGTCGGAAAATCCCGCCGCCCCAAAAACGGTTTTCGGACGTCGATCAGCGGCGTCTTCGTCCGGCGCGCGATTTCCTCAGTCTCCAATGAATAAAGCTCATGCCAACGATAGATTTTCTGCACATCTCCGAGCCAATCCAAAATAGCAGCGGAATTTTCGTCCGGCGCGATCCAGGTATCAAAAAACTTAACCGCGTCGATCGGAGGCAGATTCATCATGATCGGTCGGACTCCTTGTTTTTTCAACAATGAAATGATCTCGACGTAGGTCTCATGAAACTCTTTTAACGGCGTGCCCGGCTGATGATCCAACTCCGGACGTCGTCCAACTTCCGCCCACTCATAGTTGCAGTCATTGCCGCCATACTCAAGCAAGATCACCTGAAATTCCGGATCTCTGCGCAATTGTCGCTCAATCAGACGTTTCGCCTTGCCGATCGTACAGCCAAACTTGCCAAAATTAACCAGGTCAAGCTGGATCTCATCTTGACGGATTTCCTCCAAGGGGTCCAGACGTCTATACCGGCCACCCGGCTCGTCTTGCACCACACGTCCGATAATCGAATCTCCGAACAGTTTAACCAGTAAACGCATTGCGGTCTTTCTCCCAATCATTTCGTCATACGGCCGCGGCGATAGCCCGCGACGCGATCAGATTATTAAAAACATCTAATCTGGTTTCTAAAACTAGATTAGACGATTGCGTATATTGTGTCAATAGGCAAACGTGATAGAATGTCCATACCACCACTCACCGAAAGGATGCTCCATTTCCTCGTCCTCTCATCCATAGACGGAGATTGTCAGATATGAAGACCACACCGATTCAACCATTGGACCCTTGGGACGCCTATCCCAACATCGATCTTTACATGGATCAGGTTCTCAGCGTCATCGACAAACAACTTTCCGTCTATTATCAAGATCCCACCGATCGGGTCATGACCGCCTCAATGGTCAACAACTATGTCAAACAACGGCTACTCCCGCCTCCGGATAAAAAGAAATACCGACGCGAGCAGGTAACCCGCCTGGTCATGATCGGAATATTAAAACAAGTTCTGAGCATCGCGCAGATTGGTAAACTACTGGATCTGTTATTTGAGGAAAATGACGGCGATGACGAGCGACTTTATAATCAGTTCCGCGACAGTTTGCATCAGCATTTCGAACACCTTAGGATAATGAATGAAAACAAGACCATCAATTCGACAACTTTCGACGATGTCGGCCACATCCTCGACTTCGCGCTGATCAGTTTTTTGGCGCGCTTCGAGGCGGCGTCGCAACTCGACCGGCTCGCGCTTGAGTCGGAAGAGCATCCATGATGTCCGCGACAGCGATACCGGTCAACCGGGCTCCTCTAATCGACAATGAACGCCGTCTTCGAAAACAGATAAAATTTAAAACCCCCGTGGATTGATCCACGGGGGTTCTGCTATGTCACGCCGGACGTTCAAGCCTTCCGACGTCGAAACTCAAATGCGTTCTTTCGCGACATATTCGGTATGCAGCAGATCATGGGCGATCTCGCCATATGGCTCACCCAGGTACTCCGCGTAGATTTTGCGAATCATCGGATTGTCATGAGATTTACGGATCGCTTTATTCCGGTCTTCGGTGTAGATCGCCTCCTGACGTTTGCGCAAAATTTCCATGTCTCCATGGTGGTACGGCTGTCCGCCTCCACCGATGCACCCACCGGGGCAGGCCATGATCTCAATCGCCTGTAGGTCGTACTTGCCGGACCGAACGCCTTCAAGCAACTCACGGGCATGTCCCAGACCATGGGCAATGCCGATGTTCAAAGTCAGATCGCCGATTTCCACGGCCGCCGTGCGGATGCCTTCGAGACCTCGCAGTTGGGTAAACTCCACATCCTCCAGTGTCTCGCCGGTGATCCATTCATAAGCGGTGCGAACAGCGGCTTCAATCACTCCTCCGGTTGTGCCGAAGATGACGCCGGCACCGGTGGATTCGCCCATCAACTCATCGAAATCATCATCTTTAAGTCTGGTAAAGTCCACGCCCATCTCATGAAGCATTTTCCCAAGCTCACGGGTGGAGATGACCAGATCAACATTTTGATTCTCATCTTTGGACAGTTCGGAGCGCGCCGCCTCGGCCTTCTTCGCGATGCAGGGCATGACCGACACGACCACCAGATCGTCGGCGCTCAGGCCTTCCTTACTGGCGTAATAGCTTTTCGCCATGGCGCCGAACATGATTTGCGGTGACTTGCAGGTGGACGGGATGTCGAGCATATCCGGGAACTGATGCTCGATAAAGTTCACCCAGGCCGGACAGCAAGACGTCAGAATCGGCAATGTCCCGTTGTTTTCGATGCGATGCACCAATTCGGACGCTTCTTCCATGATCGTCAAGTCAGCCGCCCAGTCGGTGTCAAACACCTTGTCAAAGCCCATTCGACGCAGCGCGGAAACCAGCTTGCCGGTCGTGATGGTGCCGGGTTCCATGCCGAACGCCTCGCCAATCGCCACGCGGACCGCCGGCGCAACCTGCACAATGACATGTTTGGAAGGATCGTTTAGATAACGCCAAAGCTTTTGAGACTCATTGTTCTCGGTCAACGCAGCTGTCGGACAGACCGCCACGCACTGACCACAATAGGTACAGGAAGTGTCGACCATATCCAGATGGAAGGCCGATCCGACCACCGCGTTGAAACCACGATCGATGGCGGAAAGGATGCCGACCGTCTGCACATCGTTGCACATCGTCTCACAGCGACGGCACATGATACACTTGTTTGGATCTTTAACCAGCGCGAAGGAGCTTCTGTCGACCGGGTAGTCCATCTTCTCGCCTTCGTACTCAATTCTGGTTATGTTCAGCTCTCGCGCCAAACTTTGCAACTCACAGTCCAGATTCATTTCACAGACCAGACAGTCATTCGGATGATTGGAGAGCAGCAATTCCAAAGACGTTCTCCGTCCGTTCAGGGCACGGGGAGAATCAGTGCGGACAACCATGCCCGGCGCGCATTTCTCACTGCAGGCAGTGACCAGCGCCGGACGCCCCTCGACCTCAACCAGACAGACACGACAAGACGACACTTCGTTGCAGATCTCAAAACCGTCCATATTCAAATAGCAAAGCGTCGGTATGTAGATGCCCAATTCTTTCGCGGCTCCGTGGATTGTGGTCCCCGGTTCAACCTCCGTCACGATACCATTGATCGTTAATTTAATTTTATCCATATCAAATACTCCTTACGGTTTCTCAATCGCCTGGACAGGGCAAGCGGTATAACAGGCGCCACAGGCTATGCATTGGCTCTCATCTATGACATGAGGCTTTTTGACTGTTCCCGAGATACAAGAAACCGGACAAACTTTGGCGCACTTGGTACATCCAATACAGAGATCGGCATGGATGTAATAGCTCGTCCTCACTTCATGGCGGGCATAGCGCAGATATTCTTCCGGGAAATATTTCATCGTGCTGAGCACCGGGTTTGGCGCGGTCTGTCCGAGGGCGCAAAGCGCGGATTCCTTGACGGTGCGCGACAAAGCGTCCAGACGGGACAACGTGTCCTCGTCTCCTTCCATCTCGACCAAAGACTCCAGCATCTCGTAGATACGTTTGGTTCCAATCCGGCAAGGCGTGCACTTTCCACAGGACTCGTCCATCGTGAACTCAAGGTAGAATTTGGCGATTTCAACCATGTCGTTGTCCTCGTCCATCACGATCATTCCGCCCGACCCCATCATCGAACCGATCTCCTGAAGACTTTCGAAATCAATTGGGGTGTCCAGGTCAAGTTCGGTGATGACACCGCCGGACGGTCCACCGGTCTGCACCGCTTTAAATTGTTTGCCATCCGGTATGCCGCCGCCGATTTCAAAAATGATCTCACGCAGCGTCGTGCCCATCGGAACCTCGACCAAACCGATGTTGTTGATTTTCCCGGCCAGGGCGAACACTTTGGTTCCTTTGGACGTCTCAGTTCCAATGTCGCTAAACCAGTCAGCCCCCTTCAAGATGATTGAGGGGATGTTCGCCAGCGTCTCGACGTTGTTCACGTTGGTGGGCTGTTTCTTATATCCGGAAACCGCCGGGAAAGGAGGTTTGCGGGTCGGCTCACCACGGTTGCCTTCCAACGAATGGATCAGGGCAGTCTCTTCGCCACAGACAAACGCTCCGGCTCCAAGGAAAACCTGAATGTCGAAGTTGAAACCGCTGCCGAGTATGTTCTCTCCGAGCAGACCGTACTCACGCGCCTGTTTCAGCGCGAGTTCGAGTCGGTTGACCGCCAGCGGATACTCAGCACGGATATAGACAAGACCGACATCCGCGCCGATCGCATAGCCACCGATGGCCATCGCCTCTATGATACTGTGTGGATCACCTTCGAGAATGGAGCGATCCATGAACGCGCCGGGATCTCCCTCGTCCGCGTTACAGATGATATATTTTTGATCGCTGACCGACGCCTTGGCGAAGCTCCATTTTTTACCGGTCGGGAAACCGGCGCCACCTCTGCCGCGCAGGCCGGAATCGCTGACAATCTGAATGACCTCATCCGGTGACAGATCCTCCAGCACTGTCGCGAGCGCCATATAGCCACCGCGCGCGAACGATTCAAGAATATTCTCAGGATCGATCACACCACAGTTATGCAAAGCCACCCGCTGTTGCTTTTTGTAAAAGTCCATATCCAGATAATGCTGTTGTCTCTCATCAGTTTTTGGATCGGTATAGAGCAAACGGTTGACCGATTTGCCACCGATCAAATGTGTCTCGATGATCTCGTCGAGATCGTCCAGGCCGACCTTCACATAAAAAATATTTTCCGGTTGAATCTTGACGATCGGTCCCTGGGCGCAAAAACCAAAACAACCGGTCTGAACCACGCGGATATCCGCCAGTCCGGCTTGCTCAACCTTTTCGCGCAGCGTATGAATGATCTGCTCACTTTGAGCTGAGTGACAGCCCGTGCCGCCACAAATCAGAATATCTTTTTTTCCACCCTTGGCGATTTCGGTAACCATGTCATCCGAACGCAGCGCCAACAAGTCGCGTGAATCATCACAAATTACCTGTAAAGCTGACTTTGATCTGATCTTCATTGTGTCTCCTCCCCCGCTTCGCTCTCGAGTGCTCTGTACTCGTCAATGATCCCCGCGACATCGGATTCCGTCACATGTCCATAGATTTTGTCATTGACCATAACCACAGGAGCAAGGCCGCACGCGCCAATACAGCGGACATCTCTAAGCGAAAACAGCCGATCTTCGGTAACCTTCTGTCCCGGCTCTAAACCCAACTCCTGACGAAACGCGTTTAGGATGGCTTCGGATCCTTTAACGAAGCACGCCGTCCCCATGCAGACGCTGACCGAGTATTTTCCGCTCGGCTCCTGAGAAAAAAACGAATAAAAACTGACAATGCCATTGATTTTCGCCGCCGGAAGATCGGTTTTCCGCGCGACATATAGCTGAAGTTCCTTGGGTAAATAAGAAAATAAGTTTTGAGCCTTGTGCAAGACATTGATGATTCGACCCTGCGGATCCGGAGTTGACTCGATGTATTGATCGAGCTCCAGTAATTTGTCAGGATCTAAAATCTCCATATTGAACGTTACTTTCGACATAGCCACACCTCACATTGATGTTTGTAGAGATTAAAGAGTTTTTTGTGCGAAAAGACAAATATTCATCAGATCGCTTTCTAGTTATCATATGATTTATACAAATTCACTTCCACAGTATTTATTTTAATTAGCATTTTACGTCTTTAATCATTCATGAATCTTAATGTTTTCGAAACAAGAAGGAGGAACCGTTACGGTTCCTCCTCAGATTCAATCGTTTGATCGCTTTCGTTTTTATTTAAATGGTGCTGAGTTTGGACAAGGTGTGCTAAAAATCGTCCGGTTCCGGCAAACTGCCGATGTCAGATCCCTGCGTAATCTGACCTCCATAAGATAGAATGCCACCGGCATCCAATAAAACTGAATAACCCATTTTCGACAGCAACGACGCTGCCTGAGCCGAGCGGCTGCCACTGCGGCAATATAAAATAACGATATCATTTTTATCGGGAATCTCTTCTTCAATTCGCTTCTCGAGCTCATCCAATGGCAGATTCAACGATCCACCGACATGGCCGTCCTCGTATTCAGCGGCTGTGCGCACGTCGATGAAGTGGATGTCTTGCTGAATATGGTGCAAGATCCGCCCCGCCGACTGCAGGGTGATCGTGATGAAGCCACGTGGATTTTCAAACAGCTCAAATCGGCGCACATCGATCCCCGGCGGGTCACTCTCTCTGATCAGATCCGAGCCCAACTCAAAGGTGGCCACAGTGCCCGGCGCGGGCAAGGATAGATCGTCGAGAGCGGTCAAACTCGCCAAATCTCCGGTATTCAGCGCCTGAATGCCGGAGTCAATGACATACACACTTGATTCACGCAACATAAATGCCTCAAAATCAAGATTCTGTGGAGCATTTGTAGCCGGCGTGTCCGTAGTGTCGAGCGTCAACGAACAGGCGGCAGTCAACGTCAACAGCGCGGCGAATATAGCGATAATCCTTCTCTTCATCTGTCCTTCCTTTCCGACCATGATCATTCCATTTCGCTTTGTCGTCCGACTAAACCACGGCGCTGCGGCACTCAGAAGCACTCGCCTCAAGAACACCGCGTCACGTGGTCGCCATTATTTTTCTTCAACCGAGCCGACACACCCGGCGCAGGGATTGTCGACGCTCTGCCCCGCGGTCGCGTCCGCCGGTTGGTAGGAGGCGAGTGAACCCTCTGTCAACCGCTGCAACGGATACAGTCTTTCATTGATCATATCCCACATGCAGTAAGGCAGATGGTCGCGGTGTCCGCGGTGAATCATCAGACATTCCCAACATTTTCCGTGATGCGGGCAGGCTTCGGGGCAAGGACAGTAGTCGATGCCGCTGTCTATGATTTCCTGCAAAGCCTCCATCTTCATCACATACTGTTCTTCCGGTGTCATTTTGCCTTCGCGGCCCAGCCGATCTTGCAAAATCATCTTCTCATTGTAATCAACTTTGACATCCATAATCATTCTCCATAGGTGATCATCCAGCCAATCCAGGCGGTAGTTACAACTCTGATCAGTATACCGATTGTTTCGGTCTTTTGAATACAAATTGAGGCGGTCACCCGCCTCAACTGTGTCACTTTTTATTTTCAGCGGTCTTCGTCAGTCCTTGACAAAACCTTCCATCAAAGTCTTGTTCCCCTCCAAAGCGCGAAGTTCGGAGATTTCCTCGGTCACTTCCAACACTCCTTTATATATCCCTTCCTCGTCGCGGACGGCGTAATAGCGGATCAGGATGAACTGCCCGGCTTTTTGAATCCAGAAAGACTCTTGATCCTTTTCGCCTTTTTTGAACTGTTCGATCAAGGTCTCGACCATGTGCACACTCTTGGGCGGATGGCAGTCGCTGACGGTGCGACCGACAATGGTCCGGGTTCTGGGAAAGACCCGGTCTTTGGCCTCACTGAAGTACTGGACGCGTCCGTCGGCGTTCACATAGGTGATGTCGAGCGGCAAGGTGTTGAGCAAGGTCTCAAGCTCGTTGCCGTTGAAAAAGCCGCTCGGGAGGTTAACATCGTTGGCGGAGGAAACCGATTGCGCGACCGCGCCCTCGCCCTTCGCCCATGCTTTGGCGTCCGAAGGAGAGGCACCTTCGATGTGGTCGCCAAAAGCGTAGCCGATGTGATCACTCTCGCGCGCGATGGTCAGCCAGTCCTCGTCGGTCAGATTGTCCAACAACATGGGTTTGAGAATCTTATTCTCTTTTGTGATCATGTTGCGGACCGCTTCTTCCATCTCGTCCAGCAGTGGATCGTTGAGTTCGTCCGCCTCCGCCATCGCGATGGCGTCTTTAATCAGCTGGCGAATCTCATCGTCGACCCCCCACATGACCTTGGGTGGCGCGGTGATGCCCTTTTTCTCTAAATAGGGAAACATCAAATTCTCTTTACGGCTGTAGTGCCGATCCACCGTTGACAGCTTCCTCAGCACCTCAAGAAAGGGTTCCGCCTTGCGATCGTTTTGGTAGGCCTGCTTCGCGGCAAGATACGATTGGTCCAAAAACTCTTCCAACCCTTTGTTCTCAGCTTCAAGAATCATCAGAGGATGACCGTGTTCCTCTCCACCCGGAAGCTGGGCGATGTTGTCTTGCACCATGCCGGCGTGGACATCGCAAAGGTTTTGCACCTCTTCCACAGGGACACCGCTCTTGATGAGCTCAACTTCGGCACGGGCGATTTCTGAGGCGTCCAGCTCACTGAAGGTCGCGGCGAATTCCGCCCGTACATCGTCGGCCGACTCACCCGCGTGCAGCCGTTGGAGAATGTTCTTTAACACTTCGGCATTGTCTTTATGTTGATCGTTCATTATGCAATTCCTCCTTATGAGAATTAAGATCGCGTGATATTGTTCACGATTGATTTGACTACATATGACCATTTTACCGCGGCGTTGTTTCGGATGAATTGATTCAGATCAAATTTCCTTAAGAATTTCAGCCAATTTTTGACGGTTGGGCACAAAAATATTGCGCTGGCCACGGCGCTCGATCAAACCTTGCTTTTGCAGCTCGCGCAGTTTGCGGCTGACGGTCTCGCGGCGCAGGTTTGCACTGCCGGCGATGTCGTCAAGCGTCAGCTCCAGTACATCACCTTCGACCCGGTCGACGCGTTCAAGCAGGAAGCCGACAACCCGTCTCAGAGCGTTGTCCTCCATTAGCAAGGTGATGCGGGCGTCCGCCTGGCTCAAACGCTGAGACAGATGTTCAATCAGTGCGATCGCGAGCGGCATGCTGTCTTTTTGGTCACGGATGATCTCCATCAACATCGTCTTGGAAACTTTGCAAAGTTTGGAGGGCGTAACACAGACCGCGTTATAGGGAAATCGTCCCACGTTCAGGAAATCCTCTTCGCCGATGAATTCCCCGTCCACTAAAATATCCATGATGTATTCTTTGCCGTCGGCGTCAAAGAGATTGCGTTTGACCTTGCCTTCGCGAATGACCAAAAGGTATTCGGCCGAGTCTCCGGCATTGATCAGTATCTCGCCGGCGTCGGCGTCAAAATGAATCGCGCGGCGCACGATCTCCTCCTGCAAAGGAACCGACAGATTCTTGAACAGTTCAATGCGCGCGACACAAAGATTCCTTCCGCAGTGACAGATAGGGGGCGTGTGCATATATTTACCTCGATTACCGTATTCATGTTGCGCGTGCAGGTGATTCGGATAGGAAATACACTGTCCACGCATTCAGATTGATTATAGCGCAGCTAGCACGAAGATAACGAGACAATCTCGGTGGGTTGAAGATGGAGCGTAAGCCATTTTAAATTTACAAATTCACGAAAGACCGGCAAGCATCCGCATCACCAGGTCGACGTCTTTGTTTTCAAGTTCTTGGATGATATGAAGGTAGGTTCTTTGCGTTGTGTTGATACTTGAATGACCCAACCTTCGAGCCACACTGGCGATCGACACGCCGGTGAACAACAGAAGCGACGCGTGAGTGTGCCTGAGTCCATGAATGGAGATAACCGGTATTTCACAACGTCTGCACAAGCGCTCAAGAACTTTATTGACGGTTGAGTTATAGACCTTGCCATCCACAAAGATCGGTTTGTCTCGGATAAAACTTTTGACCAATTCAGAAAATCGAATCACCGTCTGCCAATCGATCTGGATTTTTCGCACCGAAGATCTGTTTTTCGTGGGTAGAAAGCCGGTATCCCCTTTATAGTCCCAAGTTTTGCTGATCGAAACCAATTGGTTTTTGAAATCAAAATCAGCCGGTGTCAAAGCCAACGCCTCTGAAAATCTCATTCCCGTCTTGGCGATCAGCAAGATGAAGTAATCCCAATTTACCGTCTCTTTAAGATCCAAAGATGAAATGAGTGTTTGAAGTTGAAATTGATTCAAGTATTTCATTTTTTTGTTCTTTGGCGGTTTCCCTTTAATAATCGCTTTGCGAGTGGGGTCGCGATGGATCAAACCTTCGTCCACAGCATCCAGAATCGCGCCTTTTAATTGATGATGAAAGTCCATGACCGTCTGACGTTCATGGCACTCGGCATATTCATTCAATAATTGTTGATATAAAATGCGGTCTAAACTTCCTGTTTTCAAATTGGGAATCAGTTTGGTCAGCCATTTGTGTGTCATGCGATATTTATCCAAAGTTACCTTTCGGACTGCGCCGTTTTTATATATTTCAATCCATTTTGCGTAGTAATCACAGAATTTTTCTGTGTCCAATTTTTTAATTGTCAATTTCTTCTCCTTTTTCGCAAAAATGGCTTACGCTGATGAAGGGTGATGAGGTTGTCGAGGTGTTGGAAAAACTTACCGACTTTCCGTTGCTCGTCGTACTTTGGAAATTGCAAGAGTAGGTCCTTGACCAATGATCCGGACAGATTGCCTTGTCCTCCTTGCAGATATTTGTCGATGATATTTTGCTTCTGACCGAGTAGCCACTGCGTAATGAATTGAGAATCATATCCATCATCAGGTTTGATTGCGAGGATAGCCTGATTGATTGCGCCTGATATTTGGGCTATTCCGACCTCTCCGCTTGTCGCACCATAAAGCGCATAGAGAATATCTCCGACATTCACTATCTTCGCGGATGAGCTTGAAAGACCGATATCTGTGAGAAATAATTCCGTGGTGTCGCTGTTGATTTCAGCAGAGCGGATAAACGGGATATGTCCGCCATAGTATTCTCTTTTCCCAACAGACGGTGTTCCGCCTGAATACGATTTCGTAACTTCCCCCAGCTTACGCTGTTCCCAAGCGTTGACGATACAAAGACTGAAAACAAGAGCACAAGCGGTTACGCCTGTGCTCACTATCTCAAAATCAATCCGATTGATCGTTCCCTTCTCCATCTTACCTTTTTTCGTAGATGTCAAACCCATCCTTAAAGATAAAATCCTTGAGCAAACTCTCAATTTCCCTGTTCAGTTGAAAAGTCGAAATCGTTTTTCCGTATCGGTTCGTAAAAAAATCGTTGGCCTTAGCCTTGTCGACGGTGTCCTTCAATTCTGTAAATCTGCCAAACGCATTAATATCTCCCGCGGTCACACCAAGATTCATCAGTTCTTTCAACTTGGCAGTATCGACGCCCAGTGCCTCAACCAACTGACGGATTTGCATATTTTCCGCTCCGGCCTGATATTCTACAATATAGTCCATAAAAATCTTGCCATCTTCAATATTCGCCTCACCACTTTTCACATCAAAAAGAAAAGCGTTGGCATATTTTTGTTCCTCTTTGGACAACGTGGCAAAAGATTGGTGAAGGTCATCCAGTGTGAGTTGCAGTTGCTCTTGATCCACATCCTCCTGACGCAGTTCCTTTAGATACTTATCAAACCGTGAATTCATATATTTTTCATCAATACGATCTGTTTCAATCGCTATCAGATAACCGTCAATATCATACGGCACGTCCTCTTGACTCTCATTTTCCGTTTCAACGAACAACTCTTTGTAGCGCAATGCCAAAACTAAATAATCATTTTCGTTGAAGTCCATCTCTATGGTCCGTTCAGCATCATCCGGGAAATAGAGAAGCGTTGACCAAGTGAAGCCTTGAATCTTGGCTGCTTCGAGATGCTTGTTTAGGTTGCTGAATAGTTTGGCGAATTGACCACATTCTACAAGGTCCATCGGCAATTGCGAAAAGTCCACCTTATCATCCACGGTAAATAAACGTGAAATATCAGTGAAAATTTGATTCATCTTTTTCAGGTTGTAATCCAGCTGCTCGACAAACAATCCCAGTGGCCGATCGCCGGAATAAATCCTCACCGCCTCTTCGATATTTCGTTCCATTGTGTTTGGATAGCGGTAATAGCGAATGGTTCCAAAGGGTTTGTCCGGACCAAATAATCGATTCGTGCGTGAAAAGGCTTGGATGATGTTCTCATATTTGAGCACCTTATCCAAATACAAGGTGTTCACCCATTTGGAGTCAAAACCGGTCAGCATCTGATCAACGACAATCAAAAGATCCAGCTGTTTTTCGGGCGTTCGCTCAATCCGTTCATAAGGAGATTTGTGAGCCAGACGCGCGGCTGTGTCCTTCTTGAATTTGCCATGGGTGGCTAAGGTGAAGTCTTGTCCATATCGTTTGTTGTTATCGTCTAAGATTTCCACCAAACCATCTTCTTTGAATATCATTCCAGCTTGATTATCGATGTTTGGATCAAACAGCGCGGTTATTTTTAGATCGGGTTGAGTCGCTTTAATCAGTCGATAGTATTCGATCGCCTCCGCAATGCTGCTGGTGGCGAAGATCGCGTGAAACTTGGAATCCCCGCTTAGCCGAATCCAGTTATCTAAAATATCGTTTATCACCATGCTGCGATGCTCATCACGCCTATATTGAGCTGTTGACAGAAAATCTTCAATGCCTTTGACATAGCTCCCCGATGAATCGCGGTATCCGGCCATTTTGACTTTTATATGATCCATATAATGGTAATAAACAGCGGCTTTTTGAGGGTCGCCAATGGCTTCCACTTCAGTGGTGGCGTTCGCTTTTGTTAACGCCACTTTTTTACGAATATCGAGATCTCTATATGTTAGGATTTTGTTGGGATCAAATCCGAGCACGTTTTGATCACGGATACCGTCAGCGATGCTATAGCGGTGCAACTCATCACCAAATACACTGGATGTCGTGTTCTTCCATTTTTGGTTTTCTTCGTGGATGGGCGTGCCGGTAAATCCAAAAAGTACAGAACCGGAAAATGTACGTTTAATTGTGATCAGCATATCACCAAAGGTCGAGCGATGGGCCTCATCCACGATGAACACAAGTCGTTTAGAATTCATCATTACAAGATCCGCCGCGTTCAAACTATCCGCTTTATTATGAATGTTGCTCATTTTCTGAATCGAAGTGACGATCAGGGTGTCGGCCGGATCATTGCTTTTCAACTTCGCGACTAGGGCACGTGTATCCTCTGTCGCTTGTACCTCCTCGTTCTCCTCCGCAAACGCACGGTACTCACGAAGCGACTGTGTGCCAAGCTCGATCCGATCCATAAGAAAGACAACTTTATCGGCATCGTTTGAATTCGCGATCAGTTGCGCAGATTTGAAGCTCGTCATTGTTTTGCCTGAACCGGTCGTGTGCCAGATATAGCCGCCCAACAAATTCTTCTCGCTCCAGTCCATCTTGGAGACTTTGACCGAAATCGCGTTGGACGCATAGTACTGATAGCTGCGCATTACTTTCAACACACCATCTGAATCATCGGCGACCATATAAAAACCAATTAACTGATGAGCCATTGGTATCGACAGAAGATGGACCGCGATTTGTTTCCAATTATTGATCGGTTCATTGTTGAAATCAGC
>CAZAPS010000031.1:0-18917 GCA_964487355.1 uncultured Oscillospiraceae bacterium
AAATACTGAACCAATGAAACCATCGCCAACACAACTGAGGCAACGATAAAAAGGTCCGCGATCACACTGACAAACGGGATGATGGCCGGCAACCAACCAAAACCTTCCAGCACCCGTTGCGCCAGCAACATGATGATACCAATCATCAAGAACGCGGTCTTCCATTTTCCAATCTGATTGGCCGCGATAATGGTCCCCGCGGACGATCCAAGCATCCGTATTCCACTGACGACAAGGTCACGAAACAAAATTAAAATCGGCACAATCGCATGCAGGCGCCCCAGGTGCACAAAGGCGATGAGCACAGCCGTGACCAGCATCTTATCAGCTATTGGATCCAAAAACTTCCCGAAATCACTTACAATTCCACGCTTGCGCGCAATGCTTCCATCCAGATGATCGGTGTAGGAAGCCACGATGAAGAGCACCAGCGAGATGATTTGACCGTAGGTGTTGATGAACAGATTCCATCCTGTGTCGCCCGGCAAATAAGGCAAGGGCATTAAGAACAACAAAATAACAGGCACAAGAATCATGCGCGTGATGGTCAGTTTATTCGGAAGATTCATAATTTAACACTCCAGTTAAGTCATATTCTAAGTGGTCAACGATGGTGACAGAGTGGATGGCGCCGATCTGTAGTGGAATCGGTGATGCGACATAGGTGACAGGATCCACTTCGGGTGCTTGAAAAGGCGCCCTTCCTATGTAAAATATACCATCATCTGATACGGATTCAATCAAAACCGGTATGCTTCGACCACTCTTCGCAAGATTTTTTCGTTCTACGATGGCTCGTTGGATCTCCATAATTGTATCAGATCGCTTCCGCGCCTCTGTCTCCGCGACCAATGGTCTCATATTGAACGCGCGTGTCCCTTCTTCGGGTGAAAAGATAAACGCGCCCAAATGATCAAACTCGATCTCGCGAACAAAATCACATAACTCTTCGAAGTCTTGCGCGGTCTCTCCCGGAAAACCCACCATCACTGTGGTTCTCAGCGCGCAATCGGGCAACGCCTCGCGTATGCGCGAGAACGTCCGCGTCAAAAACTCACGCGTGTCGGATCGGTTCATGCCGCGCAACACCGCGTCCGAGGTGTGCTGAATCGGCAAATCGACATAGTGGACCACTTTGGGCTCTTCCTTCATCACATGCAATAACTCATCGGTCATTCCGTTGGCGTAGGCATAAAGAAAACGGATGCGTTCGATTCCCTCGATTGAAGCGATTTCTCGAATCAATTGAGCGAGGCGTCGCTCGCCGTATCGGTCCAATCCGTAAGCGGTCGTGTCCTGGGCAATCAAGACCACTTCCTTGATTCCAACTTGGGCTAAATAATGCGCTTCGGCTACCAGATCGGCCATTGGTCGGGAACAAAGGCCGCCGCGGATCCCGGGTATGGCGCAATAGGCGCAGCCCTTGTCACAGCCTTCTGAGACCTTTAGATAGGCGTAGGGTCCGGTTGAGACTGGTCGTCTGACCGCCAGATGTCGCAACGCGTCTTCGGGAGCGGTGGATCTGCGAATCAATGTCAACGCCTTCGGTTCGCTACGAAGTGATGTCGACGAGCCGGTCGACTCCGCCCGCTTTTCATACAGCTCATTTAGTACATCGGCAATTTCGAAATAGGATCCGGTGCCTAAAATCGCGTCAACTTCGGGAAGCTCTTGCTGAATTTCGTTGGCATAGCGCTGAGACATGCAACCCGTCACAACCAAAAAGTTACAAGATCCTGAAACTTTGTAGTCCGCCATCTCCAGCAACATCTCAATCGCTTCTTGAACCGCGCTTTGCAAAAACCCGCAAGTGTTGACGACGATCACCTTGGCCTCCATTGGATCAAGAGTGATTTTATAGCTATGGTTGGTCAAAATACCGCTCATATTCTCAGAATCAACAAGGTTCTTGGAACAGCCAAGTGAAATTAAATAGACCGCCACAGCGTCAGCTACAACCGGATCGTTCATATCGTTCCTCTACTAACTTTATATTTGACGAAAAATCGGTCTTTCGCTCCGGTTCACGTCATTGTTTTTCGCTTTGACAAGTATAGCGAATTTTTATTTAGCTAAACAGCAGATCATTCAACAAATGAAAAAATACAGCGGACCGCGCAGCCCGCTGATTTCAAGCGATTTTGTCCATCATAATATCTTATGTAACTAGGTCAATGAATCCCGTTCCTTGGCGACCAGCGCGTCGAAGACAGGAATGGCCACACTTAGCTCAAATCCGCGTCCTCCGCAGGCTCGCAGCACTTTGCTCTTGATCTTCATACCGATTTCGGACGGTTCGGTCATGTTCGCGAACTGAACGATCGACTGTTCGCATTTTGTCTCCAGGAACTCACGTACACGAGTCATGTCGTCGGCCGAGTCCTCGCTGATCGCCAGCTCGATCGCCTCGCTTTTCATACCCAGGCCACGCATGCGAAAGCGCAAGGCGCGCTCGCCTTCCGCTTTTCTGCCACGCCGTTCGCGGACGACCGCGCAAGCCAGTTTGTAATCATCGATATATCCATCTCGTTCCAAATCAGAAACCACGATCGAAACGATGTCCGGCGCGGTTTCTTTATCGACGAGATGGGCGCTCACCCGTCCGCTGGTTCTGCGGCGAGCGACTCCAATATAGCGAATAGCCAGACCTCTCGCCCGGGCGTATCCATCCGGCTCGCGGTATCCTCCCAAATCAGTATCAGTCAGACAATCGGCAATCGTTTTCATCGACAGGCTCACCTTCTTTACATATCTTCCAATCCCAGGATATCCTCATCGGCCGACAAGGCGTCCTCGTCCAACGTCAAGTCCAGATCGGCATCCTCGTCGGCCAACGCCCGCTCATCGTCCTCGACATCGTCTTGTTGCGTGATCTCCAGCCGACTCATCAACTCATCGTGAATCTCCGCCATCAGATCAGGATTATCTTCCAAATAACGTTTGGCGTTGTCACGCCCCTGTCCGATCCGCTCGTCGCCATAAGAAAACCAGCTGCCACTCTTTTTGATGATGTTCTCCTCCACCGCCATGTCGAGCAGGCTGCCGCTTTGGGAAATCCCCTGTCCATAAATCAAGTCAAATTCGACATCTTTGAATGGAGGCGCCACCTTGTTTTTAACAATTTTAATTTTTGTCCGATTGCCGATAATCTCAGTGCCCGAGCGCAGCGCCTCTGCTCTTCTGACATCCATCCGCACCGACGCGTAAAATTTCAGCGCCCGTCCGCCCGTGGTGGTCTCCGGATTTCCAAACATGATGCCGATTTTCTCACGCAGCTGATTGATAAAAATAATCGAGGTGTGCGAGCGACTGACCACGGGAGTCAGTTTGCGCAGCGCCTGTGACATCAGGCGAGCCTGCGCGCCCACAGTCGCGTCACCCATTTCACCGTCGATTTCAGACTTGGGCACCAAGGCGGCGACCGAGTCCACCACAATCACGTCCAGCGCGCCTGAACGAACCAGCGCCTCAGTAATCTCGAGCGCCTGCTCGCCCGCGTCCGGTTGGGAGACAATCAAGTTGTCGATGTCAACGCCAAGCCGGGCGGCGTAGGCGGGATCCAGCGCGTGCTCCGCGTCAATGAACGCCGCGTTTCCGCCCAGTTTTTGCGCCTCGGCGATAATGTGCAGCGCCACAGTCGTCTTGCCCGAAGACTCCGGCCCGAAAATCTCAATGACGCGCCCACGAGGCACGCCACCGATGCCCAGAGCGACATCCAGCGCGATGCATCCGGTTGGGATGGCGTCCACATCGACCTTGGCGTGCTCTCCCAGCCTCATCAGCGAACCTTTGCCGAACTGTTTCTCTATGCCGCTCCAAGCGACTTCCAAAGCCTTTTCCCGCTCTGTGTTGTCGTCCTTGCGACTGATTTGCGCCACGGATTTGCCCGCGCCCTTCTTTCTCGCCATATCATCCATCCTCCATGGGTTGTTTCAAAAGATTCGGGGAATTCTCCCGATCGAACATTCGTTCTTTTTTATTATAGGCACCATTTCCAGCCACGTCAATCTGAATTCAAACATATTTTCCGTTTTTTGATTTGAATCGTTTTGAAATCGAATCCAGCACACTGTGAATCTCGGGCATGTTCAACAAATACGAAATTGTGACGTACGCGGCGAAGGCCAGCAGAAAGCGTCCTCCCAGCCAACCAAGGCGCGCGAGTTTGCCCGCCGGGTTCCAGCCATCCAAAAATATCCGGAACACAACCAGCACCGCGGCCATCCCGACGCAACAGACAATTTCTTTCCAAACGAACGCGCCCAGGCCACGCGGTGACATGGGACGAAACATCTTGCGAAACGAGATGAGTAAAAAACAGGCGCCTATCAAACTGCCCAGAGCGTACCCCAACGATAATCCATGATGGCCCAGCACACGCGGACTGGATAGGAAATAACCAAAAAGGACCGTCATCATCAAGGAGAGTATGGAGTTCAAAAGTGGCATGAATGTTTTTTTAGTCGCGTAAAAACTTTGATTCATGATGAAAACAATTGTGTGGGTCACAATGGTGAGACAAAAGAACGCCAATATATCGCCAGTGATCCGTACGGCCTGCTCGGTGTAGGCGGAGCTCCATTGGAAAACCCCTCTGACAAGATCATAGCGCAGAAAATAAAATGACAACGCGCAGGGCACTGTCAGGTACAGGGCACGTTTAAGTGACGAGCCAATCAGAGCGCCCGCCTCCCTTGTGTCGCGCTCGGCGATATGGCGGGACAAGGTTGGCAACATGACATTGCCGACCGCCACGGCGAACACGCCCCAAGGCAGCATCCACAGCGAGGTCGCGTTCTTCAAAGAGGCCGGAGTGCCGGCGGGAAGTTCCTTCATAAAGACATTCAGGATCATATTGTTGATTTGAGGAATAGAAGCTGAAATCAATGTGGGAATCGCCAGGCGAATGATTTTGCGCGTGCCGTCGTCGCGCATGTCAAGTGAGAAACGAAAATTTTTCAGTTCGCTTTTCGCCATGTAGGCCTCAAACATAAAGAAGATCAGTGCGCTGATCGCGATACCGATCGCCACACGCAGCACCGCTCCGTCGTTGGCCGCTCCGAACGCCGCCAGGCTGATTACGACCATAAGATTATAGATCACCGGGCCAAACGAGGAGGCGGTGAATTTGCGGTACGAATTCAAAATTCCAATCGTCAACGCGGCCATCATCATGAAAAATGTCTGTGGAAACAGTCTCCTCGACACCCCGACCGCCAGCGCGTGGGTATCCGGTCGAGTGAACAGTCTCATGATTTGTGGGGAAAACAGTTCACCCAACAGCACGGCGACCAACATAAACACGGTGGCGACGCTGATGAACACACTGACACTTCGCCAGGTTTCCTTTTCATCTTTTTTGCCGATCGCGGCGGACAAGGTTGGCACAACCGCCGCCTGGATCGATCCGCCAATTAAAATCTCATATAAAAAATCAGGAATGAGAAATCCTTGAAAGTACGAATCCGCAAGCCTGCCGTAACCAAAACGATTGACCGCCAATATATCGCGCAATTGACCGGTCAGGCGACTTAAAACAATCGTGAACATCATGATCGCCGTCGCCTTCATTATAGAGGCCGACTCGACGCGTTTTTCCTTCTTTAAAGAACTATTCATTAACTCTCCTTGGCGCAATGGCTGATGATCCAAATACGGACGTGTCGAGCGAAGTCAAGCGTAGGTGTCACTTGTCTGCCCCGCGGTCTCCCCGAGGCGTAGGCGCATCATGTTAAACGCGTTCAATGTGGCGATGCGCCGGATTTTGGCCCGATTCCCCCTGAAATAAAATTTCCGCGAGAAAACGCCGTGCCGATCAGCGACAGAAATATAGACCAGCCCCACCGGCTTGTCCTCGGTCGCGCCATCAGGACCGGCTATGCCGGTCACGCTGACCGCGAGATCCGCGCCGGTTAGCTTGAGACAGCCTCGCGCCATCTCTTCCGCGGTTTCCAAACTGACCGCGCCGTGCTCGTCCAGCACGATCGAACTCACTTCCAAAAGATTTTGCTTTAACTCATTGGAATAGGCAACGACTCCACCCAGCATTGTTTGGGAGACCCCCGGCAGATCGGCGAAGGTCGCGGCGACCAGACCCGCGGTACAACTTTCGGCAAACGCGACTGTCAGCCCGCGTTCAAGCAAGGTGTCTTTCACGACTTCGGGTAGGGGGCGGGTGCCTATCTCATATATATACTGACCGAGCCGGTTTTTTACCTCTTCCAAAAGCTCCTCGCGTAAATCAGGATCAGTTTCCTTTTCCATTTTTTGCGTGATCCGAAACATCACCTCGCCTTCCGAAGCGTAGGGAGCTAAAGTCGGATTCACCTGAGACTCGATCAAATCTGACAGTCGCAGCTCGGCATCTGATTCACCGATGCCGATCATACGCACAAAAGTCGTGTTCAATCTCGCCGCCGAATGTTTTTCTAAAAACGGTTTGACCGATTCGGCAAACATCAGTTGATTCTCCGCCGGAGGGCCGGGGAGCAGCACGATATAGCGGTACCGCCCTTCGTGGTTGGTGGTTATGATCGCTCCGGGAGCGGTTCCATTGTTGTTGGGCATCACCTGAGCGCCTTGCGGCATCATGACCTGCTTATAATTGTTATGAGCCGGTGTGCGCCCGATCGAGGTGAAAAAGGCGGTCAAAGTCTTTTCACATTCCTCATCCCAAACCAACGGCACGCCGGCGACCTCGGCGGCGCAGGCCATCGAGATGTCGTCCTGAGTCGGTCCCAGTCCACCGGTCATGACCACACAGTCGGCGCGGGAAAGTCCGACTCGTATGGCAGTCTTGAGTCGCTCGGCGTTGTCGCCAACAACCGTCTGATATTGTGAGGTGATGCCTAAAAAGGCGACTTCTTTCGCCAGATAAGCCGCGTTGGTGTTCACGATCTGTCCCATCAGAATTTCTGTTCCAACGGTCAGCAATTCCACAGTACGAATCACATTCATATTATTTACCTCTTGGACACGATGGCCCGGCAAGCTTTTAGTGTGTTTTCCAGCAGCATGGTGATGGTCATCGGCCCCACACCACCGGGTACAGGTGTATAGGCATAGGATCGGATTTGGGCCGAGGCCGGGTCCACATCGCCCCGAAGTTTGCCGTCAGCTCCGCGATTGATGCCCACATCGATGACCACCGCGCCTTCTTTGATGCAGTCCGCGGTGATCAGGCCTCCGCTGCCAACGGCGGCCACAAGGATATCCGCCGAGCGACAGACTTCGGCCAGATTCACAGTCTGTGAGTGAGCCACTGTCACAGTGGCGTTGGCTTGCAACATCAGCTGTGCAAGTGGCTTGCCCACCAAGTTGCTGCGACCGACGATCACACAGCTGAGACCCTTTGGCTCGATACCATATTCATCCAACAAAATCATAACACCCGCGGGAGTGCAGGGCACGAAGGTATCCCGCCCTTGAGAGAGCAGCCCGGCGTTGAACGGATGAAAGCCATCCACATCTTTTTCAGGAGAAATACGATCGACAACCTGATTTTCGTCCAGATGATCCGGTATCGGCAGTTGACACAGGATGCCGTGAACTGAATCATCGTCGTTGAGCGAGTCGATCAACGCGTCCAACTCCTGCTGTGTCGTGTCTTTTGAAAGTACATGTGAGAAAGATTTGAAGCCGACCGCCTCACAAGCTTTGATTTTATTTCGCACATAAACTTGTGACGCCGGGTCGTCACCGACCAGTATCACGGCCAACCCGGGGATGACGCCCGATGTCGTGATAAAGTCCTCGGTCCGTTGTTTGATCGACTTTCGTTTTTGTTCCGCTACTTTCTTTCCGTCTATTAAGATTGACACTGTTGCTATCTCCCTCTTTTTGCTATTTGGCCGGAGCCACGCCATTTTTTATCGGATTGTTTTCGATTGGCCGTCTGGCCGCGAGATCGCCTGTCGCGCCTCGTGGATTTGCTTTTTGATGAAGAAAATTCGTCCGCGCCGGTTCGCGAACGCGTTTTTTTGTGTGCCGAGCGTCCTCGCGGACTGAGTGGAGCGAACAGGCATCCTTTGCCCTGTCCAATCAGGTCCTCTCGACCCGCCATGCGCAGGGCCTGAATCGCCAACGGGCGATTCTCCGGTCGGCTGAACTGCAAAAGCGCTCTTTGCAATAATTTTTCCCTTCCCTTGGGGACATGAACCGGCCGCAAAGTCTGTGGATTCAGTCCGGTGTGATACATGGTGGTCGAAACAGTTCCCGGTGTAGGGTAAAAATCTTGCACTTGTTCAGGCATGACACGATTTTGTTTGATATGGAAAGCCAGCTCGATCGCGTCATCCATCGTGCATCCCGGATGTCCGGACATCAAATAAGGCACCAGATACTGTTTCTTGCCGATTTTTTCATTATAGGCGGCATAAGCTTTTCTAAACGCCTGATATACATCCGCCGTGGGTTTACCCATGTGGCGCAGCACCGGCTTTGAAATATGTTCCGGAGCGACTTTGAGCTGACCACTGATATGATGGTCGCATAACTCAGCCAAATGATCTTGCGGGTCAGCCATGAGCGCGTCAAATCGGATGCCCGAGCGCACAAAGACTTTTTTGACTTTGGGCAGAGCTCTGATTTTCCGCAACAGTTCAAAATACGCGGAAGCGTCGTTGGACAGTTCAGCGCAGGGAAACGGGGATAGACATTGTCGATGTTTGCACACGCTGCCCGCCTCCTGGCGTTTGCAGGCGGGTTGATGGAAATTCGCGGTCGGTCCTCCGACATCGTGGATGTAACCTTTAAAATCATCCAGTTCAGTGATCAATACAGCTTCGGCAAGAATTGATTCGTCCGAACGCGCTTGGACGATCCGTCCCTGATGCATCGTGATGGCACAAAAATTACAACCGCCAAAGCAGCCGCGGTGTGCGGTGATTGAAAAACGAACTTCCTCAATCGCCGGCATGCGACCTAAATTGTCATACGATGGATGCGCTTTGCGCACATAAGGAAGTCCATAAGCATGATCCAACTCAGCGGTTGTCAAAGGAACGTCGGGCGGGTTTTGAATCAACCATCTGTGACTGTGCTTCTGTAACAAAGTAAATCCGTCCGCGGGATCTTGCTCTTCGTATTCAGCCATGAACGCCGCGCAATAGGCGATCTTGGAATCACGTGTTTGCTCGAAAGAAGGCAGAAGTTTCATCTTCTGTTCCTTGGGCAACAGATATTCAATCTTACCGGAACGGCGCACATCCCGTGTCTCATCAAAACTCCAGTCCGTGAATTTTTGCGCGAAAGCCCGCTGTTGCTTGGACATATGATCGAAAGAGGTCAGCACACAGGTGCCTGCCAAAGTGGTCAACGAGCGAACCGGAACACCTTTCGCAAGAAAATCACAAATCAGAGGAATCACGCGCTCCCCCATTCCATAGTTCAAAATATCAGCCCGCGAATCTTGTAAAATTGAACGTCTGACCGTTCCGCTCCAATAGTCGTAATGGGCGAAGCGTCGCAAACTGGCCTCGATACCGCCAATTATAAGAGGGATGTCACCAAAGACCGTTCGCACGAGATTACAGTAGGCGATCAACGCCCGATCCGGTCGTGAGCTGTTGTCCCGCTCTGCCTTGTAGCGATCGTCTCTACGACGTTTTTTCGCCGCGGTATAATTATTTACCATCGAGTCCACCACGCCGGACGAAACCAAAACTCCATGGCGAGGTCTGCCCATGGCTTGGATGGACAGCGGATCGTCAACATTCGGTCGGGCGATCACGCCAACTCTATAGCCTTTATCCTCAAGCAGACGAGTCAAAATGGCCACGCCAAAACTGGGATGGTCAATATATGAATCGCCGGTAATAAATAAAAAATCCAATTCAGTCCAACCGATTTCTTTCATTTCATTTCGATTGGTGGGTAGAAAACGCATTGGATACCTCACTTAGTATTCATCAATCCCTTCAGCCATCTCTTCTTCTTCCGCCATGCGCATCGATTCCCATTCGGTCTCCGTCAGCAATATTTTACGTGGTTTGCTTCCGTCGAACGGGCCAATCCATCCTTTTTCTTCAAGCTGATCCACCATTCTGGACGCCCTGGGGTAGCCGATTTTCAATTTTCGCTGTAACAAGGCGATCGAGGCGTGCCCAATTTCAAAAAACAAATCGACCGCGTCGGGCAGCAGCTCATCTTCATCAGCCGTGGCTGAGCCACCGCCCAACCCGACTTTTTCGGAACTGATCTGGCGTGTGACGTCACTGTCATATTCGCCTTCATTTTCTCGACGCACGAATTCCAGTACTTTCTCAACCTCTTGATCTGTGACCATCGCGCCTTGTCCACGAATTGGTTTGTTGGAGCTTTGCGGATAGTAGAGCATATCTCCCTTGCCGAGCAGTTTTTCCGCCCCTCCAATATCAAGAATTGTGCGAGAGTCAATATGCGAGGAAACCGCGAAAGCGATGCGCGATGGAATGTTCGCCTTGATCAATCCGGTGATGACGTCGACGGAAGGGCGTTGAGTCGCGATGATTAGATGAATACCGGCGGCCCTCGCCTTGGCGGTCAATCTGGCGATGGCCTCTTCCACTTCGGCGGGGGCGGTCATCATCAAATCGGCCAGCTCATCGATCACCACCAAAATCAACGGCAAATGGGGCATCTGTGGGTCGTCAGACTCGGCCGCCGTGCGATTGTACGCCCGTAAATCTCTCACTTTGAAGCGGGCGAACTCATTGTAGCGGCGATCCATCTCAACCACCGCCCAGTTTAATGTGTTCGCGGCTTTCTTCGGGTCTGTGACGACCGGAGACAAGAGGTGGGGAATGCCGTTATACACACTGAGCTCAACCACCTTCGGATCGACCAGCAAAAGGCGCAGATCTTTCGGCGACGCGCGATACAGCAAACTCATCAGTATGGAATTGATACAGACGGATTTACCGGATCCGGTGGCGCCGGCGATCAACAGATGTGGCATTTTCGTTAAATCACAGATGATAGGCAAACCGGGAATATCTCGGCCCAACGAGACGGTCAACGGTGATTTCGCCTCTTTGAACTCACGTGATTCGATCAATGATCGCAGTGGCACCAATTGAGTCTCGCGGTTTGGAATTTCTATGCCGATAGCGGATTTACCCGGAATCGGCGCCTCAATTCTAAGTCCGACCGCGGCCAGGCTCAGGGCGATATCATCGGCAAGTCCGACAATTCTGCTGACTTTGACGCCCGGACCGGGCGCCAATTCGAAGCGCAGGATGGACGGGCCGGTCGTGATATTGACCACTTTCGCCGCTACCCCGAAGCTGTTTAGTGTATCCTCAAGTTTTTTCGCCATCGCCTGCACGGCCTGATTGTCCTGCGTGCCACGCTTGTTCTTATCTTTAGCCAAAAGATCGGTCGGCGGGAAGATATAGGCACGATCGGCGCCACCGCGCTCATTCTTACCGGTGGCAGAAGGGCCGGACGTCGGACGATCCGCCGCCGCTTCTTCATCTTTCTTCACGACCAGAGGATCGATGTCACGTGTCCTGATCGCCCGAATGGCGATCAACTCTTCACCGGAACCGGATCGGCCGGTCGGTTTATTGCCATATACCACTGTCGAACGAGCCGTTGATGAGTGCTCCGACAACTCTGAGTCCGCCTTGGTCGAAGGATCGTATGTCTCTTCCGTCTCTACGGGATCGATCTCATCTTCTCTTTGCTCAAGAGGATCAAATTCTTCGCGTCGATCCGGTTGCAAAAAAGTGGGAACTTTAAATAATGAGTCGTCCAAGCTTTTGTTTTCACTATCCGCGCGACCAGCCCGAGCGTGCGCCTCCTCGCCAATCTGTGGAGCGGCCTGATCACCGTGCCCAGCGTCAAAGGAAAAAATCGGCTCCGGACTGATCAGCGGCGCAGGTTCGGCGTCCGGCACAAATTCCTCTTGCCCGGCGCCCCATAGCGGAAACTCCGAAATCAAACGTAGATCGTCCGGATTCACTCGCTTGGCTCCCAGCGGATTTTCATCACCCACTTGAAAAAAACCTTCATCGCTTCCTGAAAAACGGGGGGAGGATTCATCGTTTGTCGGCGCTTGTCCGCTTTTTTCCTCAGGTGAAAATCCCGGATTATGATCACGTTGGTAAGTCGAATTCTCATGATAATCCAGGTACGACGGAGCGTCGGTATCCTCATCCGGTGTGAAATGAGCTTGTGGCGTTGGGTTCACAGACGCGCCCGCCGCGGCTATTTCATCCCGATCATACTCAAAGTCATCCGGCGGTGTGGGATGTGGTGAGTTGGAATCATATTCACCGCCATAACCAACGGTGTCCGCGGCGTCATCAACAAATTGTCTCCGCGGGGACTGAAAGTGTCTGTAATCAGTCTGACCGTGTTGCCGATGCTTCGCCAAATACTTGGCGCGCAGGCGCTCACGCTCGTCATCGGGATTGTCGAAAATCTCAGATTTCCTTGATTTTCGGCGCACTTTCCTTGATTCCAAACCGGTGGAATTTTTAATAAAGCTAAACACACGCTTGAGCCAGGAGCTGAGAGAAAAACGAAATAGAATAATCAGTTCGGCCGAGAAAGCCGCGACCAACAAGATGATCGCTCCAATATGTCCGGCCACCGCGGTCAAACCTGATGCCAGCAAACCGCCAATCAGACCGCCCGGATAAGTGGCGCGCAGTTGCTGAAACTCATCGGGTGAGACACCTGCCTTCCAAAGGACGGAGATCGCCTTGGACGCGCTGTGCTTTCCGTCCGCACTTAAACAAAGAGAGCGAAAAACATCATAATCGACCGAAAAAACCTGAAAAAAAGCGGCGAACAAAGCCAGCAGCACAACCATGTGAGTCAACCGTCGCTGACTGTCTTTAAGGGACCGCCCCAATAAAAATTCAAATGAGCCGTATACAAAGAGCGCAGGCAAAACATAGGCGACCGGTCCGATCAGTCCTCTTCCCAGCGTTAGAAAAAAACTCCCCAACCAGCCGGTGGACGCGTTGGGCAGATAGTAGGCGACGCTCAGCAAAACGGCAACCGCGAGAAACACAACTCCGGTGATCTCACGTCGCTTATTTAATTTGCCATTGCTCATGAATCACTCCACCTTCAAAATTTCTTTGGCCTTTAACATTCCCACGACGGTTTTCGCGTCCCGGATCCGATCATCCATGATCGCGCTCATCACTTCATCAAACGGAAGTTTGACCACATGCAAAAACTCACCCGGATCAAGGTCTTGACTGCCGGCTCGCAGTCCGGTCGCCAAATACAGGTGAACCACTTCATCACAGTAGCCCGGGGTCGGGTAAATTTTCCCCAAAGGCTTCACCTGATCCGCCGCAAAACCGGTTTCCTCTTTCAGCTCACGCACGGCGCAACGATATGGATCCTCTCCTTTATCGAGCTTGCCGGCGGGAATCTCCAAAGTCTCCTGTTCAAATGCCTTGCGATACTGGCGTATTAAATACACATCGCCGTTGTCATCAATCGGCACGACGCAGGCACCCCCACTATGATGAATCAGTTCTCGACGAGTCTTCGTCCCATCGATCAGCCGGACCGCCTGAAGTTCGACTTCAAACACAGTCCCCGTGAACAAGGTCTCACTGCTGATGGTGTCTTCGGTGAGTGCCTCGGAGGGATTAACCAGGCTGTCATGACTATATGAATCCTTATCCATCGTATGTCTCTTTCATTATATATGCGCCATGCATGGCGTTGGATATGCGCTCTACAGCGTCATCTTCGATCCAATATCACAGATGACACACGCTGTCGCGAATAACGAGTTTCAGAGTCACAAACCAAGTTTATCCTTTAAGTCTTTGGTCGCGGCGACGGCCAGCTCATCACAGCGATTGTTATATGGATTGTCCGAATGACCTTTTACTTTGTGCCAGCTAATCGTATGTTGTTCAGCCAACGCGTCCAATTCTTTCCAAAGATCGATATTGCTGACCGGCGCCCCTGAAGCCGTGCGCCAACCATTCCTCTTCCAGTTGGCGAGCCAGTTTTGATTGAAGGCGGAAACCACATAGGCGCTGTCACTATAAATTTGTACTTCGCAGGGGAATTTCAACTCCTTGAGCGCTTCAATGACCGCCTGGAGCTCCATCCGGTTATTCGTTGTGCTGGGCTCCGCGCCAGAGATTTCCTTGGTGTGTCCACCTGCCTGCAACAGCGCTCCCCAGCCTCCCGGTCCCGGATTTCCGGAGCAAGCTCCATCGGTATAAATTGTGACGGAACGTATCGCCATGATCTGTCCTTTCCAATAATTTGTGTTACCAATTGTATCACAGTGACTATTCAATCGCGCCTCGGACAGACCAAAGGAGCGACCCTCCAACACGCGTTTATCCACGGTGTTCGCATCACTAAATCGTCCGGATCGTCATTCCTAATTCACATCTTTAAGTCGGGATGATCTGTCACCGAATCACCGCGACAAACAGATCGTTCAAAACAAACAGATCGTTCAAAATGAAAAACCCGGAAGCAAATGATTCCGGGTTAGTCGTGGCAGGGGAGAAAGGATTCGAACCCTCAACCCACGGTTTTGGAGACCGTTGCTCTACCATTGAGCCACTCCCCTTCGACAATAACATTGGAAGTATAGTAAAAGTGGAAGTTTCTGTCAAGCAAGGTTGTGGCTAATCAGCGAATTTTTCACCCCGGGAGGGGTGGGGTATCGGAATTCAAATTGGAGAAACCGGTAAAAATGTCAAGAGACCCTATTTTTCAAATAGAGTCTCTCAACTGACAAAATGCTTCAATTCATAATGCGACAAGCATTCTTGTCCACAGTAGACCGACTTGTCTGAAATGGTCAAATATCGTGATCGGTGACAAACTGTAGAGCCACGCTCTAGACAATCAGCTTGCCGCTGCGGCGAACACGGGCGACATTTAGAAAATAATCATCCAGACCTTCTCCGACAGCGGGATCGAAACAGTGTAAAACACCTTCCTCATCTCCTTTGTCGCCGAGGATCAGGCGTTGATTTTCAGCAGTTCCTTTTAAAATTTTCCGGGCGGATTCCCGGGCGGTCTGTGCACCCTTGGGCGGTGGGCTCTTCCCCCAGATACCGGTAATCGTGGTGCCGGGTGTGGCGGAGTTAAACTTAATGCCCTCGTCCCAGTACTCATATCTGAGTGTCAACGTCAACAGATTCAACGCCGCCTTGGTGGCCGCGTACATGCTTTGATAAGCCATGGGCGACCAGGCGATGCCGGAGATTATGTTGACCACCTGTCCACCGCCTTGAGGCGTCATCATTTCAATGGCGGCGCGGCAACCGTATAAGGCACCATAGAAGTTGATGGCGAAAGCTCTTTCCCAGTCCTCGTTGGTCTGCACGCGCAGGTCGAATTTATCGCTATGATTATCTGTGGCTTTGGTTTTGCTGAAGCTTCCGCTGAGTCCGAGCCCGGCATTGTTGATCAGCAAATCAAAGCGGCCATCCATAAAGGAGACAGCCTGATCAATCATCCGGCGCACAGCCTTCTCTTTTGTCACGTCACAGCGAATGCCCTTGACCTGCCCCGGATATTGTCGGGCCAGTCGTTCAGTTTGTTCTTGTAGTTTTTCTTCATTGATATCCGCCAGCACCACCTTGCCGGCGCCTTGTTCCAGCAGTTCCTCACACAGGGCCAGACCAATGCCGGAGGCCGCTCCGGTGACCACAGCGTTTTTCCCTAAATAGTATCCTTTGCTGTTCATAATCTGTCCCTCCTGATCACTCATAATGTTGATGGTCATGGGTTAACATGCTTTGATCAAAACGTCCGGCAAACAAATACTGCATTGTGCGCTGAGTCTCCTGCTCGGAAAACTTGTACAACGGATAAAGTCCACGGACATAGTTGTCGCTTACCATCCAGCCGGCACCAAGGACTTTAGTCAGGGGAATCTCTCCCCAGGCATCATCTCGTGAGGAGCGAAGGGTCAGCCGCGCTTCGGCCGGCTCCCAGCTGTAGAAACGGGTGGGGCTGTCGTAATGCAGCAGGCGCATATCGCGAAAGCCTGTGGATTCCATCTGAACCTTGTGCAACAGGCAGCCACCCTCAGTGGTGATGGGCGCTTCCCTAGAACAGCCTTCTTGCGGAGTTGAGAAATCCGGATCGTTATACCTGCCCATCTGCAAGGTGATGTCCACCAGCGCGACACCTTTTCGTTGAATCAGGCAATGGCCCCACTCACCTTCTCGCTCAACAACGATGCGCTCACACAACTTCTTTGGCAGACCGGAGCCTTCCCGCCCCGAGAATGCGCCCATCGAGGCGCCCGGACCACTCAATTGCAGTCCCAGGAAGTATAGCCCGACAGTCTGCCCATAGCGCGCCATCAACCCAATGCCACCCTCCATGTACCAGGAAGCGAAGGTTGGTTCCCGTATATTGACGATATATCCATACATCACGGGAGACTGAGGATCCAATAGCTCAAGAGGAGGGGGCAATGCCCGGGCCGCCGCTTCCGGTTCGGCGATAGCGAAAAACTGAATGCCGTACTGATTGTTCATCGCGCCATCTTTCATGAAGCCTTGCAGCTTGTCCATAGGGGTAAAGTTACTCGCTTGCATGGTTCTTTCTCCTTTCAATCCTTGTTTGTCTCAAATACAAATGCTTTGGCTTGAGCTTCTCGCATGGCGTCCGTGATGCGTCCGGGTTTGGCCGCGTCGCCAATGACCCGAAGATCTTCAAAACGATCCGCGCAGGCTGTGGCCAGCGGCCGCCGCGGCGTGACTCCGACGGCCAGAATCACCCAGTCGGCCATCAGGCTGACATACTCGCCATCGACTAGACGCAGCAGTCGCGCCTCTTTTTCAACTTCCTCTTCCCTTGCCATATCTTTGATATCCACGAGTCGATGCCCCAAATACACCTGTGTTCCCAGGGGAATGATCCTTTCCATGATGTCGCTGAGGATTGTTGGATAGACGCCGTGACCTAAGCTCTCCTGCATCTCCACCAAGCTCACCGCGCAACCTTTCATAGCAAGTGTTTCCGCCGTCTCCAGGCCGGTCATTCCGGAGCCAATGACGATCACGCGACCTTGAGGAGAATTTTCGCCCAGCAACACACTTTCCGCACTGACGACCTGCCGCCCGCCGACACCCGGCACCGAAGGCACAAGAGGTTTCGCTCCGCAGGCCAAAAAGACGGCGTCCGGATTCAAGGTTTCAATGTCTGTCACAGTTACCCGCTTGCCGAGCCTTAGTTCAACACCTGCTTTTTCAAGCTGAGTTTGAAGAGCTTTGACCAGGCGGGTAATCTTCTCTTTGCCATAGCCCTTGTCCGCGATGTTGAGCGCGCCACCCGGGCTGTCGTTTTCATCCAGCACCAACGGAGAAAAACCTCTATTTTTCAAAGTCAGGGCAGCCTGAATACCCGCGGGACCGGCACCCACAACAACAACCGAACGCCCCGCGCCGCTTATCAGTGGACGCGCGTACTCCCGCTCTCGACCCGCGAGAGGATTGACGGCGCAACGGACGCGCTTGAGTCGGCAAATCTCAGCAAAACACTCGAGGCAGCCGATACAGTTGCGTATCTCATCCTCGCGTCCCGAAAAGGCTTTGCGTGGCCAGTCCGGGTCCGCCAGCAGCGCTCTACCCAGCCCCAACAGGTCACAGGCCCCTTCTTCCAAGAGAGCCGCGCCGGGGCCCGGCTCCTTGATATTGCATACAGATAAAACAGGGATGGTCACTACTTCCTTTATCCCGCGGGCCAGATGCTTTTTCCAACCCTGAGCATAGGTGCCAGGCTCGATGCAGGCCTCGGAATAACAGCTGACATTGATTAGATTGGCGCTCGCTTCTTCAAGCGCGAGAGCGATACGCGCGGCCTCTGCCTGATCGATGCCGCCGGGCAACATTTCCTGAGCGTTGATGCGCACCGAAACAGGAAAATCGCCGCCACAGTTTTGTCGGATGCCGCGCAGAATTTCAACGACAAAGCGCATGCGATTCTCGAAACTTCCACCATATTCATCGTCACGTAAATTCATGGCGGGGGAAAGAAACTGATTGATGAGATAGCCATGCGCGGCGTGCAGTTCAACACCATCAGCGCCGGCCATCTGAGCGATGTGGGCAGCGTTGACAAAACGCTCGACCATTTCGCGACATTCAGCAAGAGAAAGAGCGCGGGGTGTCTCTCCACCCAACGGGCTTGCCAAAGCGGAGGGTGCCACCGGCTGAGCTTTCGTGAGCCAGGATGAGGCTAAACGGCCCGGATGCTGTAATTGGATAAACAGATGGGTGTCCCAGCGATGAACCACATCCACCAGACGTTGCAGACCCGGAATATCGCCCGGACGGTAGGACGCCATTTGACCGGGGTCACTGATGCCGGCCCCGCCCTCCACCCGCGTAACCTCTGTGATGATCAGACCGGCGCCACCCCTTGCGCGCGCCTCATAAAACGCTATCAGATCATCAGTGACACCGCCTTCCGGGGCACCCAGGTTGACGCCCATCGCTGTCATCGCCAAGCGGTTACTCAGGAGTAGTGGACCGAGTTCCAGGGGCTTTCTTAAAAGTTCATACATTGGCTTTCACCTCCCGATCAAGCGGTCTTGTTTCAAGCGGCGACAGTTGGCGATAGCGCCGGATCGCCAGCGTTTCCACAAGACGGCTGAGCAGTTTTGTGTATCCGGTGCGGATGATAAAAAACTGAAAGAAGTTCAGCGCTTCAAATCCGAAAAACCACATAACCAGCCAAAAGCTTAAGGCGGACAGCGCCATGACAGGAACAAGCAAGAGCCCCGTGAGCCCCCAGGGTGATCGGGGAAAGGCGGCCAACAATCGGTTGGTCTTCACCGCGGGAGGCAGTTTCCCACTTAAGGCTATTTGTTGAACTGAGGCAAAAGTGGGCCTGACCATCAACAGGCTGACGATCAGTGCCAAAACCGCGCCTGTGACCCACACACCACTTCGGGTGACGCCCATGAGTATGAC
>CAZAPS010000032.1:0-17034 GCA_964487355.1 uncultured Oscillospiraceae bacterium
ATAGTTATTATAACATTCGTTATAGTCTTGGACAAAAGAATCAATCAACCGGAACACAATATAAAACAGTGTGCCAGGTGGAACTATGATTTTTACAGGTATACAGTGTTAAGAGTTGACCTTGATAATTCTTCAACCCTGCCTCTTCATTTAAAAACGACTGATAGTCAATTAAGTTGGCAAAATCAGTTGTGCAAAAAATATCTTCTCCCTTCGGATAGTATTCTGCATGAACCACGCGATATCTTTTTCGCTCCATGAGACCATATAGATCGAGAATCACCACGGTGTCTGCTTGTTGCTGATCTGACAAATCAGGAAAGTGATCGATCGCCGTGAATCCGGATCCATCTGTCAGACTATGTCCGAAGATAACCAGATTATCCGATTGTCCGGGCAATCCCAGATAGCCGATTTCCCCCAGGTTGCTGACTTTTCCATCACGTGTCATCCGTTCATATTTATATGGATTGTTGTGATCGACAAAAATTGGATAGTCGATGTCAAATGGTCGAATCTGAATCCATCCTTTAAAATCAGGATAACGCGCGGCGATCATTGAATAATCAGGCATAATATCTTCTTGATCCAAATTCACTTTGTCATTGTCCAATTCATGATCTCGCGACGTATCCGGATCCGTTCCGGATCGTCCGGTGGAATCGTTGACAATCGCCTTCAACTCATCACGATTTTGCTCGGACAGCAAGGTTAACTTATTGTTATGTGAAAAATAAAACAAAATCAAAATCATCACAAGGCAGCCCGCGGCGATCCAGCGTATGCCGTCAAACAGTTCGCGCACTCTCATGATCGCCTCTTTCGGTAGATGATTTTTGATAGGCCAACCAGCATAAGTGTGAAAGCGGCCACCGCAATCACAACCACGACAGAGCGGGAAACCTTGTCGCCGGTAACCGGCGGATGATAGGTGACTTTATTTTTTGTGGTTTGTTCCGGCAAGGTTTCTCTTGGTCGTAAACTTGTATTGGGTGTGTTCGAAACGAGTATCTCCGCGCGGCTGGGCACCCCCCGTCCGTCAATTGAAAAATCATAGGATATGTTGGACAGCATGTATCCGTCCGGTGCCATTGTCTCTTTAACTTTGTAAGATCCGGTTGGCAGTCCGCGCAGCACGATCAAGCCTTTCTCGTCTGTCTCTCCTCGATAAAACAGTCTTCCGTCGGCGGTCAAAACTTCAAAAGTGGCACCGGGCAAGACGGCGTTGGTCACCTGGTCAACTTTACGAATCGTCACTTTGTTTTGTTCATTGATCATCTCGACCAAAGTTGCTTCGCCATCGTCTTTGATTTCAAAGACAATCTCGTTGGCGATCATATACCCCAGTGGCGCAAGGTTTTCTAAAAGTTTATATTGTTTGCCCACCACCAGCCCATAGATTGTATGAGGCTCGTCTGTTGAAATCCATTCATCGATTGTCTCTCCATCGGCCATATCAATGAGTTGTAATTTCGCGCCCGGTATTTCCGCTCCGGTGGTGAGGTCGACTTTGCTGATTTTAGCGACCGTTCGGCGATTGGATACCGTTATGACGATTCCATCGGTTTCGGTTCTATCTGAAGAGTTGTCTTCCACAACGAATCGAGTTGGACGCTGATCCGAATAATATCCTTTCGGTGAAGAGACTTCTTGAAGATAATATTCGCCAAATTCCAACCCGGTCACGGTGACCCGGCCGGTGGCGTCAGTTTGAAAAAGACCAATCTCTCGTTCCACGCCATTGACCACGCTCACCAAGCGGAACACCGCGCCTTCTAAAAGTTGATCCGATTCTGAATCACATTTGACAATTGAGATGGTTTTCGTCTTCAACTTATTTTCAATTGTCCGGATTGTCTGCTCAGTTTGTTGACTCTCTCCATCACTGACGGAAAATTCAATGTCCAGATCGTCGGACGGATCATAAGCCTGATGGGTTTTAAGTTCTTTGACATAATAAGATCCGGTAAAAGGAACCGTGAACTCACCTTCAAGCGACTCGTTCAGTCCGCTAAACGCAACCATGCTGTCGGCCGGCAGGATATGTCCGCCGACGACCATCTCCTCACGATTAAACAGTCCGAAAAGAGTTTGTTCCGGCGCAGACAGGTGGTGATCGTGCCATTTGGATTCTTCAAAAACTTTTTGGAAGCGAAACTTATAAGTCTGCTTTTGATTATAAAGTCCGGCTGTCTGAACCGACACGCGCATCGAAGAGTTTTCCTGTGTCAATTCAAATTCAATAGGATCCATTTTTATATATCCGTCAGGCGCCGATCGTTCTACCAAGACATATTCACCCAATGGCAGCTCTTTGCTCGAGGCGAATCCATTCGAATCGCTTCTCAGTTCCTCGACGATTTCGCCTTTGGCATAGAGCAAAACCGGACTCCAGGATTCATCATCAGCCAGAGCCGAGGGTGAATAAATATCTGTCGCCGCAAGAATCTCAAACACCGCGCCGGCCAGGTGTCCATCGATGAATTTTGCATCTGTCAAGAAATAATTCATTTCAGTGTCAGTCGTCAACGGTTCCGTCGTCCATCCTGAAAAAATCGGACCGCTTTTGACAATTTCGAGCACACCGACCAAGGGATCGTTTTCAATCACTTTCTCTTCTATTTTCATATCAAGTGTGGTGTGGTCACCGGTTATCTCAATACGGATTCTTTCCCCCTCCGGATCGAGAAAATATCCTTCCGGAGCCCGTACCTCCTCCAAATAATAAATACCCAAAGGCAGATATTCCGGCAGCGTCACCTCACCATTCTCATTGGTGGAAAACGAGTCGATCACTTGCTCATCGGGATAATAAGTGCGCATTGTGATGGGCTCTTCGCTCTCTGCTTCGGTGTAAATGCGAAAACAGGTCCCGGCGGCCGGGATGCGATTTCCTGTGGACGAATCAGTCTTGACGATTTTCAACCTGGAATATCGCAAGACATTCTCAATAACCGCGAAGGCTTTTCCGCCATCTTCCTCAATCGTCAATTGAAATGGTCTCATTGGCTCACTGCCATTCACATCGGTGATCTGTGTCAATGTGTAATCGCCTATCGGCAACAAAGTCGAAATGGCCCAGCCATACTCGTTTGTCGTCATTCGATCGACCTCGGTTCCTTTTTGATCGGTCACCAGGAAAGTGATTTGGGATTCGGGATTTTTCAAATCACTCGTTGGTGTGTCTAACTGATCTTCGGCAAATTTCATGATCTCCAAATATCCCAATGCCGGCCGTTCGTATGTGAAAATCACATCGGTTCTATCTCCCGACTCCGCTTCACCTTGCGCCTGTCGATCGATTTTGTAGTGCTCGAGCAGTTCACGGTTGGCGTCATTGGCTAAAATTTTCGAGTTTAACTCGTCGACTGCGTTATTGAGCTCAAGCAGGGGCGATTCATCATTGCGGGACAGCTGGGTGATGTTGGTCGAGTGGCGCTCCATACCGCCATCGTGACGTCCAACAAAGCGAACCGCGACAGGGTTTAACGCATAGGCATCCGGCGCCTGAGTTTCGACCAAGTCATAGGTCCCCAGCGGCAAGTCCGAGAGCTCAATTCTGCCCGATGCGTCGGTACGAAGACCGCTGATCAAAGTACTACCCGGAGCGTATGTTTTCCCCTCATATGAAACACCTTGGGTATCGGATTCTCCATTGGGCGGCCCGGCATAGATCAGGTCATATTGGGCGTCGCTCAATTTATAGACCACATCATCATCTAACTCTTTAATCAGATCAATTTTTTGGACCCTGACATTGAATATCTGATCAGGGCGCACCTCCACCTCGAGGTCACAGGTCAAAGGGGAGCTGAACTTCGTGACGGCGACGGCCTGGCGGTTGGTCTCATGATTGGCCGGCTCGCCATCGGGGCGAATTCCATCGCTAACCAAACTGATTCCCGTGTAGGCTTTGGTGCCGAACTTGAGGCGTATCTTTTTTGTTCCGCTGACATCCGGATTGGCCGACAATATTAGTCGATTGCTGTCGATGACGACGTCTATTCCCGCGTCACTTTCCGCTACGTAAAAAGCATCCAGCGTTGTGTTCGAGTTCAGGTTTTCCAAATCAATCGTCTTGCCCGCGACCACGGACATGGATGCCGGATCAAATCGCGGTTCGAAAGCCTCCGTGCCCTGACTGACATGATCCAGAATGAAATTTCGTCTCTTTTCATATTCCGGCATATCCGACCAAATCGCCAGCCCGGGGTTGAGAGTCTCCCAGATCAAGTTTGACCCGACATCCGCCCATTGAAGCGCGTCCGGGCGATCTTTGTGATATTCATATCCCCAAAACCCAATCAATTCAATGATGTTTTTCAGACCGGCATCCGCTCTCATGTCCAAAATATATTGATCGTAAGTTTTCATCACACGGTCGGTCTCGTCGACGAAAAGATAGCCAAATTCAATACAATACGCAATGTCGACAGATTGGTCCGGGTAGCGTACACGGAATCGGTGAATCGGCTCTTGTTGAAAGCCGGCGTAATCGTCGGTCTCCACCTTTTGCTTCAACAAATCCCGCACTGTGTTTGTATGTTCGACGGTATTTTCGAAACCCGGTAAAAACTGTGACACCGAGCCCATGATCCGTACATAGCCGGACGGATCAGATCCCGCGCTTTCCGGAATTCCAAGCATGGCCGGATCCTGTGCGTGCGCTCCCGTGATATCGCCAACCGATATCAATAAAATTATTAGGCTCATCAAAAATGGAATCACTTTCGCGAACCGACTGTTCTGGTGTGAGATATTCATGGTTCCTCCCGCTGTTGAATTCGAACAATTGTTTGACATTCCTGAAATGGCGCCGTATATTGAATGAAAGACTGAACTGACAATGGAGGGCAGATATGACTAAAATTAAAAATTCAGACAAGACTTCGTCCGCCGAAACGACGAACAAGCCGACTGCCAGCAAGACCCGCACCAAAAGAGACATCCGTTGTGAGAAAATGTATCAGTATATCGCCAAATTTCTTGACACCCATGGCTATTCTCCTTCCATTCGCGACATTGGGTCTGGATGCAACATTCAATCCACCTCCACCGTCCATGCCTATCTGAAACGCTTGGAAGCCGAGGGCAAGATCAATTACTCCTCCGGCAAGCGCCGGGCGATCACGCTGACTGACACGCCGTCGACCTCTTCCGGGTCAAATTTGTCAGCCGGAAAGCCGGCCAAACCAGTCCGCGAAAGCAAAATCAGCACGTACTCCGGGCGTGATGATCAAATGATTCGTTATCCTTTGATTGGTACGGTGACCGCCGGTCAGCCGATTTTGGCGGATGAGCGGATTGAGCGCGAGTTTGTGTTTTCCGATGACCTGTTCCCGACGCGAAACGAAGTGTTCGCGCTGACGGTCAAGGGCGACAGCATGATTGACGACGCGATATTAAATGAAGACATTGTGCTGGTTGAAAAATGTGAGACTGCTCCTTACGGCTCCATTGTGGTTGGATTGGTTGGAGACGAGGCGACGGTAAAACGTCTTTCTCTCATTGACGGCAAACCTTATTTAACGCCGGCGAATGACGCGTACAGCCCCATACCCTTCGCTGAGGATGATTGTTTGATCCTAGGCAAAGTAATCGGAGTGATGCGCACGGCTGTCCGCTAACAGGGGAGCCTTGTTCAACGGATGGTGAAGCTCGGCCCAATTGATTTCATCAACAGGGGTGATCGCGGACACACCGGATTTAAAAATCAGGCTGATCGCCTCTTCCTTGTCCGACACCAGCAAGCTCCAATTGTCATAGCCGCGGATATAGCCGGTTTTCACTCCGTCATTTTTTAATAAAACATTGACCTCCGCCGCCTCGCGGACGCAATATCCCAGGAACGGATCCTGTACTGAATGAATCAGGGCGGAGCTTCGATAACCGCCCCGGCTTGAATAGTGGTCTTTGTTATTTTTCGCTCGATAATAATTTTTCTCCAACATGTTTAACTCCTCCGTTTGCTCTGCTGTAACTGTGACTGCGTTAAGGTTACAACTTCGGGATATTCTCAAACGAAAAATTTATAGTAAAAAGCCGAAAAAGCTCGACAATTTGTCGAGCTTTCATGATAGTGAGACTATTTTATTATTCAGATCATTTGTAGAATCTGGTCCACCGCGGCTTCGGTGCCTTGATTTTCAATCCAGTTGATATATGGCTTCGCGCGAAACCAGGTCAGCTGCCGTTTGGCGTATCTTCGAGTGTTTCGTTTTAACACCTCGGTGGCCTCATCCAGTGTTTGTGATCCATGGACGTAAGGAGCGATTTCTTTGTAGCCAATCGCCTGCCAACAGGTTGTCTGTGATTCAAGGTCAAGCGAAATCAGCCATCTGGTCTCTTCAACCAGGCCTTGATCGAGCATCTGATCGACCCGCCGATTGATTCTTTCATAAAGCGCCGCGCGGTCGTGGGTGACGCCAAAAATAACAAAGTCATGCAGCGGCGGGAGTTGACGAGATTCAAGGTTAAGCTCTGACATCGTCTTACCTGTCAGTTGCTGAACCTCCAAAGCTCGAACCAGCCTCTTCTTGTTGTTGGGGTGGATAAGGGCGGCCGATTCAGGGTCGGTGGTGTTCAACTCCTCCCACAAAGTGGACGCTCCCTCCCTGTCGTATCGTGCGGACAGTCTCAGGCGTAAATCAACGTCGGTTTTGATGTCGGTAAAGGACAGGCCTTCGACCAACGAAGATACGTACTGACCGGTTCCACCACACAATATCGGCTGTTTTCCTCTGCTCAGGACATCATCGATCAGGCGCAGAGCGAGCTGACGGTAATCCGCCACACTGAAATTTTCACCGGGTTGAAGGATATCCAACAGATGATGTGGGATTCTACTTTGCTCCTCGGGTGTGGCCTTGGCCGTGCCGACGTCCAAGCCACGATAGATCTGCATGGAATCACAGCTGATGATCTCGCCGTCCAGGCGTTCGGCCAGACGCAGGGCGATCGCCGTTTTACCGCTGCCGGTTGGTCCGGTTATGACGATGACCCTTCCTTTTACGTGAACCACCTTTTCTTCATCCTGTTTTATGTCACTGTCCATCAAATTATCCTCTTAAAAGTTTTTTCCAGGTCGCGACGTGTCTTTTTAATCACAGAGGGGCGGCCATGAGGACACTGAAATGGATTATCCAATTCGTTCATCTGCTCAAGCAACGCGTGAATCTCCGGTTCAGACAGTTTGTCATGGGCTTTGACCGAAGCTCCGCAGGCGATGGTCGCCAAGATCTGGTGGACAGTCTCCAAATTTGGTTCCTTGGCCTCTGTAACAGACAGCTTGGAGAGTTCGTCCAAGGCGTTCAGAAAAGAGATTTTGGGAGAGAGCTCCTCCATCGAAAGAGGAAAGGCGCGAATAACCAGACTGCGGTCGCCAAACGGTTCAAATTCAAAACCAAAGCGCTCCAGCAATTCTCTTCCTGACTCGGCATATTCGAGTTCGGCGGCGGTGACATCGACAGTCAGCGGAACCAATAAGGGCTGTGTGGGAATGGTCTGCCTCTCATAGCGACTGACCAATTTTTCGTAATTGATTTTCTCGTGTGCCGCGTGCTGATCGATTAAATAATAATCCTCACCCGATTCAATCAGAATATAAGTGTCAAACAATTGGCCGGCGATTTTCCCCTCCAGCAAGGGGCGCATCTGAGCGCGGACACGTCCCATTTCAGGAACTAAACTGTCGAGATTCTCCTCTTCAATCTGTCCGTGCGTTAAATCGCCGGACTCAAGATGGGAGTCTGCGACAAAATACTGGTTTTTTTCGCTGGATGGATCCGCATGATGGGACGCTTCAATTGTTGTAGCCAAAGAGAGTGGCCGCTCAGTCGAAAGATGATCCATGTCCGCTCGCTCAGCATTGATTTTAGAGGCAGGGACGGCGCCTCTGTCGGCATCGTCAGTCAACAACGTCTCTTCGTCCAACAAGGTCCGGGGCGCGCCATGGGACACATTGTTTTCGTTGCCCGCCCGGCCTTCAGCCTCAGCAAATGGAGCGACTGAATGTCCGGCCGGTGAAGCCTCATCCTCAGAAGGTCCGGAACGGGGTCCCAGATGTCGTGTCAGAGTATCTTGCACCGCATGGTGGATTGACGAAAACACCTCTCGCTCGTTAGAGAAACGGACCTCTGTCTTTTGTGGATGAACATTCACATCGACTAAGTTTGGTGGAATCGTCAACTTTAAAACCGCGAACGGATAACGCCCCTTCATTAAAAAAGTATTGTATCCACTTTCCAACGCGGAGGTCAGCGTCGGGGACTTGATGACGCGATCATTAATATAAAAAATCTGGCGATCTCTTCTTCTGCGGGCGGATTCGTCGGTTCCAAGATAACCCGCCAGACGGATGGATGAGGCGGTCGTCCGCGCATCTTCCAACTGAAGCAACTCGCCGGTCGATTGTTTACCGAACACGCTGTATATCGCGCTCAATAAATCATTGTTTCCGGGTGAATGCAGCACCTGTTTGTCGTTATTCAGGAGTCGAAACGAGACATCCGGGCGGGCGATAATGAGTTTTTCGACCACATCGGCGACCCGACCCGCCTCGGTCGCGTCTTTTTTGAGAAATTTATAGCGCGCCGGAGTGTTGAAAAAAAGGTCTTCGACGCGGATCGTTGTGCCGATCGGAGTGCCGGCCGGCTCATGTTTGCGCAGCTCGCCACCTTCGATCACCACCTGTGTGCCGGTCGAAGCTGAAGCCGTCCTTGTCCTCAAGGTGACTCGGGAGACAGCGGAAATCGAGGACAGGGCTTCCCCACGAAATCCCATTGTGTTTAAATCGTCCAAATCCGTGATGATTTTCAACTTGCTGGTCGCGTGCGGCAAAAACGCCAACTCTGCGTCCCGCTCGTCCATGCCCGAACCATTGTCGGTTACTTGAATCAGGCGGATTCCACCGTTTTGTATCACAATCGTGATGACGTCCGCACCTGCGTCCAGCGCGTTCTCACACAGTTCCTTAACGACCGACGCCGGTCGCTCCACGACCTCGCCCGCGGCGATGCTGTTAGCGGTGATTTGGTCCAGGATGGTTATGTCACTCAAATCTGGTCACCTTTCCGATCAATTTTTTGTGCCTCGCGGGCCAGTTCATAAAGTATATTTAAAGCGTCCAGCGGCGTCATTTTTTGGACATCCAATTCTTTTAGCTGATCAATTATCGAGTCGTATTGCCGCAACGCCAGCGAGCTCGAGAACAAGTCAATCTGACCATCCATCGGCCTTGCGTTTTGTCGAATGCGCAACTTCGCCTTGCCGTCATTCGCTTTTTCCAACATGGCCAACAGCTCTCTTGCGCGCGCCACCACATCGGAGGGCACACCCGCCAGCTTGGCGACCTCGACGCCGTAGCTCTCGTCGGTTCCTCCCCGCTCGATTTTGTGCAAAAAAACGATATCGTCTTTTTGCTCGTCAACCTTGACGTGATAGTTTTGAATGCCGACCACGATTCCCTCGAGGTCCGTCAACTCGTGATAGTGAGTGGCGAACAATGTGCGACAGCCCAGCTTCGCCGTGTCTGCGATCTCCTCGATGACCGCCCAGGCGATGGAAAGTCCATCATATGTGCTGGTTCCCCGGCCGATTTCATCCAAAATCAACAGACTGCGGGCAGTCGCCTGGCTCATGATCGAGGCGACCTCTTTCATTTCCACCATAAAAGTCGAATCGCCCGCGGACAGGTCGTCCGATGCTCCGATACGGGTAAAGATGCTGTCGGTCACGCCGATATGAGCGTGCGAAGCCGGCACGAAACTGCCCATCTGAGCGAGCAGCACAATCTGCGCAACCTGTCGCATATAGGTCGATTTTCCGGACATGTTGGGCCCGGTGATCAACATCATGCGGTTGTCCTGCATATCCATCAGCGTGTCGTTGGGCACAAATTCGCCCGGCCCCAGCATTTTTTCCACAACTGGATGCCGGCCGTCACTGATCAGCAACTGATCGCTCAGATCGACGATCGGTTTGCAATACTGAGCACGATCTGCCTGTTCCGCCAACGCCTGCAACGTGTCCAAAGTGCTCAGAGCCCGGCCAATTTGATCAAGTCGCTCAGTTTGTTCACGCACCTGATCGCGAATTTCGCAAAATAGTTCATATTCAAGGTCAATCACACGTTGCTGCGCACCCAGAATTTGATCTTCCATCGACTTCAACTCTTCGGTGTAAAACCGTTCGGAATTTGTCAAGGTTTGTTTGCGGATATATTCGGCGGGTATCAGGTCATAGTTTGATTTGGTAATTTCGATATAGTACCCGAAAACTCGGTTATAACCGACTTTGAGGTTTTTCACACCGGTCTTTTCCCGCTCCCGCGCTTCCAGGTCCAAAATCCATTGACGGCCATTTTTGTCCGCCTCGCGAAACTGATCGACTCTTTCGTCAAATCCTTCACGAATCAGTCCACCTTCCTTCAGTTGAATTGGAGGATCGGGATTCAGCGCCTCCGTCAATCGTTCGGCGGTCTCGGTCAAAGGATCCAGTCGTTCATCAACAGAGCGGATCAATTGAGTTTGAAAACTCGCCACACACTCTTTGATGGCGGGTATCCGTTGCAAAGCATTGGTCAGCGCGACGAGATCGCGCGCGTTCACATTGCCCATCGACAGTTTGCCATTTAACCGCACGATGTCGCTGAGTCCCTGAAGTCGATCACGCAGTTCCTGCCGCTCGATGAAGCGATCCTTGAGTTCTTCCACGGCGTCTAGGCGAAGCCCGATGTCGTGCGGGTTGATCAATGGCTGTTCTACCCAGTTGCGCAGCATCCGGCCTCCCATCGCCGTGCAGGTGCGATCGAGCGTCCACAACAAAGACCCTCTACGGCTTTGATCGCGCAGTGTCTCGGTCAGCTCAAGATTTTTACGGGCGGACACATCAAGATGAAGATGATCCGCGATCGAATACACACGGACGCCACGTATGTGATCGGGCAGTTCCACCTGAGTTTTTTTGACATAGCTTAAAATACCGCTGGCGGCGTGACCCCACATGACTTTGCTGGGCTCACTTTCGGGCAGATAATCAGACCACACAGTATAGTCGAAGGTCTCGTCCGGTGCCGCCGTGATGATCACCTCTCGGCGGGACATGACCCGGTCCGCCATGCCGCTTTCCACGAACATCTCGTTACAGATCATCTCCGCCGGTTTGAAGCGTTCAATTTCGTCCAACAACTTTTCGTGTGTCGCGCCGACGGCTATAAAAGTCGCCTCAAAGGAACCGGTGGACAGATCCATGGCGGCGATGCCAAAATAATCGGAAAGCTGATAGACTGACACCAAATAATTGTTCTTTTTTTCATCGAGATTGTTTAAGTCGGTGACCGTTCCGGGCGTGATCACCCTGACGACCTCGCGCCGGACCAGACCTTTGGCCGTCGCCGCGTCCTCCACCTGTTCGCAGATCGCGATTTTATAGTTTCTCTCGATTAGTTTATTGATGTATCCATCCGCTGAATGGTAAGGGACACCGCACATTGGCGCCCGTTCTTCCAAACCGCAGTCACGCGATGTCAGCGCGATCTCCAATTCTTTGGAAGCGATCAGCGCGTCGTCAAAGAACATCTCATAAAAATCGCCCAGGCGAAAGAACAACAGACAGTCCGGCCATTTTTCCTTTTGATCAAGATATTGAACCATCATCGGACTGAGCCGATCTCTATTGATTTTTTTTGTCCATTCACTTAAAACAGGTTTGTTAGATTGCATACCTCACCTTACCACTTCTGTGGTCGGCACCGCGCTTTACTCATCACTTAGATTTATGTATTCGCCTTTGAGAGAAAAAGTCCGTGCCTCAATAATCTTCACGTCCGCGAATTTACCTTCCAGCAGGTCACCCAAGGACGCGTAATCGTCAGCCCGCAGACCAAATCGCTCAAACAGATCCGCCGGCACCGTAAAATTAATCAAATGGTTGTCAGACGCCCTGCCCGTGAGCTGTAAGGCGTTGTGGTCGCTTAGCCCCTCGATCAAAACCTCATATGTCCTGTCGACCCGCCTCAAGTTGGCGTTGAGTGAATTTTGGTTTTGCAGTTCAAGCAGTCGATTGAATCGTTCGGTCACAACCTCACGTGAAATCTGTTCAATCTCCTCGGCCGCCGGTGTGCCATAGCGCGGCGAGTATTGGAAGGTGAAGGCGCTGTCGAACCCGACAGCCTCCACGAGGTTCAGCGTTTGTTGAAAATCAGCTTCGGTTTCTCCCGGAAAGCCCACAATGATGTCGGTTGTGATTGAAATATCCGGCATCCGCTCTTTCGCCCCTCGCACGATCTCCAGATAGCGCTCCGCGGTGTAATGACGATTCATCAGGCCTAAAATCCGATCACTGCCACTTTGTAAAGGAAGATGTAAGTGCTGTTCAATATTGTCATGTTCCGCCATGACATCCAGCAAATCAGCGCCGACATCTTTTGGATGCGGAGTCATAAAACGGATTCGTCTCAAACCGGTCGTGCGCGCCGCCTGTCTCAACAACGTCGCGAAACTGTGCGCTTGCGGATCGCCCGGCAGATCCTTGCCGTAGGCGTTCACATTTTGGCCGAGCAACATGACTTCGCTGAATCCTTGGCGCGCCAAATCGCGCAGTTCGGACAACACGAGTTCAAATTCCCGGCTGCGTTCCCTGCCGCGGGTATACGGCACAATGCAATAGCTACAAAAATTATTGCAGCCATGCATGATTGTGCAAAGCGCTCTGTAGGCGCGTTCATGCAGAACCGGAAGATCTTCGGCGATGACATCTTCCGTGCCGATATCATAGACTCTGCGGCTGCCACTCAACCGCCTAAACAGCAATTCCGGCAGACGATAGATGTCCGAAGTTCCAAACATCAAATCAACGAAGGAGTAGCTTTGTTGAATCTTTTCCCGGTGCTCTTCCACCTCCGGCATGCATCCGCAGACACCGACTATCATCCGAGGATTGTGATCGCGCATCGCTTTGACCATTCCGAGATTGCCATAGAATCGGTCGTCGGCGTTGCCTCGCACGCTGCATGTGTTCAACAAGATCAAATCCGCCTCTTCTGGCCGCTTCGCTCGCTGAAATCCCATTTGTTCCAGCAGACCGGCCAGTTTCTCGGAATCATTGTCGTTTTGTTGACATCCATAGGTATATATATAATAGTGGGTCGGTTCGTTAAAAAGTTCTCTCACCGACCGCATATAATCATTTTGACGATTCATTTCTGATTTTTGAATATATTTGACAGACAAGGAATGTCCTCCTTATTTTTACTGAATTTTATCACATGGGCTGTCCGGCGACCGTAACACCGGGGGTCAGCTGTGACTCGCGCGGTGAAAGGTCAACCGATCACCAGGCCGCCGTTCACGCCTAAAACCTGTCCGGTTATGAATTCCGCTTGTTGAGAAGCTAAAAATAAAATTGTGCCGGCAATGTCTTCCGGAGCGCCCAATCTGCCCATTGGCGTCTCATCCGCTAAAAACGCCAGGTCCTGCTCGCTTAGCGCCGCGTTCATCTCGGTTTGGATCACGCCGGGGGCGACGCAGTTGACGGTGATGCCGGAAGGTCCCATTTCCTTGGCGAGCGCTCGGGTCAAACCGATCACCGCCGACTTGACCGCTGAATAATGCACTTCGCACGATCCGCCCGTCTGTCCCCACATGGATGATACATTGATGATGCTGCCGCGTTTTTCCCGAATCATATCCGGCAAGGCCGCCTGACAGCAATAAAACGGTCCTGACAAATCCACACCGACCATTTTGCGCCAGTCATCTTCGGTGATGTCGGTGAACATTTTCTGTTGAGCGATACCGGCGTTGTTGACCAGCACGTCCACCATGCCCAGCTTGTCACGCACCTTGTCAAACATGTCAAACACCTGGGACCGCTCGGAAACATCGGCGCGAACGATGACGCTGCGTACGCCCATGCGACCGATTTCCTCAGCCAGGGGCTCCAGCCGCTTAAGGTGTCGCCAGCCATGCAACGCTATGTTAAAGCCCGCGCTCGCGAAGGCGCGCGCGGTCGCGCGTCCAATTCCACCGGATGACCCGGTAATCAGCACCACACGGTTTTTTGACGTGACCAACGCGTTCTCTCTATAATCCATTCATTTTCACTCCCAATGTTTGTTAAACCCCAACCTCTCCGCCAAACGTGCGCGCAACGACAGCATGGACGTGTAGTTGGGTAAAAGATATATACATTTTCCGGTGGGGCAGTCATTCAAAAATTCCATGACCAGTCGCTCGTCATCCTCGCCAAGCACAATCGATCGAGAGTCACCTAACCAGTGCTCCAACCGGCGCGCCATGTCGGCCCCACGGTCACCACCACAACCAAGCGGAACGTCCGGCAAGAAGTGTTTTTCCAGGTTCGCATCCCAGATCCAGTCCGTGCTTTTGCCATCAGCGATGTTGTTGTTTAAGAAAAACAAAATTCCGCCGACATCGTTTTTCTCCAAAACCAGCCGCACACCCTGTTCCAGCCCGGTGGCGTTTTTGACCAGCAGAAAACAGATTTCCTTGTCTTTCCACGGAAAGCGTTCCAGGCGACCGAATTGCGGCCTTGCGTTGGTCATCTCACCCAGCAAATCGATCAACAGATAACCGGACAGCATACGATCGGCCAGCGCCAGCGCGGCGCAGGCGTTATAGGCGTTGTACAGCCCATCCAGCGGAAAGACAATGCTGCCGGATTCGTTTTTGAAAGATGCCATGATGGTTAAGCCGTTGTGCCGCGGCGAACGCTGAAAGACATAGTCCGGGTCCGGGCGACTAAAACCGCAGGCCGAACACTCATAAAATCCTAAATGTCCCAACGTCTTCGCTGTATAGGACAAACCCTGTCGACAGACAGGACAGTTGACATCATCGGTCGTGCCGGGTTCCTCCGCGTCTATCGGAACAACAGGCTCGCCCTCCGATCGATGCGCTCCGAAATAAATCACCTCGTGGTTGTCCAGACGCTTGCCAAGCGCGGCGAGATTCGGATCATCCGCGCACAAAATCAATTTGGCATCGGTCTGTGAACAGCCGGCCTCAATCAATTTCACAACATGATCCATGTCACCAAAACGATCAATCTGATCTTCAAAGACATTGGTGACCAGAATGATTTCGGGATTGAGTTGGTCTGAGCAGGCGGCCAGCGCCGCCTCGTCCACTTCCAACACCGTCCAACCTTCATGCGAGCCGGTCATCATACTGGTCATCAGGCCGGTCTGAAGATTCGCGCCCGAATGGTTGGTCGTTACCGGCTCACCTTTCGCGCGCAAGATATCAGCGACGATCGAGGTGGTCGTGGTCTTCCCGTTTGTGCCGGTCACACATACGATTCTGCGTTTTTTCGAAACATGAGTCAGCGCGTCTTTGGAAATCGTCAATGTGATTTTACCCGGCAAGGTCGAGGCCTGTCTTCCCAACAGCCTCATCAACCGATAGGCCAACTTACCACATCCGATCGCAAATATATTTTTAAATGACATACTTCGGCTCCGTCCTGATACCTGAATGTTCAATTATATAGCAAACTAATATTATAACAATTCTGTTACCAACATACACCGTTCATGCACTGTTCGAAAATAAAACCGGGCGCGAACCGTACACTGCACACTTGGCTCGCCGGCCATCTTTTTAAGATTGATCCGTATTTTCTATCCAACCGCTGATCATGTATAATCAGTTGGTATGTTGAATTAACAATTGGTTAACGGAGGATGAAATTGTGTTAAAAATAAACGAACACTATCTGGAACTTGAAAAATCTTATCTCTTTTCGGACATCGCGCGCAAGGTCAGCGATTTTGTCTCCGCCCACCCGGACAAAAAAGTGATCCGCATGGGTATCGGCGATGTGACATTGCCTCTGGCTGAAGCCTGTGTCACCGCGCTCCAAGCGGCAGCCGCTGAAATGGGCAAGGCTGAGACCTTTCGTGGATATGGTCCAGAGCAAGGTTATGAGTTTTTGCGCGAAGTGGTCGCCAAACACGAGTTTCAAGACCGTGGAATCAATATCGGACCGAGCGATATTTTCATCAGTGACGGAGCCAAAAGTGACACGGGAAATATCCTGGATATCTTTGGAGACGACCTGACCGTCGCCGTGGCCGACCCGGTATACCCCGTATATGTCGACACAAATATCATGGCGGGACGCAAGACTTCGATCATAAAAATGCCTTGCCTGCCGGAGAATGACTTCCTGCCGGTACCGCCCGCGCAGCCGGTCGATCTGATCTATCTGTGCTCTCCAAACAATCCCACCGGAGCTGTGCTCGACCATGCCTCGTTAAAAAAATGGGTGGACTACGCTTTGAGCAACAAAGCGGTCATTTTGTTTGACGCAGCCTATGAGGCTTTCACCGCTGATGATCTTCCGAAAAGCATCTATGAGATCGATGGCGCCGAACGCTGCGCGATCGAGTTCCGCAGTTTTTCCAAGAAGGCGGGTTTCACCGGAGTGCGCTGCGGCTTCACCGTGGTGCCGTCCGCCCTTGTCGTGACCGTGGATGATGGACGTGAGATTTTGCTCAAAGACTTGTGGAATCGCCGTCAGACAACCAAGTTCAACGGCGTGTCATATGTGGTGCAACGGGCCGCTGAGGCAGTATACACAAAAGAGGGGGATGCACAGTGTAGAGAGAACATTGACTATTACCTGCGCAACGCCAGACTGCTCAAAGAGTCGCTGGAATCCTGTGGCTACCAAGTATCAGGTGGGGCCAACGCGCCTTATGTCTGGATGAAAATTCCCGAAGGATATACCAGTTGGTCTTATTTCGACTACTTGCTGGAAAAGATCCACGTGGTGACCACCCCCGGATCCGGTTTTGGAGACAGTGGCGAAGGCTTCATTCGCTTCAGCGCCTTTAGCAGTCACGAGAACTGTGTCGAAGCCATGGAGCGGTTCCGCGCCTTACACGAGGATTGACACTCGATACTGGTTTCGCGACTCTACAAGTTTTAATAATCGAAACTTCGCTCGAATAAGCATCTTTTGATGAAATGAAACAAGCGCCCCACTCCTGTTGTTGGAATGGGGCGTTTG
>CAZAPS010000033.1:0-16988 GCA_964487355.1 uncultured Oscillospiraceae bacterium
GGACCAAAGTCCATTGGGTGAAAACCTGATCCACGCGCTTGCGGGCATCGCCGTGCTGGCACTTGCGCTATGGGCCAACCACCTGAAATGGACAGATATCGGTTATGAGGACCGCGCATTCACTCGCCGCTGGTGGACGGGTCTCGCATTGGCGATCTTTTGTACATTTATAGTATTTTTGGCCGAATACCTGATGTTATGGCAGCGAAAATCAATGCCGAGCCTCGTATTTTTCATCGGAAATATTTCCTTGACCGGAGAGCCGGTTCAGCAAGTCGGCTGGTTGCCTTTTGTCTGGACCGCTTTGGCCACGATGATCGTGATATTTTTTGAGGAGAGTCTGTTTCGTGGGCTGCTGCGTCAATTGTTCAACAACAAATACGGTCGCGCCGCCGGCATTTGGATTCCTTCGACGCTATACACGCTTTGGGCGGTTATCCTCACCGTGCGTGACATCGCATTCACGACCGGCTGGAACACAATCGGGATTTTAACGCTGACATTTCACTTGTTGACGACTTTTCTCCTGGCCTTCTCGCTTGGTCTGCAACGAGAATCCAGCGGATCAATTTGGATGCCTCTCGGTTGTCATTTCGCGATCACTTTCTTGTTTCAGATTATACATATCCGGATTGACACCACAATCGATCATCTTCTGCCTGTCCGCCAACTGTTTGTCATTATCTTATTATTTATCAGCTCGTCGGTATACAATTCAAGGCAAAAGAGAAAAGCAGGATATCAAATAACCTAAATCTCCATTATTGCGAATTCCGAATTGCGAATTCCGACGCGTCAGAACACTCCGCGGGACCCTGCCGAAGGTTGATCCGTTTAGGTACTTTGAAGTAGCGAGTGAACCATCTGTTTGCAAAAATCGCAAAAGCGTTTCACTCCGGGATATTCTCGTTCCGAATACGCGATCATGCTCGTCAAGGTCAGAAACGTCAATTGCAAAAACTGCAAGATTTCCTCTTCTGGATGAACTCTTAACGCTCCCTCCAGCGCGATCACGACGGCGCTCATCGCGAGCAGCGCCGCTCCGAAGCTGACCGGTTGACGATACCAGTCCGATGGCAGCCGGCGCACAAACTCAGCGTTGGCCTGAGACAAATCTTCCGGAGTGAATTGTTCCGGCGGCTTCGGCAGCGTCTCAGGGAACAGCACCGCCCGGACCGTGGGCATGTTAAGCACCGCGATCTGCTCGCGCGCCACAAATGACTCCGGTTCATCCGCGTAGATGTTGCCCTGTCCGAATCCAAACAAGTCACTGATAAACGCCATCATGCCGACAATCAAAGCTCCCCTCTCACTCGCCGGCACATTCATCAGCTGCTTCGAGTGGGCTTTGACAAGATCGGGCGTTCCTCCTTGTGAGGATTCCGCTGACAACAGCCCCTTCTCATCACACATCGCCAACATACTATGTTGTTTTAACAACTCCTCGACGATGAATTTAAATGAGCGTGGCTCATCCATTTCATGAGGCGTGTACATGCGACTGAAATAATAGCGATTCTTCGCCAATATCATGTTGACCCCGAGCACATTGACATAGTCGTCCTGCGCCTGAAGCGCGATCAGCTTGTCCACCCGCTCACCAAAGTCATCCGGAAAACGATTGCGTAGCTCAATCATATGTTCAGGAGAAAACCCTTGCCCGTCGATGCTGAAACAGCGATCGACCAACGGCTCGTTTAGCGCCACAAACTGCGCCACATTTCCACCTTTTGAGTGGCCCGAGACAGTGACATGGACCGACTCATCCAAATTTAAGCGGGCGCTCATCTTGTGAAAATAATCCAACGCCTCCGCCTGCCCCTGACTCGCCTGCTCCTCGACCAAATACTCTTCGATCACTTCACCGTCACTGTCATAGGAACGGTAACGGTTGTTTTGTGTCATTCCATTCATCGCCACGCCATTATCCAACCATTGGCCCCGGTTCGTTCCGGCGTAGATAAAATAAACCCGATCGCGCGCCGCGTTCATGAACGTCCGCGCCCTCATCCCTTCAGTATCATAGGTAATGGTTCGATTCATCAGCGCCAGGCCGGCAAGCTCCGGATCACGCCTTACCGCCAGCTCCAGATAATCCAAAGCGACGCTTCGTTCGGCAAACGCCCAAGGCTTGCTGTCCGCGGCGTGGGATTGCCGGTAGTGCGCGACCAGTTCGGCAAGCGTTGTCTCGCCTTCGACAAGATCCACCTCGACTTCAAGTGGCATCTGTGAGAAAAAATTCAAAGAAAAAACACGTTGCGCCTCGGCGCGCAATTCCGGGTTCATTGTGTTTGGTGTCATAAATCGTCCTCATATTATATAATTCGAATACAATGGTTGGCTGTCAGCCTAAGTGATTGTGTCACGTTGATCAAATTTTTACCATCATATCATTGTAATTCAGTCACGCTCAATCATCGCGACGCGGTTGAACAGGCACGGAGAAGTATATGTACACAATAGATCAGACACAGGCCATCTTGGAAGAGCTCAGCGAGCAGATTCCCGATGTCTTCTTTACCAAACTGAACGGCGGCATCTGCCTGCTGGAAGAAGAAAAACTCCATGACGAGTCCAAACCGGGCTATCCTCTTTATATAATGGGTGAGTATCATCACAATCGTCAGATGGGATCATATATCAATATATATTATGGATCATTCATCAAGGTTCATGGCGGATTGCCGGAAAACGAGTTTAAAGAAAAATTATTCGCCACCCTGCGCCATGAGTTTCAGCATCATATCGAACGTCTGGCCGGCGACCGCACACTGGAAATTGATGATAAAGTGCGCCTGATGCGCTATCGCGGGGAGCTCCCACGCGATCAATCAAGCAAATGATACGGCCCCCTCAAGGCCTCCATCAACCGCGCGTTGGAATCGACGATCAGACTCACCAGTTTTTTAGGATCTTTATTAAATCGTTTGTACCCGGTCACCGCCACATGCGTCCCTCCCTCGTTTAGTCCATAACCCAGCCCAAAGCCATCTTCTTGAACCGGAGGAAAGGCGAAATGAGCGATCGCCTCGCCGGGCAGTCCGCTGGTTGTGAGCGCGGCGCCTGAAATCATCTGATAAACTTCGTGTGAAAATATTGACGGCTCAGGCGTGTTCGGTCTATACATCTCATGCATTGCGCGCAAGGCGGTAAAAAAGCGACCGGCACCCGCCGCTTTCATGGCCCGTTCCAGCGCGGCGCGATGCGCTCGACTCGCCTCACTTAACAGTCGGCGGATTGCGCGCGCGGACTCGCCCCGCTCCAGCGCCCTCAGCAAGGAGACAGACTCCGGAGTGACCGTTCGGATGTCTTCAGTTCTGCCTTGATGGTAATGACGTGTCGAAACAGCTTCATAAATCGAATCAAGCCGTCCTTCCAGTCGATAGTGGGCAAACTGAAACAACAGTTGGACATAGGCGTCAGGACTGCAATTAAGTTGTTTGATGATGGACCCGCGCACATTGGGCAATCGGTGCTGACAGATGCTCAGCTCATCGCGCCAGACTTTTTGTTCCTGCCGGATCCACTCCAATTCGTCTTCCAGTTCGTCATCGACCATCCATTTCAACCTACGTATATGTGGAGAACATAGATTGCTCGAAGTGGAATCCGACGTCGGCGCGGTTGCTGTTTCTCTAATACTCTTGTCGCATCGATCAATGATATAGTCCCACAGTCCACCGTCGCAGCCGGAGTGCTCCAATTGCAGACCGAGACGATCTCCCGAACTGATGATTTGCAGCGATTTGTCATAAAAGCGGTCACGCGAGTCGCCCGCGATCAGATTCAAGCCAAACGTCTGCCCGCCGCGCACTTCGGAATCCAGGCAAACGACAAACATCGCCCGCTCGATGTCCGCGAGGCTGAGTCGGTTGATCCGGTATCGACACAATCTCCCACGTAGCCGCGAAGCCTCGTCCCTGTCGACCGCGGTATACGCCGAGACGCACGTCACCTCACCCGCCTCGTCCGCCTGAGCGCGGATCAAATCGAGACCAAGCATCAACTCTTCCACCGATGGAACGGCGCCATCCGACGTTAGCAGGCCCAGAACGAACCAGTGTCCCCGACACACCACGGCGGCCATCATCCGCTCTGCGAATGGCGGCAGGTACCAGATATCCCGCTTCGGCGCAGGCACTCTCGTGTAAATCATTCGATTTAGCGTATCCATGCTGAGATCGACTCTTCCATTCTGACGAGGAAGTGTCTCGGCGCGAATCCGCAAGACGATCATAGTCAGCGCACGAATCAATTTGGCAGGCGCGTTTGCCCCCCAGCGCCTGTAGTTCAACTGTAGCGTGTAATTATGATGTTGGGGCAAAGATAGGCGTGAAGCTAGGTAATTGTCATCCCAAATGGGGCGCAACCAGCTATCGGTGTCCGGTATTTCCCGAGCAAGATCAACAATTTTGTCATATAAAAAAGTTCCCTCGGTTCCAATAAATTCATTTAGGGTGTCGCGAAACTCCTTGAACGACTGTTCGCCAACAAGTGGGCGGACACGATGTTTGAGATCCGCCACCACTTCGTCCAGATCCGGGACCGGATATTTTGGCAAAAAAGCATCGTCCGTGAATAAACTCATCAAAACCTCCGTGTATCCAACACAAAACAACCTGAATGGCTCGTGAGCGACACTCAGGAGGACCGGCCGGGTGGTGTCTAAATATAGATCCTTACAACCACCATTGTAGCGCAGGTATGAATTTCCCGTCTCCTTGACGCCTTTTGACCTGAAGAACGGTTGATTTGACGATAAAAAAATTAAGTGATGATATACTTGGAAAATCGAAGAAAAAGGGAGCATGAACATGAGAGATGAAACAAGCAGGCGGACAGCCAACATCGTCCGGCGAAGCGCCGAAGTGACGGTCGATCCTGATAAAAAAGCCTTGTTGGTCGTTAGTTTTGGAACTAGTTATCTGCACAATCAAGCGACGACGATCGGCGCGATCGAAGCGTCCATCGCGCGCGAGTTCGAGGATTTTGATGTCAGGCGAGCTTTTACCAGTCAAATGATCATCAATAAATTAAAACGCGTGAACAATATGCGCGTCGACAACGTCGAGCAGGCGATGGATCGCGTCTTGGAGGAAGGATATGGAACGGTCGTCGTTCAGCCGACCCATATCATGAATGGACTGGAATATGATGACATGATGGAGGCGCTGCAACCTTATCAGGAGCATTTTCCCGCGTTTTCGGTCGGCGCGCCGCTGCTGACCGAGACCGACGATTTCGCTGAATTGGTCAATTCACTGATGGCGGAAATCCCCGAGATCAAAGAACCCGGCAGCGCGATTGTGTTCATGGGTCATGGCTCATCCCATTTCGCTAATTCAGTCTACGCCGCACTCGATTATAAGATGAGTGACATGGGCTTTCAAAACGCGTTGGTCGGAACGGTTGAGGAATATCCCGATCTGGCCGCGGTCAAACGCCGCCTCACGGACTGCGGAGCGCACAAAGTCTATCTATATCCCCTGATGATCGTCGCCGGTGATCACGTTCACAACGACATGGCCGGCGAACATGAGGACTCCTGGCAGACACAGTTGAAAAATGCCGGCTATGAAGTCGTCAGTGTGTTGCGTGGCATGGGCGAATACCAAGGCATCCGTCAGATGTTCGTAGACCACGCCCGTCAGGCCGTCGGCACCCTGGACAGTTGATCCGCCAACTTTCACAAGTCGGCGAGGCAAGTCAAACATCTGTCAAAACACGGATGAAGATTGGCGCGAGCGGGAAAGGTACAAGAGCCCGGTGAACACAACAAAAATCAAACGAATGGAATTCGCCGCGGGCTTAAAAGTGGCGTTGCCGGTAATCTTGGGTTTTGTTCCGGTCGGCATCGCCTACGCGGTCATGGCAAGACAGGCGGGCATGAATATCGCGCAGACAATTTTGATGTCTGTATTTGTGTTTGCCGGCGCAAGTCAAATGATGGCCGCCGGCATGCTGGGCGCGGGAGCGGACATGACCTCCATTGTTTTGACCACTTTTATTTTGAATTTGCGTCACGTTATCATGAGCACCTGTGTGTTCAATCGAATGAGTCCGACCGGCGTGAAAGCCCGTCTGCTCGCCTCATTCGGCGTCACCGATGAATCCTTCGCGATGTTCACGACCGCCGAGGATGGTCATAAATCGATATGGTATTTTGTCGGCATGCTGACAGTCACGTATTCATCCTGGATCACCGGCAGCGCGGTTGGCGCGCTTGTGACCGAGATCTTGCCACCGATCATCAACGATGGGCTGGGCATCGCGCTGTACGCCATGTTCATCGCTCTGTTGATCCCCAACATCAAGCAAAATCTGAAACTCGCTTTGACCGTCGGCCTGACAGCGTTGATCAACTTGTTCGCGCGTCTGATCATGCCCGCGAGCTGGGCGCTGATCGCGGCCACGCTGATCGGGGCCGCCGCGGGGATTTGGCTGACCGATGACAATCCGACGATCTCAACCGCCGAGGCGATGCGCACTGAATCCCAAGAGGCGACACGCGCTGTATCTCACAAGGCGACGCGCGAAGGAAAGGGAGGCGAACGATGAGCGTTTATTTATTGATTATATTGATGGCGCTGGTGACCTTCATCCCCCGTTTGTTACCGGCGGTCCTGATTGAAAAAATGAAATTCAGCAACAAGGCCGAGAAATTTCTCGGTTTGATTCCCTACACCGTGATGGCCGCTCTTATCTTCCCCGGCGTGCTGCGGGTCGATCCGAATCATGTTCAGATCGGTGTGATCGGAGCGATCACCGCCGGCTTGTTGTCGTTGATCAAAAACATACCGATTTGGGTGGTCGTGTTGATTTCGGTCGGGGTGACGGCCGCCGCGAGTTTTGTGTTTCAAGCTTGACACTCATCCACCTGTGTGACAGTATTATGCGGGTTTTTAGAAAAAGGGAGGATAATATGGACGATTCGACAGCGATCTACAGTGTAAGACAACTTCCAAAACTGAAGGTTTTATTGTTGGGCATGCAACATACATTCGCCATGTTCGGCGCGACGGTGCTGGTGCCGCTGCTAACCGGACTCAGCATCCAGACCACATTGCTGATGGCGGGTATCGGAACCCTGCTCTTCCACCTAATTACAGGTGGCAAGGTCCCCGCGTTTCTTGGCTCATCTTTCGCGTATCTCGGGGGGTACGCGATGGTAGCGCCCATGGTCGATGGAGTCGCCGATATAGAAAAGCTCGCCTACGCCGGCGGTGGCGTGGCGGTGTCCGGACTGGTCTATCTGGCGCTGGCCGGTTTTATCAGGTTATATGGTGTCAAACGCGTATTACGTTTTTTCCCGCCTGTGGTGACCGGCCCCATCATTATTTCGATTGGTCTGATCCTGGCGCCATCGGCGATCCAAAACGCCTCGACCGACTGGCTGCTCGCAGTAGTCGCGGCGGGTATCATAGTCGTGTGCAATATCTGGGGGAAAGGCATGATCAAAATCATTCCGATTCTGCTCGGCGTGGTCGGCTCCTATGTGCTCGCCCTGATCTTGAACAGAGTCGACTTCAGCGCGGTGCAAAACGCTAAGATCATCGGTCTGCCACCCATCACGTTGGCTAAATTCGATCTAAGCGCGATCATCACAATCGTTCCAATTTCACTTGCCACCATGATGGAGCACATCGGAGACATCTCCGCGATCAGCGCCACCACCGGAATCAACTACATCAGCAAGCCCGGTCTGGCTAAAACACTGACCGGAGACGGACTTGCGACAACGCTGTCGGCCCTGATTGGCGGACCGGCGAATACAACTTATGGAGAAAACACCGGTGTTTTGGCCTTAACCCGCATTTACGATCCGATCGTCATGCGCATCGCCGCCTGTTTCGCCATCGTGTTGTCCTTTGTCCCGTTCCTGAGCGAGGGCATCCGCACCATTCCGTCAGCGATCATCGGAGGCGTATCCTTGATCCTCTACGGCATGATCTCGGCGATCGGCATTCGCAACGTCGTCGAGAACCAGGTCGATTTCACCAAAAGTCGAAATCTCATCATCTCAGCGGCGATTTTAGTCACCGCGCTGGGTTTCAACACATTGGGCGGTCTGACAATTCCCATCGGGACCTTTGAAATCAACCTTTCCGGTCTTGCGATCGCCGCGATTCTCGGGATCTTGTTAAATGCGATTTTACCCGGCAAAGACTATGTGTTCACCGAAGATGAACCTCGTCAAACTGGCGTGGATTTCGACGCCGGCCAGGCCGCGAGCACAACAAAAGAAGGCAAGTCAGTCGGCTGATCCCGGCCAACCCAAATCTGACAGCGACATCCATGGAACAGAACTCAATCTCGTTCACACATGAATTAATTTAAACAGTGGCGGCGCTCAATCGAACAACTCGGCGAACGCCGCCACTGTCTTTTCCACGTCAACAACCTCCGCCTCAGAGTGTTCATAAATAAAATCAAGGAGCCGACTGCTCATCTCCCACTCATCACTCTCACGTATTCCTACATGTGAGACACCGATCACACCGGTTTGCAGGCGATTTTGTGATTCAACCTCGCTTACCGACAGATTATATCGATGGGACAGCGCGTCCACCAGTGAGCGAACCACTCGTCGCTTGTCTTTTAATGAGCGTGACCAGGGAATTGATAGAGTGATTTTCATAATCAGCACAAACATAGGTAAACTATACACCACGATTATGATCTTTAGTCTTATTTCTCTTTATTTTTAATTTTTCTTAACGTAAAATAAAAATTGATTGTCTATTTTAAATATGAATTAATGGTGATACAGATTGTATTAGTAGTTAGGTAAGTTATTTGAGGAGAACACAATGGACTTTTTCAGTATCCTGACCCTCATTGGGGGGCTCGCCATGTTCTTGTACGGCATGGATCTAATGGGAAAGAGCCTGACCATGATTTCCGGCAATAAGTTGCAGGGAATTCTGGAACGACTGACATCCAATAAGTATAAAAGTGTGCTGCTGGGTGCAGGCGTCACAGCCGTCATCCAATCATCCTCAGGCACCACCGTGATGGTCGTTGGCCTGGTAAACTCCGGCATTATGCAGCTTAGACAGGCGATCGGTGTGATCATGGGAGCCAATGTCGGCACTTCGGTCACCGCCTGGATTTTGAGTTTGACCGGTATCAGAAGTTCCAATTTTTTTATCAACATGTTGAAACCAACTTCCTTTTCCCCCATTTTGGCGCTGATCGGCATCGCCATCTTGTTGTTCGACAAAAGTGAGCGACATGTGGGGATCGCCAATGTAATGATCGGTTTCGCGCTCTTGATGTTCGGTATGGAGATGATGAGTGGCGCCATGGCCCCATTGGCTCAGTATCCTGAGTTCCAAAGCTTTTTCCTGAAATTTTCCAACCCCTTGCTCGGCGTGCTGGTGGGGATGCTGTTGACCGCGATCATCCAGAGTTCTTCGGCGTCAATCGGTATTCTGCAGGCGCTTGTCATCACCAGCGCCATTCCGCTGTCCGCGGTCATCCCGATCATCATGGGACAAAACATCGGCACCTGCATAACCGCCCTGCTCGCGACCTTCGGCGCCAAACGCAACGCGAAGCGCGCCACCGCGGTCCACCTGATCTTCAACATCCTTGGCACGGTCATATTCATGTCCTTGTTCTATATTGGAAACGCGCTGTTGCGCTTTTCGTTCGCCGACCAGACGACGACACCTGTGCTGATCGCCGCCGTGCACACCTTGTTCAACGTCGTCAACACCGTGGTTTTGGTCAACTTTACCGGTCTGCTGGAAAAACTGACCTATCTGATTTTGCCGGAGACCGAGGAGGAGAAAAATGAAAAGTTCGATGAGTTTCAAACCCTGGACGACCGTCTGCTTGACACTCCGAGCATTGCGCTGCAACAGACCAGGTTAAAATCTGTGGAGATGTTCGAAAAAACCAAGACGGCGATCGCCCTGTCATTTGATTTGCTCGAGGAGTACGACGAGGAAAAGTACAAAAGAGTGCGCAGAATCGAAAAGAAAATCGATCAGTACCAGGATCGTCTGGGCAGCTATCTGCTCAAAATCAACAGCCTGACATTCAGCGAAAGAGATAATCAGACCCTCACGATCATTCTAAACAGTATAAGCGACATCGAACGCATATCGGATCACGCCAAATCGATCGCGGAGGCCGCCAACAGTATTCATGAGCAAAATTTGCAATTTTCCAAGTGGGCGTTGGGCGAATTGAAAGTTTATAAAAAAGCCGTGCTGGATATCGTCAATCTCACATTGACCGCCTACCGCACGGACAATCTCAATCTCGCGCGCAAAGTCGAGCCAATGGAGGAGGTCGTCGACCGCATCAACAACGCCGTCAAAGTGCGCCATATCGAGCGTCTGAGAGTTGGCTGCTGTTCCATCGAAATCGGAATTTTCCTGGTTGACATCTCTACCTCCCTGGAACGGATCTCAGACCATTGCTCCAACATATCGGTCACAATGATCGAAATTCGCTCCGGCATGTATGACGCTCACAAATATTTGAAGCGCCTGCACAAAAAGGATCCAAAATTCCAAGAGCAGGTTGAATATTTCCTAAAAGTCTATCAATTGCCCGAACCCGAACTGAGTGGCATAAAATCGAGCGAGACGGAACAGATGCTGCTACCCGGCCAAGCGTGACAATCGGTTGAACAATCGGTTGTCAAGGTTCGTCGGACGGTCGCCAATCCAGAAAAGAGGAATATCATTTGTCAGAAATAAACGCAAAATTAAAAGAAGTGCTTACATCCGTCCTACCCGTCACCGCCATCGTCCTGATTTTGAATTTCACTTTCACCCCACTGGACTCCGGTCAGCTGCCCCGATTTTTGATCGGTGCTGTGCTGGTCATTATCGGACTGACGATTTTCCTACTTGGCATTGATCAGTCCATCGAGCCGATCGGACACGCGATGGGTGGATCACTGGCGAAATCCAAGTTCTTGCCGATCGTCATAACGGTTTCACTGACACTTGGTTTCTTTATTTCCTATGCTGAACCCGACCTCCACATTCTCGCCGGTCAGGTGAGCGCCGTCACTCAAGGACAATTTGGCGGTGTGCTGATGGTGATTGTGGTTTCGATCGGCCTCGGTGTCATGATGACGCTGGGTCTGTTGCGCATTCTTTCAGCGGTGCGTTTGAGATACGTTTTCACCTTCGCCTACGCGCTGATCATGATTTTATCATTCTTCTCTCAGCCGGATTTCATCGCGATCGCGTTTGACGCCTCCGGCGCCACGACCGGAGCGATCACAGTTCCCTTCATGTTGGCGCTTGCAGGCGGTGTCGCCGCGTTGAAAAGAGACAGTAAGGCCGCGGAGGCTGATTCCTTTGGATTGGTCGGAATCGCGTCGTCCGGCGCCATCATCGGCGTGTTGGTTACCGGTCTGATCATGGGCGTCGAAAAACTTGAAGGCACATTGCCCGAAAGTCAGCCCATCAGCAGCAGTCTGCTCGACGGATATTTTGGCGCGTTTTCCAAGCTTGCCTTGGAGACTTTGATCTCATTATTGCCTATTTTGCTGGCTTACCTGCTATTTCATATCATCGCGCTGCATCACAGAAAACGGGAGATTTGGTCCAATATCCGCGGACTCATCATCACATATATTGGACTGGTCACGTTCATGCTTGGCGTCAACGGCGGATTTATGGACGTCGGGACCCAGATCGGCGCGGGGCTGGCCAACCTGGATAGCAAGATCCCCGTTCTTGCCATAGCCCTGGTGCTTGGCCTGGTCACTGTGCTGGCCGAACCGGCGGTACACGTGTTGACCCACCAAGTAGAAGATGTGACCGGCGGACATGTCCGCCGACCGCTGGTTCTTGGTTTTCTTTCGGCCGCTGTCGGTCTGGCGATTTTCATGTCTGTATTAAGAATTCTCGTACCGGGGATCGAACTGTGGATGTACCTTTTGCCCGGCTTCGGTCTGTCGGTATTGCTCGCTTATTTTGTCCCCGATCTATTTGTCGGAACTGCTTTCGACGCGGGTGGTGTGGCTTCCGGTCCGATGACCGCCACTTTCTCACTCGCCTTCGTCCAGGGAATCGCCGCCCAAATTCCGACCGCGGACGTCGTCACCGATGGATTTGGCATGATCGCCATCGTCGCGATGATGCCAATTATCTCGATTCAATTGTTAGGCGCGATCTATCAGAGCAAAACCCGTAAGCTCCGATCTCAGAAAGGTAAAGAAAATGACTAGACAGCCCGCAAACTGGAGACTGCTGACACTCATCACCGACGCGGACAAGCGTCACAAGGTAGAGTCCATCGTGGGGCGTCAGGAACCGCTCGCCTACTTCAGCGTCAGAGCCAAAGGTTCCCTGCCTCCGAGTTGGTTTCGTCAGCTGGGAATCAAAGATTCCGCGAAGATGCAGTTTGAGTTTTTACTTTCACCGGAAAGAGAAGAAGAATTAAGACGCGTGTTCGCCGAACGTTTAAAAATCGCGAAACCCGCTCATGGTATCACATTCAGCACCGAAGTGCTCTTTCATATCGGAAAAAATGATAAACTCAGCAAAGAAGACCTGCTCGATTTTTGCAAAGATATTTGTCGTCTGGAGGAAAAGCATAGTATGTATAAAAAGATTTGTGTCATCGTCGATTTGGGCCTGGGTGACGACATCATCGAGGCCGCGCGCAAAGCCGGTGTAAGAGGTGGGACAATTCTACGTGGACAAGGCTCCGCCTCATCCGAGCACGCCACTCTCTTCGGTATTCAATTGGCCCCCGAGAAGGAAATGGTCATCATGTTGATGCCCAATGAGGTTGTCAATCAGGCAATTTTGGAAATCAACGAACAGTTCAAACTGGATGGGATCGGCAACGGAATTCTATACGTTCAGGATATTTTACATTCTCAAGGTCTGGTCGAAGAGCATTTAAACGAATGATCAGTCTTGGATCACCGATCGTGAACATGTGATTCACGATCGGTTTTTTACCAACCGTAGTCCCCAACCATCTCGACAAAGCGCACCTGCGTCAACACCCGTTCGTCCACGTTTCCCTCTTCATCTTTCGTTATCAACAACAAATCCTGCACAGAAGGTGGACCGACCGGCACAATCATCCGGCCATTTACATTGAGCTGATCGATCAGGTCAACCGGCATCTTCCCGGCCGCCGCCGTCACGATGATTCGGTCGAACGGCGCATGCTCTTGCCAACCGGAGCTGCCATCGTCAACTTTATAAAATATGTTTTCATATCCCAACTCCCGCAATCTGCGCCTAGCCTGTTTCGATAAATCCTCGATCCGCTCAACGGTGTACACTTCGCGCGCGAACTCGGCCAGCAATGCTGTTTGATAACCTGACCCTGTCCCAATCTCCAGTACTTTGCTGTCGGCCTCCGGAGACAGGTGCTGAGTCATGGACAAGACCAGCGACGGTTGGGAAATCGTCTGCCCATAACCAATGGGCAGCGGAGAATCGTGTCCTGCCCACTTCTTGTTTTCCTCGTTCAAAAAAAAGGCACGATCCAACCTCATATAGAATTCCGCGATCGCCTGTTTGTTCATCTTCACCATCTCCTATCAAATATAATAAATGTCTCGTCTGTTGGTTGGCATTAAAACCAACTGATTCAAAACCAGTTCTTCTTCTTAGAGTATATCAGGATGGAAATAATGAAAACGACACTGACCACAATCACGATCGGATAGGCGAGCGCCGACGCTCGTTCCGGCATCTTGAGATTCATGCCATACCAGCCCGCGATCAAAGTTAGAGGTAAAAACACCGCGGTGATCACGGTAAAAAATCGCATGGTCTCGTTCAGGCTGATGTCCATCTGGTTCTGGAAAGTCTCTCGCACCTGAATCAGATACTCTCGCTGACCCAGCACGATGCCCAGCAGGCGTTCACTCTTCTTTTTCAATGTGCGAAAAGTCTGAAGATGAGCTTTGGAGAAAATCTCATTGTGATTTTCTTCCAGCTCCGCAAGTAAGTTGAATAACGACTCAAAATATTTTTTCAAGACAAACAGTTCCCGATGCAAAGATCGAATCGCCGCGTTGTGCCCTTCGATTTGTTTCAACAGTGAGCGTTCCTGCAAATCCTCCATCCTGGCGTCAATTTCCGCGAGCGCGTTCAAGTAGCGATTCAGAGCATGGTCCAGCAAGGTATAAAGTGCGCGGTCCGCCTCGCCAACGCCCGGCTGATCGGTCGCCAACTCATCTTTGAAGCGGCGCAGATCGGCGGTGTCGGCAAACACAATCAGTGAATCCGCGGTAATATAAAGCTCCACCAGAGACGGTTTCAGGGTTAAATCATTCAGGTCAGGAATGTGGAGAGTCGCATAGTAATGATTGTCTCTTGCTTCAAACCGGATCGCGTCACTTTCCGATGCCGGAAAGCGACTGCTGTTTTCGATCCTCATCGCGGTGAGGATCTCGTCTTGGCGTGCGAAGTCTGCAAATACAACCGGTGACGCGGTTATCGATCGGCCACTTTCAGAAGCTTTTCTATTTTCAATAAAATCAATCATATTCCCCACCCTCGTCTGACTTTTCATTCGTCTTTCTCTTTATCTTCAAGCTCTTTGATTTCACGGTTCAGAAAATAAGAAAGCACCGTGCGGATGGCGACGATCGCCGCCAACCGCAGCAGATCGTCCAGAGTGGGGCGCACGATCGTCTCGATGATGTCCGCGACGATCAGGATCTCCAAACCGAGCAAAACAAATCCGGCCAGTTGGATTTTCGCCTGACGAAATTGAGTCCTCCGCTCTGACTTCGAAATCTTTGAAAATGGAATCACAATTAAATCTCGGGCACATAAAGCCACACCGACGCACAACACCAAAATAGAGAAAATATTGATAATTTCTTTGATCACTTCCACAATCAGAATGAAACGTTCCACATCAATCCTCCTTGACCCATTTTTCATAAAATCCGGCTGTATCTGAATGATTCAATTATCCAATCGGTCCAGTTCTTCCGCCGTGCATCCGCGAATCACCCGGGGGGCCATTTCAAACGGGAAAGGCGCGTTTTCTTTTGTAAAAAAATCGATGTCAACCACCCGCGCGACCGCCTCACCACTCCCGGCGACTGGAACCAGCACATAGTCACCAACCTCGATCGTCTCATCTTGCGCGCGAAAATAGCCGAAGGTATCATCCGATCGCAGACGTGTAGCGCAGAAAACATACTCCCCATTTCGTCTGCGCGCCCTACAGTACACCTCTGAGTTGAGGATTTCTCCCGGCTCATAGAAGTCCATGAACGAAGAAATCAATCGCATGAATGCCGGCCATCTCTCCGGCAGATCGCGTCGATCATAGATACCTTTCGCCACACGACTCGGAGCATGAGCGAAATCCACTGTGATCACAAAATAATTCGTTTCACTCATGTCGGTTGGCAGATCAGGTGACACAGTATCCAGGGAGTCAACGAGCGAGCTTAGGTCCGGATAATCCAACAAGCTTGACACACCGTCTTCAACATAAAAATCGCAAGTTATGACACAGCCTTGACCGTATCGCCGCAGATGATTGATTCGTTGAGTCCCGCGGTCGATGAACAGACGCTCAAAGTAATTCCAATTCAACGCGGGGAGCTCATCAGTATCCACCTTAGGCTGATTAATGGTCACAGCTTTATGATAATCAATCGTGACACGTTCGATTCGCTCTGTTCGCCCATTCCCCATATCTTACCTCCACGCCGTCTGTTTAGTTGTCATTATTCCAAACGCCGGCATCGCTTTCAAGATCGTGAGAACGGAATTCAGTGTCGATAGGTTCGGTGTTTCTTTTAAAACAAAAACACATGGATCCCGGCTCGTTGATACCGAACCGAAATCCACGCGTTCATTTTACTTTGATCGATTTTTTCGTATCTTGACCGTCCATTCACGGACATGCCAACGTGATTTCATCGTCTGCTTTGTCTGTTAAAAACCGACCGAGCTTAAAAACTCACGGGTGCGGGTGGCGATCTCCAACGGCAGATCAAACGACTTCACCGGGAACAAATCTTGCTCAACAACAACCCAGCCCTGATAGCCGGCCTCGTCCAAAGCCGCTCGGAACTTCGCGAAATCAATGCTTCCTTTACCCGGCTCGACCATGATGTCCTCGGTTACCGCCTTGGCGAAAGACCAGTTGCTGGCATCCATCTTCGCCTTGACATCCATATCACAGTCCTTGATATGAATATAAGGAATACGGTCGGCATGTTTTTTGTAAAAACTGATCGGCTCGCCACCACCGTACACGTGATGCCCGGTGTCAAAACAAAGCTGAACCTTCTCATTGGTATCGTTCAGCAGTCGCTCAATCTGCTCTTCGGTCTGAACGTGGCAATCGACATGTGGATGGAAGCAGGCGACATATCCTTTGGTTGTTACATAATCCGACACACGTTGGACATTCTCGACATACCGTCGCCAATCCGCGTCACTCAAATCAACTTCCATCACATATTCACCGGTTTCAAGGTCGGTGTACATCGCGGGTAACAGAACAATATATTTGGCTGAGGAAAAATGGGCAAGCAAGTCCGCGATCTCATCCACCGTCCGCATCACGGCCTCAACCGAACGGTCATCCAAAAAGTCACCGCCACAAGTGCCTGCGACCAGCTCGAGTTTGTTTTCTCCCAATGCCGCTTTCAGCTCTTCGGATTTGGTGGGAAAATAGCCCCAGGGGCCCAGTTCAACTCCGGCATACCCGGATTGCCGCATTTCACTCATGCAGCGCTGCCAGGGTGGTTGTTTGTCATGATCCGGAAACCATACGCCCCAGGAATCAGGAGCGGTGCCAACTTGAATCGTCATTTGTGACCTCCTTTATTATTCAATTGAAATCCAAGACTTTGTGCGTGCAGACTCAAGAATCGCGCCGACAGTGCGGTCGATCCGATATCCAAAATCAAATGTGCAAGTGTAAGGGGTGCCTTGTGTGATCGCCTTGAACAGTTCATGCACTTCCAATACTTTCATGTCATTGTAGGCGATGGCGATTCCACCGGCAGG
>CAZAPS010000034.1:0-12165 GCA_964487355.1 uncultured Oscillospiraceae bacterium
GATCGACAATGTAATTATACATGAAAAAATGAACGGCCCGCGAGAATTTGGTCGATCAGGCAGGCCATTCATATTACAATTTACCGTTCGTTCATTGCAAATCCATGTCAACCGGCACGCATTGGCTTCGTCAGCGCTCCTCCCGAAAGAATGATTGACCCAGCGAAGCCGGCCCCATCCAGCCTTTTTTCCCTCTGGCATACGAAAAAATCAGTACGATAATCGTCATGATATAAGGATACATGTTAAACGCGTACTCCGAAAAAATAGGCCAGTGCGCGACGCCGGGAATCAACGTGGGCAGACGGACTCCGATGATGTCCAGCAGACCAAACAAAACCGATCCAACAATCGCTTTTAATGGATGCCAGCGTACGAAAATGACCAGCGCGACCACAATCCAGCCACGCCCTCCGGTAATATTGTCGGTCCAGGCGCCAATATGCGCCAACGGGTAATATGAGCCGGCCAGTCCCGCCAACGCGCCTCCCGCAAGCACACAGCCGTACTTCACACGAGAGACGGTCAGCCCCGAGGCGTCAGCCGCCGATGGGTTCTCACCGACCGCGCGGATGTTCAACCCTATTTTGGTTTTAAACAAAAACAGATAGAACAGCGCAGCCAGCAAAACGGCCAGGTAGACGAACACGTCATGTTTTAGAAACGCCTCGTTTATGAAGCGCAACACCGGTCCGATGAACTTCAGTTCCTGAACACCGTCCGCCCGCAACGTGAACGGCGCGGCTTTAAACAGAGCCGTCACCCGCTGTGGAACATTCGCGCCCGCGCCGATTTTCCCCAACGTGTTGCCCAGACCGACGCCGAATATCGCCAGCGCAAGACCGCTGACCGTCTGGTTCGCGCGCAAGGAGATCGTCATAAACGCATATAGAAAAGCGCCCGACATCGCACCCAGCATCCCACCGAGCAATGCCAACAAAGGGCTTTCGGTATAGAGCGCGATCAAATACGAGACCGATCCGCCGAGCATCATCATGCCTTCCACACCGAGGTTCAAATTACCGGCGCGCTCGGTCAGCGTCTCACCCAACGTGCCCAGAGTCAGAGGTGTGGACATCCGAATGGCCGAAGCCAACAGCAACGCGATTTGCATACCGATGTTATTCATTCCGCCACCTCACCGTTCATCTCCAACTGTCGGACGGGCGTTCTTTGTTCCCGCACCAGTTTATATTGAATGAAAAACTCACAACCCAGCGCGCCAAATAAAATCAGACCTTGTATGGCGTCGGCCAACGCCGCGGGGATGCCCAGGGCGATTTCCATCGCGGTCGCCCCTTGCGTCAACGCGCCAAACATAAAACCGACAAACAAGATGGCCGGCGCTGACAGTTTGGACAGCCAGGCGATGATGACCGCCGTGAATCCGCTCCCTCCACCGATGGTCTCGGTCAGGTTGTAAGTGCTGCCGGACAACTTGATCATGCCGGTCAGACCCGCGATCGCTCCGGAGATGCAGACACCGATGATAATTACTTTATTAACATTCATACCGGCATAGCGGGCTGTGTTCACACTTGACCCCACAACCCGCATCTCATAGCCGATTTTTGTGCGTCGCATCATTATGTGGACGATCATCACGAGCAACAGGGCGACCATCCAACCGATGTGGATCCCACCCAACTTAGGCAATATCGCGTTTGCCGGAACTGAGGCGATCTTGGGAAAACCCATCCCCTTTGGATCCTTCCAGATTTGGCTGCGAAGCATCAGCACAAAATACTGCATGACATAGTTCAGCATCAGCGTGAATAGTGTCTCATTCACGTTGTATTTCGCTTTAAAAAAAGCAGGAATCGCGGCAAGCAGGCCGCCCAACAGCATGGACGTGACGGCCATCGCCAACAACATGATCGGCGCGGGCAGTGACATCGGCAAATTATGCGCTATGAATGTCGCCCCCACCGCACCCGCCAACAATTGTCCCTCACCGCCCACATTGACAAAATTCATGCTGAACGCGATTGAGATGCCCAGCGAGATTATGATCAGCGGAACCGCGGTCGTGACCGTGCTTCTCAGGCCGGTGAGTGAGCCAAACGCGCCGGAAAACAGGGCGGCGTATGCCTCCAGGGGATTAAAGCCCATGGCCAGCAACAACAGAGCGGCGGCCGCCAGCGCCAACAGGATGGCGACAACTCTGATCGACAGCGCTTTTAAAGTGGATATCCGAGTCCTTTGAACCATTCTGAATCTCATTGTCCATTCTCCCCTTCGCGCGCTCGTTTATCGGACGCGACAGCATCCAAGGAACCACCGGACATCAACAAACCGATGTCCTCTTTTGTCACATCCTGAGCCTTTACAATGCCGGTGACCTCACCTTGACATAAAACAAGAATTCGGTCGCACAATTCCAACAACACGTCCAAATCCTCACCGATGTACAAGATCGCGACACCCTTTTTTTTCTGCGTGTTGAGCAAATCGTAAATCGTGTAGGCAGAATTGATGTCCAGCCCTCTCACCGCGTACGCGGTGATCAACAGTTTGGGATTCAGATTGATCTCACGACCTAAAATGACCTTTTGAATGTTCCCGCCCGACAGCTTGCGCACCATCTGTCCAACTCCCGAAGTGTTGATGTCCAGCTGGTCGACGATTTGGCCGGCTTTTTTCTCCGCGGTTTTGATTTGCAGCCATGGACCTTTGTGGAAAGCGTAGTCCTTGAGCATGATGTTCTCAACTATGTCCATGCTTGGAACCAGACCCATTCCAAGTCTGTCTTCCGGTATGAAGCTCATGCTGACGCCCATGCGGATGATCTCGCGCGGTGAGTGACCCAAGATGTCACGGCCATCGAACTGAATCGCCCCCCCGACATTGGGCTGGAGCCCGGCGATCGCCTCACACAGCTCTTTTTGACCACTGCCGGCCAATCCCGCCACACCAAGAATCTCCCCCGGAGCCAAATCAAAACTGACTTGATTCAGCTTGGTCGCTCCCAATCCATCTTTCACCGTCAGTTGATCCACGGTTAGACAGACCGGCCGGTGTTGTGGCTCAGGCCGATCGATCGACAGGTCCACTTTATGACCAACCATCATCTCGATCATGTTGTCTCGTCGCAAATCCGCCACCTTGGCGCAGCCCACGGCCTCACCCGCGCGCAGCACCGTCACCCGGTCACAAAGCGCGGCGACCTCGTTTAGCTTATGACTGATAAAAATGACCGAGCGCCCATCATCGCGCATCTTCCTGAGCACCGTGAACAGGCCCTCGATCTCTTGTGGCGTGAGCACCGCGGTCGGCTCGTCCATGACCAGGATGTCCGCGCCCCGATACAACACCTTCATAATCTCCACATTTTGTTTTTCACCGACCGACATCGCGCGCACACTTTTACCCGGGTCAAAACTGATTTGATATTGTTCAGCCAGAGCGACCATGCGCTCAATGGATTTCTTCCTGTCCAGCCTCGCGCCACCTGTTCCGGCCTGGACATTTTCCCAAGCCAACATATTTTCCATCAACCGAAAGTGCTGATGCACCATGCCGATTTTTTGTAAAATGGCGTCTTTGGGCGAATGGAATTGCCGTACGGTCCCGTTGATCATGATCACTCCGCTGTCCGGACTGTAGATACCGGACAAAATATTCATCAACGTGCTTTTTCCGGATCCATTTTCACCCAACAGCGCATGGATCTCACCATGATCAAGGGTGAAATTCACATCATGATTGGCGCGCACGCTGCCAAATGATTTCGATATCCCTCTCATTTCAAGAGCCGGAACCTGTTTGATTTTCTCCATTGTCTGTCTCCTGAGCATCACGATTTTCTTCCAAAAACACGTTTCGGCGCCGTCCGCGTAATGGGCCGGCACCGAAACCAACATATCAACAATTTGTCTCTCACGACCGCTCAAGCGAATCGCGTGAACCGTCGCGCCGGGATCGGTTGACCGCTCATCACTGAGTCGGTATTGAACCCACCACACCTTCCACAAAGTAATCCATCGCCATCTGGTCTTCCTGGCTGATGCTCTGACCCTCGGGGCAAACTTCGTTACCCGCCTGGTCCTTCAACGGACCGGCGAAAACATAGGCGTTGCCCTGTTCGACGATATCCGCCATCACTTCGTCAATTTTCGCGACCGCTTCCTCCGGCACCAGGTCAGTCAGCTCATCCAGCTGAATCAGATCCTCTTTCATGCCGCCCCAGGATTGCTCGACCGCCCAGGTTCCATCCAGCATCGCGTTCAGTTTGTGTGTATAGTAGACCGACCAGTTCCACAGCGGCGCGGTCAAATACGCGTTCGGCACCACATCCGCCGCGCTCAGGTCATAACCAACCGCGAACCCACCCGCGTCTTCTGCCGCTTTCAATGTGGATGGCGTGTCCTGATGCATGGCCAAGACATCACAGCCCTCATCCAGCAACGCTTTCGCGGTTTCAGTCTCTTTGCCGGGATCAAACCAGGTCATTGAAAATTTAACGTGCACCTCGGCTTCCGGGTTGACCGAGCGAACACCCAGTGTGAACGCGTTGACGCCCCGAATGACTTCAGGAATCGGCTGAGCCGCCACAAAGCCAATTTTATCAGTCTCGGTCTTGTAACCGGCGGCGATACCCGAAAGATAGCGCGCCTGTTCAATCTGTCCAAAATAGTTATCCATATTCTCATTGGACATGTAACCGGAGCAATGCTCAAATTTCACTTCGGGAAATTCATGAGACATGCGCTCCACCGTCTCCATGAAACCGAAGCTGGTCGCGAAAATAATCTCGCAGCCCTCTTGAATCATGGCGCGTATGGCGGTTTCCGTCGCCTGCGCGTCGGTATCCGCGACACTCTCTTTTTCGATCAGTTGAACTTTGTCAGCGCCGATCGTCTCGACCGCCTCGGCGAATCCCTCCGCGTGTCCCTGGGACCAGCCACCATCTGTCTTGGTGCTGATATAAAGAACACCGACCTTCATCGGCGCGCCGTCCGCGTCCCGTTCGGGGGCCTCGGTTTCAGCATCGGCCTCTTTGGTGTCCGCGGCGACCGTAGTCTCAGTGGAGCCGCTGTCTTTGACACTGCCCGAGCAACCGGTGAGTGCCACCGCGGCCAATATGGCCACAGTCAGCATCAACGTTACCAGTTTCTTCATTTTCATTCATTTCCTCCTTCCGGGGTTTCCCGGAAAATGATCTTTCGATCGGCCATTGAATCTATAATGGCAAGTGATTGAACACATACGCCCTGTTCCCGCAACAGATCCCCGCCGCGCAAATAGCCTTTTTCGATCACGATACCACAGCCAGCTAGCTTCGCTCCGGCTTGACGCACAATGTCGATTAAACCATTGAGCGCCTGACCGACGGCGAGAAAGTCGTCAATCAGTAAAATCGTGTCCTGATCCGTTATGTATTTCTTCTCCACGGTGATGCGATATTCCTTGCGTTTGGTAAACGACATCACATGAGAGGTGTACACATCGTCATCCAATGTGAGCGACTTCGATTTCTTGGCGAAGACGACGGGAACCGAAAGAAAAAAACCCACGAAAATCGCAGGCGCAATTCCGGACACTTCAATCGTCACTACCTTTGTTATTCCCCGGTCGCCAAACAGGCGAACAAATTCCTCACCGATTTCACTCATCAGCTGCGGATCAATCTGGTGATTTAAAAAGCTGTCCACCTTGAGGACATCTTCTCCGATCACAATACCTTGTTCTAAAATAGCCTGTTTTAATTTCTCCATGACCCTCACCGAATCAACGCGGACAAGACGCTGACATTATACACGCTTCATTAAAATTTGAACATATCAGGCGATCTTTTTTCGACTGTGGGCCGATCTCCTCCGATTAGACACATAGTGGCCGGCGCCACGTCACCGGCTCGCGCTCATCTCAGACCGTCCAGCATGCCACGTTCCAACGCGTCCAGATCGCTCAACCAAATGATTCTGCCATCCACACGAATCAAACCATCTTTTTCCATACGGACCAGTTCCCTGGAAAATGACGGGCGGGGCATGGCCAGCAAGCGGGCCGCGACCTCTTTGGACACCGGCAATTCGACATATGGATTGGCCGGCTCACTCGTCCACATGCCCGCGGTCGTACCGTTCAACTTGCCGACATCCGAAGGGAGGTTGGATTTATGATGCAGACTGACCAAATAGCTGGAAATTTTTTGTCGCAGGCTACGCTGAGACAAAATTGAAATCCGCTCATTTTGTTCTTGAACCCGGTCAGATAGAAAACCAAGAAAACCGATGACCATATCGGGATTCTCATTCATGAACTGCTTCAACAAGCTAAGATTTAAACTAATGATTTTCGCGTTGGTGACCGCCTCGATGGAGTATGGATAAACATGTGAGGATCCGAAGATCAAATCTTCGCCAAACACATCTCCCTCACCCAATAAATTGAGCGTGACATAGTCACCGTTGCTCGCATATTTTTGGACAGACAACTGACCTTCAAGCACCACGTTCACAGAACTACATTCGTCCCCTTCATTGACGACGATTTCACCCTTGTAAATCAGACGAATGTTCAATTGACGGCAGTATGGCTCAAAACTCTCATGATTCAGCCCGGAAAAAAGTGGCGAGATCGCCATCAATTCACACGGTTTCTTATACATAAAACACGCTCCTGCACACGGTTTAAAAACCACAATCCAATTGGTCAATCACGTCACAAATCCTGATCGACCCTGATATTTATCTTATTATATTTTGAGTTATTTTATCACAGATTTTGGCGCGCTGCCGAATGAATTCGGGCCCGGCAGACGATCTCACCACTCGCCGGGGAGCGACTTCGCGCTCAACGCTATCCTTTGATCAGCATTGGAATGCCACATACAAGGCGAATCACACGCTCCGCTTCACTCGCAAGCTGAATACACAGCCGCCCAACAGCCTCGCGCGCCTCGCGGATTCCGGGCTCGACCGGTATGACACCGCTGCCAACCTCATCGCAGATCACAATTTCTTTGTTCGCCAACAGCGAAAACAGCCGATCCGCGCCGGACGGGTCAGCAAAGACCAAATCCTGAAGATTGTTCAGCACCGGCCGCCCGTCCAATACCCCATCGGCGATATCGGAGTCCAAGTAGCCCAGTGTTTTTACATATCGCGTCTTGCCGGACCCGAGCGATCCAATAATCAAAATCATTTTCTCACCATTTCTTCCATTGTGGCGACTTCAGCCGCGGCGCTCAGACGTTCACTTGACAGTTTTAAGGTGACACACCTTCAAGTCATTCACCTTTCAGCACGATCGGAATTCCACAAACCATTTCATAGACTGTGTCAAACCGTTTCGCCAAGACGGCGTTGAGTCGGCCAAGCGCGAGGATATACGAGCGCGTTTTGTGGTCATATTGACCACCGTCGGCGCCCACATCGTTGGTGACGACGATCAACACCTCAGACCGGACGGCCAGCGATTCGATCCCCATGAGGACTTTTTCATGTGCGTCATGGATCTTGCCGGTCCGATCGAACATTTCATTGGCGGTCAGATTGCACATACAATCCAGCAGCGCAACACCTCGGAGCGGCAATCGAATCTGTTGAAGATCAGCATCGTGTTCCAGCACACTAAATCGCTCATCCGCTCTTAATCTCATCATTCGTTCGGCGCGGCGACCGGCTTCTGTGGCAGGCCCGGTCGTGTCAATATAATAGCGCGGAAGAGCGAACCGGCTCGCCAGTTTTTTGGCATACGTGCTCTTGCCCTGGGCCGATCCCCCGGTCAATAAAATACGCACACGGTCACTCCCTTGACTAAATAAGAAAACATGGTACCGCCCTCCCCTTCACTCAGCGCTCCCATTGACTTAAATTACGCCGCATCCACGCATAGACATCCATATGATAGACCGGGTCAAGGTGTCGCGCGCTTAACGTCTCGATAATTGGGCCGGCGGCCTGAACTCTCCCTTTGTCAAGCAACAACGCCTGCTTTCCATACGATTTGGCGAGACTCAAGTCATGAACAACCGATATGACCGCCCGCCCCGGAGTCTCCAACCAGTTTTGAATCAACGAAAATGTTTGTTTTTGATACAACAGATCCAGATGATTGGTCGGCTCGTCCAAGATCAGCAGTCGGGGATTTTGGGCGAACAGTTGAGCCAAAAACACCCGTCTGAGCTCACCACCGGACAGTGTCAGGACCGATTGTCCGAGTAAAGGCTCCAATCCTGTCATCATGATCGCCTCGGCCACATACCGCTCACCTTCCTCATCATGGCGGGAGAACATTCCCGGGGCATGAGCGTACCGTCCCATCCTGACAACCTCTTTAACGGTGAAAGAGTAATTGATTGAATTGCTTTGCGCCAGCACGCCAATCAGGCGCGCCCGCTCATGCGGTTTATACGTTTCAAATTTTTGAGCGTGAAAGCGTACTTCACCCGTATACGGAACCGCCTGCGAAACGGCGTTGATGATGGTGCTTTTCCCCGCCCCGTTGGGGCCCACAATCATCAGCCAGCCACCCTCATCGACTGTGAAGCTGACCTCGTCGACGATCGTCAAATCACCATAGCGAACGCTCAGATTGTCAACCTCCAGCATGGGTGTTCCTCCGTGAAGCATAGAAAATATAAACGAATAAAATCGCGCCGATGAATGAGGTGATCACGCCGATCGGCAATTCCAGCGGATTGAGCAAAACGCGGGCAACTAAATCTGTAAGCATCAAAAACACAGCACCGCCAAACAGCGAGGCGGGAAGCAGTTTCTTGTGGTTTGGTCCGGTGATCATGCGCACGATATGAGGGGTGACCAATCCGACAAAGCCAATCGTGCCACCGATCGACACACAGACACCGATCAACCCCGATACAGCGATCATGATAATCAATTTGACTCGCTTGACATTCACTCCGACATGCCGCGCGTTTTCCTCTCCAATGGCGAAGGCGTTCAGCTCGCGCGCGTGCAGCAAAATGATTCCGCCAAATATGATCAGCGCGATGAAAAGCGTCCAGGCATTCCCAAAACTGCTCCCCGCCAAACTACCCATTGTCCAGAATGTGATGTGTTTGACCCGATCGGAGGCGAAGGTGATGATCAGCGACAAGATGCTGGAGACAAACATCGAATAGATCACACCGACAAGAATGATCGTGTTCGTCGACAGCGAGAAGTCCAGTCGATAGGCAAGCGCGAGAATCAGGATCAGCGAGATGAACGCGAACAGTATGGCCATCACCATGACACCCGCGAATGGCAGTGAAGGCAACGTGACGCCAAACGCGATGGCGATCACAGCGCCCAGCGAAGCGCCGGCGGACACACCCAGCGTCGACCCGTCCGCCAAGGGATTGCGTAACAGTCCCTGCATCGCGCCACCACAAAGAGATAATGACGCGCCGGTCAGCGCAACACAGACGACACGCGGCAGTCGAACCAGCAAGATAATGGCCGGCGACGCTGCCGTCTTCGGCGCAGATCCACGCCGGATCGCGTTCCAGATGATCGACACCGTGTCGCGCAGCGGAATATTGACACTGCCAACCGAAACGCATAAAGCGAACGTGATCAGCGTGATTCCGGCAAATATCAGGTATTCACGAATACCAAAACCTTCTGTCCTGTCGCGCACGAAACTCCTCAAATCAAAGCTGGGGGGACCTCATATCCCCCGGAATCGGTATTTTAACTCGCAAGATCTTCGACCTCGGAGGGAGCCTCCTCCGCGGTTGCTTCACTCACAAATTCGTATAACATCTTCGCGCCCTCGGCAAGGCGCGGCCCCGGCCGCGAAAGCTCATCATTTTGAAAGCTGAGCACGGCGTCATTTTTGATGGCGGTCAAATTTTCCCAACCTGCGCGGCTCTTGATCTCCTCGTCCGGCTCCGGACCTTCACCAAAATACATCGCGATGGTCACGATGTAGTCAGGATCACGTTCAAGAACCTGTTCTTCGGAAACCTCCGCCCACCCGTCGATATCGGCGAAACAGTTTTTTAAACCGATCATTTCCACGATTTCATTCATAAAGGTATCACTTCCGGCCGTCCATAGACCGTACTCAAGAGGCGAGACCTCAAAATAAATCAGTTCATCCTCATAGCCACCGCTTTGAGACGAAATTTTGGCAAAAGACTCGCGCATTGAGCCGATCAGTTCCTTCGCCTCATCTTCCCTGTCCATCAGCGCGCCAATCAGGGTAATGGACTCATAGACGCCTTCAATGTCTTTGGCGTCAGAGACAACGACCTTGATGCCCGCCGCTTCCAGCGCCGCGATTTGCTCTTCGGTCTGCGCCATTGTGCTCATCAGCAAGATCTGAGGCCGCAGATCGATGATCTGTTCCAGATTCGTGTCCGCTCCCGACTCGACCGCGGGCACCTCCAGAACTTCCTCCGGATAATCGCAATATTCTCCACGCCCGACAAGCGTGTCTCCCGCCCCAATCGCGTACAGAATTTCGCAGTCGGCCGCTGTCAGCGCCACAACTTTCGTGGCCGGTTCGTCCAATGTGATCTCACGACCCATCATATCAACCACCGTGATCGAAAAGTCATTCGACTCCACGGTCGGGTCGGTCTGCTCAGTCGGCTGCGTCATCTGCGCGGACTCGGTTGGATCGTTCGAGTCCTTGTCGTCCGTCTTCGCGCATCCTAACAGAGCGAACGCCAGGATTGAGAGGCTCAACAGCAAGATAAAGATTTTGTTTCGTTTCATATCCGAATACCCCTTTCTGATGTTCCAAACAGATATGTGGATGGGGCAAAAAAAGCTCCCCGATATCAGGGAGCGAACAATTATAAATCCATAGCATACCCCTGCCCCCAAGTGGAAAATGTGTAAGCAGTTCTCCCGACTTGGCTTCGTCCTCCGGAGCGCCTTACCGCGTTTAGCAGTGGCCTATCGCTCTTTCGTCAGCTTCACGGTTATTGGGATAGTTCGGAAATCTCATCCGTATTCTCTCGACATGTCACCATGCCGGCGCACCCGCGCAAATACACACGCTATATAGATTTATAAGCGATATGTTACAACAGTTCGCCACATCTTTCAAGATAATGGCGTTTGACAGAGGGCGGATCGAGTCAATCACCACGTGATCCAATACGACTTGTAAACTATCGCATATCAAGTGACATTAATAGAAGTTGGTATTATATAATATTCATTGTATGAGTGACACATTCATACAGTTGGTATCGGACTGTGCCGCCCGGCGCGTATGGACCCGGCGGCTCGATGGAGTGAAAGTTGGAGGGTCAGGATGAAGTATACAATTGAAGGGACTCCGCTACCGATCGTCACCTGCCAGTTAAGCGATGGCGAGACAATGATAACTGAAAAAGGTTCGATGTGTTGGATGAGCCCGAATATGATCATGGAGACGACCAGTGGAGGGGTCGGCAAAGCGTTTGGTCGAATGTTCTCGGGTGAGGCGTTTTTCCAAAACCATTACACCGCCCAAGGAGATGGGATGATCGCCTTCGCGTCGACAGTGCCCGGCTCGATCCGCGCGATTCGCATCACACCCCAACAGGGTCTGGTGGTGCAACGATCCGGTTTTCTGGCTTCTGAAGTTGGCGTCGAGCTTTCAGTCTTTTTCCAAAAACGCATCGCGGCCGGTTTTTTCGGCGGTGAGGGCTTCATTATGCAACGCTTGTCCGGCAATGGCATCGCCTTTTTGGAAATTGACGGTCACGCTGTCGACTATGACTTGGGACCGGGTCAACAAATTATTGTGGACACCGGATATCTGGCCGCCTGCAGTGAGACTTGCACCATCGATGTCACCACGGTAAAAGGGGTCAAAAACGTGCTGTTTGGTGGTGAGGGACTGTTCAACACCGTAATCACAGGTCCCGGTCGGGTGGTCTTGCAAACCATGCCGATCTCACAATTGTCACGCGCCTTGGCTGTGGGTTCGGCGAAAAACTGAATCGTCAGATAAATCGACAAAAACAACGCGCCACCCCGACTCAAAGGGTGGCGCGTCTTCATTTATCGAAAACCGTTGGAAATGACTTGTTCAAAGAGAGAGTATCCAACGGTGACAATCAACTATGAGTTAAATGAATGTCTAGCGAACCGCGATTTCGGAATGATTCTCTCCAAATTGTTGCTTTAACATTTGCTTGATTTTATCGCGATCGATCCCCTTGCTTTCCTCTGTCTTGATCAGCTTATATGCCTGAAACAGCGCGGAGGG
>CAZAPS010000034.1:12265-16880 GCA_964487355.1 uncultured Oscillospiraceae bacterium
ATCAGCTCTCGGGAAGCTTGGCGCATCCTGCCGGCGCCAACCGCGTTTGTCAGCGATAACAGCAATCTGGTCTCATAGGGCAGCGTGCGTTTGTCGTCATTCCAGGTGAGGTCCCAAAAATCAACGGCGATTTTGCCGAGACTTTCATCGATAATCGGATAATTTAACAAAGCGATTGGTTTGAAAGGTGTGGCGTGAGTGTTTTCTTTCGCTTCCGCACGATAGAAAAACACATGAAATTCATGTTCTTCGACTTGCTCTGTGTGATGCTCAAATCCCAATTTCTCAAAGGCGTCATATAATGGGTGGGGTTCAAACGTCTGTATAATTTTCAAGCCATCACCCACTTTTAGATTGGCTGCCTGCTTTTGCAAGCCGGGAAAGAAGTTTCCCTGTAAACCGCGCACATCGATTGTCTGAAACTGCGAAGTCTTATCTTTCCACAAATCGTAACCCATAATCTTTTCTGCACTTTCTATTTTATTCCGGCTCAATCGTCAAATAAATCCGGTGATTGGATTTGATGGTGGTTGGTCAAACATTAGCCTGCCAAAGTGGACAAGCCATCATTTAGGATGCTGCCACCATTTTTGATGCGCTCCAATAAAATCTCACGGCATCGGTCATACTCAGCGAAACATCGGGTGGCTTGATCTTCATCTCCATAGACTTTCCAAGCGCCGCAAAGCTTGCCGCTCTTAGGGCATCGCATAAACCCCAGTACATCTTCGGGCGGATATCCGAGGAAAAATCCGACCTCGTGAGGGAAAGTGGGGGATTCACGAAAACGCTTGTGCAAAAAGCCCAACAGCGACCTCCAGTTTTTTTGGATCGGATAGCCGATCTCTTTCAATGTGTTGGTGATGGCCTCGTCCGCCAAGCTGGCCTCCAACAATTCCGGATGGTAGATCAGAATGAGCGGGAACCGGTTACTTCCGGATAGACGAACCGTTCGGAAACCTTGATCGTAAAGCAACTTCCAGGGACAGTCTTTCGGAAAGCAATGTTCTGGAAAAAGGGCGGCCGGTTTTTTACCAAACAAAACCGGCGCGCAATGATTCGCAAGCGCCTCCTCAAAATGCCCGGCAGTCGGATGGCGTGTCGCGACACGCGCGTTCATTTTGGTTTCCATAGATTTCTCCTCCAGAAGTAAGTTTGTTCCACCCAATCAACCGACGAAGATCAAATGATTATGCGACTCGAATACGGTCTTCATTAAAAACGTACAAGTCATTATTGGAGCAAGTTAGTCTCAGCTAACTAATGAATAATATAAATTCAAATTTCGATATTGTCAATAGCTGAATAAATGAAATATCCTACGGGAAATTAGACTTGCTCATAGTCCGCAAGGGTCCGAGAACAAATAGAAACTAAAACGGAGGGCAGTATCTTTGCCCCCCCGCCTTAGAGAAATAAGAAAGAAGAAAGAAGAAACAAAATTTAACTTTGGTTAGATCAATCTGTTGCCTTTTTAAATCCTGAGCCGCCCACGCTTACTCGTAATCCTTTATTTTCCGCATACAGACGGCATCTCTCAACTTCAACATCATTCTCCTCATTTAGCTTATCAACCAAACAGATTAGTCCCAATTGATCATATTTAGACTGACCGAGTGAATGGTATGGCAGGATATGCAATTCCTTAATGCCATCTAGCGACGCAGTTAAATTCACAATAGCGTCAAATTCTTCACCATCGTTTATGCCCGGAATCAACGGAACACGCACAATGATCTCTTTGCCTTGAGTGGTCAGCCAGCGGAGGTTGTCCAGTATCAATTCATTATCAACACATGTAAATTGGAGATGTTTGTCAGAATCGAAAAACTTCACATCATACAGAAATAAATCCGTATACTCGAGTACTTTTTCAAACGAGCATCTTAGAACATGACCGGCGGTTTCAATCGCTGTATGGATCTTCACCGTTTTCAGTTTTTTAAGTAATTCCATGGAAAATTCGGATTGTAGCAGTGGCTCACCACCGCTCAATGTCACACCACCGTTTGAACGTCTAAAGAACACCTCATCCTTCATAATCTCGCGGAAGCACTCATCCACATCCATTTTTTCGCCGGATTTTTTTCGAGCATCAAAATAACATGCATCGACACATTTAAAGCAGGATTCGCAAAGGCTTCTATCCAGTATCACTTTACCGTTGTCCCAGCGGCTGGCACCACTGGGACAGACCGACACACATGCGCCGCAACCGACACAGTTGTCAGCTACAACCATGACAGCCGGGTTCCCACACAATGTTTCGGGATTCTGACACCAGACGCATCTCATATCGCAACCCAGCAAAAAAACGACCGTTCGAATCCCGTAACCATCATGCATGGAATATCTCTGAATGTTGGACACTCTACCAATCAACGTGCAAACCTCTTAATAACATTTTCCTGCTGGACTGGTGACATCGCGATAAAGTACGCGGACAGTCCACCCATACGCACGCGAAGACTCTTATGCTTTTCAGGATTAACCTGCGCGTCTTTCAAGTCTTCAACATTTGTGCTTGTGATGGTCATAATTTGGCCACCCATTTCACAAAAAGCGCGGATCACTCCACCCAGCCGTTCAATACCGGCTTCCCCTTCAACTTCTTTACTGTTTATGGAAAGATCAAGAGGTGTGCCACTGTAATACTTCATTAGATCCGGTTTGGTCGCACTTTTAATGACCGCAGTCGGACCGTTCAGATCAACACCCGGTGTCGGTGAATAGTTTGGTGCAAGCTGATCGCCAAATTTTCTGCCATCCGGCGTCGCCGCAATGTCTCTACCCAAAACAGCATAATTCTCGAAAGTTCCCACACCGCAAGGGAATTTGATTCTCTCACCTTTTTGATTCCAAGTTGAGACGTGCGCTTGAAAATCATCGAGAACTTTGATGGCAATATCATCAACCTCATCAATGTCATTTCCATATTTAGGTACGCGGTTCATAACTTCCGCCCTCAAACGCTCGTGCCCTTCCCAATTATCATGTAAAGCCTGAATCAATGTCTTCATATCCAAAGTTTTTTCATCGAAGACAAGTTTTTTAATCACCATGAGCGAGTCAACCGTGCAGGAAAATCCTGTAACAAGTATCTGATGGAAAATATATCTGGCACCATCTTGTGAAAGATCACGGCCGGTCTCCACGCAATCATCAAGAATTGAGCTCATCAACGGGTCTGGAGCGATCATATAGCTCAGACCAAAATTCTCCAGTCTTCTTGTACATTGTAAGTCGATATAATGTTCGACCTGTGTCTGATATGCGTCATAAAACTCATCATAGGTTTTGAAAGACAACGGGTCGCCGGTGTCAATACCTTCGAGCTTTTGATTATGTTGTGATACACCTCGATTCAGTACCCATTCAATGCAGCGCAGATTCATTACATGCGCGTAGCTAAAGTGACTTTTCCCTTGAACCAGCGTTTCCCAGCATCCATCATTGGAGTAGTCCCTGGCATCTTCAATAGGGATTTCAAGATCGACAAATCCCGGCACAATGGCGTCATCGTTATAAATAATCGGCTCACCTTGTCCATAGCGCAGCACCTTGGCAAGTAAATCAACAAACTCCGGTGGAGAATTTATATGGACTCTCGCGCCCAGTGTGGGCATGAGCAATTTCATTTCGTTCATAATTTCAACAAAATGGTAAGATACCGCGTTTGTGCTGTCATTTCCTGCTGAATCGACTCCACCTACCATACAGTTCATAAGCCAATCGTTGCCACTCTGACCGTAATTAAAGTTGGCATCGGAATCGATGTCCTCATCCACCTGCCAGGTAAGAGCTCGGCTTTCATAACCACCGGTCTGGTTTGTACCGCTTTCTTGCATCTCCACAGTGGGGACCTGCCCTTGACTAAATAATCCAAAGTTATAGTGATTTTCAGCCTTATGCGTGTCCTGAATCACTCTTTCGTTGCATTTTGTCAGGAAACTTGCAAGCATGTCAATTGCTTCAGCCTCAGTGATTTTGCCACTATCTATATCTTTTTTATAGTAAGGATATAGATAGTTGTCCGCCCGTCCCAATGGCACAAACTCACCACCCGAGTTGATCAGGCAGTATGTGAACCAGTACGACTGTAGCGCTTCGTGGTAACTTATGGCTGGATTCATCGGAACATTTTGGCAGTTTTTGCTAATTTGTAAAAGCTCCGCTCGGCGCGAAGGTTCCTCACATACCATGGCAAGCTCGAGGGCCGCCTGTGCGTATCGTCCAGCAAAAGCCGTCAACCCATCCAACGACACAAGCATCGCCTTCCAGTTATTCAGACTCATTGGATCGACTTTTGTTTTTTGATATTCCTGATCGATTTTATCGAGGATCTGCTGTTTGACCCCGACAACTCCAATCTCTAAAATCCGTCCCCAATCCGGCGGATGATGCCCCCAAACGGAGCACTCATTCAAGTCATATCTTGCCGCCTGTTGACCTTCTTCTTCAGTGTAATAAATTGGCAAAATACTTCCCCACCCCACGCTATTTTGGTTCGGTACACCAACGATCAGCTCATCTGACTTTAACTCGACCGGCAAAAACTCTCCCCAGATTATTCACCAAGCCACCTAATTCTTTGTTTTGTTTGTTTTTGTAGTTG
>CAZAPS010000035.1:0-15879 GCA_964487355.1 uncultured Oscillospiraceae bacterium
TGTATAATTCACGTTGAACTCCTTACCGGCAGTCCAACTATTTGTCCGCACCCCCGATTGCATAGATTCCGGTTCAGATCGACACTCATTTACCTTTCAAGTTTGGCTTGCGTTTTTCTAAAAACGCGCTTAAGGCTTCCCCGAAATCTTCAGAGCGCGCCATGTATCGGGTATGAGTGATTTCCAAATCATTTTTTCGTTTCATTTCGAAGTTTTCCTGCGCGTTCATACAGGCTTTTAATTCACGCAGCACAAGCGGGCCTTTTGAGCAGAGGGTTTCAGCTTTGCGGATCGCCGTTTCCAGCAGATCGTCAAACGGAACGACTTGTGTCACACCGCCAAACGCAAGCAGTTTTTCGGCCGAGATGAATTCACCGGTATACGCCAAATCTCGCATGACAAGCGGAGGCAAAATTCGCGACAAGTGACCCGATCCGCCGGTGACGGACAAATTCACTTCCGGAATGCCAAACAGCGTCCCCTGAGCGGCGATGACAATGTCACTGCCCGCCGGATAACAAAGGCCGCCACCGAGACAATGTCCGTGAACCGCGCAAATCAAAGGGATCGGAAGATTGTAGAGCGCAAGCGCGCCATCATAAAACACCTCTTGCACATCACTCACATTGCGATCGATCACGCTTTGTTTAAATCGATTGACATCCACCCCGACACAAAACGTCTTGATATCAGAGTGCATGACGCATACCCAAATATCTTTATTAACAGAAATATAGGCGCACAGCCTCAAGATTTCTTCCTGGACAATGCCGTCCAAAGCGTTAACCGGTGGATTGCTCAGCGTGATCAACCCAATATGATTGGCCACCGAGAGACGCACTTTTTGAAGTTCATAGCCGTCAATTATGGGTATCTTGTTGAATTGCATGATTGGCCCCTTTCAGTTCAGCAAAGCCATGTAGAAAACCAGCGTGTCACCGCGTTGATTCTGTCAATTCTTTGGTCAGGTCTGCCGTTTACACTAAGTTGATGATTCGCTCCACGATATAACCTTAGCACAGCGGGCACACCATGCAGGTGCAGCGCGCTGAGCAACTGTCTGCTTTCAGCTTCAGGACAACGGAAATCCTCACTCCCCTGTATCAGCAGCGCCGGCGTCCGCCAGCGACCGACTAATGACAAAGGTGACTTGCTCCAATAAAGATCCGGAGTCTTCCACAGATCGGCAAGCAATTGATCGCGTGAAAAGTACCAACCAATATCGGACAATGTGAAAAAAGTTTGCCAATTGACAATGGGCCGTTCAATACATGCCGCGGCAAACCGTGTGGTCGAGCCACAGAGAATCGCGCTCATATATCCACCATACGATCCCCCCCAGACACCCAACCGCTCCGGATCAATCTGTGGGCAACTTCGAAGGGCCAAATCGAGGAAGTCAAGCAAATATCGAAGATCCGATTCACCATATTTTCCACGCAAGTCCGCGTAATCGCGGCCCAAGCCGTCACTTCCCGGAGGATTGGTGGCAAGGACGGCGAATCCACTTTGCAGCAACGCCACCCGATCATATAAAAATGATTCACCGTAGGACATTCTCGGTCCTCCATGAACCATCAGCACCGTGGGCAGTCTACGACAATCATTGGATTTATAATCAGGTATCCAGACAGTTCCCTTTATTTTCGAATTATCCAAATCAACTCTTTCTCCTCGCCGAACGGTTTGATTGAACTGGGTTGGGGTGGACGGGGTGGTGATTTCCGAAATGTCAGCATGATTCTCGGTCAGGTGAGCACGAAAACAAAGCTCTTGGGCGTGATCGACAGTCTGTGTGACAAACCAAATTCCATCGTTGGTGATCTTGAACCCGTCGATTGTGGCGTCATCCAATTCGATAACCTTCGTTGGCTGACTTCGATTCATCTCGGCCTTAATTCGATAAATTGAAGTTTTCCCGGACACTGTCGCGCAAAAATAATAATCATTTCCAAAAACCTGTCTGGTCTCCAGCGATCCCCAGCTCACATCACTGCGCACACTGTTCCACATGCTGATGTCCCAGTCTTCAGGGGTCAGTTGAAATTGATCGTCTTTCGAAATCGTGCGCAAAAAGATATCTTCAAATTGGTTCAAACCCTGCTCCTTCATGTCCGAACCTGTCAAAACCAGCCTGTGAGTGCCCACAGGGCGGGCATCAGTAAACTGAAACGGAGAAGGCATGTCAATTTGGTCGAACACAAAAGAATCAGTTAGCTCTGCGAATCGATCGGGTGATCCGACCCGCGTCATCCTTGCTGCTGTCGGCTCTTGTATTTTAAAAGAAACACAGGTTCCTGTAATTGGACGTACCGTTTGGTGCTCTCTGCCGATCATCACGCCTCTGCCGCTGTTTGCGTCGAAGGTGATCTCCTCAATATCAAAGTCATCTGTCAGCCAATGTGTTCGCGCGTCGCGCGCATCATACAACAACAAGGCGTTGAGAGACTTGCAAGTTTCTCCCTCGCCTTCGGCGAAAGCGGGTGTTCGATCGAGTATCAACACATCGACCGAAGTGTCGACGGACGCCGGCCGGAGTTTTTCGGCTAAAAACAGATATAACCCCTCACCCAGCGGCACCATCCATGAGCAGGCAAAAGGCAGAGAAAAAAAATCGCGCCATTCTCCACTTAGATCGACGACGTGGATGACGGATGAGTCCGAAGCGGACTCGTCACCGTCTGCCGCCGCAGAAAGAATATGAAGATATTGGTCAAAGCAACTATTCGCAAGATGAATTGGCTCAAAATCCAAATGAAAGGATGTAATCGTAAGCGGGGATCTCCGATTTTGCTCATCGGTGGCGCGAGAATTCAACCCGGTGGACTGTTCGACGTCGGCCAGGCAAAGTTTGTGATAATAGATCCGGTGGTCCGGCGAGGACAAGACAAAGGCCAGCTTGCCCGGAAGGTGAGTTCCGGTCAGCCGGCCAATGGATGCAATATCGGTTAGGTGATAAGAATTCATTTTCAAGTAAGAGGATCCGGGTTGGGTGATGGAATCGATTGCGGAGCAGCAGTGGGCTTCAACGGTTTCAACTGTTCTCTCGCGGGATTGATGGGATCTTGAGCCAGTTGCTCGGGCGTTGAATTTGCTTGATAAATCTCCTCGAACTCTTGTCCATCGATCTTTTCTTTCTCAAGCAGCGCGACGGCGATCGCGTCCAACACAACGCGTCGCTCGGTCAGAATGCTTAGAACATGCGCGTAGGCCTCATCAATGATCCGTTTGATCTCTTCATCAATCACACTGGCCAGCTCATTGCTGTAGTTTTTCACGTGTCCGTAGTCACGTCCGAGGAAGACCTCCTCATCGCCACCGCCGAACGTCATGTTGCCCAGCCGATCACTCATACCGTATTTAACCACCATGTCGCGCGCGATGCTGTTGACGCTTTGCAGATCAGAAGCCGCTCCGGTGCTGATCTCGCCCAGCACAACTTCTTCGGCGCCACGACCGCCCAGCGCGACTTCAATCGAGTCGATCAGATGTTGTTTGGTCGCGTAATAGGTATCCTCAAATGGTTTGTGCGCGGTATAACCGCCCGCGGCACCGGCCGGAATGATCGAGACACGCTCAACCTTATCTGTCTGTGAGACCGCGCGGAGCACAAGCGCGTGACCCGCTTCATGAAAAGCGGTCAACTGGCGTTCTTTCTCGTTGATCACACGGCTCTTCTTTTCGGGTCCGATCATCACCTTGAACACAGCTTCGGATACATCCTCATACAATATGATATTCGCGTTGCGACGAGCAGCCAGCAAAGCCGCCTCATTTAATAGATTAGAAAGATCCGCACCGGTAAAGCCCGGTGTGATCTTCGCGATCTCGGCCAAACTCACACTCGAATCAAGCGGTTTATCTTTCGCGTGGACCGCCAGGATCTCCTCGCGGCCTTTGATGTCGGGCCGATTGACAGTGACTCGACGGTCAAACCGCCCCGGCCGCTGCAAAGCCGGATCGAGAATGTCGGGACGGTTTGTCGCCGCCATCACAATGACATTTTCTTTAGGACCGAAACCATCCATCTCGACCAGCAATTGGTTCAAGGTCTGCTCGCGCTCGTCATGACCACCGCCCAAACCGGCGCCACGCTGGCGTCCCACCGCGTCGATCTCATCAATAAACACAATCGAGGGAGAGTTCTTCTTGGCTGTGTCAAACAAATCTCTGACGCGGGACGCGCCGACACCGACGAACATTTCCACAAAATCAGAACCGGAAATTGAGAAGAACGGCACATCCGCTTCTCCCGCCACAGCTTTGGCGAGCAATGTCTTACCTGTTCCCGGAGGACCAATCAACAAGATACCGCGCGGTATGCGCGCGCCAAGACGAGAATACTTATCCGGATTTTTGAGAAAATCGACGACTTCCATCAATTCATGTTTCTCTTCATCGGCTCCGGCCACATGATCAAAGGTAACCGTGTTGTCCTTTGGATCATGAATTTTCGCCCGGCTTTTGCCGAAATTCATCGTGGTCTTTCCTTCACCCGCCTGTCGGCTGAACATCATCCAGACAAAAAAGCCCAAAGAGACCAGCAACATGACTGACATCAACGTGCTAAACCAGGCGCCGGTATTCGTCGGCTCGACATAGGTGTACTTTAAGTCAAATTTCTCGACCGCCAGCTCCAGACGTTCACGAAACGATTCCATCCAATACGGAGAAATATCCTGTTTGATCACAAGATTTCCGATCGCGTCGCGCTCTTTGAGCTGGATTTCGACAGCGGTGCCTCTAACGACGACTTCCTCAACCTTGTCCTCATCGACATATTTAACTAATTCTGAATAGGGGATCTGAGTCTGTGGATTGCGATTCGCGAAAAAAATGGAAGACACAATAATAATTGCGAATATGATCGCGTAAAATGACAATCCTTTACCGAATTTAATGTTCGGCGTTGGTTTTTTCTCCATTTAAACCTCCTTACCGGTGTCGCCTAGAATACAAACATCCGGTAAATTCCGATATTCACCGTTGAAATCCAGTCCATAACCGACCACAAATTCATCCGGTATTTCAAAGCCTTTATATTTTACATGAATGTCAATTTGTCGACGTGACGGTTTGTCAAACGCCGTGCAAAGCTCAATGCTGGCAGGTCCTCTTGTTGATAACAGCTCAACCAGTTTTTTCAATGTCAAGCCTGAATCAATTATGTCTTCGATGATCAAAACATGACAGTTTGAAATATCCTGATCCAAATCCTTCAAAATCTTACCCACGCCTGACGATCGAGTGCTACTTCCGTAGCTGGAAACCGACATGAAATCAATCCGGGTGGGCACAGTGATCAGTCGCGCCAGATCGGCCAGAAAAATCACGGCGCCTTTTAACACACCGACAAGAATGATTTCTTTGCCCTCATAGTCTCTATTAATCTGCTCACTCAGACGGTGACACATTTCAAGCAATTGCTCGCGGTGAATCAGCACGTCCTTCACATATTTCGCCATAGCGTTTCCTCAGCCATCCACCTGACTCATACCGGGAAACCAAATCACCTCATCTTCATTCGCGATAAGTAGGATATGATCTCTCCAATAAGCGGGGATTCCTTGTTCATTCAAATATTTTTTAAACTTGCGCGCCGGCCGTTTGGGATTCCAGCGATACCAGTCTCCGGGACGCCTTTGGCGTAAAACGACTGAACTTCGCGCTTCGTTTTCATGATTAAAATTCATAGCGAAACTTGCATCGTCTGTCCGCAAAGAATAATTATAAACTAACTGTTCTGTATTCTCAATCAGTGAAATAAGCACGCTCTTCGACACCGGCAGCTCGACGGGCTCAATAGAGTACAAAAACTCTCGTTCCGACCGGGTGGGCCGCCAAGATGAAAGTTTGCAGACACCACTCGAATATATGGGCTGTGTGACAAAGGCAAGATCCTGATCTTGACGAATCAAGCGGACACCGCGGACCAAGTCATGTCGCCCGCCGGTCTCCCGCGATCGAACAATAGAACGGACATAATCAAGGTGCCGGGATGTCACATCTTTAACCGAACCGGTCAATTCACGGATACAATGCAAGGTCAAGCGATTTAGCAGCGGGTCTGAAAGTCGTGTCAGCTCATCTATCGGAAAATGAAGTCCAATCAATTGATCCTCAGATAGAGAGTTTTTAAAAACGCCTAATCGCGTTTCGTTATTTATGCGCTGTAATTGAATCGGGCCCGGAGAAATCAAATCCAACAGCGCGAACTTGTCGACAAAATCCAGCATTTGATTTGTCAGTTCAAAATCATCAGCCGCTATCAGATCGGCGGTATTGCAGATGCGCTCGATCACGCCACCGTCCGGCCACATTTGCTCCAATTGAGGAAACACAAGGTCACGCAGCTGATTGCGCCAGGTGAATGGTTGATAATTTGTTTCATCATCCCGCCAAGCTTGCCCATTTGCCTCCAAAAAGCGAATCGCGTCGACTTTGCGCACATTCAAAAGTGGCCGGATCAGACGACCACCGCGCGGACGCATGCCGGCCAGACCTTTGGCGGCCGTTCCGCGACAAAGGTTGATCAGCACGGTTTCCGCCTGGTCCTCCATATGATGCGCCAGCGCGATCAGTCGATGGTCACCCGCCACTTCATATAAAAAAGCGTAGCGCTGATCGCGGGCATCCGATTCAGATCCGACTTTTGGAGTTTTCGCCGCTCCAACAACGCAGGCTAAGCGGTTGCGTTCACAAAATGAACGCACAAAGTGTTCATCCTCGGCGCTTTCCTTCAAGCGCCAACCATGATTGAAGTGCGCGACGATCAGCCGTTTTTTGTCAACCAGTCTTAATAAAACCAAAAGCAGCGCCATTGAATCGACGCCGCCTGATACTGCAACTACAATCTCTTTATTTTGAGGAATCAGATCCTCTCGCTCACAAAAATCGGCCACGCTCTCTACAAATTTCTCAGAGTTCAAATTCCGCCTCCTCCGTTTCGGCGGGAGGAACGTCATTGTCCTTTGGAAATGGCGCGTTTTGGCCGCCGGGCGCCGCTCGATTCGCACGTGCCGTGTCCACGCTCACTTCGCCCGGTCCCGGTGGAACGCCAAGTGGGTCACTCAGATAGGATGGCTCGATAAACAAAGTGTAATTCGGCAGCCAGCCAAGTTGAATGATCCCAACCGCGCCCGCTCTGTTTTTCGCGATGATCAGGCTCGCATCTTCCATTTCTTTTTGAAGATGATCATCATCTTCACGGGTTTCCCGCGCCAGGAACATGACAACGTCCGCATCCTGCTCGATCGCGCCGGACTCGCGCAGATCCGACAGCACCGGGCGCGAGTCTTTGCGCCGTTCAATTTCGCGACTAAGTTGTGACAACGCGATGACCGGGACATCCAGTTCTTTCGCCATGATTTTCAAAGAGCGGGAAATTTCGGAAATCTCCTGCTGACGGCTGTCACTGCGTCTATGGGGGGTCATCAGTTGTAGATAATCAATCACAACCAGGCCGCATTTGCCTTCCATCTTCAACTGTCGGCAACGTGAGAGCATTTCGATCGGCGTGTTACCGGTTCGATCATCGACATAAATCTTCGCCGCGTACAAGATCGGCACGACGGTGCTGACCTTGTCCCATTCAGAGTCTTGAATGCGCCCGGTCTTGAGCTTGCGCGAGTCAATACCGGACTGCGCGGACAGCATGCGATTGCTGATTTCCTCCTTGGACATTTCGAGACTGAAAATCACGACCGGAACATCATGTAGAGTCGCCGATTTCATCGCGATATTCAGCGCGAGAGCCGATTTTCCGACCGCGGGCCGCGCGGCCAAAATGGTAAGGGTACCCGGGCCGAGTCCTCCGGATAGAAGCTTGTCCAAAGATGGATAGCCGGTCGGCACTCCGCGCAATTTTCTCTTGCCTTTCATCAACGCCATAAGGTCATTGATGGTGCGGCTTAATATGGAAGAAAACGGTTCAATCCCCGAAACTGACTCTTGTTCGCGGATTGTGTAGATTTTGCGTGACGCCAAATCCAGCAGCGCGTTCGCGTCCTCGGCGTCGGTATAGCACATCTTGCTGATTTCATCCGCGGTCATCAATAGTTGCCTAAGCAGATATTTCTGATGCACAACTTCCGCATAGGCCATCGCGTTGCTGATCAAGGGCGCCGCGTCCGGCAGCGACATCACATAGGCGCTGCCACCGGCCTTGGTAAGAAGGTCGGCGCGTTCCAACTCATCACTGACAGTCAAAATATCAACCGCCTTGCCGTTGGAAGACAAGTTTCGGATCGCCTCATAAATGATCTGATGGTTCGGCTGGTAAAATTCTTCGGTTTTGAGGAAGGCCAGAATTTGATTCAAAATCTCAAAATCGGACATGCAACAGCCGAGGACGGATTTCTCCGCCTCGACATTGTTCGGTGGAACCTTCATATCCGGAATTTGACCCGCCATGTTTACTCCGCTATCACATCAACACGAATGTCCACACTTACCTCATTATGAAGTTTCAAAGTGACGTCTGTGGAGCCGATTGATTTGAGCGCCGTTTGAATCGTGATGCCCCGCTTGTCAACAGTGTATCCCGCTTCTTTGAGGCAGTCCGCCACGTCCATGGAAGTCAACGTGCCGTATAGCTTGCCGCCCTCCCCCACTTTTTTCACCATGGTGAAGGACTTTCCGCTCAACTCCTCACCCATGGCTTTCGCCTCGGCGAGGTTCTGCGCCTCTTTTGCGTTCAGCGCTTTTTTTCGTGTGCGGACCACATTCATGTTTTCTTTGGTCGCTTCGAGAGCCAGTCCTTTTTTTAGCAAAAAATTATTCGCGTAACCGGGCGCGACGTCGACGATGTCGTCCGCCTTTCCAAGTGATTTGACATCCTCCAACAATATAACTTTCATACCGATCTTATTCCTTTCATTTATCTTCAAGGCTAAAGAGCTTTGAGTTCAAAAACCAATCGTCAGCAATTTTCATTGTTATTTCTTCCCTGATTCGATCATTGATTATAGCACAAAATTTGATTATTCGAATTTTATCATCACTTCGATCTCGGCACTTAAAGTCATCGTCCATATAAAAAAACCGCCGTTGAAAATACGATCAACAGCGGTCAAAATCATCTCAAAATATTGAAATCAGTCGTCTTTATACGGTAGCAAAGCCACGTGACGCGCGCGTTTGATCGCGGTGGTCAGCTGGCGCTGATGTTTGGCGCAAGTGCCGGTCATGCGTTTGGGCAAAATCTTACCTTGTTCCGAGGTCAGCTTTTTCAAACGATTCACATCTTTATAATCGATGTGCTCGACTTTATCCACACAAAAAGTGCAAACTTTGCGTCTGCCTCTTGAACGGTTGAAATCACGGTTTCTGTAATCCGCCATTCTATACTCCTTTCTGAATCATCCTATAGGTCGAAAGGCAATGCAGTGTCATCTTCCGGCGCCGGGAAAAAGCCATCTCCCTCCGCGTTTTCCGAGGTCGTCGGACGTTTGCCGGAGTACGATTGTCCGCCACCATGTGAGCCGGCGGCAGGTGTGGATCCGGATCCGTAACCTGACGAAGATCCCGACGAGCCATAGGATGACTGTGAACCGTAGCTCGATCCGCCGTATGATCCATCACTCTTTTTGCTGTCGGCAAAATAAACCTCATCCGCGATAATCTCGGTGGTATATCGCTTGTTCCCCTCGGCGTCGTCCCAGCTGCGTGGCTGAATGCTGCCGACCAAAGCCATGCGTTGACCTTGAGTGAAATATCTCGCGACAAATTCCGCGGTCGATCTCCACGCGACACAGGGAATGAAATCCGTCTGTCTTTCACCCTGCGCGTTCTTAAACCGGCGATCCACGGCCAATGTGAAACTCACAACCGCCGTGCCGTTTTGTGTGTTGCGCAGTTCGGGATCACGCACCAGTCGTCCTAACAATATCGCTTTATTCATTTGACACTTTCCTTCCCAACGAGTCTACTCAATCACCTTTGCGGATAATGAGATATCTCAAGACACCTTCGGTAATGCGCATCACACGTTCGATCTCTCTGGGAGCGTCCGCGTTGGCGGAAAAGTTCGCCAGATAATAAATCCCTTCGCGCTGGTCCTGAATCTCATAAGCGAGACGTTTTCTACCCCACTCATCGACATCGGCGAGTTCACCGTTCGCCTCGATCAAAGATTTCACTCTCTCGTTCAAAGCGGTGACCGATTCTTCACCCAAAACCGGGTTTAGAATGTATACCATTTCATATTCGTTCATTTAAGTTTCACCTCCTCCTGGACTAGTGGCTTCACCCTTAAGATGAAGCGAGGACAAGTCTCAATATTTCTGTATTTTACAGACAACCAATTCTATCCGCAAATGGGTGAATTGTCAAATTTATCGACGCCCATTCAGCGGCAAATTTCGGCGTCCACATCTATTCAGCAAACGCGTCTCAAGTCTGTCCATCAGATTTTACTCACAGACAATGTCAGTCAACGCCTGAACCATCCGCCGCAATTGCTGAGCGCACAGGCGATAGACCTCCAATGACTGACCAAACGGATCCATGACTTCCTCAAACCAACCGTCCGGATCCATGTGGGCCGGGCCAATCTTCTCACTGTTGAACTGAAGGTAGTCAGCGAACAAAAAAGTCTTGTGCTGTATCTGAGGATTGAGCGCCAGCAGCATCTTGCTGTGAAAACGAGTCATTGTCAAAATCAGGTCTGTCTCGTCCAACAGCTGAGGGGTGACACGGTTCGAGTTTTGGCCACGCGCGTCGATGCCATACTCTTGCAAGGCCAGCACCGCCTCTTCTGAGATCGTGTCCTCCTCCAGCGCGCTCAAACCCGCCGACAGCACTTGAATCCGGTCAGCGCAACGACGCTCATCGATTTCGCTTTGCATCAGTCGCTGGGCCATTGGACTTCGACAAGTATTGCCGGTGCATACAAATAAAATATTCATTTTTCCTCCGTACTGCTTACCGCTTTACGCAAACGATTCATATAAGCCGCCCCAATGCGATCTTCAGGCAGTGATGAGGCGAAAATCACATCCGGATTTCGGCTGTCCAGCGTTCGAAGCGCGTCAAACAAATGTTGGGCGGCCGCCACACTGTCACCTTCCTCACCATAACTATAAGTATAGATGATCGGCGCCTTATTATCTTTGTAGGCGTCTTCCTTGTCCTGCCCGCCTGAATTTTGCTCACAAACATCTACCATCGAGCCATGAATGAACTTCAAGTGTTCGCGGATCGCGTCGACCAACTCTTCCCCTGCGAAAATCGCCGCGCTGAAGTCTGCTTTGCTTTTGTAAAGTTCGTCCAGCAAATCCAGTGAACTCTCAAGACGCTCAGCGGCTGAATCTCCTTCGATCAGCGTTACAGGCGCGTCGGGCGCGTAATGTCGATATTTCATGCCGGGGGACCGCGGCACGGTGCCCACTTCTAATTTGTGAAGTTCCAAACCACTTTCGAGCAAAATTTCGCGCCAGTATTTGCCCGGGAAACTGAAGCCCCCCGTGTCGAGAACGCTTAAAATCGCCTCGGCGGTGATCACACCCGGGCGCAAAACTCGTGGTTGGGTAGAGCTCATGTCCAATACCGTGGATTCCAACCCCACACGACTGGGTCCACCATCGATTATATAAGGGATCAGGCCATTGAGATCGTGGAGAACATGGGCCGCGTTCGTCGGACTGGGGCGCCCTGAAAGGTTGGCGGACGGACCCGCCATCGGCAATCCGGCAAGGCGCGCCAGCGTACGCGTGATCGGTGATTCGGGGACCCGCACACCTACGGTGTCCAGCCCTGCGGTCACGCAGTCGGGGACTGTTCGGGAACGAGGTAAGATCAATGTCAACGGACCGGGCATGAACGCCTCGGCCAGCGCCCTGGCCGCCGGCGAAAATGATTTGACCAATGGTTCGATCGCGGCGACATCAGGCACATGCACAATCAGGGGGTTATCATTCGGCCGACCTTTGATGCGAAAAATCTCCGCGATCGCCGACGGGAAAGTGATTGAGGCGCCCAGGCCATACACCGTCTCGGTGGGAAACGCCACCAGACCGCCTTTTTGAATCACCGCGGCGGCCGGCTCAAGCATTTTCCGCAATGCCGCCGGGTCCTCTTTCACCGTCGTCGCGGGCAACAGCTGTGTCTGATAGTTCATTTGTTCTTCGTCCATATCTCATTTGGGCGTTCGACCGCGGCGGCCCGATCGGCGGCGATCAGTGGATCGATCAGCTGATCCAGATCGCCGTTCAAGATGTCGTCCAACTTATAAATGGTCAAATTGATACGATGGTCGGTGACTCGACTCTGATGGAAATTATAAGTTCGAATGCGTTCACTTCGATCTCCGGTCCCAACCTGTTTTTTTCTGTCGGCCGAAACTTGCGAATCCAGCTTATTCTGCTCCAGGTCATAGAGTCTGGAACGCAACACACTCATGGCGCGGTCTTTGTTCTTATGCTGAGATCGTTGATCTTGGCAGGTGACGACAACACCGGTGGGCAAATGAGTGATTCGAATCGCGGAGGACGTCTTGTTGACATGCTGGCCACCCGCGCCCGACGCTCGATACGTGTCGATCTGCAAATCACTCGGATCGATGTCGATCTTCACGTCCTCAACTTCCGGCATGACCGCCACCGTGCAGGTGGAGGTATGAATGCGTCCTCCCGATTCGGTAATCGGCACCCTCTGCACCCGGTGCACGCCGATTTCGTATTTCAATCGGCTATACGCGCCTTTGCCGCGCAGCATCACGACTACCTCTTTAATACCCGAAAGTCCTGTTTCGCTGATATCGATCAATTCGGCCGTATACCCTCTTTTATCCGCGTAGGCCAGATACATCCGATACAGATCCTGCGCGAACAAAGCCGCCTCGTCACCGCCCGCTCCGCCACGAATTTCAAGATAGACATCCTTGTCATCATTGGGGTCACCCGGAATCAATGCCTGTCGCAACACCCGTTCCGCCTCTTCGCACTGTTCAGACAAAAGTGAGCGTTCGGCACGGATCATTTCGCGCAACTCAATCTCGGACGCGTCCGTTTCAAAATAAAGGTCGTCCGTCTGTTCAAGCTCCAAACGCAATCTCGAAAATTCCCGCGACGCGGTGACGATTGGTTCCAGTTCACTTAATTCTTTGACAATTCGTAAATAAGCATCGTTGTCCTCGTACACCGCCGGATCAGCCATACGCATCGTCAGTTCCGAATATCTATTTTCAATTTGTTTCAGTTGGGCATCCATCGCTCTGATTCACTCCGCAAAACTTGTTATTTTAGCCGCTCGCCTTTGCCCACAACATCCACTGTGGCCTTCTCCAGCGCTCGTCTGGTCAATGTCATCTGATGCTTGCAGGTCTCACATTCCAATCTGGCGTCAGCTCCCACACGGATGAGATACCAGCTATCTCCACCGCACGGATGTTTTTTACGCAGTCTGACGCGCATTCCCTCCTCATATGGAAATCGATCAAATTTAGCAGCCACGCGCACCTCCTTGTGTCGACAGATCGACAATTTCATTTTCTGACCGCGATCAACACCCGATCTCGTCCCGCCATATCCGGCAGATCCTCAATCCCGGTAAATTCCGTTCGTTTCCGAGCCAAAGCCAACACCTGCTGTTTTTGATCATGGCCATGCTCGATCATCAAACGACCTCCGGGTTTTAATCTTTCGGTCGCCCCTTCAATGAAGGTTTGAATTAAATCCAGACCGCTCGTTCCGCCATCCAACGCCTGTCGCGGCTCATAAAGCACGACGGAGTCACTAAGTTGGTCCACAACCGCACTTTGAATATATGGAGGATTGCTGACAATCAGGTCAAACGGCTCAGCGGTGGAGGGAAATGCGGCGTAGCCATCCGACTCAATCAAACTTATGAGCGTCTGCGCATTGTGAAAACGGATATTTTTTTCCGCCAGTCTCAACGCTGAGATCGACAGATCGGACGCGACAACTTCACCAAGCGGCAGGCCTCGCTCGATCAATGACAGCGCGATGGCCAGGGCGACACATCCGGTTCCGGTGCATAGGTCCAACACACGCGCCGGACGGTTCAGTGATAAAAGATACTCAATCGCATGAGACACAAGCGTCTCGGTGTCCGGACGCGGAATCAGTACCCCGCGTTGACAGAAGATCTGATAGCCATAAAAAAAAGTGTGACCTAAAATATACGGGATCGGCTCTAACTCCTGATAGCGCTCCAGCCACTCGACAAATTCACGCGCTTCTTCGCAGGTCAATGACTCATCTTTTATCCAGCGAAGGTCGGACGGCGAAACATCGAGCACGCCCGCCAGCAACTGACGGGCGACCACTCGAGGATCATCCCCATCCAGAGCCGCCATCGCGTTTCGCGCAAGATAATCTGATCCGGACCGCAACGCCTCTTCAGTCATCAGGCCGGCTCGAATCGGCTCACCAGCCCGCATCGCCCTCTTCCTTTGGCAAAACTGCGTTCATCGCGGTGATCGAAACCTCTAGGATGTCGTCATCCGGCTCTTTCGTTGTCAAGCGTTGCAACAAAAGACCCGGCGCCGAGATAATCGCGCCGACCCTGCTGTTTGTCCGCGCGCCGGCGAATCGTTGCAATTCGTACGCGATTCCGGTGATCACCGGAATCAGCGCGATGCGGATCGCCATATTGATCCACGGATCGTGCCAACCAAAAAACGAATGAATGAACACACTTAAAAAAACCACAAAGAACAAAAACGAGGTGCCACAACGTGGATGAAAGCGACTGAACTCACGTACATTTTCCACAGTCAATGCCCGATCCGCCTCATAGCAAGCGATGGTCTTATGCTCCGCTCCATGATACTGCCATGTCCGGGCGACATCTTTGGAACGTGAGGCAAGCCACATGTAGAGCAGCAAGATCATAATACGCAGCATTCCTTCCACAAGGTTATAGACAAATGATCCACTAAAGCCACTGCCCTTGACCAGACCCGCCAAGTTTAAGATAAATGTCGTCAAATAATTAGGCAACAAAATAAAGATGCCGACCGAAATCAGCACACTGACCAGCGCCGTCAAGACAATCAGCGCGCCGTCTAATTTGTTGCCCTGTGTCTTTGTCGATTTTGTGGACGTGAGGAGCGGGTCGGCTTCGCTGTGCTCAGCGGTGTCAGTCTCGAACTGTGTCGCTTCGTCCACTACAAGTTCCGCCGTCTCCCCATCCCGCGTCGGTGCCTCGTTGGCAGGTTCCGGCGATTCGTCAAGCGCATGTTCTTCGGCAAGATCTGCGGAACGGGTCAATGCTTTCATACCGACCGCCAACTGTCCTACCAGTCTGATAAATCCTCGCACAAACGGAACACGCGCCAAGGAGCCGAATTTTTTGGTCGGTTGCTCCTCCAATTTAATGGAGTGATCCGGCAGCCGCACGGCCATCGCGGTTTTGTGCGGTCCAATCATCATCAGTCCTTCAATCAGCGCCTGCCCTCCGATGGAAGTCCGTCGCACTTCGGGTGGCACATTTGAATTTGGTTCTTTCATATATCGACTCCGTTTTTTGCTCACATACAAAAAAGAGGATGATCGCCATCCCCCTTTAGTTTGTTATTTTTTATTTTTTTCCATTCTGCGTTTGAACTTATCCACACGCCCGCCGGTATCTACCAGTTTCTGTTTGCCGGTGAAAAACGGATGGCATTGAGAGCAAATATCAACTGAGATGTCTCCTGATGTGGAACGCGTTTCAAATGTGTTTCCGCAGGCGCAACGCACAACGCATTTCTCATATTTAGGATGAATTCCTTTTTTCATTTTATCCTACCTCTTTTCGCAAGTGCACGGCGCGTGCGCAATGGTGGGCACGTATGCCGTACAGGCTGAGTAAACCATGTAATTGTATACATTAAACCGTTCAATGTCAACTATGAGTGACACCGGAAAAATCGTG
>CAZAPS010000036.1:0-15195 GCA_964487355.1 uncultured Oscillospiraceae bacterium
AATTCTGAATCAGGAGGGACAGATGGAAAAATCAGTATTCATATTAAGAGGCAGTCCAAGAAAAAATGGAAACAGCAATCAATTGACCGATGCTTTTGTCGCCGGTTTAAAGGAGACAGATCTGCGGATTGAAGACTTCCATATTCAAGAGAAAAACATTTCCGGATGCATACAGTGCGATCAATGTTTCAAGGAAAAGCCCTGTATCTTCGATGACGATTTCAATGTTTTCGCTCAGGCTTTGCTGGAGCATGATATTTTGGTTATCTCGTGCGGTGTGTATTGGGGAACTTTTCCGGCTCAAGTGAAGATGTTCATCGACAAGCTCTACTCTTTTGCGATTTCCGAGACAAAAACCAAGGTCAGGCGAGCCATGTTGATTCTGGCCGCGGAATACGACGAACCGAACACATTTGATATGATCAACAATAGTTTCCGGGATCTGGCGGACTTTTTCGAATGGGAAGTCTTAGATCCAATTCTCTTACCCGGAGTCTACGGACCGGATGACATCAAAAACACCGACGCTCCGGCATTGGCGAAAGCGAGAGGAAAAGAGTTTCATTGATTTTGAGCGGATTTGTAATCCGCTCTTTTATATGTCGCAATCCGAAGATCAACTTTGAAAGGATTATATTTCTCATTCTCGCCGTACTGACCGGATCCGGATTCAATTGTCCGTGTTAAAATATGATAGTATGTTCTATATCTTTTAATGCGGAGAATAACTATGAAAAAATCAAAGTCACCGTCCCCGCCACGTAGGCGTTGGGTCACGGTTTTGGTGATCGTTCTTGGCCTCGTAGTCGGTGTGTTGACTTCCGCCTGGGTGTACGTCAATGGTCTGTTGGGAAAGGTCAATTATGAGACTACACCGGACACCATCGCGATCCAGGCGACGTTCAAACCACTTGAGGATGATCGCTTGAGCGACGCGGATGAACAATTAAAGAAACTTCAGTCCGGCGATGTCATGGAAGACAGCGCGGTCACCAACATTCTTCTAATCGGCACAGATACTCGCGAACCGGGGCAGATGGCGAATTCCGACACGATGATTTTATTTTCCTACAATCGTGACACGCGAAAAATCATGCTCACTTCATTTATGCGTGATATGTATGTCACCATTCCGGAAGTGGGAAACTATAAGATGAACCATGCCACCATGATAGGCGGTCCCGATCTGTTGCTTAAAACTTTGGAACAAAATTTCAAGGTCAAAGTCGATCAGTACATACTGGTTGATTTTTATTCTTTTGCGAAAATTGTCGATGTGCTCGGGGGTGTGGAACTCGAGGTAACCGAAAACGAACGATTTTACCTTAACTATTCCGTACAAAAAATGAACGAAAAAGAAGGTCGCCCGGCAGATTCCGATTTATTGGATCGAGCGGGTCTTGTTAACTTGACGGGGGCTCAAGCGGTCGGCTATTCTCGTATTCGAGCGGTGGGAAACGCCGACTATCAACGCACTTCACGCCAGCGAATCGTCATGACGAAAATCATCGAGAAATTGAAAGGCGCGAACGCCGGTGAGCTGCTGGAGGTGATGGAGGAAGTGCTGCCATATGTGACCACCAATATGGACAAAGGGCAGTTATTCTCTTATGCGAAAGAAGCGCCCACCATGTTGAAATCTCCGCTGGAGCAGTTGCGCCTGCCGGACGATGGCCTGTTTTCGAGTGTGACCATCGATGGCATGGATGTGCTGTTGCCGGATTACGCGGCGAACATCATTCAACTACAAGAGACAATATACAATCGCAACAATATTCAGCAGGCAGAAGATATAAAATAGCAAAAAAGAGAGGACGTTTATGAAAAAACCGTTTATCAATCAAGTGGATTTAGAAAAAATCGTGTCTGAATATCCGACCCCGTTTCATCTTTATGATGAAGAGGGGATCCGACGTACCGCTCGCGCGCTGAATCAGGCGTTTTCCTGGAACAAAGGATTTCGTGAATATTTCGCCGTGAAGGCGACACCCAATCCGTTCATCTTGCAGATCTTAAAAGAGGAAGGATGCGGCGTGGACTGCTCCTCATACACCGAACTGTTAATGAGCCGAAACTGTGGATTTAAAGCCGATGAAATCATGTTCTCCTCCAATGTCACGCCCGCCGAGGACTATCAGCTAGCTTATGATCTGAACGCGACAATCAATCTCGATGACATCACTCATATCGATTATCTGCGAGATCTGGTTGGGGAGCTGCCTAAGCGGATGAGCTGCCGATATAACCCGGGCGGTGTCTTCCAAGTGTCAAATGACATTATGGACAACCCCGGTGACGCGAAATATGGCTTCACGCTGGATCAGATGAAAGAAGGCTTCAAAAAATTAAAAGAGTACGGTGTTGAGGAATTCGGCATTCACGCGTTTTTAGTCAGCAACGCGGTCACCGATGAGTATTATCCAAAACTCGCGCGTCTACTGTTTGAGACCGCTGTGGAATTAAAAAATGAAACCGGAGCCCATATCACGTTTATCAATCTATCCGGAGGAATCGGCATCCCGTACCGTCCCGAACAGCAACCCGTCGACATCAATGTCATTGGTGAGGCTGTCCGTGAGGTCTATGAGGACGTCCTGGTGCCGGCCGGCATGGACGATGTCGCGATTTACACTGAATTGGGCCGCTTTATGTTGGCGCCATATGGCTGTCTGGTCTCCAAAGTGCTGCATATGAAGGACACTTATAAAAAATATGCCGGACTGGACGCCTGCGCGGCCAATCTGATGCGTCCCGCGATGTATGGCGCCTACCATCACGTCACTGTTGTCGGCAAAGAAGATCAGCCGGATGACCATGTCTATGACGTGACCGGAGGTCTGTGTGAGAACAATGACAAGTTCGCCATCGACCGGGCCTTGCCGGAAATCGTGCCGGGTGATTTGGTCGTCATCCACGACACCGGCGCCCACGGTTTTTCGATGGGCTATAACTACAACGGCAAGCTTCGCTCCGCTGAACTGCTTTGGACCGAAGATAAAGAGGCCAAACTGATCCGACGCGCTGAGACCGCGGGCGATTATTTCGCCACTTTTGACTTTACGGGCTTGTTTGACGACATTGAATGAGGTGATAAAATGATCGGACTCATCCTCGCCGCCGGCTACGCCACCAGACTGTACCCTCTGACAAAAAACAAAGCCAAAGCGCTGTTGCCGGTCAAAGGTAAGCCCATTATTGACTATATTGTGGACCAAATGGTCACCATGCCTGACTTGTCACGGATCGTGGTCGTTTCAAATCACCGCTTCGCCGCGGACTTCATTGAATGGTCGAAGACCCGGCCTGACATCGAGATCACCGTGGTGGATGATCAGACGACGAGTGAGGAGGACAAGCTGGGCGCCATCGGTGACATGCAGTATGTGATTGACCAACTGAATATCGACGAAGATCTGTTTGTCATCGCCGGCGACACGCTGTTCACCTACCAGCTCAAAGATTGCTGGGAGGCGTTTCGGGCATATGATGAAGATATGATTTTGGCGGGCATCCCGGACCCGCACGAAGATTTGCGCCGATTCGCAATCGCCACAGTCGATGAGGACGGAACGCTGACCTCACTTGTTGAAAAACCCGAGCGGCCGGCGTCCAATCTCGCGGTATACGCGACTTACTTCTATAAACGCCAAACACTGCCTTTGATACGCGCCTATCTTGAGGAAGGCAATTCTCCTGACGCGCCGGGCAACTTTCCGGCCTGGCTATACACGCGAAAACCCGTGAAGCTATATCGCTTTGATGGAAAATGTGTTGATATCGGCACTGTGGATTCGTACGAGGAGGTCAACCGAACCTGGCCGCTTTCCTAGCATCGGTGCGGACCTCGATTGAACCTTCGCGATAACAGAACCTTCGCGATAACAGTTAGATCTCTTATATATTGTTTTACAAACGCTCCGACCTTAACCGGCCGGGGCGTTTACACTGTCCGGGAACTGTGCGAAAAAGCAGATCACCCCGTCATGCGTCTCGGCATACCAGGCCGAAACATGATGATCAGACGCGTCGACCGCCTGTGCCGCCAGCGAACCGACTTTGTAGCTAAGATCCTCATCGTACATGACTTTGACACTCAGCCCATATTCATGAGCGTTGGGATCGGATCCGATGAGATTGAGAAAACTTGTCATCAGCTCGATCACATCGCCATCCTCATAGGCGTAAAGATCATTGATCTCCCAATAAGTCGAATACTCCACCGGCGCGTCCGGAACGGCGAAACTGAACACCTTATAATGAGACCGCTCGATTCCGCTGTCAGAGCGTAGAAAATAAAAGGAAGAGGCGGGTTTGTATTGGTCCTGACCGGCGGGTGGACGATCGTCCCAGGTGCAGTCCACGTTATACCATTGGTCGTTGAAATTCACTTTGTTCCAGTTGTGCAACGTCGTGCCTTCACCGATTTGTCTCGTGTCGCCATAAATTGAGATGCAAGGAAATCCCATACGCTCAACAATCATCTTGTAAGCCAAGGAATAGCCGACACATAAAGTCGAATCCCCGAGCAGGCCACTTAACGCGTTGTTTGTGTCTTTGTCGTACTGTTGACTGAAATCCACCCGGTCAATCACATAGTCGTGCGCCAGGCGCAATCTCAGATAGTCGTTGTCGGTGGCGTCGATGATTAAATCGGCAACCCGTTGCGCTTCAGTTTCCATCTCAAGAAATTTCGCGCGGCGCGCCGGCGCGCTCGTAAACTCAGGTTTGACGGCCAATGACAGCACAAAATCAGTGAACTCCACATCCTCGTCATATTCATAGTAGCGATAATTATAGATAAAACTGGCATCAACAATTTGACCCTCAGGATTGGTGTAAGTGATCGTGGTAAAATAAAAATACTCGGGATTGGAATCACGGACGGTAAAAAACATCGCGTCTAAATCCTCAAGAAACTGATTCAGATTTAAACGTTGACCGCGGAGAATCGCAGACAAGTCGATGGTGGTCGCCGCCCGCGCCAACTGGTCGTCAATATGGTCCATGATCGCGCGTCGCAGCGGGTCCTCATCTTGCTTCCAATACGGCTCGAGGTGGGTCGCCGGCCCTTGGTCAGAGGCGTTATCACCGATATTCTCCGGCAATTGATAGACATCAAGCATATTTTTAGCGATCTCATAAGGAATTTTTTTCGTCGGTTGAGCTTGACCGATGTTATCTGCGACATAGGACAAGGAGGATGTCGGCGGGATGGATGGTTCATCGGGAAGTGAAGTGGGGCGCTCGGTGTCGGACTGAATGGCCGTGGCTCCATCTGTCGCAACGCTGGTGACAAATGGTCCGAGTGTCCACTGCGCGCTTGACCGGCGCGCTTGTTCGGTCAAACGGGTCGGTGTGATGATTTCGTTACCTAAAGTAGTCGGAAAACTTGATGATATACCCACATCGTCTCGTTCCGCTGTTGTGATTTTAGTAAAAACACAAGACGACAAGGACAGTGAGCAAACAAGTAGGATAATCAGGATTATTGCTCTGCGCTTCATGAGTGTCTCCTATCAGCATGCAGGTGTGAACTGCAGGATACATAATTATTTCCTTATAGCATATGGAAAGGAAACACGCAAATTCAAACAGATCTTTGTTTAAATTTTATAGATTATTGGCTAAACTATGGTTGAGATCAATCTCGGGCGTCGTGCCGGAAAACCGAAGCGAAACAAAGCGACTGTTCCGTTTGAAAATACTGAATATGAGGAAATAAGACTTGCCCAACACTGCAAAAAATCCAAAACGTATGCAACTTCGCACGATCCAAGACCGGCTGTTGCGGGTGAGCACTTTGATGGTGATCAACTCACCGGGGATGCGCATCATCAAGACAACGCTGGCAATCCTGACTTGTCTGATGATCGGTTATTTTTTTGGCAACCCGGATATGTACACCGCCTCGATCGCGGCTGTCGTCTGTCTGCAAAATGATTTGCGCTCCACCTGGCAGTCGGCGTTGAACCGTTCCACCGGCACGCTGATTGCCGGTTTTTATTCTTATTTGTTTTTAACGATCACGATTCACACCTTCCATTTAAGCCCCGACGAGTTTTTTTATTATATACTGGTAGGCGTGTTCTCATTGCCAATCATGCAACTGTTGGTACGTATGAATAAACCCGGATCGGTCGCGATCGGCGTCATTGTATATGTGATCATTTGTGTGACCAGTGGCGTGCAGGCTCCTTTGGAATACACGGTGGACAGGATGACGGACACACTTTTGGGTATTGCGGTGGCGGTTTTCGTCAATTGGTTTCCACTACTGAATCTGCTGGGTAAAAAGCTTCAACAAGTCCAATTGCACGCGGCGGATCGGGCCTTGGTCATCGAAAAGGAGTATCTGACGAGCTGCGATCCCACCGTCCGTGACAGCGGAAGAGCCAGTGGAAAAACCAGTGGAAGAGCCAGTGTAAAAAATAAACATTCATTCGATCCGGTCAATGAGATGATGCGCTCTTTGACAATCAATCGACTCAACGATGAACACGAATTTCGCCGGCGATTGGAAAAACGGCAAACGAGACAAAGTCCGAGACAAGCTTCTCCCTCAGAGAGGGGATTTAATAATCAGTTCAACCAATCAGATAATAAAGGAGAGAATCAGATGAGAAAACGAATTTTGGTTTTGACAGGAAGTGGACGGAAAAATGGAAACAGTGACACGATGGCGCAGCAGTTCGCCGAAGGCGCTCGATCCGCCGGTCATGAGGTCACTTTTTATGACACGGTCAGACGTCCGATCAAACCATGTATTTCATGTAACAATTGTTTTAAGGACGGGATACCCTGTATGCATGACGATGGTTTTACCGCGCTGGCCAATCAACTGAGTCGCGCCGATGTGCTGGTGTTTTCCACGCCCCTATATTGGTATAACTTCCCGGCCGCTCTGAAGGCCGCGATTGACAAACTATACGCGTTTGTCATTGGCAATAAGGAACTTCCCATAACCTCGGCCGCGCTGATGGTTTGCGGTGAACAGGAGGACGAAGGGGTTTATGATCCTTTGCTCAAAACCTATGAACTGATACTCAAAGACTGTAAGTGGGAAGACCAGGGCCAGATGGTGATCACCAACGTGCTCAGAGAGGTCGATCTGGACAAACGTCCGGGACTGATGAGTCAATTGTACAAATTTGGCGCCTCAATTAAATGATTTGAGGGTGATCTTAATTTGAAATCTGACGCTATCTGAAACCCACTCTGTTTTAAAGAACATGTTTCTATCGGTTTATAATTAGCACAATCACTGAGGTGAAGAATGTACGATGTTATATCTTTAGGCGAACTGTTGATCGATTTCACACCCAATGGGACCAATGAATTGGGTATGAAACTCTTTTCTCAAAATCCGGGTGGAGCGCCGGCGAATGTGTTGGCGATGTTCACCAAACTTGGTGGAAAGACAGCTTTCATCGGAAAGGTCGGAAAAGATGAGTTCGGACAGTTTTTGACGCGGACCATTTCAAATGCTGGAATCGACACGACAAACCTTGTCTATTCAACCGATATACCGACGACGATCGCGTTCGTGCATCTGGATGAGACAGGCAACCGCAGTTTTAGTTTTTATCGCAAACCGGGAGCGGATATCACCCTTGAGGAAAAAGAGGTAGATGAGGTGCTTTTGCGCAATTGCGGTATTTTCCATTTTGGCAGCGTGTCATTGACAGATGAACCATCTCGAGAGGCCACAAAAAGAAGCGCGCAAAAAGCGAAAGCGGCCGGAGCGCTTATTAGTTTTGACCCCAATTATCGTCCGCTCCTATGGCAAGACGAAGAAGCCGCGATTGAGCAGATCAAAGATGTTTTACCACTGGTCGATATCTTAAAGGTCTCAGATGATGAGCTGCCTTTGCTGACCGGAGAAACAGATCTGGATAAAGGCGCGGATCTATTGTTGTCGTACGGCGCGTCGTTGGTGACTGTGACGTTGGGCGCGAAAGGATCCTTTTGCAAGAACGCAGTGGCATCTCAACAACGACCGGCATACGATGTTCCGGTGGTCGACACCACCGGAGCCGGCGACGCTTTTTGTGGAGCGATGTTATATTTTATACGCGACAAAAGTAAAGCTCAATTGAGAGCGATGCAGGCGATTGAACTGGGTGATATGCTGACTTTGGCAAATGTCGCGGGCAGTCTGACGGTCACAAAGAAGGGAGCCATTCCGGCGATGCCAACCAAAAATGAGATCATGGACGCTGTGGCGAGCATCAGCTGAATAGGTCGGCCATGGCAGGCAACTGTTGACGAATCAGATTGAAAAAGTCAGTTTAGATGAAGAGGTGGTTCGCGCCGAGATATGAGAAGGGACCGGCCCGCGACACGTATCAGTGTCTTGTGCCGGTCCCTTTTATCGCTAAATAAATGGGGCGAGAGCCAACTATAAGTATTATGTGGTGACACGCCATTTAATAGTATATTGTCAATTAGGGGAACAAACCTCTAATCTCACCGGTTTTAACCAAACGATCCAGCGCGACAATATAGGCGCCCATGCGATAAGTCGTGTCATACCGTTCTTTTGCGGTGAACACTTCATCAAACGCTGTCAACATGATCTCGGTCAGTTGAGCGTTGATATTCTCGAGATTCCAGTAGAAGTTTTGCAGATTTTGTACCCATTCAAAGTAGGAGACGACGACTCCACCGGCATTGCAGAGAATGTCCGGCAGGATCTGAACGCCACGCTCATTCAAAATCTTGTCCGCTTCGGCGGTGGTGGGGCCATTCGCCGCCTCGACAATGTATTTCGCCTTGATGTCGTCCGCGTTTTCGGCTTTGATTTGGTTCTCGAGAGCGGCGGGTATCAAGATGTCACAGTCACACAACAGCAACTCATCATTCGTGATGCGGACATCACCTTCCTGCGTTTCGTATTCGGACAACAGTTTGCGTTGCGACACGTGAGCGTAAATACTCTCCATATCCAGGCCATTCGCGTTATACAAGCCACCGCTTACATCGCTGATGCCAACAACCGGATAGCCTTCCTCGAACAACAGCTTGGCCGCGACCGAACCGACATTGCCGGCTCCCTGTACCGCGACGCGCATATCCGCCGGTTTTTTATCCAGACGTTTCATCCACTGATCGGTCACAATCTTCACACCGCGACCGGTCGCTTCCGGGCGACCGAGCGAACCGCCGATTTCACGTGGTTTACCGGTAACCACACCGGGTACGGAATGTCCTTCGATCATACTATAGGTGTCCATGACCAGCGCCATGATCTCGGCGGTGGTGCCCACATCAGGCGCCGGAATATCCGTGTTCGGACCAATCACGATGCTGACCATTTCGGTATACTTCCGAGTCAGACGGGCAAGTTCATCTTTGCTGAGCGTCTCAGGAGTGACGGCGACACCGCCTTTCGCGCCACCATAGGGGATGTTCGCGACCGCGCACTTGAAGGTCATCCAGGCTGAGAGCGCCTTGACCTCACTGTCGACGACGTCAGGATGGAATCGAATTCCACCTTTGCAAGGTCCGCGCACGCTGCTGTGCTGAACCCTGAATCCTTCAAACACACGTACTGAACCATCGTCCATTTTAACCGGCATCGAAACTTTCAATTCGCGCTCAGGATATTTCAAGGTGACATATTTGTCTTCCTCGATACCTACCAGGGCGGCGGCCTCGTCGAGAACACTCAAAAAGTTTTGCCAAGCGTCATACTGTTTGCTCATGTGAACCTCCATTCAAATTCGGGCACCTTCGATGATTTACTCATACTTATTATAAATCATATAAGAAGTAAGTCAAGACCTACACTTATGACCATTCATCCAAACTTCTCTCAAAATCAGGTGCGTTCATCTCCAATTTGTTCAACAGTTCATCGTTCATCCTGTTTGAAACGAACAGTTATTCATCGGCAAAAAAAGAAGAACGACAATAAATAAGATAACATAAATCATCAATCAAATCGCATTTTAACAGCATAAAAATTCTTAAATCAATGAAAAAACATTTAAATTCGTAAACCGGACAGAATGCTTTGAGGCTTGTTGAGAAAACTAACAAATTACATCATCACAATTGTCGCGAACAAAGACTTCTCACAATTTGAGCGTGTGCCTAAGTCTGACCACGCGATTATTGTCACACTAAAATTTAAACATTGATTTCTCACTTAACTAAACAGGTGATCAGTAAAGAACAATGTTATAATTAGATAATTGTAATATAGGGGTGGGGGCCGGGTTTTGACCGTCATCAGCGGCTTGCGGACAGTGCTTACCATTGGGAAGAGAAGGGGAATGCGATTTTATGAACACCAGTAGCTTGAAGAAGATCAACATCAACAAAATCGTGGATTGTTTACTTGAAGAACCAAACAGTACCATCGCAGAAGTCGCCGGCGCCTCGAATCTGAGTATCGCCACCTGTGGCAACGCGATCAATCATCTTCTTGAGATCGGTGAGGTGATCGAAACGGATATCGATCGAAACCGTGGGGGGCGTCCGGCCAAACGCTATTCCATCAACCCTGATTTTTATCATATTGCCTGTCTACAGTTATACAATGAAAACCAGGTGGATTATTATCAATATATACTTAGCGATCGAGTTGGCACCATCATTGAATACGGCGCGCCCACACGGGTGACGTTAAACATGGGCGTGATTGTTTCCCAAATCGAGCGTTTGCGCGAAAAGGATCCGTTGATACATGCGATTGGGATCGGTGTTCCGGCGATGGTCTATCAAGGCAATATTGGGCCCGACTGCGATATCAAAGGTCTATGCAATCTCAACATGCTGGCGGAGCTGAAGGAGAACTTCGATCTTCATTTCGTGATTGAAAATGACATGAACCTGCGCGCGCTTGGCTATTACGAGACAAAAGCCAAAGGAGAAACCGAAAATCTGGTGCTGATCAATCTGCCTTATCAGGATTGTGTGGGCGCCGGCATCATGCTCCAGGGACGGTTGTGCAAGGGAAATGATGGATTCTCGGGTGAGCTTTCGTATCTTCCAAAATTAAAACAGCTTAATGAGCAACGTAAACTGGTGGCCAGAGAGCCCGATGAACTGATCGAACTGTTGGTCATTTTATGCAGTGTGATCATCGCGACTGTCAATCCCAAGGCGATATTTCTGATGGGCAGCGACCTGACACAAGAGATCATCGAACAAACCGATCAATTATGCAGAACGAAAATTCCGGAACTCCATATGCCGGATTTACGAATGGTTGACGACGCGCATGAAGCGTACAAAACCGGTCTTTTGCACAAGACATTGAACTCGCTTGGCAGCGAACGCACCTTGCGCCCCACAGAGTTTCCGTGATTTGCGAATCAGATCTGTGGATCATGTCGATCACACGACAAATCAACAAGACTCAGTGATTTTTGAGAGACGACACAGAATCGATGGGAAGAATTTATGCCACTTGTTTTGGGAATTGACACCGGAGGCACCACGACAAACGCGGTTTTGCTGAAACGTCCGGAAGAGCGGGTCTTGCTTGAGACCACGGTACCGACCGATCATCGCAATTTGACAGATACGATTCGCGCCGCGTTGGACCGTATTTCGACAAACCACGCCACTCAAATCGATCGGGTCTCGTTGTCGACAACCTTGGCCACCAACGCGGTACTGGAGAATCAATATGGACGGGTTGGCCTGATCACCGCCGGCCGTGACTACCACGTCACCGACGACCATGTGACGCATAGGGTGTTGGCCTGTCGTATGGACATAAAGGGAAGGGTTCGCGAATCACTGGACGAAGCGGAACTTTCCGGGTTGATCGAAGACTGGCATGAGCCGGTCGATGCCTTCGCCGTTTCCTGTTTCGCCTCTGTTAAAAATCCAAGCCATGAACTGACGATCAAAGCGCGTCTGGAGGAGGCGTTCGACGTGCCGGTCATGTGCGCCCATCAATTGATTGATCAACTGGGATTTGAACAGCGCACCCAAGCGTCGATCGTCAACGCCGGACTGGTTCCCAAGGTCTATGCGTTTTTATCCTCCGCGAAGACGGAGCTCAAACGTCGTCACATAGATGCTCCGGTCTATATTGTAAAAGGGGACGGGAACCTGATGCCGATTGAGCAGATGCGCCACCGGGCCCTGGAGACTCTTTTGTCCGGACCGGCGGCGAGCTTGACCGGCGGTGCTTTTTTGTCCGGGCGCGAAAACGCGCTGGTGGTGGATATTGGCGGAACCAGCACCGATGTCGGGCTGATTGTGGACGGACGCCTGAGGCTGAATCCGAGCGGAACTTCGGTAGGCGAAAAACGATTTCCGATTCCTGCCGCGGATGTTCGCACCTTCGCGTCCGGTGGCGACAGCGAGATTCGACTGCCGCACAAAGACGACGTACGGATCGGCCCTCGCAGGATCCTGCCTTTGAGCCGTGTCGCCGAGAATGACCGTCACAGTTCCGAACTTTTGGGCGATTTGTCAGAGATCGCCGGCTCGCGTCAGCGCCATGACGATCTGTCCGATCCATCCATAATCCTTTATCTTGATGACGGTGTCACAAAGCCGCGTCACTTTGAAGATTCATTGGACGAGCGGATCTGGGATGAGTTGGCCAAACGACCGACAGCGCTGCTGCGACTTGCGCAGCTCTTGGACGCAACACCGAATCGATTGTTGAGATCATTCTTGTTAAGAAATAATCTGATTCGCATCGCGGGTTTGACACCGACCGATGTCGTGGTGGCCCAAGAAGGAACGCCGATCGGCAATCAAGCGGCCGCGAGACTGGGTATCACCATTCATGCGCGACGTGTGGGGTATGATATCGAGAGCTTCATGTCTTTTTTGCGTCAACAAGTGTCGTGGCGACTGTTTGGCCACTGCGTCGAGGCGCTGATCCGTTTTGAGCATCCCGATCTGTCCGAAGATGTCAAGGTCATGTCGATCTTCAACGAACGGCCAACTCTTTATTCAAATACCCGATCGCTATACAAAAATAAAATGATCATGGAAATTCCGCTAGTCGGTGTCGGCGCTCCGGCGAAATCCTGGTTGGCGAAATCTGACACGCGTGTGGACGCCGAACTTGTTTTTCCCTCCTATGGAGCGGTCGCCAACGCGGTCGGCGCGGCGGTCAGTCGTATTGAATATGGTTGGAAAGCGGTAATTCGTTTTGACTCGACCACCGATGAGTTCATTTTACACCTTCCCTGGAAGCGCTCCATTTATCAAACACGAGACGAAGCACTGAAGGCGGCCAAGCGATCATTGGCAGCGCGAATGGAGTCAGCTTTGAGTGAAGAGTGCGAAAGCTATGAATTGAGCTGGAGTGAAGAGCCGGTTTTTTATCGCCCCTTGGGAGGTGAGGAGACGGTTTTCGTCGAGCATGTGATCACGATTTTGGGTCGTGGAGAGCCCAAATCCCGCTGAATGACTCATTGACTGACAAAAAACAACATGGCCGATCATTTCGACCGGCCATGCTTTTGATATTAACTGCTAAATATAACAGTGAATGAATTATTTCTTGTTGATCAGCTTCTCAGCCACTTTTTTCACTTCAGAGGTGTAGCGATCAAACGCGAGGAAGTCGCCCATTCCATCTTCGTGCTGGAAAAGATTCTGTTTCGGAGAAACATCACACATTCCGTAGGTTTTGAGACGACTGAACTCCGCGCAGGTGTAACCGCCGCCTTCATAACCGACTCCGGTTTGTTTAGTGCCGCCGAACGGCTGGTCGTTGTGGCGCAGCGCGCTGGATCCGTTGACCCAGACCGCGGAGGACTCAACGTTTTCGGTGAAGTAGAACGCTTTTTTCAAGTCTTTCGTCACGACAGAAGCGCTCAGGCCATACTTGGACTGGTTGGCGATCTCAACAGCTTCCTCATCGGTGTCAAAGGTGATGATCGGCACGACCGGTCCGAAGACCTCCATGTCTTTGGCGATATCCATATCTTTGGTGACGTTGTCGAGGACGGTGACTTCCATGATCGAACCGTCACGCTTTCCACCGTAGATGATGTTGGCGCCCTGATTCACGGTATGCTGAATCTGCTCTTCGACTTTCTCAGCGGCCGCCACGGAGACCAAACGACTCAAATCGGCATCCTCGTCGGTCGAATGTCCACGCTTCAAGCCTTTTAGGAAGGCCATCAGGCACTGAATAAATGTATCTTTGGCGCGACGATGAACGATGGTACGTTTGGGTGAAGCGCAAACCTGTCCATTGTTCTCGATAATGCGACCCCAGCCCAGGCACTCAATCGCTTTGACCATCTGCTCCGGATCGTCAGCCACTTCTTCGGTGATGATCAAAGGATCGTTGCCACCCAGTTCGAGATGGAGATTTTTGATGGTCGGAGCGGCACATTTGTACATCTCAGTACCGGCTTCGTTGCTGCCCGTAAGCGCAATCGCCGCGATTTTCGGGTTCATCAGCAGATTTTTAGTTGTCTCTTCGCGGCTTGCCGTCATGAAGTACAACGCTTCTTGAGGGATGCCCGCCTCATGCGCGAGATCGATCAGCTTTTTGACACAGTTCGGAGCGGTGGTGGCCGCCTTGACGATGACCGTGTTGCCCATCAACAGCGCCGGAACGATTTTCTGAATGGTCAGTTCAACCGGATAGTTGAAGGGGATGACGCAGGCGATCACGCCCAGCGCCTCACGGCGCGTGAACACGACATGATCTTCGTATCCTTCACTGCTGTCACACAAAACCTGGCCATAAAGATGTTTGCCGACTTCGATGTTGGCACGTCCGATTTCCGCGGAGTAGGTGGTCTCGGCACGAGATTGAGAGATGGGCTTGCCCATTTCCTGTGACATGAACTGTGCGATATCTTCACGATACTCATCAATCATGTCGCAATACTTATAAAGAATCTGGCCTTTTTCAAATACAGGCACTTTTTCCCATCTGGGTTGATACTCGTACGCTTTATCAACCATTTCGGCGATTTCCGGACCGTCGTAGTACGGAACGGCTCCAACCAACTTACCATTGGAGATGTCGATAACATCCATCATTTTCATAGTTTTTCTCCTTTGCGCTACGATGTTAATGAAACGACACTTAATATAAGTGTTTTACTAATTACCATAATATAAGAAGATTCACGAATCGTCAAGACATATTTTCACTTCTATTAAATGTAATAATAAATTCGCAATTAAATTGGGTTCAAATATTTATTTGAACAGAGAGATATGGTAAATTTAGAGTGAGCAGTCAATATG
>CAZAPS010000037.1:0-14661 GCA_964487355.1 uncultured Oscillospiraceae bacterium
AGTTTGATTGATAGGCGTTTCAACTTCATGGTCGTCCTCCTTATGATGTGAAAGCACTGAAATTATTCATTTCAGTGCCTCCGGTTGAATGCATCCATAAATCTCACGCCAAATCGTGGTCAGGATGATTCTTAAGTATTCTTAATGACTGTTAATTGTCCTCGATGTCTCTAAAGTGTCCTCGTTCGGTGTCACGCTCGCGCCGATCGCCACTTCTGCCACCACGATCATAGCCGCTTCGACCACCGCGGGAGCTGCGACTTCCACGGTCTCCACCGCGACCGCCACGATCACCACTGCGACCACCGCGATCATTGCGTCCGCCTCGATCGCCGCGCTGAGGACGCTCACGTTCGACATACCCCTCGGGCTTCTCCGTGGTGTCCCGCATCGAAAGATTCACTCTTCCCTGATCATCGATCTCAGTGACCAGCACCGTGACCACATCGCCGACATTAACCACATCTTCGACACGCTTGACGTGTTCCCAGGCCATTTTGGAGATATGGACCAAACCTTCTTTTCCGGGAAGATATTCAACAAACGCTCCGAAATTCATAAGGCGCGTCACTTGACCCTCATACATTTGTCCCGGTTCCGGATCGGTCACAATGCCCTCGACAATCGCCAAGGCAAGTTCACCCTTTTCTATGTCTTCACAGAAAATATAAACCTGACCATCATCCTCAATGTCAATCTGAGCACCCGTGTCCTCGATGATCTTGTTGATGGTTTTACCACCTTTGCCGATCACCTCACTGATTTTATCAACAGGAATTTTGATCTGGACGATCTTCGGCGCGTATTTTGACAGTTCAGCCCTTGGTTCGGGCATGCATGGCAAAATAACGTCGTTGATGATCTGCAAGCGACCATTTCTGGTCATCTCAAACGCCTCGCGGACGATTTCCATCGAAAGACCGTCAACTTTGATGTCGACTTGGATTGAAGTGATTCCCTCAGTCGTTCCGGCGACCTTGAAGTCCATGTCACCAAAGAAATCTTCAATTCCTTGAATGTCCATAAAGACCAGGTGATCATTGATATCGCCGTCGTTGGTGATCAGGCCGCAGGAAATTCCGGCGACCGGACGCTTGATGGGCACACCCGCGTCCATCAAAGACAGCGTGCTGGCGCATACCGCGCCCTGAGAGGTCGATCCGTTGGACATCAAAATCTCTGACACTGTGCGGATCGAATAGGGAAATTCCTCCAGTGAAGGTAGAACCGGAATCAAAGAGCGTTCCGCCAAGGCGCCATGACCAATTTCGCGGCGACCCGGAGAGCGACTTGGTTTCGCCTCACCTACCGAGAAACCTGGGAAATTGTAGTGATGCATATAGCGCTTCGCTGTGTCACTGTCCAGGCCATCCAACTTTTGCGCCATGGACATTGGAGCCAGCGTACATATGTTCAAGACCTGAGTCTGCCCTCTCTGGAACAAGGATGAGCCGTGCACGCGTGGCAGGATGTTAACTTGACTGCTCAATGTCCGAATCTGATCCAGTGGACGACCATCCACCCGTTTTTGTTCATGGAATAGGTAGTGGCGCACAATTTTCTTTTGTAATTGATCGACAGCGTCTCCGACAAAAGGAACCCATTCGGCGTTCAATTCTTCGATATGCGCTTTGGTCTGCTCGACAACTGCGTCAACCTGAACGTCACGTTGTGCTTTGTCAGCGGACAATGTAGCCGACTTCATGCGTTCGCCGGCGAAGGTCTCCACCTCAGCCATCACCTCATCAGGCACTCCGGCCGAAACATAGGTAAATTTCTCTTTGCCGATTTCCGCGATGATCTCATTGAAAAACTCACAAAGCTCACGAATGACTTCATGCCCTTTCTCAATCGCCTCGAGCATCACTTCATCCGGAACTTCATTCGCTCCAGCCTCAATCATCACGATTTTATCGATTGATCCGGCCAAAGTCAGCTCCAGATCACTATTTTCACGTTCCTCTTCATTGGGATTCACGATGATCTCCCCGTCAACCAAACCTACGCGCACCGTGGCGGTCGGTCCGTTCCAGGGAATATCCGAGATCGCGGTTACAAGGGAAGCGCCATTCATCGCTAGAATATCCGGCGAATTGTCCTGATCGACAGACATCACGATGCAATTGATGTTTACATCGTTACGTAAATCTGAGGGAAACAGCGGGCGCATCGGACGATCGATCGCACGAGCCGCCAAAACAGCCTTCTCACTCGGGCGCGCCTCGCGCTTGAGAAAGCCACCGGGCAAACGGCCGACTGAATAAAACTTCTCCTCATAATCGACACTCAACGGGAAAAAATCAATTCCCGGACGGGGTTCTTTGGACGCGGTGACCGAACACATGATCACGGTCTCACCATATTGCATCCATGCGGATCCATTCGCGAATTGCGCAAGCTCACCCGTTTTAACGATCAGTTCGCGACCGCATATTGTTTTCTGATAAACTTTTTCCATTTTTTCTCCTTCACACACAACAGAATAGACACAAATTGTTTTCACAATCATCCAAGCCGATCAGAGCCGGCGGTAGTTTGTAGATTCACGGCAGGAAAGATGTCCTTTCGTCAATCTACCCTCTACTGCCCGCTTCTTGTTTGTGGACAAATGTGAAAAGGGTTGGCGCGCGCGCACCAACCCCCGGTGTCCATTATTTTCTAATGTTCAATCGCGCGATAATTCCTCTGTACCGTTCGACATCCACTTTAATCAGATAGTCCAACAGGTTTCTTCGTCGACCAACCATGGAGAGCAGTCCACGTCTAGAGTGATGGTCATGCTTATGAACCTTCAAGTGCTCTGTCAGTTCGTTGATTCGCTCAGTCAGCAGGGCGATTTGCACTTCCGGTGAACCGGTGTCGCCTTCCTTCAGACCGTATGCGTTTATGATCTCTTTTTTGCGTTCCTTGTCCATAAAATCCTCCTAGTCCTGTAACAAAGAAAGGGTCGGACTCGTCCTCAATCCGTGTTACGGCATACTCAAAAATGTTATCACAAGGTGAATTCAATAGCAAACCATTTGACCGGCGTGGGCAATTGGTTTGTGAAAGCTCACTTCTCTGTCAAACAAAAACTGTCTCAAAGCGTCGCATGACGCTTTTGAGACAGTTTTAAGCTTCAGTTCAATTTGATTATTTGATTTCGACCTCGGCGCCAACATCTTTGAGTTTGGTGGCGACTTCCTCGGCTTCTTCTTTTGAAACGTTCTCTTTGATTTCCTTCGGAGCGTTGTCAACAAGATCCTTGGCGTCTTTGAGACCCAGACCGGTCAACTCGCGAACCGCTTTGATAACCTGAATTTTGGTCGGGCCCGCTCCTGTCAGCACAACTGTGAATTCAGTCTGCTCTTCTTCCGCCGCGCCGGCGTCCGCGCCGCCCGCTCCGGCTCCCGCGACAGCGACAGCCGCGGCCGCGCTCACGCCAAATTCTTCTTCAAGAGCGCCCACAAGCTCTGAGAGCTCAAGCACTGTTAGGGTTTTTACTTCATCCATGATATTTGTGATTTTTTCACTAGCCATTTTTATCCTCCAAGTATTTGATCATCAGTGTGTTTTTAATACAAGTTATTCGGTAGCAACTTCTTCATCCGCCACGGCGGCATCGGTCGATAACAGATCCGCGACATTCGCGATTTCCGCATCTTCAGCTTTTTGCCTAATTTGGCCCAACACCATAGCGAGTGATTGAATCGGGAAATTCAATGAAAAGACCAGTTGCGTGTGCAAAACCGGCAGATCGGGGATGCTGGCCAGTTTTTCAATTCGGGCGACATCGGCCGCCATGCCTTCGGTCGCTCCACCTTTAATCTCGAACTCTTCAAATTTTTTCGCGAATTGCTTCGCCAATTTGGCCGGCGCGATTGGATCATCGGTGCTATAAGCGATGGCTGTTGGGCCCACAAAGAACTCTTCCATGCCTTCAATGCCGATTGCCTCGGCGGCGCGAATCGCCATTGTGTTCTTGACAACCTTATAGACAAGACCGGCTTTTCTCATGCCGTCACGTAACTCAGTGTCTTCCGCCACCGTCAGTCCGCGCGAGCTGGCGACGACAATTGTCTGCGCACTCTTAAACTCATCCGCAAGTCCCGCTACCAAAGTCTGCTTTTCCCGCAGTACTTTTTCACTTGGCATATGCTTTTCCTCCTTCTATAAAAAAATCCTCTCCGCCAAAGACAGAGAGGATAACAAAAACAAACAGTCTGTTTCGTTTAACCTCGGCGGGCTCGACATGATGGTCGAATTAAACCTTATGGTGCCTGCTGTCTTTGGTAACGTTTGTCATAATAAACAATGATCATACAAAAAGTCAATAGCTCGGATCATTGTCAGCATGAACGTTTAAATTTTAGTGGCGATACGAATACCCGGGCCCATTGTGGAGCTGATCGATACGTTTTTCAGATACTGTCCTTTCGCCGCAGCCGGTTTCGCCTTGATTACCGCGTCCATCAAAGTATTGTAGTTTTCGACGAGTTTTTCGGTACCAAATGAAACTTTTCCGATTGGGCAGTGAATCATGTTCGCTTTATCCAAACGATACTCGATTTTACCGGCTTTGATCTCACCGATCGCCTTTTCGATATCCATTGTCACTGTGCCTGCCTTGGGATTTGGCATCAGGCCTTTCGGGCCCAATGTTTTACCCAACCTGCCGACCAACGGCATCATATCGGGAGTGGCGACAACCACATCGAACTCAAACCAGTTTTCCTTGGTGATTTTCTCAACCAAATCTTCCGCTCCAACGAAGTCCGCGCCTGCGGCCGAAGCCTCATCCGCTTTCGCGCCTTTGGCGAAGACCAACACCCGTTGGCTCTTGCCGGTGCCATTGGGCAGTACTACCGCTCCACGAACCTGTTGATCCGCATGACGGGAATCGACTCCCAGGCGAATGTGCATCTCAACGGTCTCATCAAACTTCGCGGTACCCGTTTTAATCACAAGATCCATCGCCTCTTGTGGTCCGTAATGAACCGTACGGTCAACCAGTTTGGCAATTTCATGATATCTTTTTCCACGTTTCATTTCTAAATTACCTCCCTTAGCTGTCCATGTCGACGATAACACCCATGCTGCGCGCAGTGCCCGCAACCATACGTGCCGCCGCTTCAACCGATGCCGCGTTCATATCCTGCATTTTTGTTTCACCGATCTTCAAACATTCCGACCAGGGAATGGTTGAGACCTTCTCAAGGTTCGGTGTTCCCGAACCGAGCTGGATGTTGCACGCCTTTTTGATCAGTACCGGAGCCGGAGGAGTCTTGGTAACGAATTCAAACGAACGATCCGCGAAAACCGTGAGCACGACAGGTATGATCAAGCCCTGATCCTTAGCGGTTTTTTCGTTGAACTCCTTAACGAACTGTGAAATATTCACGCCGTGTTGTCCAAGAGCTGGTCCGACCGGTGGTGCCGGTGTAGCCTGACCGGCAGGAATTTGTAGTTTCACGTATCCGGCGATTTTTTTAGCCATGATAGCCACCTCCCATAATTTCTAGACATTCTAGTCATTTGCACTATATATAATCGGACAATTTCTGGCTAAGAAACCGTCCATTTATATCAAATTCTAACAACTTGAGTAAATTCCAGTTCCACCGGTGTTTCCCGGCCAAACATGGAAACCATCACACTCACTTTTTTCTTTTCGTGGCTGATCGACTCGACGCGACCATTAAAGTTCTCGAGTGGTCCATTGATGATCTTCACCGTGTCGCCCACAATATAGTCCACAACCGGAACCCAGTCCGAAACCATGCCCATAATGGCAAGTTCTTCTTCGGTCAGTGGCACCGGGCGTGAGTTGGGTCCGACAAACCCGGTCACTCCACGAGTGTTGCGCACAATGTACCAGATCTCATCGGTCAACACCATTTTGATCATGACATAGCCCGGATAGATCTTTTTCATCGAGGTCTTGCGCTTGCCGTCTTTAATCTCGACGACCTCTTCCATTGGAATGTAAATCTCCTGGATATAGTCCTGGATTCCTCGATTTTCGACAATTTTGTCGAGTGTCACTTTTACTTTATTTTCGTAACCTGAATACGTGTGCACGACATACCAAAATGCTTCTTCACCCTTATAACTGGGTTCGGAAACTTTTTCGGGATCGACATCGGGCAACGTTGAATCATCATATGACGGAGTGTCTCCCTCATTTTGTTCATCGTCCTCACTCGTCGCCGTCAACACGATTCCGGTATCCTCACTGTCTGAATCGTCAGAAGTCGCTGATTGGTCTGCGTCTTCAAGCATTTCGACCGGATCTGACGCTGACGTCGGCTCAGATGTCTCAATCTGATCTGAATTCGTGTCCGTCCAATCAGACATGACATTTTCTGGCATTCTTTTCTCCTTAAGAATTGATCGGCGGATCAGTCTGTTTCGCCGGCATCGTCCGCATCGTCGACATCAGAGATTTCCACTGTCGAGTCGGTCTCCTCAACCTGACGTGATTCTGAGGCCACCGCCGCTCGCTCCGCGTCATAAAAACCGCCCGCGCCCAATCCCGCCGTTATAATTGTGTCAGTCACAAAAATGAGCGCCACAAAAATGAAAATAATGGCGAAGGAAACAATAGCTGTCTTTCTAAGTTTCACCTTATCCGGCCAGCTTACCTGTTTCAGCTCATTTTTCAAACTACTGAAAAATGATTTCAGGCGACTGAAAAAACCCTTCTTTTTGACGGCTTTCGCGCCTTTTTTCTTACTATCTGTTTGTCTTCTTTTACTGGCCATTTCCGCCCTCGCAAATCATCGGACTTGTTTAATCACTTCGTCTCTCTGTGGATTGTATGTTTGTTGCAAAACTTACAAAACTTTTTGATCTCCAAGCGATCCGGATTATTATGCTTATTCTTCTTTGTAATATAGTTGCGTTGTTTGCAATCGGTGCACGCCATCGTGATTCGCTCACGCAAGCCTGTTCTTGTCGCCATGTCAACCCTCCATGTCTGATCTATAGTCCACGATTAAAATTGCCCTCGAAATTCCTTTCAGGGCACAGCTTGATGATATTATCAGATTTCTCCGACAATGTCAATATTTTCCATTTTGTAGATTCAGCAAAGTTGACACTTTCTGAAAACCGACAATCCCGCGCGAGGATCATGCTCGCCGACTTTTTAATTCTTTATAAATATCGTCCAGATTGACTCCACGATCCACCATCAGGACCAAAGTGTGATAAAAAAGATCACTAACTTCATAGACAATTTCGTCTTTGACATCATTTTTGGCCGCGATGACAACTTCGGTCGCCTCTTCGCCTATTTTTTTGCAGATTTTGTCCACACCTTTTTCAAAAAGATAAGTTGTATAAGCGCCTTCTCGCGGATTCGCCTTACGGTCTTCAATCAGTTCAAACAATTCATCCATTAGCTCACCAAATTGGTTCATATGGTCTTCCTTTCTTTTCTCCCCACAGCTGGTGTTTTTATAAATAGGTACATACATTTTATGACGCTAGAACATGACTTCACAGTCCGGCCCGTCGGAGTCAGATCAATTCACTTCGTTCAGCTCACTCAATTCGCGATAGAAACAACTGCGATTGCCGGTGTGACAGGCCACACCGATCTGGTACACCTCAAACAACAATGTGTCCATATCGCAATCAATCCTCGCACCGGTAACAACTTGGGTATGTCCCGAGGTCTCGCCTTTCATCCAAAGCCGATCCCGACTGCGGCTGTGATAGTGCATCAGCCCGGTGTTTAAGGTCGCCAGAAAAGCTTCCTCATCCATGTACGCCACCATCAAAACCTGGCCAAGCTGATGTTCCACCGTGACTACCGGAATCAGGCCATCCGTACCCTTGCGGAATCGGCTCCACAATTCTCTACCTTGATTTGGCTGAATCTTTCCGTCATACGGCTTCACGCCACGTGCAAGGCGCTCCGCCTCAAGATCATCCTCATCGTCCTCGACATGGCCCATTCTAACCGGGACACCCATGCCTTTTAAATATCGCTTGAGCGCCACGATCTCTATTTCCTGAAAATGAAACAGGCTGGCCGCCAGGGCCGCGTCGGCCTTGCCGATGGTGAACGCCTCGTAGAAATCCTCCATCTCACCCGCGCCGCCCGACGCGGTCACCGGAATGGAGACCGCTTCACGCACCCGTCTGGTCAGATCGGTGTCGTAACCTGATCTCGTGCCGTCGCGATCCATGCTGGTCAACAAAATCTCGCCCGCTCCAAGCTGCGCCACTCTGGCGGCCCACTCCACCGGATCTAAGCCGGTGTGTCTTGTTCCTCCGTCAATCACGACCTCCAAGCGCTCTTCCTCATTGGTCACCGCGTCGATCGCGACCACAACGCGCTTGGAGCCAAACTCAGCGGCCGCCTGATGAATCAGATCCGGATCGCGCACGGCGATTGAATTAAGTGAAACCTTGTCCGCTCCGGCTTGAAGCACATCACCTATGTCTTTAATCGTGGCGATCCCGCCACCGACGGTTAATGGAATCGACAGATTCCCGGCGACCCGACTCACCAGCTCTGTGATCGTTTTGCGGCGGTCCAACGTGGCGGTTATATCCAGCAGCACCAACTCGTCCGCCCCCGCGTCATTATAGCGTTTCGCGATTTCGACCGGATCGCCCGCGTCGCGGATATTTTCAAAATTCACGCCCTTGACGACCCGTCCGTCTTTGATATCCAGACAAGGTATTATTCGTTTCGCATGCATTGCGCCAAATCCACCTTTCCCTCATACAAAGCCTTGCCCACGATCACACCGGCGGCGCCGATATTTCTGCAAGCGACAATATCAGCATCCGAAGACACGCCTCCCGATACAATCACATCCAGTCCAGTACGAAGCATCAGTTCCTTGCTGCTGGCCAAGGAGGGGCCCACCAGGCTGCCATCTCGTTCAATATCAGTATAAATGACTGTGCGGGCGCCCAGCTCTTTCATTCGCAACGCCAAGGTAATGGTATCCACACCACTGTCCTGCGTCCAACCGGACACGCGCACCATCCCATTGCGACTGTCAATGCCAACGGCGACACGATCGCCATGCTCGGCCAAAGCCTCTTTCGCGAAATTTTCGTCCCGTACCGCCGCTGTGCCGATCACACACCTCGCCACACCACACTTGTACAGTTCTTCCATGGTTTCCAGCGAACGAATGCCACCTCCGGTCTGCACCTTCATACCCGTCTCTTGCACAATCGTTTGAATGATCTCACGATTATGCGCGATTCCCGTCCGCGCAGCGTCCAGGTCGACCACATGAAGCCAGTCACACCCGGTCTGAGCGATCGATTTGGCGACGGCTACGGGGTCATCCGAATATTCGGTCACTTTGTTATAGTCACCCCGATACAAGCGCACGCAACGCCCGTTCAACAGATCAATGGCCGGATAGATAATCATTTTATGTTCCTCCATGCGTCTCATTCTCGAGATCGCGCGCATTCAAGTTTTCCCAATCACACATTAAGCTTTATCAAATAACCGATCAGCTTCGATCCAATCCACACTGTCGGACACACGATTTTTCTATTCTACAGCACTCCTTTGGTCGAGGGAACTCCTGACTCCCGGCTGTCCAAAGACACCGCCTGACGTAAGGCCCGGGCAAATCCTTTAAAGATCGCCTCGATCTCATGGTGGGTGTTTCCACCTTTTGTCAACAAAGACACATGCAGCGTTGCCTTGGCGGACATCGCGAACGCTCGGAAAAACTCTTCGGTCAACTGGGTGTCAAATCCACCGCACATCGGCGCTTTGAATTCCGCGTCAAAAACCAGGTAAGGGCGGCCGGACAGATCCACAACCGTGCGGGTCAGCGCCTCATCCATCGGCAGATACATCGTGCCGTAACGCCGGATGCCCACTTTGTCACCCAGTGCCTGGCTGAACGCCGCGCCGAGTAAAAGCCCGGTATCCTCCACCAGATGATGGCCATCCGTCTCCAAATCCGAACGGTCGACATTCACGGTCAAATCAAATTTCCCATGGGCGGACCACAATGTCAGCATATGATCAAAAAAACCGATTCCGGTGTTCACTTCCACACGCCCCGTGCCGTCCAGATTGATTTTCAAATCAATCCGCGTCTCTTCCGTATTGCGTTTCAACGCTACCTGTCTCATGTCAACTCCCATCTTTCATCAAAAGTTCAATTTTTTCCTTTAACACGGCCATCTGTTCCGCGGTTCCTATCGTGATTCGCACATATTCGTCAATTTTTGGTGACGCGAAATGCCTTACAAGTATACCTTCTTTTCGCAACGCGTCATAGATTTGCCTTCCGCCAAAGCCCGGCACCATCAGCCATAAAAAATTGGTCTTTGACCGAGTCAAAACACAACCAAGATCGCTCAAAAAACGAGCGGTCTCTTCTCTCGTTTCGATAATCTGGGCGCGCCGGCGTTTGAAGTACGCCTGATCCCTGATCGCAGCAGTCGCGACCGTCTGGGCGATGGTGCCAACAGTGTAGGAGTTAAAACTGTCTCGCACGCGGCACAGCCCCGCTATCAATTCAGGATGGCCAAGCGCGAAGCCCACACGCAGACCGGCAAGTGAATAAGATTTTGAAAACGTCCGCGTCACCAATAAATTTGGATAGTCGGATATTAAGGATATAGCCGATTGATCATCAAAGTCAGCATAAGCCTCATCGACAATCACCACCCGTCTGCTGTCAAAATCCACGATACGTTCAATTTGTTCGACTGACAGTGATAAACCGGTGGGCGCATTGGGGTTGGCCAGCACGACACCACCCGAGTTACAAAGATAATCATCTATTTTCAGCTCGAAATCCTCGCCAATCGCCGGCGTTTCAAATGGCACATCATACATCCTTGCGTAAACCGGATAAAATGAATATGTTACATCCGGAAACAAGATCGCCTCACCTCCCGCCGAGGAGTTCTCAAAAAAGGCCTGATAGGCGATCGCCAGCACCTCGTCCGACCCATTTCCCATAAAAACGGAATCAATCGACAGACCATATTCAGCGGCTATCGCCTGGCGGACCACCCGGCAGGTCGGATCCGGATATAGACCCAAAGTCGCAGGATCGGTCCCTCGCAATACCTCTTCGACCGTCGGAGAGGGAGGATAAGGATTTTCATTGGTGTTCAGCTTGATGAAACTACGCTCTCGCGGCTGTTCACCCGGCACATAGGGAACCAAAGCCCGCGTATGTTGATTCCAGTATCTACTCGTCACGCCGGTGGTCTCGGTATTCATAAATAATCTTCCTCCATTTTCGCGAAAAAGTCTTTGTCATCCTCGAAACGGACCATTATGGATTTCGCGTGACAGTCCAACGATTCCAGATTGGCCAGACGCGCGATCGAATGAGCGCAGGCTCTCAGCGAGTCACGGTCGTATCGGATCACACTGATTTTTTTGAGAAAATCAGTGGTGTTGAGTGGCGAAAAGAATCGCGCGGTTCCACTGGTCGGCAACACATGGTTTGGTCCCGCGAAATAATCACCGAGCGGTTCGGGGCTGTAGTTGCCCATAAAGACAGCGCCGACATGTTTAAGCAATGGCAGCAGGCGATCTTGTTCCCGCTCATTGACGCACAGCTCCAGATGTTCGGGCGCGATCCGGTTGGAAAACTCAACCGCCTGATCCAGATCGTCCACCTTGATCAATGCCGCGTAATCACTCAAGGAGCGTGACAGGATCTCTTTTCGTCCGGCGGTTTCAAACAGTCGCTCAATTTCCACGGACACCTCTTCTATTAGCGAAGTGGAGGTGGAAATCAGCACCGCCGACGCCATAAGGTCATGCTCAGCCTGTGACAGCATGTCGGCGGCGACATATCGGGCATTCGCGCTGTCGTCCGCGATGATCAATATCTCCGATGGACCCGCGAACATATCAATATCACATGTGCCATAGACCAAGCGTTTCGCTGTGTTGACATAGATGTTGCCCGGCCCGCAAATCTTATCCACCTTTGGAATTGTCTCAGTGCCGTATGCCAGCGCGGCTATGGCCTGCGCGCCACCCACCTTATAAATTTCCTGGATACCCGCGATCTTCGCCGCCGCGATGATGATCGGCGCAATTGTTCCATCGGGCCGCGGAGGTGTGCACATCACCAGCTCACTGACTCCGGCGACCGACGCGGGAATGGCGTTCATCAAAACAGAAGAAGGAAGGGGAGCGGTTCCACCTGGGACATACAGCCCCACTCTCTCCAGAGGGCGGACCTCCATGCCGACCTCCCCACCGTCCAACGTCCGCATGCGAAAGGGAGACTGACCCTTGCGCAGCTGTTCCTCGTGAAAACTCTCAATACGATCCGACGCAGCGCGCAAATCATCCAGCACTACACGATCCAGCGAATCAAATGCCTCTTCAACTTCATTGGCTGTGACCTTACGGGTCGCGGCATCGATACGCGCACCGTCAAACTGCTCAGTATATTCCAAAAGAGCCTGATCACCCCGCAAACGAACCGTGTCCACAATCTCGTTGACCACATTCAAAACCGGGACCAGGTCCATTTTTCCGCGCGTCCCGATTGTCTCAAAAATCTCTTCAAACGACTCGACTGAGGCGTCAAATAAACGTAAACTACTTTTCATTTGAATCTATTTTTAACTCCTCGACCACCTTGCGAACTTTTTGGATCAGCGGATTGATCTGTTCATTTTTCATTTTCATGCTGACTCGGTTCACTACCAAACGCGCGCTGATCGGCGCGATTGTCTCAAATACTTCCATGTCATTTTCACGCAAAGTGGCTCCGCTTTCAACAATATCGACGATGACATCCGCCAAACCAATCAGCGGCGCAAGTTCAATGGAACCGTTCAGTTTGATGATCTCCACCGACTCATGCCTTTTCTGGGCGAAATACTCACGAGTCGTCATCGGATATTTGGTCGCGACGCGTTTGTCCGGTATCGTCGACCAGCAACCCGCCTCGCTTTTGGGGCCACAGACCGCCAGACGGCAATGACCGTAATTCAAATCCAATACTTCATACAGGTTCTCGTGCGCTTCCAGCAAAGTATCTTTGCCCACCACACCCACATCAGCCGCTCCATAGGCTACGTACGTCGGCACATCCACCGGCTTGGACATGATGAAACGCAGGCCCGCCCGTTCATCCTCAAGAATTAATTTCCTTGTCTTTTTTTTGACCACGCCACAGTCATATCCCGCTTTTTCCAGTAGCTCAATGGCCTGATCGCCCAGACGCCCTTTCGCCAGGGCGATGGTCAACATATTTGGTTTCATTCTGACTCCTCCGTTTCCAGTAGCGGGGTTTCCTGAAGGTCACCCGCGGAATCGATGTAATCAAGCCGCTCCGCCTGTCGTTCTCTTGCCCAAGCGATGGCCTCTTCATCGTTATTGGTGGAATAGCAAATTTCCACAGCTTGCCCCTCGTTTCGCAGCGCCGTCGCATGTGTCAACGCAGATTTACGCTGATTCGGCGCGAACGCCACCACCACGAATTGATCTGAGTCCACCGGCAGGCAGCCTTGTCTACCCAAAGCGGTCAACGCGAAATCAATGCCGATTGAAAATCCGATCGCCGGCAGGTCGCGACCGAACGCCGACACAACATGATCATATCGACCTCCACTGAAAAGAGGATAGCCCATCGCGTATGTAAAGCCTTTAAAAATCATACCCGTATAATAATCCAGGCTCTGCAGCAGGCCCAAATCCAGGGAAATATAAGAAAGGAGGTCCAGATCATCCAAATACAACAGGACCTGGCGCAGATTGTCCAGGGCCGCCAGCGACCTTGGGTTATCAACTAATTTTTCGTAGTCATCGATTTGGCTGATTTGTCCACTGCCTTGCAGCATTAAAGACAGTACCTGCCTCGCCTTCCCGGAAAAGCGTTCCTCTTCGCAAAATTGTTCAATCGCCACCTGTTCTTTGGCGTCAATCATACGAATCAGACGCTGTTCTTGTTCCTCGTTCAAGCCCCATTCCTCAGACACGCCACGGAAAAAATCGACTTGTCCGATGGTCACCTGAATCTGAGAGATACCGGCTGTCAGCGCGGCATGAATCGCCAGAGCGACAACCTCTCCATCCGCCGTCGGAGCGACTGATCCCAACAGTTCAACACCAGCCTGAGTAAAGCCCTTTTGTCTTCCACCGCCGGACTCATCAAATCTGAACATGTTTTCAATATAAGAGAGCCGCAAAGGCAATGGCTGATCAGCAAATTTAGTGGCCACCATCCGCGCGACCGGTATCGTCCCGTCAAAACGCGACGCCAAAACGCGCCCACGATGATCAAAGGATTTAAACATCTGTTCCGGTACCGCGAACCCGTCTCCACAGGTATAAACATCCAAAAATTCCATGCCCGGAGTCTCGATCTCACGATAATGGAAAGAACCAAACAGGTCCCTTAATTTTTGCTCCATTTGCCGCTTCGAAGCGCATAATGAAGGCATGATATCGATGAATCCTTCCGGTGTGTGAAAGTGCCATTTTGTCATGTTTTAACTCCAAACTATTATCTAAAACGATCTCATTTTGACGTATGTTGTCGGGTATATCATTTACCGTCAACACTTCATCACAATAGAGCAGTGAAGTGACAAGGCAATGGTATACAAAATAAAGTGACGTGTCAAGCGCGTCACTATTTATTATTTGTGGTACGGTTCATTGTGCGAGATTTTGAACGATCGGAACAGCTGCTC
>CAZAPS010000038.1:0-14171 GCA_964487355.1 uncultured Oscillospiraceae bacterium
TCTACGCCTCCCAATGCGACAAACTGATCATCACGCTGGCGGACGGAACCGAAAATAGCCTGACCGACGCTGGATCGCGCTTTCAGTACATCGACGCGGCTGAGAAAGAGCCCAACGCGGCCCTGTTTTGTAAGGATGATCTGACCATCAATGGGACCGGCGCCCTGACTGTGAACGCAGACTTTAACAACGGAATTGTCAGCAAGGACGATCTTCTGATTGTCAGCGGTGAAATAACGGTGAACGCCGCGAACCATGGCCTAAGGGGAAACGACTCCGTGACAATCCTCAGCGGAAGCTTGGACATCACAGCGGGCAACGATGGCGTCCAGACCAACAATACCAAAGGCAGTTCGCTGGGGTGGATCCTCATTGAAAACGGTACCATCGCGATCACAGCCGGACATGACGGCATCCAGGCCGACACTTCGATCAACATAACGGAGGGCACCTTCAGCATCACGGCGGGGTCCGCGTCCTCCTCGGACACCACATCGGACAGCTATAAGGGGATCAAGTCCGCGGGCGACATTACAATCGCCAACGGCACCCTCATGATTGACAGCGTGGACGATGGCATTCATTCGAACGGCAGCATTGCCATAGCCAATGGGTCTTTCACGATTTCCACGGGAGATGACGGCATCCACGCTGATGACAACCTGACCATTCACGACGGGGCAATAGAGGTGACCGAGGCCTATGAAGGGCTTGAGGCGGCCAACATTGTCATTGTCGGCGGCGAAATCAACCTGACAACCTCCGACGACGCCATAAACGCGGCGGGCGGCGGCGACCAAAGTGGCAATGGCGGGCGGTTTGGCCATGACATGTTTGCCACCGGCGGCGCGTATGGTGTCAGCATCAGTGGCGGTAACATTGCCTTCTCAGCGGGCGGTGATGGCATTGATTCCAACGGCACCATAGACATAAGTGGCGGAAACATTGAGGGCATCATCAATTCCACACCGGATAACGGAGCGTTGGACGCTGACGGAGGTGTGACTTTTACGGGCGGCACCATTATTTATGGCGGCACGGGGGTCGGATCCACTCCGGGCAGCGATTCAACACAGAGCTACGTGTTTGTGGATTCCGGCATCGCGGCAGGTAAAGAGATCGCAGTGAAAAAGGATGGTCAGACGCTGATTACTTTTACGCCGACATCGACGGTCCAATATCTCGCTTTGTCTTCGCCCGATATTTCAAGCGGTGAAAGCTACGAAATCCATAGCGGAGGCAACCTGCTCACCACCGTCACGTCGGGAGTCGGCGGTAGCGGCACACCGACAGGTGGGCCCGGAGGAATGGGAAATCCGGGAGAAATGGGCGGGCCCGGTGGACGAAGATAATGTAAGCACGTGCCCCGGCGTGTAGTGCTCTTTGTCAACTTGGCAGGGGGCACTACAGCTTTCGCAGGTTCTTCGTTGGAGATATGATAAAAACGATCAGACAATACAGATGGAGGAATATAAGGCTAAAATTCAGAGCATAGAACCATCTTACTATGTATCAATTTAATACGAGTCTAGAACCTTTATTTTGTTTGTTTTGCTATGTTATTTCGTTTAAACAGGTATCTAAAAATGATGCTTATAACGATCACAATTAATAGAAGAACCCACGTCATCACACGGTAAAGATTTCTCCAAAAGATGAGTTGGCTGTGATGATCCAAAAGGGCTTGGTCTATTCCCTTTTCATCTTCAATTGAACCGGCTTGTTTCAGAGTTCTAATGGTAACTTGCATGCTGCCGGGTTGAACAATCATGGGTTTTTTAAGGTCGTCTTGAAACTCCAGCCAATAACCTTGACCGGCTTTATAATCCACAGCCACACCTTCATCTGTGTCGATCAGCGTTATGTCTGTGTATGGATGCCATTTTACGACGTACCGTTGTTGCACATTCTGCTGAATTTCAGCGGTTCGGCGCATCTGACTAAAAAACACAAACAGTAACCCAATTACAATACCGGCGATGATCATCGCGTATGGGACGATCTTCCGACGCTGTTCAACCATTTTATTCATCTCCTTCTTTTTTACCTCCAATACAGGCTACACATTATCTACCGACGGAGCGAACTAATCTTCCACCATGGCAGTTTCGTTATACGGTAGCCGTCCCCAATAAATATTTCTTCCTCCATGTGTAGAGGACCAATTTATCACGTCATACGTACCATAAGTGACTCCGGTAAGAAAATCTCTTTCGCCCGTAGGGGTTAGCAGCGTGGTTGTTCCTCCACCGATGGATTGAATCACTTCCACCGATCCATTTGGGTTGGTACTAAGGACAATCGCAACATGAGTAATGGCCCGCTTGGCGCTTGATTGAGTGAACAACAGGTCGCCACGTCGGATTTGATTGACGTCAATTCCGGTGTTTCGCGCCCTTAATTCACAGTTGTCAAATATGTTTTGCGCTAGCAGACGTGGTCTCATGGAACCGTCAAACGTTTCAACCATGCGGTATTCTTGACCTTTCGCGTCAAACCCCGGTTGCGCGTATGAAATCGCATGTTCCGGAATGATAAAGGTATTTGTTTCCACACAATACGCATGGAGCACAAGAGCGGAACAATCCACTTTATACTGATATAAGTTGTCACGGGTAAATACCGCATCTTTGGGTGGATCCGGACTGTGATCGGTGTCATATGGCATATCCAACATACCTTCAGCCACTTGAATCGCGGCTTCCACACCACTTGGGGCTCGGCTCACGTCTCTGCCGGCCAGTATGCTTCGCGCCCATTCCAAGGTATAGGTTTTTGAGTCATCATATTTACCATAATCGTATTGATTATAGATTTTGCGGTACTTGCCTCCATACGCATCATCGGTCGTATACCCGATTTGATAGAGCACATCACCAATATTGGGACCATTCGCCGGGTCCTTCGAAGCTTCGCGCAAGGGCGCGTACCTGTCTCCCTGCATCCACCAGCCATGAAACTGTATACATTCTTCCACCGTGTCATAGTGGTTGAAATCAGCATCATCCCACGTTTCATTTTCTGATTGATCTTCTTGCAAAATCATATCGGATCCGGATTTTGGCGTGAAGGTTCCACCATATTGGGTTTGAAACCCTTCAAACATATTAGGATAGTGATGATGAGCAAAAAAATTGTTCCCTTTATAGGCCAAAGAGTCTTGTGAAGGGGTCGGCATACCGGACTCAGCCTTTGCCTGTACAAAAAATTGTGACGGCAACATATCTGCCCTGTGTGCCTCAACAATCGCAAAGGGCAGGATGTACGCCTCCCATTTGGCATCGTCCCAGCCTTGGGCTACAATTTGCGCTACAGTCATGCCATCGCTATCACTTGACTCGCTTTGTTCGGAAAACAAGCCATCATCCATCGGACTGCTCTCGTCAGTGATTCCCCAGACTGCAGGCGATAAGGTGATGAGCATCAACATTAATAAAACAAGTATGAGCAGTAGCCAACGTACTGCCAAGATACCGGTAAATTTATTTGTGATTTTTTTACCGGCTGTTTTAGCCACTTTCGTTAACTTATTCTCCTGATTGAAGTTTGGATGTTGTCCTACTTGACTCACCTGTCCCTTCTGTTGATAGAGTCATTTAATTTGTAACTTTAGAAGAAAGAGTCATAGGACTTCATTACAACGATCGTCAAGAAAAAACAAATCGGTGTAAGGAGAAAGGTCCATGACACAGAACCAAGATACCACAAACCCGGAGGCGATGCTCCGCAATTTAAGAGGGCTATAAGATCCAATTGCAAAAGCTGAATTTGACACTAATCATTGATGGCTATACAAAATCTCTGACACTCGGGGGTGCGGACTCATTTAAATGCAAAAGCGCATTCCCCCAGAGCCTAAAATACAAAACTCTGGGGGATCACGCTCATTATATCCCGGCAATCATTCCGCCGACAGTATCAGTAAAGTCGCGATATCGCACGTCCTTTAATCACGCCTTCATAGGCCTTTTGAACACTTTCTTTTTCAGAATGTGAAGCTAGTCCCACATTCCAAAAAGTTTCAAAGCTATTGGTCATTGTCTTAGGAATCGTTTTGATGTCTATCAGTGTGGAAATGGTTTGTTTTTTAGCATCTTCGATGGCCTCTTTTAACTCGTCCAAAGATTTCACAACATATACCTTCAAACCATAACCTTCACCAATTTTCGCAAAATCGACCGGTATCAAATCTCCCTGCGGCCTGTTTTTATTACCATATCTAAATTCAGTGGCGAGAGAATCGACACCGTGTCCCATCTGTAGGTTGTTGATGCATCCAAATCCGCAATTATCAAACAATAATATGTTAATTTTTTGGTTTTCTTGCTGAGCTGTCATAATTTCTGAATGTAACATCTGGAATGATCCATCCCCCAGAAACGAGTAGACTTCTCTGTCGGGTTCCGCCATTTTCGCTCCAAGCGCTCCCGCGATTTCATATCCCATACAGGAATATCCGTATTCTGCATGATAGCCTTTGAAGGAATCAGTTTCCCAGATACGCTCCAGATCCGATGGCAAAGATCCTCCCGCTGTCACTACGATCGCATCCTCGTCCAAAATATCATTTAACAAGCAAATTGCTGCCGACTGAACTACGGAGGTGCCATAAAGCTCAACAAACTCTTCAACACTTCTGGGATCTCTGTCCGTGATTGCCGGCTCAAAATTCTCCGTATAGGCAGCATCGGCAAGCTGATTTCTTTCCTTTCGCCAAGCTGATTTCGCTTCTTCAATTTCAGTGGTATAGCCGGACCGATATCCTTTTTCTTCAAGTTTGGCTTCAAGAGCGATCAGCGTTGATTTGGCATCGCCAACAGCTTTTATGGCGTCCATTTTTTCCGCATGATATGAACTCGTATTGATCGATACAAACCGGACGTTTGGATTTTGAAATTGACTCTTGGAGCCCGTGACAAAGTCATTCATTCTGGTACCAATCGCAATGACCACATCCGCATTTAGCGCCAAGCGGTTGGATGCCAGCGTACCACACACGCCGATGCCGCCTGTGCACAGCTCATGAGATGCTCTGGCCGCGCTTTTTCCTGCCTGTGTTTCGCCAAAAGGGATCTTAAATTTATCACAAAATCTCTCTAAAACCTCACCGGCCTCCGAGTACTTGACCCCGCCACCACAAATGACGATTGGTTTTTTAGCTTGGCTAATGATTTCAGCAATGTCGCTCAGCTCTTCATCAACAGCGACAGGCCTGGTGATCCTGTGAATCCTTTTTTGAAAGAAATAGTCCGGGTAGTCAAATGTTTCTCCCTCGACGTCCTGGGCGATGCTAATGCATACCGCCCCGGTATCAGATGGATCTGTCAACACTCTCATAGCGTTAATCATGGCTGTCATAATTTGTTCCGGTCTTGTGACGCTATCCCAATATTTTGTAACCGGTCTGAATGCGTCATTGGTCGAGATCGTGAAATTATGCGTTTGCTCTATTTCTTGTAGGACCGGTGATGGTTGTCGATTCGCAAATCCATCAGCCGGAATAACTAATAATGGAAGGTTGTTAACCGTCGCTGTTGCGCAAGCGGTCACCATATTGGCGGCGCCGGGTCCTATGCTTGAAGCGCATGGGATGATTTTTTTACGATTATGTTGTTTGGCATATCCTATCGCGACATGACACATCCCTTGCTCATTTCTACCTTGATAAACTTTTAGATCTCCCGTACTCGAAGCCAAGGCCTCACCAATCCCAACAGCATTTCCATGTCCGAAAATAGTGAAGATTCCCTCAATAAATTTAATCTCTTCTCCATCGTATGATACATATTGGTTGTCTAAAAATTTCACCAGCGCCTGTGACGTTGTCATCTTTGTTGTACCGGCCATGTTTTCCTCCTACATGCCATTCAATTTGGGTCAAGACAAATATGTTTTTGCGATTTTACCGCATCAGCTTTATAAAGATTTCCTTAAGTCGTCGTCAACTGTGTTGCCGTCGAGCGTTTCTCAAGTTTTTATCGTCAACTGTCTTTCCATACTTTTAAATGATCATTGACAATTAATTTCGCATGCGTAAGGCTTTGAACCTCCTCCACAGTTGTCGTCTCATGTATCTCCCGGAGCAACAATCCTTCCGGAACCACTTTCATGACCGCCAGTTCCGTAACGATCGTATCGACTTTGCCTACCGCGGTTAAAGGCAGAGAGCACTGTTTTAATATTTTAGGTTTCCCTTTATTCGTGTGCAGGGTAGACACAATCACACGCTTGACCCCCGTGACCAAATCCATGGCTCCGCCCATTCCCGGAACAATTTTACCCGGAATGATCCAACTGGCCAGATTTCCCTTGGCGTCGACCTCCAACGCTCCAAGTACACAGACATCGATGTGTCCGCCGCGAATCATGCCAAAGGATGTACTGCTGTCAAAGTATGCTCCACCGGGCAAGACGCCGGCATACTGTCCACCCGCGTCGACCACGTCAAATGTCCGCTCAGATTCCTTGGGTGTGTTTCCCATACAAATCATGCCATTTTCCGATTCAAAAAAGACTTCTACATTTTCGGGGATATAGTTCGCTACCTGCGTAGGCAGACCAATACCTAGATTAACGTAATCTTGGTCAGAGAGTTCTTGCGCCACTCTTTTTGCTATTCTTGCTCTTAAATCATGACTAGTAGACATATGCATCACCCCCTCGAACAATGTAATCGACAAATATGCTTGGTGTTAATATGCTTTCTTTCGTCAAGGAGCCAACGGGTACCAGTTTTTCGGCCTCAACAATGACTGTGTCTGCTGCCGTCGCCATCATTTGATTAAAATTGTTGGTCGTCCCTCTGTATATCGTGTTGCCGACATAGTCCGTCAAGCTGCCGCGTATCAAAGAAAGGTCAGCTCGAATGGGTTTTTCCAGCAAAAATTCTTTGCCGTCGACCTCAATGATCTCCTTGCCTTCAGCGACCAAAGTCCCTAAACCGGTTGCCACCAAAATACCACCCAAGCCATACCCGCCTGCTCTGATCTGTTCAATTAGAGTCCCTTGTGGTATCAAAACGACTTCCAAAGTCCCCTCATTCATCTGCTTGCCGGTCTCAGGATTTAAGCCGATGTGTGTTGTGTAAAGTTTCTTAACTCTTTTTCCCGCAATCAGCTTACCTACGCCTTTGTCAATTGTCGCTGTGTCATTGCAAATTAAGGTGATATCTTTAATATTTAAGTCCATCACTTTGTTGATTAACTTCTCCGGTGTGCCACAGCCCAGAAACCCACCGACCATGATGCTCATACCGTCAAAAAGCAAGTCTTTGATCGCTTCAATTTCAATTAGTTTTCCCATACTGTGCTCATCTATATATACCTAGATATATATCTCCTTCCATTAAATGACAGCTACCAAATCTAAAGGTTTCTCACCTGTTATTTTTTATTTGGTCGCGTCATCACCCATGACGCAAACGCCATACGGCAGCTCTATATTTATTAAAAACAGATCAGGGCGTTTATGACGAAACAGCCGAGGTCTGATCCTCAACGCAATCCCAAATCAATCTAAATAGTGATCCAGTAGTTCCTTTGTCTTATTAGCGATCTCTTTTACGTCGGCCTCCCAGTGATAACGAGACACGAGCTCATAAGTCCAAAATCCGTCGTAACCCGTCGCTTTGACGGCGCTCACCCACTCATCCATGTTGATGGAGCCCTCACCCGCCAGCACTCCGCGCAATATTTCCTCGTCGCAAACAGTCTCAGGATCATTTCTCGTTCCATCACAAAAATGAACGTTTTTAATCATCTTTGGATCCAAGGCAGCCACTTCCTCCAAAGTCGTTTTTTGACCGTACCACAAGTGCCAAAAATCAATGACCATGCCAAAATTGTCTCTACCGGTATAGTCAATAAACTCCAAGCTTTGTGACAATGAGTGAATTGGAGACCATGCGACCGGTTCCAATTGAAAATCAATTTCGAAGTCTTTCCCGATATCCAACACCTGATTGACGCTGGAAGCCGTCAGTCGTTTAACCTCACTCCAGCTTTTTCCCTCATGGGCACATAGTGGCACCAGTTGAATGGTCGGACAATTAACTACCTTTGCAAATTTCGAAAAGATTTCCGCTTCTTTGGTCATTTTCTCGACTGACTCTTTATCAGTTCTCTCGACATGGGCAATGTCGACGATACAATTCATTTGCATGTCGTACTTGTCCAATAAATCCTTGCAGTTTTCCGCCGTGTAACCCGCGTCAAGGTAGTTCATGATCTTGGTTCCCACCATCTCCACAGCGTCATAGCCGGCTTCAGCCGCTATGCGAATGTCCGAGGCCAAATTGCTTCTATAAATTGATTTTGTGTGCAGTGATTTTTTCATATTGCTCTCCTTTGTTTTTCTCTTGCCACTCGCAAGACACCGTATTTCTAACAGTTGTCTTTAACGTATCCTTCAGTGTCAACCATCCGTCTTCACCGCAACCGGTCACACCTGTTTTTAAGTCCGGTCAATACTTGGCAGTCGGTTCTTCAACCCGCAAGTGTCGCTCTTCAAAATCCGGTTTCAAATATGGATTGTCTTTCAGATGGCGGCTAATTCACAATAAAACATCACGCGTCCCGGCACCGCCAACCGAGGATGAATTAAATACTGTGCTCACTCATAACGTAAGCCCCGCTTACAGCTATAAAGAACAGTGGCATCAATAATCTACCCAAACCGCCCCTTTTTCTGCAGACTCGACACATTTTTCAATAAATTTGACACCTTCGACACCGGCACGCACATCCGGATACCAATGAGAGGCCAAGAACTCCTCATCTCCTCGTTCGCGGGCATCAATCGCCTGGGCGAAGCGATAGTATAGATTAGACCAAGACTCAAACAGCCCTTCGGCGTGTCCGGCTCCCATGCGGTTATCGACGTTGGCGATATCGTACAGATAATCGGTTCCTCTCTCTAGAGTTTGGACTGGTTGGCCATACTGCTCATAGGTCAACTGATTGGGATGCTCAGCCCACCATTCGATGCTCGCCTTGGAACCCATGATCCGAACTTTTAATCCATGTAGCGCTCCACAGTTGACCGAACTCACCCACATGAAACCCTCGGCGCCATTGGCGTAGCGCAGCAGGATATACGCATTGTCCTCAAGTGGTTCTCGCTGTTTGATAAAAGCTTTTTTCTCACACAGCAACTGATCGATTCTGATATCAGGCGCCATCATTTCGGCTAAGTATAGCGGGTGTGTGCCAAGGTCGCCCAAAACAAAACTGGGGCCTGCGGTTTTCGGATTGACCCGCCACTTTTGCCCTTCAGCCAGATCCGCGCTTTCCGCCGCGTTGGCACCATGTGAAAAGTACATGTGGATCATGCGAATGTCCCCAAGATCGCCACGCTCGATCATCTCGCGACCCTGCAAAAGCATCTGATGTCCGGCGTACCCATAAGACACCGCAAAAATTCGCTCGGTCTTTTCGGCGAGTTCTTCCAGTTCTCGCGCCTCTTCAGTCGTAAAGCAGAGTGGTTTTTCACAATAGACATGAAGATTGTGCTCCAGAGCGGCTTTGGATATCTCATAGTGAGTATTGTTCGGTGTGGCTATGGAAACAGCCTGGATTCCATCTTCGCGCTTACTTTCTTCAACGAACATCTGCTTGTAATCCGCATAACAACGCTCGGGAACGACATGAAGTTTTGTGCCAAATTCGCGCCCACGGTCGACGTCGATGTCAAAAGCGCCGGCCACAAGTTCGAAATGTTGATCTCTTAGTGCGGCTGAGCGGTGGATATAACCGATCGCGGCGCCTTGACCTCCACCGACCATGCCCCAACGGATTGGATCTTTTACCTTTGGTTCTCCGTAATACATACCTTTTCTCCTTGTGCATAATTTGCTTCTGTTAACTTAATAAAAAAAAGAGATCTGAAATGCCTTTGGCGCAGCTGATCCTATAAGAGGCAGATCACCTGGCTGATTTGAATTTTCATCTGTCATTAAAATGAGAGCCTGTCTTCTGATGGCTTAGGCATATTCAGCCCTTAAGATTCCATTGAATCTCTTCCGAGATTATTGCCGTCCACCTCCGTGTCCGGGTCGCTTGGAATGTCACTACACTCCTAGCTCCAGGCGTAAAAAGGCTCTAGCCATTTGCGCGTATTCCAGTGGATCCGCCTTGGCCGGATCTTGTTCGGCTTCCACGACAATCCAACCATCGTAATCGCTTTTTTTGATCGCGCCTAAGATGCCTTTCCAATCAACCATTGTTCCATCGCCCGGCACTGTGAACATTCCATTTTTCACTCCCCACAAAAAGGAGTGATCGCCGACTTTCACTTGTTCGAACACATCCTCTCGCACATCTTTAACATGAATATGAGCCACTCTGCCCTGCGCGAGATATTGTTTTAAGATCGCCAATGAATCACAAGCGCATATCGTTGTGTGGCCGGTATCATATAGCAGATACACTAAGTCAGGATCTGTCATTTCCATGATTTTATGAATTTCTTCACTTGTCTCAATGCCCGTGCCAACATGCGGATGAAAGCACAACTTCATACCTTTGGCCTTGGCTCTTCTGCCTAATTCATTCAAACCATTCGCTAAGTTTTCCCACTGCTCATTGGTTAAAATTGGCTTGTTGGAAAAAAGCGCTATGTTTTCATCGCCGTGGATGGTCACACCAACTTCACCACAACCGATCACTCTGGCACCTAAGCCATAGGTAAACTCCATGTGCTGATCAAACGCCTCATAAGTTCTCTCATTTTCAAAACTTGTGAACAGGGTTGAAAACCACATATTGCAAATTTTAAGGCCTCTTATATCTATTGCTTTTTTCAAAACATCAAAATCTTTTGGGTATTTGCAACCACCTTCACTGCCTCTATATCCGGCCAGTGCCATTTCGGACAGACACTGCTGATATGTAAGCTCACCACCTAGTGAAGGTAGATCATCATTCGTCCAGTTAATTGGCGCACAACCATATTGTATGTTCATAATCCGTCACTCCTATTCTTTTAAGTCCGGCCAATACTTGGCATTAGGCTCTTCAACCCACAGGTGTTGCTCTTCGAAATCCGGTTTCAAATATGGGTTGTCTTTCAGATGGCGGATAATCCATAAAAAATACATCGCGTAGCCCGGCGCCGCTACCTGAGGATGCACTAAATCCGGATCAATGGTTAAGGTATCGTTATGTTCCAGCAATTCTGCGCCATCTCCGATTCGTACCAGTCCAAATCCGTTTTTCGGCAAAAATTTATAAAAATATATTTCGGGTTGATTATGACTGTGCGATGGGAAACCTGCCCAACGACCGGGAAAATGCACGTCTTCGCCAAACATGATGTTGCTGTGTGGTGTCAGTTCTTTATCCATACTTGTCCGTACAATTCTGCGACCACAATCTTCCATCGTGTTTTTTCCACGCACCTCATTGACCGTATTGGAGGGATCATAGATATGAGGTTCAAATTCAGCATCATTTTCTGTGCTGATTAACGCCAGTTCCGCATTTTCGGACAGACCGGTTAGCTTATATCCCATTGTTTTATCTAAATTCAACGTCCATATGGAATGGTCAAAGCAGCTTTCTCTTGCGGCCTTGATTGTCTGTCCGGCAAACTCGGCCTGAATTTCGCCTGACAATAGAATCACCACTTTTTCGAGCGGCTCGTCAAACTGATATGTTTCATCCTTAGAAAGTCTCAAAATTCCATAATTCATCAACATCTCACTGAATTTACCATTGATTTCAGTGATCCCATTGTACCCTTTTGCAAATCCACCAGTCGGTTCTTTGATTCTCATTCTCACGATTCCTCTCATCACAGCTGTCAATCTTATACGCTCAATAATTTGATCGATCGATAGGCCTCTTCATAGACTGCTTTTTTAGATGGGCCCATGAGATTTAAGCGATCAAATTCTTTTGGATTGTTCTTTACTGTTTCTCTCAAAGTACAGCCAAACGCCATTCTGATATTTGTCCCGATGTTCACCTTACAAACATTTGTATTTTTCAACCTAATTAGATCGTCATCTTGTATCCCGCTCGATCCATGAATGACAAGCGGTACGTCTGTGATCTCCTGTATCTTATTTAAATGTTCAAAATTAATTCTTGTTTTGGATTCTGTTTGTTTGTGGATGTTCCCTACCGAGACCGCCAACATGTCCGCGTCAACCTCCGCCGTGAACCGTTTCACATCACTTAGTTTTGTATACACAGGTGCCGCGTCTGTTATGTCTGAATACGGGACATACCCTAATTCACACTCAACGATCACACCTTTTTCATGGGCAAGTCTGACAATTTCTTTTGAATTTATAATATTTTCCTCTATGGGCAGTGCCGATCCGTCGTACATGACTGAGGTATATCCGGCGTCAATCGCCCTCTTGATGAGTTCTAAATCGGAACTATGATCGAGGTGCACGCTGATTGGAACACTGGCCGCTTCACCAATCGAGCGCAGTAATTTTCCCCAATGAACAACATCCATCTCCTTGCAAGCATCTCGATTCGTCATAATCAGACAGGGACGATTCAACGCTTCCGACGCTCTGATAATTTGTAACGCGTCCTCGTAACCAAATACATTAAACCCAATGATTATTTTCTTTTCTGTTTTGTAATTTTCTAAAATTTCGGATAGATTACATGTCACATTACAACCTCCGTAAACTCATGAGTTTCTAAAAAGGTCTCCACTTCCGACACTGTGGGCATGGCCTCACCGCATGACATCCCGGTCAGCGTGATGGCCGCGCAGGCTGATCCGAATTTCATCGAATCCAATAAATCCATGTCGTTGAATAATCCATATAGCAAACCTGCCGCGTACGCGTCACCGGACCCAAACGTCTTTTTGGCCGCAACTTTTATAATCGAGCAACGTACAGGCTCTTGGCCTTTGACATAACCGACGGAACCTCTTTCACCGTCTTTTACGATGACCAGCTGAACTCCTTTATCCAGAAAAAATTCAGCTGATTTCTCATTATCCTTGTTATCCGGCATCGTCAGGTACTCAGTTGCGTCAAACTCTTCTCTGTTCCCGATGATGATGTCGCACATGGACAATATTTTATTGTAATGCTTGGAGGTCTCTTCCGGAGTTTTCCAGCCATAAGGTCTAAAATCGATATCCATGATCAACAATGTGCCATGTTTTTTAGCATATTCCGCCACCATGTACATGGCGCCTCTTGTTGGCTCTGTGGATAGCGCGGTCCCTGATATGACCACCGCCGCCGCGTCCTTAATATAGTTTTCATCAATCTCGTCAGCTGCCAGTAACGTATCCGCCGTGCCGTTTCTATACATATAAGAACCACTATTTGATGGGCTGATAATCTCAGTTATGGCAATACAGTTTGGCGCTCCATGTTCGTCAAAAATCAATTGCGTCGTATCGATGCCTTCGTCTTCAAATACTTCTTTGATGTACTCTCCCATACCATCGTTGGAGATCTTACCGATAAACCCGGTTTTCACCCCCAGCCTGGCCACCCCTTGCGCGATATTGGCAGGGGATCCGCCCACCGATATCTTGTAAGTATCATTGTCTTTAAATGGAACGTTTAATGTTTGCGTATTAAAATCAACGTTTGCCCTTCCAATGGGTATCACTTCAATTTTTGCGTTTTTTTTGTATTTGACGAATGACATGCTTTCCTCCCTTTCCGGTTCATGTTGTCATTTATTCTTTGAATTTAGTTTGCGACTACATCAAAAAAATGACATTGGTTGTTCGCACCACAGTCTGACGATTTTGAAAGCAGTCTGCTCCCCCGCTATTACGCAACATCAAGTCGCGAGTATCTTTCTTTTATCTCGCCTTGCTTTCTTTTTGTTGTTTATCGCTGGGGTGTTTCGGCCAGCACCTTCCGTCAATCGTTTTCTTTAGTTCTTTTTTCTTTCATTATTCTAAGAATATAAGGTTTTCTCTATTTTGTCAATTATTATCGCTTTCTTTATCGATACTCGCACATCTTCTATAGTGACCGTTCGGCTATGTGTTTCATGAATTATTCCTATTTTATAGTTGTAATTAAGCACAGATAGTTTATGTAAACTATTTTCAATGAGTTGTTTTGCTTGGATTCGATAGCAAAAATGCATTTTCGAGATTTTTTCTGATATAATATCAACAAATAGGCTCTCATTCGAACATAAACAAAATAAAAAGTAATATATAGAAAG
>CAZAPS010000039.1:0-13540 GCA_964487355.1 uncultured Oscillospiraceae bacterium
CATAATCGAAAATACATATGTTGTTTTTGAGTGTTAACTACATTAAATTAACAATCTAGTTTTGCTTGTTTTCTATGTTTTCTTTATAACATGCACAACATTAGTTTGAAAAATACCTTTATATGTGATTATCTATAATGAATTTATTATAGGGAGGCAGTAATGTGAAAACCGGACATTTGGATAACTTCATCGCCATCGTCGAGTGTGGAACCGTTTCAGAGGCATCGCGAAACCTGCACATCGCTCAACCCGCTCTAAGCACACAACTCAAAGCAATGGAAAAGAAATTGGGTGCGCCTTTGTTTAAGCGCACAAAAAATCGCATGGAATTAACCGCTGCCGGTAGGATTTTTTATGAAAAGGCCAAGGCAATCAAAGTTTTGGAAAACGCCGCATATAATGAAATCAATGAATGTGTGAAAGGAAGTCGCGGTATTCTGCGAATTGGCCTGACCCATTCACATCCGGACGAATTGATAACCAAAATTTTCTCTAATTTTCATCGAACATTTCCCAACGCGTCATACGAATTATTTGAATTGCACGCGGAGGAGATGTTGGCCCTCATTCGAGATGGAATCATCGAGATTGGAATTGTCCGTCTACCCGGAACGGTGCCCTCCTACTTAGAAACCTGGTTTACAATTCATGAACAACTCACCGCGACGTATTTGCCCGAAACACAATGGCTGCCACCCGACACTGATGTTATCTCGATCCAAATGTTGGAAAATGTTCCACTGTCCACAACCAAAGGTTTTGTCGGTAGAATCACTTCTCTTTGCGAAAACGTAGGATTTTCACCAAATTTATTAAGTATCTGCTCCTCACGCGCCTTGGCAAGCATGTGGGCGCATGAAGGTGCCGCGGTGGCGATCTTGTCTGATGAATCAGATGCAATCTACCCCGGTCTGACAACGAAACCTCTACTCGGGACGGGCGCGCAGTCCACGCGCGCGGTCGTTACAAAAAAAGGGGAACAACTTTCAAGTATTGGAGAGTCTTTTTTAACGTACTGTCAAAATTGGCTCCCGCCGGCCGGAGGAAACCCAGAGTTCTCTCGTCGATCAAAATGACAGGTCTTCCCAATATTAATCCTTTCATGCTTCATTCCTATAGTGTAATATTCATGTGAGCTTTCTATTTCCCAATCTTTGACATTTAAAACACAAAAATGAGATATGGCTCATCTCTCTAAAGGATAAACCGAATGATTTATAGGAATGAGCAAAAATTCATTGTCGATGAATTAACGCTCCAATTAATGACAGCCAAACTTGACGCGGTCATGGATTTTGATCGACATCAGGTAAACGACGCCTACCGTGTCCGCAGTATGTACTTTGATACATACGAAAGGAAATCGTATCGTGAAAACGATGCGGGTGTTGAGGAACGTAAAAAATTCCGTATCCGGGTATATGATGATCCCCGGTCGATCATAAAACTGGAAATCAAACATAAACTGAAGAACAAAAACTATAAAGATAGTTGCACAATCTCAGAGGAGCAATTGAACGCCATTCTGTCCAACTCTCTTATGTATGACCCCAACCACCCCAAACCACTGCGCATGTTTTACTTGCAAATGAGATTGAATTTACTCCGGCCAAGCATCGTCGTGGAGTATCAGAGGAGGGCGTATGTACATAAACTCGGAAATGTCCGAGTCACTTTTGATCGAAACATATCATATTCTTACGCCTTTGAGCAGTTTCTTGATCGACAGATTCCGCTCACTCCTTTGCTGGAAATGAACAAGCATGTTCTGGAAGTCAAATATGATAAACTACTACCCGAGATAATCGCGCAAGTTATTGAAACAGGGGAGCTACATAGAAGTACCTTCTCTAAATTCTATAATAGTCACCAAAGTTCAGAGGGAGAGGGCTTTCAATGGTAGATGAATTAAAAAGCTATTTTAGTTATTTCACACGCACCGCGGGGATGTCATATGACCGAATGGTGTTTGCGCTGGTCTTCGCGACCGTGATGGGCATGTACATCTTCTTTATTTATAGATTGATTAGTAAAGAGTCCTTCTACTCAAAGAGTTTTAACATCAGCTTGCCGATCATAACCGTTTTAACCGCCACAATCGTTGTCGCGATGCAAGCGAACCTGGTGGTGTCGTTGGGCATGGTGGGGGCTCTATCGATTGTCAGATTCAGAACCGCTTTGAAAGATCCAATTGACTTGGCATTTATCTTCTGGGGTATAACACTTGGTATTGTTTCCGGCACAGAACTATACGGGTTGGCGCTTATCGCGTCAGTTGTCGTGACGGTCGCGTTATTCGCGCTGGACCGGTTAAATTTAAAAGTGGCTCCGCGTTTACTCATCGTAAATGGAGATGAGATTGAAGTCGAGAGCGCGGTAAACGAGATTCTTAACACGAAAAAAACAACCTACAAAATAAGATCAAGAAATATCAATCAAGGCCGGATCGATTTGATTTATGAAATCAAAACGGATAAAGAGGAGATGCTGATTCAAGAAATCGACGCTCTGGAAACGGTTATGAATGTATCCATATTAGACCACGATGGCTCAATCAGATATTAGTGTGGTGGCATGAAAATAACAGATACGAAGTTCAATCTGATCGGCCTGTTGGCGATTATAATGATAGTGGTTTCAATGCCACTATTTTATTCGCCCGGCCGGAAAACAATTGATTTCGAAGACCCTAACCTAGAACGGGCCGTGAGAAACGCGACCGGCAAATTTGAAGGCGAATTGACGGGGGCCGATGTGGATACGCTGGAGTTCCTTGACGCGAAAAACTTCAACATCAAGTCTCTTGTGGGCATTGAGCAGCTAATCAATCTTCAGGAGCTGAATCTGGAGAATAATTTTATCGATGATGTTTCTCCACTTAAAAATAACATTCGCTTAAGAATCCTCAATCTTCAGAATAACGAAATCACCAGTCTGGAAGACGCCCAATTCGAAAATCTGATTTATTTGCATATACGTGATTTAAATCTGCGACACAATGTTATGCGAAACGAATCCGGCAACGAGACACGGCTGACGGACATTAATGTTTTAGGGAAAATGTTGTCTTTGAGAAAGTTGGATTTGCGTGACAACCATGTGGACGATTTAACACCTCTCGCCAATCTGCGCAGGCTCACCGATCTCGATTTAAGAGAAAACAAGATCACGGATATTGAATCGTTGAGTCTGCTGACACGTTTGGAGAAGTTGAATCTAAGGGCCAACGATATCACTTCAATTGAGCCACTCAGATACCTACACAGGCTGACCGATTTAAACATACATTCCGCTGATCAAATAAGCGACATCAGTCCACTTCAGGAACTGCACAATCTTGAAACCCTGATCATGCGCGGCGTCAAGGTGGACAGTGCGGATTTTCTGAAGAACAAAACAAAATTAACAAATTTAAACGCACTCAATACCGGTTTGGACAAGCAGGATAAAAGCATAATTGAGGCAATTCTGAAAGAGGGGGCCTTACAAGGTGATGTCCGCCCGGTCCAATTGCTGAGCACCCTTGAGGCTCCAACAATCAGCAAAGAATCAGGGCTCTATCAGCAAAGTTTCAGCATAACCATTGAATCGGCCGGTGACACCTACTACACCACGGACGGCAGTGAGCCAAGCGTCGAATCAAATTTGTATGAAGATCCAATTAAGATAAATGATCTTGGTGACAATATCGCGACTGTGCTGCGGTTCAAGACCATTTTGCCGAACACTCTGACAAGCCCCACTATTTCCAGAACCTATTTTGTAAGTGATAAAATAGATGAACGCTTCACCACCTCGTTTATATCCATCATGACCGATCCGGACAACCTCTTTGATGATGCAATCGGTATTTATCATAAGAATAACTATGAAAAGAGAGGATCCAAATGGGAGCGTCCTGTTCAACTTGATTACTTTGAAGAGGATGGAACGTTGGGGTTCAGCCAGTGCTTTGGAGTTCGAGTTCACGGCGGAGCGACGAGAGCCCTGAATCAAAAATCCTTAAGGCTGAGAGCCGACAATCGTTACGATGAGAACAGTCTGTTGGAGTATGACATCTTCGGCACGAACCAGGACCACTCGTACCGGACACTGATCCTGCGCAATGGTGGCAATGACTGGCACCTTACATTATTTGGCGACGCGTTCATGCAGTCACTCGCGGCGGACGTCGGCACGTTTTCCACCCAGGAATCTAAAGCCAGCGCGGTCTTTATCAATGGCCAGTACCACGGTATTTATTATATCGTCGAGCGGTATGACGATCAGTACTTCAAGAATCATTACGATATCGAAAAGGAAGAACTCGTTGTGTTAAAAAGCGACCGGGTCTTCGGCATAGGAGAGGCCGAAGACGCCGATGAGTACACCCGGCTAATGGACTACATCGAGGAAAATGATATCAGGCAAGACGAACACTACCGGCAAGTCTGTACAATGATGGATATGGATAGTTTCATAGACTACTATGCTTCACAGATTTATTTCGCCAACTATGATTGGCCCCATAATAATATCCGGTATTGGCGAAAGACGGAGAATCATGACAGTCGCTTTGGCCATGACGGAAAATGGCGCTGGGCCATGTACGACACCGATTTTGGATTCGCGCGATATGAGGAAAATGACGACTATCCTGTCGGCGTGGAGCACAACACAATTTCCTGGATCAACAGAAAAATGGATTTCAGGTTGGAAAAATATGAATGGCCAACTTTTTTGTTTTATCATCTGATCGATAATGATGACTTCAAAAATGATTTCATCACAAGGTTTTGTGATCTGTTGAATACAAATTATCAGTATGACGTCGTGGCCACGTTTATAGATGACGCAGCTGCGGAGATTGAGACTGAAATAGGCCGTCAAGTCGCGCGCTGGGGGGCCATTAAGTCAAAGAAATATTGGCTCAAAAATGTAAATAAAAAATATAAATTTGCCGAAAAGAGACCGAGTATCATCCTAAAGTATTTTCAAGAGGAATTTGAGCTGGACGATTTGATCACGGTGACACTCAGCAATGAATCAAGTGCCGGCCATATCCGCTTAAACAGTATGGATATTGATCAGGCGCTCCCCGGAAACGACACCAAAAAAGAGTGGAGCGGACAATATTTTGGTGGCCTGCCCATCACGTTGGAAGCGGTGGCGAAAGAAGGTTATGTCTTCTCGCACTGGGAAGGTCTGTCGACTCAATCGAGCTCACCGCGAATCGAGCTGTCACCAACGGTGAATTTGAATGTCAGCGCTGTGTTCATACCTGAATAGTCAGCCCGAGCCTTTTTCGGACCGCCCACATCGAGACGCGTGTCGGTTGACGGGCGCACGAGAATTTAATAGTCTAATCATATAACATACTGTCCACCGGTCATAAACTCAAGACGGGGGCAGTCCCACTTCAGAGGTCTTTGAGTAAGGCGTTCCGAATGATACCTACAAGCGTTTTTTGTTAAAAAAACAAACACAATGAGAGGAGTTATTGTTATGAAGGGCGATCCCAAACTACTTGAAACTTTGAATCAATTGCTTGCCGATGAGCTGACCGCGATCAACCAGTACATTGTCCATGCGGAAATGTGCGAGGATTGGGGTTATGGAAAACTACATCACGCTTTCGAAAAGCGGGCTATCGAGGAAATGAAGCATGCCGAAAAACTGATTGGCAGAATTCTCTTTCTTGGGGGCACGCCGATTGTGTCCAATCTAAACCGTATCCATATCGGTGACGAAGTCCCCTCTCAGGTTGAAAATGACCGTGCCGCCGAGGAGGATGCGATCAAGGCCTACAATGACGCCATCGCCTTGGCCGGCGAATTGCGCGATTACGCCACCCGAGATGTTCTCCTGCAAATTCTTAACGACGAGGATCGTCATTTGGATGAGATCGAGGAGTTACAAGATCAAATCAATCAAATGACACTGCCCATTTTCTTGACGACTCAAGTGGGTTAGACTGATCCGCGGCACCTGTGAACCGGCAGAGACAGTTTTTCTGCCCGGATCGCAAGGCCGATTCGTCTGGAATCGTCCGCGATCAAATGCGGCATAGATGGACGCTTGCTCTTTTCCGCGGGCGATCATCTATGCCGCTCATGTTTTTATCCTCTTACCGCCATATCTTCAGCGATTTTTTATAACAAAATCCTTCATTAAAATCGGAGTGGATGTCGATGAAAAATATAGTTGATTATGTCATGGAGCGCGACCTTTCTTTTGAACGTCAGGATTTTGGTCCGGTGGACAGTCTGGTGCTGTCTCAATTGGCGTATTTAAAGTTTGATGAGATCGTGCCCGGTCCGGAGAACGATCTGCCACCGGTTTCGATCAACGAAATCGCCGCCGCGGGGAATGATTCTTTGTTTCAAAATGTGCGCGAAAGCAAACGCAATCAACAGCTGCTCTCTGCGCTGACCGGTAGCCCCCGATTCCAAGATATCAGGCTGGATTCCTACACAAGCCAATTTGATGACAAAGTGGAAAAACAGTTTTCCGCCGTCACCATCTTATTGCCTGATGGATCGGCTTACATCGCTTTTCGCGGAACAGATTCGACTCTCGTTGGCTGGAAAGAGGATTTCAACATGGCCTTCACGTGTCCGGTTCCCTCACAGCGATCCGGTGTTGATTATTTAAACGTCATCGCCAACAAAGTGTCCGGCAAGTTGAGAGTGGGCGGACATTCCAAAGGAGGAAACATCGCAATTTATGCCGCGACTTATTGCAACGAATCTGTTCAAAAGAGAATTGAACAAGTCTTCAGTCACGATGGTCCCGGATTTCGAGATGAGGTTTTTAATAGCGAGGCGTATCAGACTGTGAAAGAACGGATTCATAAAACCCTGCCGCAGTCATCCATGATCGGAATGTTGTTACAAGACCTGGATCAATACTCTGTGGTGAAAAGCGATCGTTTCTGGTTGATGCAGCATGACCCTTTCTCGTGGCAGATCGCCGGCGATGACTTTCAATATAGTTCGTCAATCTCGAAGGGCGCGGACTATATGGATAAGGCGTTGAATCAGTGGCTCAATTCATTGGATGACCAAAAGCGCGAATTATTTGTCAATGCCCTTTTCCAAATCCTTGAGGCGACAGAGGCCTCAACCGTTCATGACCTGATCGGAGACTGGCCCAAAAAAGCCGTCGCCGCGCTGAGCGCGATTAAGGAAATGGATGACGACACACGAATGTTTTTGTCCCGGACGATTCAGTCACTCTTTGTGCTAACCATAAAGAACATCCGGGAAAGCAGTCCGATATAATAAGATGAATGACGCAACAAAGACATCGCCTTGTGCGTTTGATGTTGTTGTGAATAATTGAGAGGGAGACACATGGCTCGATTCCACATCATCCAGGCGCAGAAACGAATCATTGATACCGCGCTGATGGTCAGTCATGAGACGCGCGCACCTGACCCATGATCTATTTGTTTGAAAATCCCGGTGTGATTCCGAAAGAGCTGCTGGCCCGCATGCTCTCAGTTTTGCCACCCGAACGAAAAGAAAAGGCACTAAAGTTCCGCCACGCGATCGATCAAAAGCAGTCAGCCACGGGTTACCTGCTCCTGACGCTGGCCTTGAGGGACGAATATGGTATACGGGAACACCCCTTGCTTTCGTATGGGAAGAACGGCAAACCGTGGCTGGCGACATATCCTCATATCCATTTCAACATCAGTCACTGCAAACGGGCCGTCGCCTGCGCCGTCTCGACCGCGAATGTGGGCATCGACGTGGAATGTGTCGATTTTTTTGAGACATCACTGGCGGAAAGAATCTGCGACGGCCAAGAACTGGCAGTCATAATGGCGGCGGACCGCCCGGATATCGCTTTCACGAAATTATGGACAGCCAAAGAGAGTGTCCTGAAATTCACAGGCGAAGGCCTGCGCGATGATATCAGGGAAATTCTGACAGATATGGAAGGTCATTGTCACTTTCGAACCATTGAGACGGGCGACGGCCTATACGCGTTGACGGTCTGTCATCCACCGGGCATGAACGCCGAATCAAAGGTACGATACCTGGCGCTTTCGGATCTGATCCGTATCGTGGATGAAATGGTGGAAAACAATCCATAGGATTTTATTATTCTTTATGGCTTGAGGTCAAAAACGATATAAGGCTGTAACTGGTACGGTTTCTCCGCCACGTTGCGGTCCCGCCACATGGTGAACCAGCGCTCGGTGGGATAAAAATAGTAGCCGTCCTGCCAGTGGTCCGACGTGTCGTAGGGATCCGCGAAAATGATGACATCGTCGCCGGCTCCGGGCGTGCCCATTGTATCGTAGCCGATGATGGCCATCCAGTGACCATCCCAGTCACCCCACTCCACCAGGATCGGACGCCCCGCCTCCAGATGGCCGCGCAGCCAGCGCACAAAAAAGCTGTCCGCCGCGTCTTCGACGAATCGTTCTGTGTCATTCGAGTTCTCGGAAGCATAGAGGGCGAAGGGAGAAAAGTCGGGAAAGAGATTGCCCGTGTCATTTTCCGTGAAGCCATCTTCGTCTGTGATCAGATCATCTTCAGAATAGTCCGCGATATAGGATGTCTCGATGATCTCCACTTCGGGCACCGTCTCCAGAAACTGATGGAGCTTTCTCACACTCGCCCCATGCTCATAGTAATTATTGGCGCTGCCCGGCTCCGCGCCCGGCGTGTCTTCATCGACCGACGCCCTTGAGCCCACGCAGATATCCCATTCCGTGTAACCTTCAATCTCGTAATGATTGAGCACCATCAAGACGGATGAAGGGCCACAGGACCACTCCGTCGTCTGCTGAAAGGTCGCGAATTCCGGGATGATTGTCAGATGATCGTTCGATTTCATCCGGTAAAAATCAGGACTGTTCCAATAGGGGGACTCTTCATGGTCACCTCCATTAGCGTAAGAGTTGGCACCGGCGCCCTCAGCCAAATCCTCACCGTCGATTTTGACCGGCATGTTGTTTTTGCTTCCGGTGTTTTTTTGGCATCCGGCGACGGGCAGCGCGATCAGCAGCGCCAGGAGCGCGGTCGCGACGATCGATTTTTTCATAAATTTCACCTCATTCATATGCATGCGACAGAAGCTATGGTGTTCCTGTCCCAACTCTGCTGGCAGGTTTTTGCCAAAATATCCTCATGAGCGATCAAAAACTAATTTGAATCCGATTGTCACCGCTTTCATAAGAATGACTTGCGCTCTTTGTTTTTGCCAGGGCGATTTTAACGGAAAGATCATCTCCTTCCTCGATTGGATTGAATGGCTTGCCTGCCCAACGCATGGTCACCTCGCAGTCTTCTCCGCCTTCAGCGCAGGAAGCGTCAAAACGTAAAAGCAGGTCTTCGTCCGCCAATGTTGGAAGCACCACTGACACGCACATCTCTTCAAATATCTGTTGAAACTTTAAACTTTGCGCCGGAGACAACGCGTGTCTGTGCGCGAACTCCGCCAGGCTGTTCGCGGTCGCGACAAAATCAAAGTTTTTGGATTCGATATCGTAATGGAAGTTCCGGAGCTGTTTCACAAATATACGGGTTCTTTGCCGCTGAGGATTATCGAAGATCGTTTCCGGAGCCCCCTCCTCATAAATAATGCCCTGATCCATATAAAAAATCCGACTCGACACATCGCGGGCGAATTTCATCTCATGAGTGACAATCACCATGGTGAGTCCCGCTTGGGCAAGATTTCGGATGACCGCGAGAACCTCACCAACCATAGTCGGGTCCAACGCGCTGGTGGGCTCATCGAAGAGCAAAACCTCCGGTCTCATGGCCAGAGCTCTGACAATGGCCGCGCGCTGTTGTTGACCGCCGGACAATTCGTCCGGATAGTTTTTGGCTTTCTCAGCCAGACCAACGCTTTTTAACAGTCTCATGGCTTCATCATATGCCTCTTGCCGGCTTAGCCCCAGAAGATCCACCGGAGCCATCATCGTGTTTTCAATAATGGTTAGATGGGAAAACAGATTGAAGGACTGGAACACCATGCCCATCTTCCGGCGTACCTTGGCAAGGGCGCCCGGCTCTTGATAGATGTTCACTTCATCCAAAAGGATCTCGCCCGCGCTGGCCCGTTCCAAACCGTTCAGACAGCGCAAAAATGTGCTTTTTCCTGTACCGGACGGACCGATGATCGACACGATTTCCCCTTTGCCAATAGTGGCGCTCACATCGGTCAGCGGAGTGACGTTGGGATATTCCTTTCTCAAATGTCGAACTTCAATCATTTTTCAGTCACTCCCTTCACATCGCGGGATCTTTTACCGGGGTCAATTCTGATTTCAATAAGATTCAAAAGAGACGTCAATGCCCAGGCAATTAAAAAGTAAATCACCGCGGTCGCGATCAGAGGAAAGAAAGCCTCATACGTCCGGCTGCGGATGATGTCGGATATTTTGGTTAAATCCTGCACGGCGATATAACCCACCACGGAGGTCATTTTCACCATTGATATGAATTCTCCTTTGTAGACCGGCAGTATACGGTGCGCGGCCTGTGGAAATATAACCTTGCGAAACGTCTGTAGATTGTTATAGCCCAGAGCCAGAGATGCCTCTATCTGACCCTTGGGGACCGCCTCGATGCCGGTTCTCATCATTTCACCGACGTAAACACCAAAGTTGATGGATATGCCGATAATCGCGACCATAATGGCGCTGACATCAACGGATCCGAACACCACATAATAGAAAATCATCAAAAGCACTACCATCGGCACACCCTGAATCAACCGGATGAATACTTTGGCGAAACCGACGAGACCTCTTTTTTTGCTCATACGAAGCAGGCACATCCCAAACCCGAACAGGGTTCCGAATAGTCCCGACATGATCGAAATCACCAAAGTGACGCCGATGCCTCCGGCGATCAGTTTCCAGCGACTTTCCCTGATAAATGTTTTTTGAAAACTATTTGAAATTTTCTCGCGGAAGCTGACCTCGGTTTTTGCGCCGGAATCAGCGTGCCCATCAGCGACGGCGCGGGTGATGATCCATTGACCGTAAGAATGGTAACTTTCGCTGAAATCAACGCTTTGACGCCGCTCCTCGGTAATCGCGAGACCACCTCCGGCCAGATCATATTTTCCTGAAGTGATACCCGCCAGCATCCCGGCGATATTGGACTCTGTCACGCTCAACCCATAACCGTGTTCCTTGCAGAAACGGCTGAGTAAATCAAGCTCCAGACCGGTCAGATCTCCACCCACCATGAAGCTGATGGGCTCCATATTGCCCTGAGCCGCGTAGCGAATGACCCCATTTTCTGCTGATAACTCAGTGGCGGCGATCACTTCAGGATAGCCATCCTTCGCGTTGAACCACTGGTCATATAATTCGTCGAAAAGACCACTGCTTTTGGTGGATAATATGAAGGAATCAAGCCGCTCCAGCACGCCTTGCGAAAATTCGGCGCGGGCCGACATAAATGCCACGTGATCCGAAGGACCTTCCAGTTCAAAGGCCGCCAGACCCTGATTTTCGCGAAGTATGAATGGAACGCGGGTGTCCACTGTCATAAATCCATCAATCTTTCCGGATTTCAGGGCCACAATCATGTCGGAGACGCCTTCGAAGTAAAGTATGCTCGTGTCAGGCAGATAGTCCGCTGTATACGCATCCTGAATACTGCCGGTTCGGACGCCCATTTTCGCTTTGGTGGCGTTCATCTCCTGTGACGAGGAAAATTCAGATAGCGGACTTTTATCCACAGCTGTCACCTCGAGCGCCATTGCGCCGGCGACGACATGCGAAGATTGTGTATCAATTGATAAAAAAACAAGGAGAAACGTTAGCAGAGTCAGCGGAAGAATCAGATAAGAGGCAATTCTTTTCATACGATTTGACCCCACTTAGGACGAACGATTCCAGTGACTTGTATGTACCCATATTTTATCAAATGGACAGCAACAGTTCACCATTAATTTTCACTGTCCAAAAAACCCCGCAAGCCAAAATAACTGGCTTTTTCAATAAAGAAAGCGATCTCTTGTGGTTTTTTCTCCATACCTTCCTGTATCCATTTTTGGATGATCGCGACGCTGCCGCTGACCGAAAATCGATACAGCATTTCTATCTGTTCCTTCTTGTCCTTCATTCCCGAGCTTTGCCACTCTTCGATGGTTCGATCATGCGCAAGATCAATGATATGTCGGAGAAAATCTTTGTCACCATGCTCTGAGAAAATAATGGCGCATAAGTCACGGTTATCAGAAATAGCCTGACAAATCTCAGTCAGCAATGTGGAGATGCTCTCGTTCTTCAAGGAACGCTCAATAGATTGCTCCACTTGCTCATAGAGCTCCTCCTCAATGGTTCTCAAAAGAGCTTCGGGGCTGTCGTAGTGCGCATAGAATGTATTGCGATTTATACTCGCGTGCCGGCAAAGCTCACTTGTCGTGATTTTCGCGACAGGCTTCTCCTTCATCAGCTCCAACAAACTTTCTCGAAGGAACATTTTTGTGTATAACACCCTGCGATCGACTTTTTTATTTTGCTCCATTTTGATTACCTTTCAAAACATTCAATTTCAAATCAAATTAACGAACGATTTCGCACGGTTCTGTTAGATAACAGACACTGTTTAACGAACATGTTGTTGCTTATATTACATACTGTAAGCATTATAGAAGTAAAGTGACCGATCAACAATCTCTATCAGTGGAGGTGTGAACATGGCGAAGCTCAGAAAGATACGATACAGGGGACGTGAGCACGGTAGTTTTGCGCAAGAGTGGGGCCTGCACAAAGGATGTTCTGAGTGGTGGTACGCCACAGGATATCTCAAGGACAATTTGGAAAGACTTTACTCTTTTCAGTTCACCGTATTGCGGGTGCGTGTGGGAATATTTTACCCTTATATGGTCATGCTGGGCCTGACGGATTTCTCCACGGGCAGTCATGAGTATTACCAGAATATTCAGTTCTCAGCAAAAAACATCACCATCGATTCCGATACCGTCGGATATGGAGACATTGCTCAAGTACGCAAAATGGAACAAGGTATGAAACTGGTGGCGCGGCACAAGAATTTTTCGCTCGATTTGGAGCTTGACTACGGTAAAGGCGCGGTTTGGCACTGTGACAACGGTTTTCTACAGATGGGCATACCGGATAAGAAACAGACAACGATTTATTATTCCTATCCCAACATGCCGACCACCGGCACAATGAAAATTGGCGCGGATGCGATTCACGTAACAGGCAAGACCTGGTTCGACAAGCAAGGTGGCCCTTACAGCTTGCTGAACACCAAGACACACTGGGAATGGTTTTCGCTGCGCTTCTTTGATGACGAGGAAATGATGCTGTTTTCTTTCCCGCAAAGTAGCTATCAAGATGGCACATATATTCGAAAGAACGGAGAAAGTCAAAGGCTTACGAATTACACGATCACGCCCATCGATTTCGCCTATCCTAACGGCGTGAAGTATTCTTGTGAATGGGAGCTGACCGTTCCCGGATTAAAGGAAGAACAGTATGTGATCACACCACTTCTAAAAGGACAGATGAACATGGGTTATTACGAATTATTGGCAAGCATTCGCAACA
>CAZAPS010000040.1:0-12653 GCA_964487355.1 uncultured Oscillospiraceae bacterium
ATCTATATATCTCACAAACTGGATGAAGTCATGGCGATCGCGGACGATGTGACGATGATCCGCGACGGCGTCTCGATTGATTCCAAATGTATTAATCAGACAAGCAAGGCGGAAATCATACGCAATATGGTGGGTCGCGAACTGGTGAACCAGTTTCCTGTCGTGGAGCATACAAAAGGTAAAGTCAGATTTTCAGTTCAGAATTACAATATCTTCAAGGTTGGCAGCCGAACTCGTAAATTGATTGATGACATATCATTTGAGGCGAAAGAAGGAGAAGTTCTGGGTGTCTCCGGTCTGATGGGATCAGGAAGAACAGAATTATTTTCGAGCATTTGTGGTATTTTACCCAATCGCAAAGAGGGTGAAGTTTACCTCAATGGTGAGAAATTAAATATCAACAGCGCGAAAGACGCCATATCTCACGGTATTTATTATCTCACGGAGGACCGCAACCGATTTGGTCTGGTTTTGAACATGTCCGTCAGAGAGAACATAACGTTGTCCAGTTTGCGTAAAATTGCTCGAATGGGCGTCATTGACCGGGACAAAGAAGAAACATATGTCAATGATTATGTGAGAAAGATTAACATCAAAACGCCGTCCAATTCCGTGAAAGTTTCGACACTCAGTGGTGGAAATCGTCAGAAGGTGGCGATCGCGAAATCATTGCTTACCGAGCCTAAGGTGCTGATTTTGGATGAACCGACACGCGGCATCGACGTAGGCGCCAAGTATGAAATTTATAGTATTATTCACCAATTGGTTGACCAAGGTGTTGTGGTCATCGTTATTTCCTCAGAATTGGAAGAGGTTCTGGGTTTGAGTGATCGAGTCTTGGTTTTCGCGGAAGGAAAACTAAGTGGTGAGTTGGATATCAATGAGGCCGACCAAGTGAGCATAATGAAAATGGCCACCGGCGTTGAAACGGATGATTAAGGAGACATTCAAATGGATGGTAAATCACTAACCAGTTTTAATTTACTTGGCTTTCTGAAGAAATACGCCATGTATTTAGTTTTTATTCTGATCGTTATCTTTTTTACGATTATGACGGATGGCGTATTCTTACAAGCGCGCAACATTTCAAATCTGTTCAGACAGATGGCTATTATCGGCATACTGGCGACCGGCATGTCTCTGGTCATCGTGTCGGGGAATATCGATCTGTCGGTCGGAACGTTTCTCGGTTTTGTCAGTGGTTTCGCGTCGGCCGGCATGGTCTGGTGGCGTTGGAACACACCTGTAGCGATTGTCTTGGGCGTCATGGTTGGCCTCGTAGTTGGCCTTGTGCATGGCTTGCTGATCGCGTATTTAAAAATGCCCGCATTTATCACCACGTTGGGCACACAGTTTGTTTTTAGAGGCGCGCTTCTTGGTGTCATCAAGGGACAGACTGTCGCGCCGCTTCATAAATCGTTCGTCGCGATTGGGCAAGGTTATCTTCCACGTCAAATCGGCTGGATTTTGGCGATTGTGGCAGCGGTTCTCTTTGTTCTCAGTGTGTTCAACAGACGAAGAAAGAATGCCAAACTGGGAATTGAATCGAGTCCGTTATTCAAAGACATAATCAAAATCGTGCTGTTTGTGGGCATCATTTTCCTGTTCGCCTATTTGATGAACGTTTATGAAGGCATTCCCATTCCGACACTGATTCTGTTGGGCCTGACTTTGGTTTATACCTTCATCGCCGAAAAAACGACCTTTGGACGCAGCGTCTACGCGATTGGTGGAAACAGCATGGCGGCCCAATACGCCGGCATCAACACCAAAAATGTGGTGACGGTGGTGTATATGTTGTCTGGCGCTCTTTCCGCGACCGCCGGTTTGGTCATCGCGGCGCGGCTGAATGCCGGCTCTCCTCAATCCGGTATGTATATGGAAACTGACGCGATCGCGTCTGCGGTCATTGGTGGTATCAGTATGGCCGGCGGTACGGGCAAGGTCTATGGCGCGTTGTTCGGCGCGGCTCTCATGGCGGCTTTGGACAACGGCATGAGCATGATGAACGTTGAAACGTTCTGGCAATACATTGTTAAAGGAACCGTGCTGGTACTGGCTGTATTGTTTGACATCACTTCTAAAAACAAGAAGTAAAATGGCAAAAAACTATTCATATCAGATTAAAATGACTGAATTTGAACGGTTATTTTTGGCAAATACGGCAAGAATTCCATTTAATCGATGGACTGGCTGGAATACTATATAGATAGTAAATCAAACATTTAATTCAAAAGTGTTTCAGCCAATCTTTTTAGCAGTTTATTCGAAACAGATGATTCAATTTTGATGACAGCATTTCCGGAAGTGTCAATTTGTTATTCCAAAAGGAGGTAAAAAATGAGAGCTTTTTATGTAGAAGCTGAATGGGCGCCCAAAGAGGGATATGTCCTAAGCGATAGAGAAAAAACTACCAAACGTTCCGCTAGAGGCAGCAATATTTGGAAGAACATCAAAGGTTCGGTAGTGGATCGTCCGATGCCCAAACCGAAAGAAGACGAAGTTTTGCTGAAGGTCGGAGCGGCGGGAATCTGCGGCACTGACGCTCATTTGCTGCAGATGGATGATGAAGGTTACACCCGTTATAACGGCCATTCCAAGTATCCGATTATTATCGGTCATGAGTTTTCCGGTGAAGTCGTCTCCTGCGGACCAAGAGTCAAACGATTGACTGACGGCGATCTTGTAAGTGTGGAATCCATGAACTGGTGTGGAGAGTGTGACGCTTGCCGGATGGGCATGTTCAATCAATGTCAGCAACTTGAAGAACCCGGACTGACTTATGATGGTGGGTTTGCTGAATACGTTGTTGTTCGCGAGAAATATTGTTATGTATTGAACGATATCGCGGAATACTATGGCGATCGTCAAGTCGCGCTCGAGTTGGGTGCCTTGATTGAGCCCACAGGCGTTGCCTACAATGGGCTATTTGTCAGAGGCGGCGGTTTCCGCCCCGGCTCACATGCTGTTGTGTTTGGTGCCGGTCCTGTCGGTTTGGCGGCGGTCGCATTGGTCAAAGCTGCCGGATGCGGTAAGTTGATCGTGTTTGACACCACTCCGGAACGCATGGAGTTGGCGAAATCCTTGGGAGCGGACTACACCTTCAATCCTTTGGATTATAAGGATTCCGACGAACAGGCGGCGCATATTATGGAACTGACCGGAAATCGTGGAGTCGGAATTTTTGCCGAGTGCTCCGGCGCGACCAAAGCAAATTACCCTGTGATCGGCAAGAGTCTGGCGATTGGTGGAAAATGCATCCAGATCGGACATGCTGTCGCTCAGCCGGTAGTGGATCTTTATCCATTCCAGTTTAACGCGGCGGCGATCTATGGCTCCAACGGGCAATCCGGCCAGGGTATTTACAGCGACATTATCGCGATGATGTCCGCGGGCCGCATAGATATGCGCAAAATGGTCACAGACCGAGTTCATCTTGAAGACATTGAGGCCGGTATCGAAAAGGCCGTTAACTGCGTGTCCGGCAAAGTGCTGGTCAGCATGGACTATGATCGCATCTAAGACAGTGAAAGGAGTCCGAATGAACGCGGCAAAAAGCATGAATTTCCCCTATCGTTTGGCCCTGTCCACCGCTTTCTCCGCGACTTCTCGTCAACCTATACTGTTGCGAGGCTCCATCCAGGAGAACCTGAGACGAGCGAATGATCTTGGCTACGATGGGATTGAAGTTCATATGCGCCCCGACGCTGAAATTGATGCCGAGGAGATTCAAGAAGTCATGAACGAAACGGGCTGTGGAATCAGCGCGGTCGTAACGGGAAAATTGTTTACAGAGATGGGCTATTCTCTCGTCGAAGAAGATTCAGCCAGACGACTCGAGTGTATTGATTATATGAAACGGTATATCGAGATCGCCGGTGCTTTTCAGACCGACATCATTATTGGTTGGGTGAAGGGAAATGTGCCCGATGAGGCGGAGCCGGTAGAGTTTGAGGAGAGATTGGCGAATTCGCTGGCCGAACTTGATGATTTCGCGGACCGATTGAAAGTCAACCTGAATATGGAATTGATCAATCGCTATGAGACCAATTGGTTCAACCAAGTCAGTCAAGCGACGAGGTTTATACAAACCAATCAGTTAAAGCGTTGCAAGATTCATCTTGACACGTTTCATATGAATATCGAAGAACGCGACATGGCCGAGGCTGTTCGTCGGGCCGGTGAACATTTAGGGTATGTGCATTTTGCTGACAATGACCGCTGGTACCCCGGCCACGGGACAATACAGTTTGAGAGTGTCTTACAGGCTCTCGAAGACGTTGAGTACGAAGGTTATGTCACAGTTGAATGCCTACCACTTCCCACCGGGGACATCGCGGCTTACATGTCAAGAGAAAATATTTTAGAAATTTACAAACAGTTTCGACAAAGCAAAAATTATTATTGCGAAAGCATACAAGGAGGAAAAAAATGGGCAAATGGACATTACCGTTAACAACAGGCGGCCACATGGAGAGAGATACCGGAATTTATTATCAGACAATGACCAGCCGTGAGGTGGAAGAGCGTCTGAAAGTCAACGATGTATTGTTGCTGCCGATCGGCTCGACCGAGAATCACGGCGCCAACGCTCCATATGGTGAAGATACTTTCTTGGATACGAGAATTTGCGAATTGGTCGCCCAGGCAACCGGTTGCACAGTGGCTGAGCCGATCTGGTATGGATCTCATCCTTATCATCATTTGGGCATGCCCGGAACGGTCATCATTCCTGAAGACATCCTTTCTGACTACATCTCATATGTCTTCGCCGGCTTCTGGAACACCGGTTTCAGAAAAATCATTGTAGTGAACGGTCACGGACAAGATTACGTCATCCCCGCCGCTATCCACAAATTTGGAAAAAAATGGCAAGTGCCCAGCATTATCCTGTACTACCATTTCTGGAAAGGCGCCGGCAAACTGCTGAGCACCAAAGAAAAGGGCGGTATGTTTGACGACAGTTTCATCCATGCGGATGAAGTTGAACAATCTTTTTCGCTGGCCTTGTTCCCTGAGTTTTGTAAGCAGGAATATGCCGAAGAGACCACACCAAGCCGCTTAATTCCGCCAGGTCATGTCAACAATTCAGCGGAAGACCTTGATGCTCCGATTAACTGGTATAACGCCCTTGGCACCACCGCCATGGAGTGCATCCACACACCTGAAGGAGTCATTGGCAATCCTAAAAAAGCGGATGCCGCGAAAGCGATTCCCGGCCTTGAGCGCATTCTTGACCGACTGGAGTTGATGGTCAACGATATCATCACCACCTACCCCGCGGGAGAGCTGCCGCCGATCGATCAGGTCACACAGCGCAAACGTGAAGACATTGAAGCCGTGATTCAGGGACCGACCAAAGGTGGCCGTCACCTGTACACCCTCGAATATTGATTTTCGATTAATTAACAGGAGGATCACTTATGAAGTGGAAACAAGCGTTTATGCACGGCCCGCATGATATGCGGATTGAAACTGTGGAAATGCCGGAATTGGGACCCTATGATGTCCTAGTCAAACTCGGAGCTTGTGGCATCTGCCAGTCTGACATCGAATGCTTTGAAGGCGAGTCAGCCGAAGGAAGATACGATATCGCTCCCTATACACCCGGTCATGAGTGGGCGGGTAAAGTAGTGCAGTTCGGTTCAGCTGTAACTGACTTGGTTGTTGGAGACAAAGTTGTCGGTGATTGCGTCTTGCCTTGCAAAAAATGCGCAAACTGCAAAGATGGGAAAATGCCCTCGGCTTGCCTGAACATGCGCGAAGTCGGATTCCGTCCGGATTCCCCGGGTGGATTTGGTGAATATCTCGTCTTGGAAGCGGAATTTCTGCACAAAATTCCGGACGACTGGTCTTACGAGATGGGTGCCTGGGTAGAGACGTTCAACGTTGGCTACTGGGGAGTATGGGGTACCGAGTGCAACCCGGACGCTTCGGATGACTGTGTCATCATTGGCGCCGGCCCGATTGGCCTTTGCGCCGCGATGGTCTGTGCCACTTCCGGCGCCAATGTCATCGTTGTCGACCCGATCGCGAGTCGCCGCGAGACCGCACTGCAATATGGAGCGGACCACGTCGTGGATCCTACCGACGGAAACGTTGAAGATTCGATCAATGCCTTGACGGGTGGTCGTGGCGGCTCCGTTGTCATTGAGTGCTCCGGTAACGACATCGGTATTGCGTCTGTGTTTGATGTTGCGGGCCATAATGGCCGTATCGGTCTTGTTGGTCATTCAATTGGACGAAAAGTGCCTGTTGAAATCGGTAAAACCATCTGGAAGACACTGAAAATCTCAGGTTCCGGTGGCACGAAAGACTGGTTCCCCGGCACAATCCGTTTTATGTCAGCGATTAAGGATCAATATGATTTTGAAGCGCTGAACACCCATCACTTCAAATTCGAAGAATTGGATGCGGCGATGGATATGGCGGCAAACCACAAAGACATCGCACGTAAAGTCATGCTGATGTTTGAAGACTAAAGGATTAACATTACTAATTTTTTCTTTCCTATTCCTGCACATGGAGCTGCTGTACATTTGTACGCAGCTCTATGTGTATATATGGGATGCATTTGATCTGAAGAGAGGAATTACTAATGAAATTGAAATTTGGGATGATCGGCGGAGCGGGTGGCTTTATTGGCGATGTTCATCGTCATGGCGCGGTTATGGATGGCCTCGCCGTGCTTGTCGCAGGTAACTTTTCGCGCAACAGTGAGAAAAATCGCGCGTATGCTGAACTTTGGGATGTTGATGTTAAATCTCGTTTATACGATAGCTATGAGGAAATGGCGAAGTGTGAGGCGGCTCGGGCTGACGGAATTGATTTTGTATCAATTACCACACCGAATGACACACATTATCCGATCGCAAAGTGCTTCCTGGAACACGGCATCCACGTCATCTGTGACAAGCCACTGGCGTTGAACGCCGACCAAGGCCGTGAGCTGATGGAGTTGGCAAAGCGACAGGACTTGTTGTTCGCTGTGACTTATACATATACCGGATATGCCATGGTCAGACAGGCACGTGAAATGATTGACGCGGGTGAGATCGGTGAGATTGTCTGTGTGCAAGGTGAGTATCCTCAAGAGTGGTTGGCGGTGGCTCTCGCAAGCGGGAGCTCGGAACAGGCCCAGTGGAGACAAGACCCCGAACGTTCAGGAGCATCGGGCTGTTGCGCGGATATTGGCACCCATGTGGAATGTCTAATCGCGCAAATGACCGGACTCCATCCGAAGCGGGTTATCGCCCGTTTTGACAGCATTCCCGACAACATCGCGCTCGAGACCAACGCGCAGATGATGGTGGAGTTTGAAAAGAATATTCCGGGTATGATATGGACGTCACAAATCGCGATTGGGCATGAAACTGAACCCTATATCAGAATTTTTGGGGACAAAGGATCGATCGCCTGGCATCATTTGCGTCCTTGGGAGTTGCGCGTGACCCGACTGAATCAACCCCCACAGACTTATACCGCAAATCGTGACTACCTGTATCCGGCGGCGAAAGACCTCTGTCGCTTGCCTTCGGGACACATTGAAGGATTTTATGAAGCTTTCGCGAACATCTATCGAGCATTTTGTATGCATCTTACCGCGAAGATGACCGGTGGAGACCCTGGGCATTTTCGTTACCCTACCGTCGAAGATGGCCTTCGAGGAATCACATTCGTTGATGCCTGCTTAAAATCCAACGCAAATGACAATGTCTGGGTTGAGGTCGATTCATTTTAGCCGATAATTATAGTCAGTGACGCCATCGGCACTCTGTTCAAATCGTATATTTATCTTTACTGCCGCCAGCGATGTGTTCGTTGGCGGTTTTAATTCTCCTTTGCTCTATTATCACATCGAGCTGGATATGTAGTTTCAATGAAAGATCTGTGGATTTAATCAGTTTGTTTTAATCTTAAGTTTACATAATTAATGTTAATTTAAATTCGATTATATGCAATTTATCATCGAAATTCCATTTAACAATTTGCTTATGTTTGATAAACAATTCGGGAAGATTTAATTACTGTTGTGCTTAATGAACAAAATAGCAGGAAAATAATCGGCGAAACAACTAAAATGACACAAAAGGACTTGACATAAGTTCAAATCAGTTAATAATTAGTACATGACCAAAAAATCTTGTTTAGTAAACAAACAGCTGTATTGATTTAAAGGAATTAGTGATGAAAAAAATTATTAACAAGCCTGAAAATTATGTTGATGATATGTTATCCGGCATTTACGAGGCACATCCGGATCAAGTCACTTACGTTGAAGGTGATTTACGTTGCTATTGTGTTCGCGAAATGAAAGCGGATAAAGTCGCGATTGTCACCGGCGGTGGTAGCGGACACCTGCCTTTGTTTCTAGGGTATGTGGGCGAAAACTTATTGGACGGCTGTGGTGTTGGCGGTGTTTTTCAGTCACCTTCGTCGGAGCAAATTTATCATATATCAAAAGAAGTTCAGACAGGCTCCGGTGTGCTTTATATTTATGGGAATTATACGGGCGATATCTTGAACTTCGATATGGCGGCTGAGTTGTGCGAGATGGATGGAATTGTCACTCGTTCAATTGTGGGAGCTGATGATGTTAATTCCCATGACGATGTTGAGCGGCGTCGTGGTGTCGCCGGTATTTTCTTTATGTATAAGTGTGCCGGAGCGAAGGCGGCAGAAGGTGGAAACTTGGATGAAGTTCTGTTGGCGGCGCAAAAGGCCAAGGATAATACGAGAACTGTTGGATTTGCTTTTTCTCCTTGTATCATTCCGGAAATCGGTAAGCCAAACTTCACTTTGGAAGAGAATGAAATGGCCATGGGAATGGGCATTCACGGTGAACCGGGAATCTGGAAAGGACCGATTAAATCAGCGGATGAACTGGCAAAAGAATCCATTGAGCGGATACTGACAGACATGCCATTGGCAGCTGGAGACGAAGTTGCTCTGTTGATCAATGGTCTGGGCGCCAGCTCGATTGAAGAATTATATATTTTGAGTCATTCCGTAAATCAGATATTAATATCACGACAAGTTTCGATCTACCGAACCTTTGTGGGCGAGTTCGCCACATCCATGGAAATGGCGGGCGCTTCGATTTCAATTTGCAAGTTGGCGGATGCAGAAATGAAGGCGCAAATTGATCTTCGAGTGAAGACGCCTTTTTACACACAGTATTAGGAGAATTAAAGTATATGCAAACGATTGAATTAGCTAACTTGGCCGACCTATTTGAAGGTGTGGCCGACATATTCATAAAAACGAAAGACGAACTCTGTGAACTGGACGCAAAAATGGGTGACGGAGATCTCGGCCTGACATTAAGTAAAGGTTATGGGGCGTTACCCGATTTGATACGTGAGATTGCGCGAAATGAGCAATCGATCGCCGGCACATTGATGAAGAGTGGATTGAAGATGGCGAGCCTTGTTCCGTCCACCATGGGAACGTTGATGGCTGGAGGATTGATTGAGGGGGGCAAAGCCTTGAGGAACTCAGAGTCGATTGGCCCGACAGAGCTCGCAGTTTTTCTTAATGGATTTGTGGCCGGCATTCAAAAAAGAGGGAAGGCGAATCCCGGTGATCGCACGATAGTGGACGCTCTCCTGCCGGCGGCTAAGAAAGCTGAGGAAGCGGCGAGATCCGATCAAGCCACACTCCAGACTGTTATCATGGCGGCCGAAGTCGGCGCGTCTGAGGGTGTCGAAAACACAAAAAATATGATTCCGAAATTTGGCAAAGCCGCTGTCTTTTCCGCTCGGGCCATTGGGCAGGTGGATCAGGGAGCAGTGGCCGGACTATATTTGATAAGGGGGTTAAAAAAAGCGATTGATAATGACTGAACCATTGTGACTACAACGACGATTATGTATGAAACGACTTTCAAGAATAAAATTAGATGAGGAGAGATTTATGAAAAAGATTAATCGGATTTTGTGCAGCATCCTGTTAACTTTAAGCATGTTCGCGGTCGCCGCGTGCGGTGGCGGGGCTAAAGACGAATCGGGCGGAGATCCCAGTGCCTCCGGCGGAAACCAGGCGTCGGCCGACATTCCGGATGAGATTAATATCGGTGTTGTTTCAGCTATTTCCGGACCGATGGCTTTGGAAGGTAAATTTGTTTCGAACGCCATCACGATGATGAATGAAGATCTGGAGGAGATCGGTGGCTTGGACGTCCAAGGCAAGAAAGTCAAAGTGAACTTCATACATGAAGACTGCGAAGGAAAACCGGAGATCACCGTCAGCGCTTATCAAAAATTGATCAATCAGAACAATGTGATGGCGATTGTAGGACCACCTTCCAGCAGTCAGATTTTGGCGGCAGGTCCAATCGCTCAATCCGCTGATATTTTGGCGATCACACCGATGGGGACAAACGAAAAAATCACACAAATTGGTGACTATATCTTTAGAGCGTGTTTCATTGACAGCTTCCAGGCGGAAATCGCCTCCAATTATCTGTTGGAACAAGGTTTTGAAAGAATCGCTATATTCTATAGCAATGCGGAAGACTACAGTACCGGTCTGAAAACGGCATTTGTTGAAGTGTTTGAGGAGATGGGTGGTACCGTCATTGAACAGCAGGCGTATGCCGGACAAGATGCCAAAGACTACAACGCTCAATGGAGCAAAATTAAAGAATCTGATCCACAGGCAGTTTTCATGCCGATTTATTATCAAGACATCCCGTTGGCGCTCCAACAAGCCAGACAGGCCGGCGTGGATTGCCTGATCCTCGGTACTGATTCCTGGGATACCCCTGAAGTCTTGGAACTGGCGGGCGCCGATAATCTACAGAATGTACAGTACATCTCAGCTTTCTCCGCGCAGAACCCGGATCCGAAGTCAATGGAATTCTCAAAACGACACATTGAATCGTTTGGTGATGAGCCGAACTCAAACTGCGCATATGCTTACGAATCCATGGGACTCGTACTGAATGCCATCAGCAACGCTCCTGAGTTTACGCCTGAATCGATCCGCGACACTATGGCGGCAACCAAAGACTATGACGGTGTGACCGGTTTGACTACTTTCGATGAGAATCGAAACCCGGTCAAAAGTGCGCTGATTCTTCAGTTCGCTTCGGATGGACAAGTTGAATATGTGACGACAATCGATCCGTAAGTACATTGGGACTGTTGATCGAAGATTGACAGTCCCTCTCTTTTCGTTGAGGTGAACGATAGAAAGAAATACGCTTAGTTGGCCTCTATTTAGGAGGGATTATGTTTCTACAATTACTTGTTTATGGCTTACAGCTTGGATGCATATATGCATTGGTCGCCATCGGCTACACAATGGTCTACGGCGTGCTGGGCATGATCAATTTCGCTCATGGTGACTTTTTGATGATCGGCGCTTTTGCGGCATATTTTTTGATCGTTTCACTGTTTAACAACATGAATCCGGTATTGTCGTTTATCTTGGTTGCGACTGTAAGTATGTTCATCACCGCCTGTATAGGAATGTTGACTGAACGCATCGCGTATAAACCACTCCGCAACGCGCCGAAGATGACCACATTGATCACGGCATTGGCCGTGTCGATGTTTCTGCAAAACTTCCCCCGCGCCCTGCCGTTTATTGGACCGAATCCACGCAACTTTCCTGAAATGTTCAAGGTGGTGACATTCACTGTAGGCAAAGCGAATGTCACAAATATTCAAATCATCGTTATAGCGATCACGGCGGTGGTCATGGTGCTGATGGATTTTGTCACCACTAAGACGGTTGTCGGACGTGACATCCGGGCCGTGTCTATGGACAAAGACGCAGCCAGCCTAATGGGTGTTAACACAAACCGGGTAATCAGCATCACGTTTTTGATTGGTTCGGCCTTGGCCGCGCTGGCCGGTCTGTTGTACTCCAATATCTATCCCATCATCAATATAGCTATGGGTGGTTGGCTGGGAACGAAGGCGTTTATCTGTGCGGTTTTTGGTGGTATCGGCAGCATTCGAGGAGCCATGTTAGGTGGTTTGTTGATGGGAATTATTGAAGTGTCTGTTACCTATTTGCATTCCGGTATTGGTTACGGCATTTCGTTTGTGATTCTGGTGTTGGTCTTGTTGGTCAGACCACAAGGGTTGATTGGCAAGAAGCAGTTGGAGAAGGTATAAGAGTTGAGATTATGGATAAATCAATGATAGGAAATAAAAAGAAAAGACCTTCCATCGTAATTCAAATACTGCCTTTTGTACTGATCTATATACTTGTCATAGTTGGGCAGCAGCTTAAATTTATTAATAATTATGTGATGACATTGGTTATGCTATCTTGCATTAATATAATCATGACTTTGAGTTTGCAACTGATCAATGGCTTCACCGGACTATTTTCCTTGGGACAGGCCGGATTTATGTCCATCGGCGCGTACACATCTGCGGCCCTGACAACGCTGGTGATCTCGGTGGATGTGCCAAAGGCATTGCAAATGCCACTGTTTCTCGCCGCGATGTTGTTGGGAGGAGGATTATCCGCTCTAGTGGGATTGGTTATCAGCTTGCCGACTTTGCGCTTGAGTGGTGACTACCTGGCAATCGCCACATTGGCGTTTGGCGAGATCGTTCGTCAGATCTGGCGTTTGATTCCCGCGGTCGGTGGGCCTCGTGGCCTGTCCAGTATTCCGAAGTATTCGGGATTTA
>CAZAPS010000041.1:0-2829 GCA_964487355.1 uncultured Oscillospiraceae bacterium
GCGTGACAGGGTCGGCGATCGCGTCGTCTGCTGACGAGGGGTTGGAAGATACAGGAATATCTGAATCTGCGAATGTTGAGAGTTCGGCGATTGGGACGAGCGCGCTTAATGATTCGGCACCGGATGTGGATGACAACGATCCGACGGAGAGCTACGCAGGCGACAAGTCGACTGTGGAATCGGAATCGACTGGTGAGAGTTCGAACGTGGCTGTTTCGCCGACGAGCGCTTCCTTGGGCGAGACTGAATCTTCGGATACAAATAGTGAAACCGGCGAATCGGATAGTTCAAGTGAACCTGCCACCACGCTTTATGATCGGTTGATGGCGGCGACCAATTTTGCCGAAGCCGAAGAATTGTTGCGCGCCGCGAGTCAGCAAGAGATTGACTCGCTTTCGAGCGAACAGCTCGCCGCGCTTGAACAGCATCTGGGGACGATTGATAGCGCCGGACGGAATGTCGTGCCAAGCACGGTATCAATGACACAGGCGGCTCCGTTTAAATCACCGGTCCAAGTTACTTCGAGCGCGCTCCGCCGTATGGCGATGGCGAACTCTCGAAAACTGCCGGGGGAAGACGACAATGGATTGGTAACCGATAAGAACGCGGTTTCGAACGGAGACGGCACATACACGATTACCATGGAGACCTACACGACCGGCACGGTGACGACCGTTGAGCAATCGGTTCCGGTGGACGTCGTACTTGTGCTGGATCAGTCCGGCTCGATGACAGAATCATTTCCGGGCGCTGCGAATCGTCAGGCGGCGATGAAGACGTCGGTCAATAATTTCATCAGCAGTGTGGCGGATGAATTCGACGCGCAGACTGCTGATCACAGAATCTCGATCGTCACCTTCGCAAGCAGTTCCTCTATCCGCAACGGATGGACATACTTGAACCCTGCAGGAATGACAGCGCTGCAAAACAGTGTGAACACTCTGCCGAATCCATCCGGAGCGACCAACGCGTCCGCCGGCATGGCCAACGCCGAGACACTGATGGGAACAGGATACAATTATGCTGGTGCGAACACGACCCGTAACAAAGTAGTCATTGTCTTTACTGACGGCGTGCCGACCGCCTCTTCGAGGTTTAGCGAAAGTGTCGCGACCAACGCGATTCAGAGCGCTAAAAATCTCAAGGACGCCGGTGTGACGGTCTACTCGATCGGTATCTTTGGGGGAGCCAATCCGAATCAATTGTACGGGGAGTCCGGTTTTGATCGAAACTCTGATGGGACGGTTGGTTCATACTGGGCTGAAGCGAAATTTCTATCTATTGGCGATGTTACCAATGTAGACATTCCGGCGGGCAATAGATTTCTGAACTATCTTTCGAGTAACTTCATGGACGCGGTCCAGATTGGTTTAACTGAGTATAGCGCATGGGAATGGTTAGATATAAATTATAAAGGCTGGGAAATTACCAATAAGCACACTCAAACCGACACCGGATACTATCTTTCGGCCGCCAACGCCGGCGAGCTGGACAACATTTTTGAGAGCATCGCTCAAAATATCGAGACACCGAAGATCAGTCTTGGTTCGAACACTGTGGTGCGCGATACCGTCAGTCCTTATTTCACACTACCGGCCAACGTCAGTCAGATAGGTGTGTACAAAGCGGCGGCAACCGCCACAACTTTGACTGATGATAGCTGGGGGGCGCGCACACCTCTTGCGCTGACGCCGACGATTACCGGCAACACTGTGTCGGTGACCGGCTTTGATTATGACGCCAACTTCGTGACTGACACGCCAAAGGAGGATGGCAGCTACGGTAGTAAGTTGATCATCGAGTTTGTTGTCACACCCAAAGATGGCTTTCTGGGTGGAAACGGTGTGACGACCAATGAAGGACTGACCGATGGTGTTTATGACCCTGATGGCATCCTGGTCGAAAGCTTTGACCCACCCACAGTCGATGTTCCATTAGAATCGATCACAATCAACATCTCGGACGCAGACTTTGGAAGCTATTATGGGCAACCGATTGATCAGGATGATCTCAAGCTGACTGCGGAAGTCAAAATAGGTGGAATCGAGCTCGATTTCAACGAGCCAAACTTTGGCCTCGAACCATGGCAAAACGAATATGTTGATATTCAGGTTACACCCTCCACTAACGCGACGGGTGGTTTTGATCAAGTCACCACGGATTTCACTTACATGCTGGAAGTCACTGTAACACCGAAAAAGACCGGCACCATTTCTTCCGAAGGCGAAACCGGGACTGGAAGTGGAATGATAAAGGTTTTCAAGCCTAAGCTGACCTTTAAAGACAGCGACGTTTGGTATGGCGATACCGCGACCTACGGTGATACCGTCAATCTCGTGAATCAAACATGGGTCCACGGCGATTTGGATCACAGTGCTACTGATCTGACAATGCTTAATAGTGAGCCCACGTTGACCTTGGGTTACACACCGGATCCCACGAAGCTCAGCGCCGGAACGGTCAACACTAAACAGGATATTCCCGTCAAGGTCGATGTTTCCATTCCTTTTGGAGTGGCGCAGACACCACAAAACATCAACGAGCACACGACTTTTGTACATCAGGCCTGTGCTCCACCCTGTGCTTGGGTCACGCCGGTCACGCCCGGTGATCCGGCCTTCCTGCTCCACGTGAAGACCGCCTCGTTGACCATCACAAAGACAGGTGGCGAGAGCGACGAGCCATACGTGTTCACCATCAAAAAAGATGGTGCGCCGTACACCAAGGCGACCGTTGTCGGCAACGGCAGCGTCACGATCACAGAACTCCCGATTGGCACCTACACCATCGAGGAAGACCTCGATTGGAGCTGGCGCTACAGCGCGAGTG
>CAZAPS010000041.1:2929-12400 GCA_964487355.1 uncultured Oscillospiraceae bacterium
CGATTCTGATTGAAGGAGGGGGAGGACAAAATGAGTCAAAAAAATCAAGTGAGTCCGAATCAGGGACACAAAACTAAACATAAAGTCAGCCCACTGACACTTTCTCTCTTGATTCTTCTATTGACCGTAACAGTGGCCGGCACACTGGCCTTTTTGGTCACGAGCAGCGGCCCGATAGTGAATAGTTTCAGCCCATCGGCCGTGGACTGCGAAGTGAGTGAAACATTTGATGGCACTATCAAGAGTGATGTGAATGTGAAGAATACCGGCGACACCGATGCCTATGTGCGCGTCAAGCTGGTGTCCTACCGCGTCAACGACAATGGTGCCCGAATCGGCGGAATCGCGACGGTTCCGGGTTTCACACTTGGAGAAAATTGGGTGAAATTTGGCGATCATTACTATTACACAAAACCGCTGGCGCCGGGCGCTGAAGCAGATACAGCTCTGACCGCTACCGGCATCACCCTTCAGTCCTACACTGACGCCGATGGCGGCAACCAGGTGATCGAAGTCATGGCGGAGGCCATTCAAAGTGGACCTGCCCGGGCGGTCGAACAGTCTTGGGGCGTGTCCATTTCAGAGGGCAGCGTCACAGAATATACGGGAGGGTAAACGAAAGTGATACTACAAAAAAAATCGATGAAAACACTTCTGACCCTGCTGTTGGCTTTAACGATGCTGGTGGGCTTATCATCCCGGACAGCTGCCGCTAACCCCATCGTCAGCTTCCAAGATGGCAAGTTGATTGTTTTTGAGCCCGGCAGCGCCTACACAAACTCGGATTTGTTTGATGGTTTCAAAGGGGTCATGCCCGGAGATGTGTTGAACGAAACGATCATCGTGGAGAATCGGACCGATGAGTGCTCTTCGATCAAGGTCTATATGAGAGCGATCCCGCACGATCCGCAGACCAATCCGCCCAGCGACTCAGTCATCGCGGCAGGTGAAAGCATCGCCGGCATGAACGACTTTTTGTCCAAGCTGTCGCTGACCGTATATAATGGATCGCAAAAAATCTACGATGACTCACCCGATAAGGCTGGTAGTCTGAACCAAAATGTCTACCTGGGCACACTGAGCAAAGGTGAGTCGCTGACGTTGGATGTCGAACTGACGGTTCCGATCGAGCTTGGCAACGAATATATGAATCGAGCTGGCGAAGTGGATTGGGCTTTTGTGGTCGAATGTCATGATGAACCCGGCACCACTACTACAACCACGACGACCACAACGTCAACACCCACAATCACGACGCCCACTACCACGCCTTTTGAACCGACAAAATCGATTCCCACTCCGTCCAAACCGGGCTTCAAGCCGGGCCCGACTAAACCGACGCCTCCGGATAAAACAATCCCGCGGACCGGTGCCGGCCCGACAATTGGATTCTTTGGCTTCCTCGCGCTTGGCGCGGTGACCGCGATCGTCCAAATCGTCAGAAGACGCCGACCGGACGAAGAATCACTCTAAATAACATCTATATGTCCACTTATATGTACAATCGTGTCGCCGAGACCAAACCCGGCGACACGATTTTTATTTCGATTCGCTCTGTACGATTTTTGGGACAGATTATCTGAGAAAATCTACTTTGCAAGCAAGTGTCCGCAATCTTAACCTTTGGAAAATTCAGGTGCATTACGTGTGGCTAAGGTAGGACACGTTACAAAGTGAGGAGTGAATGATGAAAAAGATAATTCTATTGCTGTTAACCACAATCGTGCTGCTTTCCGGATGTGGATTTCAACCCGGTACCCAAAAAAAAGCTGCGGAGTTACATGATTTCAACAGGGCTTTTCCGGAATATGTGGAGGAGAGCTGGTGTCAAATCCCCGAAGATGGGAGCTACATGTATCTGGACACAAACCCTTTCGATCTCGACAAGGCACATGATTCCGAGGCGTATGGGGCGATTATGCAGGCGAATGAAAAGCTGGGCTTCACTGCGGCGCTCGGCAACAAAATGGGTCAGACCAGCGCCCTCGACGGCAGGCAGACCGAGTCGAATGACCTTGCCCTTGTAAGCTGGAAATATCATCCGAACAATGGATTGGAAGTCACTTACGAATGGAAATAGCTTTAATTTGAGCGCATACTTTTGATTAGTTGAATCGGGGCTAACGACGCTGCCCGATTCATATGGCGGACCTGTTTTGACACACTAAGATATCGTGCAACAAATCGAATTGACAATGGTTGACATAGATGATAATGTACAGATGTTAGTTGCGGCTAACATCTGTTTTATTTTCTGATATAGGACTAGAAGTCGATGAAATATAGTAAATCAGTTGAAATGTATCTAAAGACCATCTATATCCTGGAGAAGCAGCATGGGCACGCTCATGTTGTCGATATAGCTGAATACCTTGATCTAGCGAAACCCAGCGTGACCAAGGCGATGGACCGCTTGAAGAATGAAGAGCTGATCGATAAGGAGAGCTATGGGCACATCACGTTGACCGCGAAGGGAAAACAGGTGTCCGAGGCGATCTATCATCGTTATGAGCTGATCACTTTGTTTTTACAGCAGTCGTTGAGCCTTTCGTCCAGTGAGGCGTCGATCAACGCCTGTCGCATGGAACATGTCCTAACCGATGAGATGGTCCGGGCGATCGAGCGATATGTGAAAGAGACCTGACGAAGTGGTCCGCGCTCCGGCATGACAGGAAGATTATTTGTACCCTTCTATAATTATCAATTCTAAGCATGGCTTTTTCGCTTAATAATGACACACCGTCCGATTCCAGCACCAAAAGAGAGGGAAGCATGATGACCTTAAGGGAAGCCAAAAACAAAGAACGATATATCGTTGAGAAATCACTGCTTAAGCAACCGGCGAAACGCAGGTTGGAGGCGATGGGTTTGATTGAGGGAACGATGGTTTTTAAGATCAACGAGGCCCTGGACGGATCCATCATTTTTATGATTCGAGGCAGCAGGCTTGCCATTGGTAGAGAATTGGCGGAAATGATCGAGGTCCGTAACCTGACCGACGAAGATTTACGACAGAGGGGAAGAAGGCGCGGAAGATCTTCGAGATTTGGACGGGGCAGAGGCAGAGGCAGGGGCCGTGGAAATGATATCGGCGGACTCAACGCCGTGGGCGGCGACGTAAACCACGACGCGAAGATGGAAAGAGGTGGGAAGATTGCCGGCTAATCGTCAAAAATCCACAGGAACAATCGTGGGTTCGACCCGCGGATCCGAAGAACTGCAAATCGGTTTTGTCGGAAATCCCAACAGTGGCAAGACCACTTTATTTAACGCGTACACCGGCGCTCGCCTAAAGGTGGCCAACTGGCCGGGCGTGACTGTGGAGAAGAAAGAGGGCGCGTTCAAGTACCACAACCATATCTACAAGCTGGTCGACCTGCCGGGTATCTATAGCCTGACTTCTTACTCGCTTGAGGAGAAAATCAGCCGACAATATATTTTGAGTGACAATGTCGATGTGATCATCGACGTGGTCGACGCGTCCAACTTGGAACGCAATCTGTACCTGACCTTGCAGCTGATTGAGACCGGCAAACCGGTGGTCATGGCGCTGAACATGATGGACATCGTCGAAGAGCGCGGTATGGAAATCGACCTTCACCGATTGCCGGAACTGCTTCAGATTCCGGTCATTCCGGTATCCGCCAAGAAAAAAACCGGTTTTGATATCCTGATGCACGCGGCGTCGCACCACAGCGAGGTGGATGTGGACAACCGAGTCGTGATCTACAGTGAACTGCTTGAAGAGAAGATCGCGGCGATCAAAAACCGTTTGATCGAGCACGATCCGGATCTATATAATCCTCGTTTTTACGCGATCAAACTATTGGAAAACGATCCCGATATCATGGACGAGTGTCCGGTGGATGTTTCGGACATCGTCGATCGCAGCTATGAGACCGAACTCATCAATCAAAAGTATGATTTCATCGAGGATGTGATTGAGGAAGTGCTGGTCCGCAGACAAAAACGCGTGGAAATCACCGATAAAGTCGACAGCGTGCTGACCCATAGAGTATGGGGCGTGCCCATATTTTTAGGTGTCATGGCACTTGTCTTCTTCCTGACCTTTACGCTGGGCGACGGACTCAAAGAAATACTCGAAGGTTGGTTGGAACAGTTTAGTGACTGGAGCGCCGGCGCGTTGCTGAGCGCTCAGGCGAATCCCATCCTCAGCTCACTGATCGTTGACGGAATCATTCCCGGTGTGGGCACCATCTTGGAGTTCTTGCCGAACATCGCGATTTTGTTCCTGGCGCTGGCGTTTTTGGAGGACAGCGGATATATGGCGAGAGTCGCCTATGTCATGAACGGCATTATGAATAAGATCGGCCTGTCGGGGCGAGCCTTCATTCCAATGCTGTTGGGCTTCGGCTGTACCGTGCCGGCCATCATGGCCACCCGTACGCTGGAAAATCAGCGCGACAGAAGAAAAGCGATCCTGATCACACCGTTTATGTCCTGTAGCGCGAAAATACCGATCTATGTAATGTTGTCCGGCATGTTTTTTGGCAGATGGGCGTCGCTGGCCGCGCTGTCGATGTACATCATCGGCCTGTTCGCCGGATTGTTCACGGCATATATCGCGACAAAGATCGAAAACAAAGTCGATCGGTCAACGGTGATTAAGAAGACAAACGAAAGCTACCATCTATTGATCGAGCTGCCGGAATATAAGTCGCCCAACGCGAACAGCATCGCGCTCTATGTCTGGGAAAACACCAAGGCCTATGTGATGAAGGCGGGCACGACCATTTTCCTGGCGTCGGTGTTGTTGTGGTTCATTTTGAGCTTTGGCGTCACCGGATTCACCGAGGACATGTCACTCAGCTTTGGCGCCGCGTTCGGACGGTTTGTTGCTCCGCTGCTGAAACCGGCGGGTCTGGGCTTTTGGCAGATCGGCGTCGCGCTGATCGCCGGCTTGGCCGCCAAGGAAGTCGTGGCGTCCAGCCTGGGCATCTTGTTCGGCATCGCCAGCATGGAGTCGGCCGCAGGTCTGAGCGCCATGCAGCAATCATTCGCCTCAATGGGCTTTGGCCCCTTGAACGCCTATTCACTGATGATCTTTGTGCTGTTTTACACACCTTGTCTGGCCGCGTTGATCGTCGCCGCCAAGGAATTGAAATCAATCAAATGGACCGCGTTTATTTTCGTCTTTCAAATTATGTCGGCGTGGGTGGCGTCGGTGCTGGTCTACCAGATCGGCAGCATGATTATCGGAAGCTGAAAATGAACCGGACTTAAGAGCTTTGCCCATGTTGGCAGTTTGTTGAAAAGAGGTGATGGATATGAAAGCGATCACAATTATTATAGGGGTGCTGATCGCCGTCTATGTTGGCTATCTGATTTATCGTCAAATTAAAAACGTCAAAGCGGGAAACTACTGCGGCAGCTGTTCGGGCTGTCCCTCCGCGAACGAATGTGGACCCGGTAAGTCGTCCAATAAAACTTGACGGGACACCCTTCACTATCAATCATTGACCGCCACTCGGAGACATCGTTTTCCGGTTGGCGGTCTTATTTTTAAAAAACTGACGATTGACGTAAAATGTTTGTCATCAAAATGATATGTTTCTTCGTTGACAGGACACTATATCAATGGTAAATTTATCATCACTATACAACATATTGTGCTTTCAGGCGACGCGCGACGGATTCAATCCGGCGCATGTCTTAAAAAGGAAACAGGTTAGACGCCTGTGCGGTCCCGCCGCCGTAATGCTTAGCGACGCTTACAGATCCACTGAGGAGACTTGGGAAGGGTAGGCCGGAAGCAGAGCCGGAAGACTTGCCAGAAAGTTACCCGTGTCACGGAAGATGACAAGGAGCGGGTTCGTGAGACATCTCTCACGTTCTCTCTTTTTGTTCAAGAAGGGAGTTTTTTATGAAAACATTCACAGCGATCGCGCAAAGTCCGCGACAGGTGATCAAACGAGACGGAACGTTGGTTCCGTTTGATTATTTCAAAATCAGACAGGCGATGGCGAAGGCCAACGCCAATGTGCCAAGTGAGACCTTGACCGACGAGGAACTGGATGACTTGACCGCTCAGGTCGTCGCCGAGCTGGATCTTGAATTCAATCCGGATGTCGAACGGATTCAGGATATTGTCGAGATCACGCTGATGGAAAACGGCGTGTCCCTGACAGCGAAGGCATACATTTTGTATCGTTCGGAGCGCGCCAAGCGCCGTGAACAAAAGAACACATTGATGGAGACCTTCAAAAAGCTGTCTTACTCAGACGCCTCTGACGCCGATATCAAACGTGAAAACGCCAATGTCGATGGTGACACGGCGATGGGCATGATGCTCAAATTTGGCTCCGAAGCGTCAAAATCCTTTATCGACGACTCTGTTTTACCCGAGGACATGATGCGGGGCCACCAGGTCGGCGACATTCACATCCACGACAAGGATTTTTATCTATTGACCGAGACCTGCTGCCAAATTGATTTGGATCAGCTTTTTAAAGGCGGGTTTTCGACCGGCCATGGCTATCTGAGAGAGCCGCAGAGCATAGAAAGCTATGCCGCGCTCGCCTGTATCGCGATTCAGGCGAATCAAAATGAGATGCATGGTGGACAGTCCATCCCCAATTTTGAGCAAGTCATGGCGCGGGGCGTCCACAAGACGACCCGCAAGCATATGGCGAACCTGCTCGATGAGTATCAGGTATTTATGAAGGACAATGAGTTGTCTGACAGCGAGGCCGACCGGCTGTTGAGCCATGATTATGACGACCTGGTGGATGCGCTCGCGGCGGTTGACAAGGGAGAGGAGGCTGTCGGAGAACAGGCGAGCATGCTGTTGGAGCTGGTCAAGGCAAGGGTTGAGCGTTCGACCTACCAGGCGATGCAGGCGCTGATCCACAACCTGAACACCATGAACTCCAGAGCCGGCGCGCAGGTTCCATTTAGCTCAATCAACTATGGAACGGGAACTTCTCATGCCGCCCGACTGGTGATGGAGCAGCTGTTGCGGGCGACAGAGGACGGTCTGGGCAATGGCGAGACGCCCATCTTTCCGGTACAGATCTTCAAGGTGAAAGATGGTGTCAACAGTGGTCCGAACGATCCGAACTACGATATCTTTCAACTGGCGATCCGCGTCTCCGCCAAGCGTTTGTTTCCGAATTTCAGCTTTCTTGACGCGCCTTTCAACCTGCAGCATTATCGTGAAGGCGATGACAACACCGAAGTCGCCTATATGGGCTGCCGCACCCGGGTGCTGGCCAACGTCTACGACCCCAACAACGAGGTTTCCAAAGGGCGTGGAAACCTGAGCTTCACGTCAATCAATCTGCCTCGCCTGGGCATCGAGGCGCGCGGCTCACTCGATCGCTTCTTTGAGCTGCTGGACAAAAAGATTGATCTCGTGTTTCGCCAATTGCGTCATCGTTTCGAGATTCAAAAGCGCAAGTTCAAACGCAACTATCCGTTTTTGATGGGTCAGGGTATTTGGCTGGAATCTGAGACTTTAGGAACCGATGAGGAAATCGAGCGCGTGCTGCGCCATGGCACCTTGTCGATGGGCTTCATTGGACTGGCCGAAACACTGGTGGCGTTGACCGGTAGGCATCACGGCGACTCAAAGGAGAGTCAGGCGCTGGGTCTGCGCATCGTCGGACACATGCGGCAAAGATGTGATGAGCGATCACAGGAAGAACAGTTGAACTATACATTGCTCGCCACTCCGGCGGAAGGCCTTTCGGGGCGATTCGTCAAGATGGACAGGGAGCGATATGGCCGGATGCCGGGGATCACCGACCGTGAGTTTTACACCAATTCATTTCATATCCCGGTCTACCACGAAATTGGAGCGATTGAGAAAATCGATCTTGAAGCGCCCTATCACGCGTTGACCAACGCCGGACACATCACCTATGTCGAGCTGGATGGCGATCCGACTTACAATCTGTCGGTGTTTGAAGCGCTGATCCTGCATATGAAGGACGCGGGGATTGGATTTGGCTCGATCAACCACCCGCTGGACCGCGATCCCAAGTGTGGATTCTCCGGTGTGATTGGCGATGTCTGCCCGCGCTGCGGGCGTGAGGAGACCGCACAGGAGCCATTTGATCGGATCCGTAGGATCACGGGCTATCTGGTTGGCACCTTGGATCGTTTCAATGACGCCAAGCGGGCGGAGGTCGGCGAAAGGGTCAAGCATGGCTGATTTTTGGGAACGCAAAATACGCGCCAGACAGCAAGTGGTCGAGCCGCGGCTGTGGCTGTCACGAAATCCGGATGTCGGTCATGCGGAGCTCCACGCGGAATTTCATCTGGAGACAGAGGCCGAGGTCCGCCCGCACTCTCGATTTGAGACACTGCGTCTGGCGTCGATGGTCGAAGGTTCCATTGTAGACGGCCCGGGCATGAGATTTGTGATTTTCGCTCAGGGCTGTCCGCACCGCTGTGTTGGCTGTCACAATCCACAGACCCATCTCTCGGTCGGTGGCCAGGCGATGACGGTGGAGCGGGTGCTGGCGGCGTATGACCGCCAGACCGCCTGCCGAGGCGTCACTCTTTCGGGAGGAGAACCGTTCATGCAGGCCGGGCTGTTCGCCCAAATCGCGGACGCGGTTCACCAAAGAAGAGGAGACGTGATCACATATACGGGCTATCGTTTGGAATCACTTCGCGAGCGTGCAAAAACCGACAGTGGCGTGAAGGACTTGTTGGACAAGACGGACTTGCTGATCGATGGTCAGTTTGTGTTGGCGAAACGTTGTCTGGAGCTGCCGTTTGTCGGCAGCCTGAACCAACGCTTGATCTCGCTGTCGATGTCCGGGGATCAATTGTTGGAGGATATACCGACTCCGGAGTCCTGTCCCGCGATTGAACGGGTGCTCACGGCCGATTGACGCGACGCGTACCGGTGAAGTTAGTCTGCACAAAAAATATTAATTATATCAGACATGATGCACAAAGTCGAAAATATTTTTGATTTGATATTGACAAAAACACTCGTACCCCATATAATGAATACAAGCTCCAGGGAATACCAAACATTGAAGCTACCTTGAAAGCCAACCACCGTAAGATGAAAATCACGGAAACGACTATCAGTAACTACTGTAATCTGCATTCCAAGGGTACGAGAGTATGGGAAGTTGAAGAAGTTGAGAGATTAGAAAAGCTTCCAGGAAAGAAAAAGCAGAGAAACGGAAAGTATTGAAGTTCAAACACAAACTGAAAAAGAATAACAAGACAACCAATCAAGACTGGAAACGGCAAGAAAAGAAGTCAAGTTATACCTAAGGAATGTGCAAGAATAAAAAGAAGTCGTTGAGAAGCGGAAGGCAAATGATGGGTAATGGAAATCAAGGGTTCGCTGGAGCCCTTTTTTTTGTCCAAAAATAGTTGTAAATTAACCGCTCGCCTCAACTCGACGAGCGGTTTTTGTGGTTTTTAGCGGTTCTATTCGTCAGACTGTTTCATCCGTCAGTCCGTTTTTATCAATTCGACAAT
>CAZAPS010000042.1:0-11728 GCA_964487355.1 uncultured Oscillospiraceae bacterium
ACAGCCTGTTGGCCGCGACCGCGCGCCAAGATGACATCATTGACCGTGATAAAACGATAGAAAGTTGAGCGGAGAATGAAACGCTTCATGATTCGTCTGATACAGGCATATCAATCGGGCATATCGCGCTATCGTCCACCAAGATGTCGTTTTACGCCGACTTGCTCTCAATACGCGGTCGAATCATTGGAGAAGCACGGCGCGCTGAAAGGCTCGCTGCTCGCCATTTGGAGATTGCTACGCTGCAACCCATTTAGCAAAGGTGGCTATGATCCGGTCAAATGAAATCCGGTCAATCAATCCGTGAAGTGATCATCGAGGAATGATCGCGGACCTAGGTTAATTAGAGGACAATAATGGAATATTTAGTGATGCCGCTTCAGGCGGCCAGTCTGCTTTCACCGCTCTATACAGCGTTTGGATGGCTGATGGCGCAATTTTATAGTGTGTTCAACAATTACGGTATCGTCATCATATTATTTACCGTACTTTTGCGTGGCGTCATGATCCCATTAAATATTCGTCAGCAAAAAAACTCACTGAAGCAGCAGGCCCTGTCCCGTGACATGAATGAATTATCCCGGATTTATGGTGACGACCGGATGGGGCTTCAAGAAGCTCAGGCGGCGTTGTTTAAGAAACATGGAATATCCACCACGAGTGGTTGTCTGATGTCTTTGTTGCCGATGTTTCTTATCTGGCCGGTTTACCGTATTATATCCGCTCCGATGAAATACATTATGCGTGTCGCTGAGGGAAACATCACCGCCATCGCCACGATGCTAAATGGCAAAGGCCTGTTCCCGGAAAATCTGATCAGCGCCGCCGCCGACAACAACATTCCGGTCATGAACGCGCTGCACAGCAACCCATCCATGTACGCCGCGGCCGTCAATAATGGCTGGATCAAAGTCGGTGATGTGTTGGATATTGACTTTTTCGGCATCAATTTGGGGTTGACCCCACAATGGCGTCCGGCTTCTTTGTTCGGCGCGGAAGCGTCCACTTATCTACCGTTGCTGGCAATCGCCTTGTTGGCAGTTGCCACGACTTTTTTGGTCAGCAAGGTTCAGGAGTGGACAAATCCAATGTATTGGAAAATACGTGAAGAAAAGAGACTGGCTAAGAATAATCCCGCGAGAACGGTTAGTGATGACGCGATGTCCTCCGGAATGATGAAATCCATGAAATGGATGATGCCGATTTTCACACTTTTTATGATTTTTTCGATGCCTGCCGCGATGGGACTTTACTGGATCGTCGGTAACATAATGAGTGCCTTCCAGGCGGCTTTGTTTTATTATATTTATGCCAAACCGGCGTTCGCGAACACCGGATCAGACTCGCCCATGAATCGATCAGACTCCAAACGGCTGAACAAGGGCAAGCGTAAGAAAGGAACCGCGTGAGATGCTTAATGGAATTGAAAAGACAGGAAAAACAGTGTCCGACGCCGTGCAGGCCGCATTGGATGAACTGAATGTTTCCATAGATGATGTTTTAATTGAAGTTTTGGATGAGGGCGGCACAGGTGGGTTGCTCGGTTTCGGCAGGAAACCAGCACGTGTTCTGGTCACGCTGAATTCGGCGATCTTGGAGAAAGAGCGTTCCGAAGTTGAAGAGACGATCTCCGAAGAATTTTTGGTGGACGAGCCGGTTGTTGAAACGGCGGAATCAATTGAATCGTCAGCAGACGAAGAGTCCGCGAAATTACCGGAAGAGGATGACCTTGCTGACGAGGAACCGGCTACTGAAGAGTCTCAAGCTAAGCTTGATGAGATTGATGAGATTGATGAGCTTGATGAACTTGATGAAGATGTTATGTATTATGGCGACGACGTTGATGTCGCGAGCCCGACCGACCACACAAAGGAAGAGGAAGCCGCAGTCGATTTTCTAAGACGCGTGTTTGGCTTTTTTGATGTGCGTGAGACGATTGATACCTCTTGGGAAGATGGCAGATTGAAAATCGATGTCAATGGTGAGAACTGCGGTCAGGTGATCGGACACCGCGGAGAAACCTTGAACGCGCTCCAATATTTGACATCCATCGCGGTGAATCGGGTCACCAATTCACATATTCATGTTACCCTTGACATCTCAGGATACCGGGCCCGCAGAGAAGGCGCGCTGCGCCGCACGGCCAACCGCTATGCGGGTGAGGTCGTTCAACGCCAAAAGGAATTTGTGATGGAGCCGATGAACGCGGCGGAGAGACGCGTTGTCCATTTCGCTTTGCAAAACTATCCGGGCGTCACGACGGAAAGTGAAGGGATTGAACCAAATCGTTGCGTGGTGATTATTCCAACGCAGGATCAGTGATTTCAAAGGTTGCGGTTGGCGCCGGACTTTCATCGTTTAATCAAGGCGGCTGAGTCGGGCGACTCGGCCGTTTTTGGCGATTATCTTTAATACTAGAATGGCTGGGCAGTTGAAAAATGAATGAACAGTTAACTGTGATGAATCATGGTTGTGACGCTTATGCGGCGGTCGCGACGCCCCCGGGACGGTCGGGTGTGGCGCTGATCCGTCTGGCCGGCAAGGACGCCCCGGTAGTGGCCGACCGTGTTTTTCGATTTGGACAACTTGGAGCGAAGCAGACACACCCGGCACGCCGGGTTCAACAAATGGCCGGCTACACGGCGGCGTTGGGTTATTTGGTGGATCCCAAGACCGAGGAAGTGATCGATCAGGCGGTTGTGCTTCGCTATCGCGCTCCGCATTCGTATACCGGTGAGGATGTCGTTGAATTCACCGTGCATGGTGGCGGTCAAGTCACCCGTAAATCATTGCAGGCGATCTTCTCCGCGGGTGGGCGGCCGGCCGAAGCAGGAGAATTTACACGAAACGCCTTTTTGAATGGGAAAATGGATCTGGCTCAGGCTGAGGCGGTAATTGACCTGATCGACGCGGAGACCACCCGTTTCGCTCAGGCGGCGGTCGAACAGTTGAAAGGCGGGTTGTCTGACAGCGTCCACGAGATCCTCAGCGTTTTATATGAGCTGATGTCGGCTCTGGAAATGTCCATTGAATATCCGGATCATGAGGATAGCCGACTGGAAATCGACTCGATGCGAGAGTTGCTGGTTGGTGCGATCACCCTTCTCGAGCAATTGAAATTAGGGTATCGCCAAGGCGCTATTTTGCGAGACGGGCTCCACGTTGTTTTGACCGGTTTGCCCAATGTCGGCAAGTCGTCCTTTTTAAATCGTCTGAGTGGTCAGGATCGATCAATTGTCACAGATTTACCCGGTACGACCCGTGACACCATTGAGCTCGACATCGAGCTCGATGGGATTCCGGTGCATCTGATCGACACCGCGGGTCTGCGTGACTCCACCGACCCGATCGAGCGGATTGGCATTGAGCGCGCTCAGCAGTCGATGGCGAAGGCGGATCTGCTGATTTGGATGCTGGCCCCGCCCTTTGAAAACTCTGAAAAATATGATTATTGGTTTTCAAAACTACCGAAAGACAAACCATTGCTGGTCCTGGCGAACAAGGACGACCTGCCGAGTTTCCCGGATTTCTTGGATCAAATTAAACAGTGGCTGGACGGGGATCGCAAATTGACCGAGCTTCAACATTCTGTCTGGAAGACCTATCGTCAAGATCATGGGGACAATGTAGATTTTGAGCCAATCGCGGTTTCCGCCAAAGACGGCAGTGGGTTTGACACGGTGATTGATCTGATCCGATCCATGTACCGTTCCTATGGAGCCGCGTCGCGCGATCAGGTGATTTTGACTTCAGCCAGACATTACGACGCTGTTTCCAAAGCTCTGGACTTATTACGACAAATCCATACGGATTTGGATTTTTTACCACAAGATGTACTTGCCCAGGCATTGAGTGGCGCCACCGAACAGCTGGCGTTGATCGTTGGTGAACGGGTTTCCGATGAGGTCATCACGCAGATCTTTTCACGGTTTTGTGTTGGGAAATAAAATGTGGAGGAAGCCTCCACTAAAAAATAGGGGCGCGCGAATCAAGCGCGGGATGTGGTGGAGATAAAAAACCACGACCTTGTCGGACATCAATATATAAGGAGAATCTATGGCGTCAATTGAAGATAAACAAAGACAATCTCATTTTTTTAACGGCGGTGATTACGATGTCGTGGTCACAGGGGCCGGTCATGCCGGCTGTGAGGCCGCGGCTGCCGTGGCCCGACTCGGGTGCTCGGTCTTGCTGCTTAGCATGAATCTGGACACGCTCGCGAATCTGCCCTGCAATCCAAATATCGGTGGCACAGCGAAAGGTCAGCTGGTGCGTGAAATTGACGCGCTCGGAGGGATTATGGGATTGCTGGCAGACGAGGCGACAATTCAATTTCGCATGTTGAACGCTTCCAAAGGTCCCGCTGTACAATCACCACGCGCGCAAATTGATCGCAGGCAATACCATGAGTTGATAAAAAACCATCTCGAGAAGATTCCCAATTTGCAGTTGTTGCAGGATGAAGTCGTCGAAATCTTATGTGACAAAAACAATGTTGTGCAGGGTGTGACTACCCGCCACGGTACAACTTATACCTGTAAAAAACTGATTCTCGCGACCGGAACCTTTCTGGACGCTCGAGTGATTGTGGGTGAGGTCAGCTATCCGAGCGGCCCCGACCGGCTCTTTCCCTCGATCGGACTCTCTGATTCGTTGCGCTCATATGGTTTGAAGTTATTTCGTTTTAAAACAGGGACGCCGGTTCGGATTAATTTCAACAGCGTCAACCTCGAAAAGCTTGACGAGCAACCGGGCGATCCATGTCCTGATACATTCTCTTTTAAAAATGAATCCAATCCTTACTACAAAAATAGACCTCAGCGCAGCTGTTGGCTGACTTGGACCAATGAAGAGACTCACCGCATTTTAAACGACAACCTGGATCGATCCCCACTCTATAGTGGAGACATTGAAGGGGTCGGCCCTCGTTATTGTCCATCGGTTGAAGATAAAATTGTTCGCTTTCCGGATAAGAAAAGACATCAGGTATTCATCGAGCCGACAGGCCGAGATACCGCTGAGATGTATGTGCAGGGGCTATCTTCCAGCATGCCGGAAGATGTTCAGCTGCGTGTCCTGCACTCCGTTCGTGGATTGGAAGAGGCGGTGATCCAACGCTGTGGTTACGCGATTGAATACGACAGTTTGGATCCAACTGAACTGAAACTATCCTTGGAGCATCAAAAAATAGCCGGTTTGTATAGCGCCGGGCAGATTAACGGAACATCCGGCTATGAAGAGGCGGCCGCTCAAGGCCTTATGGCCGGAGTGAACGCGGTGCGGTCAATCCGTGGCGAAGATCCCATCATTTTAGATCGCTCACAGGCTTATATCGGAGTGCTGATCGACGACCTGGTAACCAAGGGAGTGAATGAGCCGTATCGCTTGATGACCTCGCGGGCGGAATATCGTCTGATTTTGCGTCAGGACAACGCCGACGAGCGGCTGACCGAATTGGGTCGTGAAATCGGCCTGGTTGGCGATGAGCAATACGAACGTTTTTTGCAGAAACAAAAAATGATTCGCGAGGAAAAGGCGAGGCTTGAAACCGTTCGAGTCCGACCCAACGCTCAAACCGATCAGTTTTTGACAGATCATGGCACCGCGCCGCTACAAGGTGGAATGTCATTGGCCGAATTAATAAAACGTCCGCAGCTTGACTATCCAACTCTCGCGCCGCTGGATCCCGAGCGACCGGATTTGCCGGAAGTGATAGGACGAAACGTCAATATCATCATAAAGTACGCGGGATACATCGATATGGAAAGAGAGCGTGTCCGCCAATTCCGTAAGATGGAAGCCAGACGAATTCCCGCCGATATCGATTTTTTAAATATTGGCGGGCTGAGGATTGAAGCCGCTCAGAAGCTAAATGAGATCCAACCGGAATCGGTGGGACAGGCCGGTCGAATCGCAGGTGTCTCACCCGCGGATATAACTGTGCTGCTGGTTCATTTGGAACAATTGAAAAGGAAAGAGAAGCGATGATATGTGAGCAGATAATGGAACAATTCGAGCTTCAGAAGATCACGGAGTTATTTGATATCACGACGGAACAAGTGAAGCGGTTCGCCACCTACGCCAATCTGCTCGTCACCGCGAATCAGACGATGAATTTGACAGCCATCACAACACCTTATGACATAGCGCAACGGCATTTTCTTGACAGCCTGACGATCCTGGAAGAGATTGACGGTTACTGCGCGCGAGTCGGCCGACGGGATGTGACACTTGCGGACGTCGGCACCGGCGCGGGATTTCCCGGCATACCGATTCAAATCATGCGGCCGGACATTCGCCTGACTTTGATTGACTCACTGGCCAAGCGTGTGAGATTTCTGGAAACAGTGGTTCAGGAATTGAATCTGGAACGGACAAAAGCCATCCACATGCGTGCGGAAGAAGCGGGTCGGAAGCCTGAATTTCGCTCCGCGTTTGACATCACCACCGCGCGCGCGGTCGCGCGCACCTCAGTTCTTAGTGAATACTGTTTGCCATTGACCAAGGTTGGCGGAGTGTTTATCGCGATGAAAGGTGATGACATCGAAGAAATCGCGGATGGCAGACGGGCGATTGGTCAACTCGGCGGAAAAGTGAGCGGCGAGCGCAAGTTTTTGTTGCCGGGAACCGATATGCGACGCACGATTATTTCCGTTGACAAGATCAAAGAAACGCCGGCCTCGTTCCCGCGCAAAAGCGGCACGCCAAAAAAGAAACCTCTTTAATTCAATTAATCATACAATCGATTATTTATCGGTCTATTGGGCATGCGGTCTGCTTCGTGTATAGCCCCTTTGCCGAGGGGCGCCAAGAGATAATTGGCTAACTATGGTATAATTTCAATGTTGTTTAAGCATAAAATTCACGCATGGGTTGGAGGTATTCATGAGCGAGGACAAGAGTAAAACTGATCATTTCATGACGGAAGATCAGAGGATCGAAGCAATATTTCGTGAAAATGTAGCGAATATTGTACCGGTCGAGCTCGAAAGCGAGATGAAAACTTCTTTCATTGACTATGCGATGAGTGTGATCACAGACCGCGCCTTGCCGGATGTTCGAGACGGACTAAAGCCGGTCCACCGGCGTATCCTCTATTCGATGTTCACTCAAGGTTTCACACCGGAAAAACCGCACCGCAAATGCGCGACCACGGTTGGAGATGTGCTGGGTAGATTTCACCCCCATGGCGACGCGGCGGTCTACGACTCTTTGGTCCGCTTGGCGCAGGACTTCTCGATGCGCTATACCCTGGTCGACGGGCACGGCAACTTTGGCTCTCGTGACGGCGACGCCCCGGCGGCATACCGATACACGGAAGCTCGCCTGACAAGAATCGCCATCGAGATGATGAACGATATCAACAAGAACACGGTGGATTTTCAGCCGAACTTTGATGAGCATGAAATGGAACCGGCCGTGTTGCCCGCGCATTTTCCCAATTTACTGGTCAATGGATCCACCGGCATCGCTGTCGGCATGGCTACCCATATCCCACCGCATAATTTAGGTGATGTCATTGAAGGAGCGATTCATTTACTCAATAATCCAGACGCCACCGTTGACGATCTGATGCGATTTGTGCCCGGACCGGATTTCCCAACCGGCGGTCTGATTTTAGGCACCGACGGAATTCGCTCCATGTACACAACCGGTAGAGGTAAGATCGTTGTCCGCGCCAACTGTGAAATTGAAGAGGCTCCCAACGGGCGACAGCGCATCGTTGTGCGTGACCTGCCCTACATGGTCAACAAGGCGAAATTGATCCAAAAAATCGCTGAGCTGGTGAAAAACAAACGACTGGAAGGCATATCCTACGTTCGTGATGAATCCGACCGCAACGAAGCGGTTCGCATAGTAATTGAAATCAAGCGAGATTCGAACGCCAATGTCGTGTTGAACCGCCTTTATCGCATGACTCAGCTGCAAGATAACTTTAACGCCAATGTGCTGGCTCTGGTGCCGGACGGCGGGCCGCTGGTTCCCAAGCTGATCAATCTGCATGACGCCCTTCACTATTACAACGAGCATGCCAAAGAGGTCACCACCAGACGCACGCAGTTTGAACTTGAAAAGACCGAGGCGCGCAAACATATTGTTGAAGGCTTGCGTGTCGCCATCGCCAATATCGATGAAGTGGTGCGCATCATCCGCGCATCCAAAAATGAAGATGACGCGAAAACCCGCCTCAGTGAACGTTTTGGATTCTCTGAGCGCCAGGCGCAACATATCGTCGACATGCGTTTGGGTCGCCTGACCGGACTGGAGCGCGACAAATTGGAGGCTGAATACGCCGATTTGTTGAGTAAAATAGAATACTATTTAGAGATTTTGCAAAATGAGAGCCGTTTAATCGAAGTCATCATTGAAGAGATGAACGCTCTAAAAGATAAATATAATGACGAGCATCGCACACAGATCGATGTGGCCGGAGGCGAAATCACCGATGAATCGCTGATCAAAGAGGAACTTGTGGTCGTCACGATGACTCATTTTGGCTACATCAAGCGGCAACCGACGGACACGTACTCCAAACAACACAGAGGAGGCAGAGGCATTATCGGCCTTCACATGCGTGAGGACGATTTTGTGCAGATGTTGATCACCTCGCACACTCATGACTATCTTCTGTTCTTCACGGAAAAGGGGCGGGTGTTCCGTCTTAAGACCTATCAAATTCCGGAAGAAAGCAGACAGGCCAGAGGACTGCCGGTTGTCAACCTGCTGCAACTTGATCCTGATGATCGAATCGAGACTGTCATCCCGATCGTTAGGGATGAACACTATGAATATTTGATTATGGCCACGCGCAACGGACTGGTTAAACGAACCGCCGTCAGTCAGTTTAAGAACATCAACCGGGCGGGCCTGATCGCGATCGACCTGAGAGAAGGTGACGAGTTGATTGGCGTGACCCACTCTTCCGGCAAAGATGATCTACAGTTAATAACCAAACAAGGATTTGGGATTCGTTTCAGCGAATCCGATGTCCGCCCGACCGGACGAAACACCATGGGTGTGAAGGGTATCACACTGAACGAGGATGACGAAGTCATCAGCATGGTGCGCGTCATCGACGCCGAGGAGCGTGTCAAAGAATTGAATGGCGAGGAGGATAGCGCGAACCTAATGTTTGTTTCCGAATTTGGTTTTGGCAAAAGGACGAACTATGACGAGTTCCGGGTGCAAAGACGTGGAGGTAAAGGGCTGATCGCATATAAACCTTCATCAAAAACCGGTGATCTTGTGGCTGCCTTGTCGATTTCAGATCAAGAAGACGCTGTCATGATCGATGAGGCCGGACTGATCATACGCATCGCGGCCACTGAGATCTCGACGCTGGGCCGAACAGCCAGAGGAGTGACCTTGATGCGTTCGCGCACCGGCAAAGTTGTCGATGTGACCGTTGTCGAGCATGAGGAGACAGACGATTTCGAAATGGCGGAAGATGAGTTCACCACAGAGCAAGCTGAACCGGATATGCGTGAGGTGAGCGAGGAAGCGCAGTCTTCGGTGTTGTTGCCGTCAGATGGGCTCGATGATCATGAGACAAATGACGAAGAAACGGACAACTGATTTGAAAGCGCGCTTTGACAGATGAAAAAAATGGCAATGGATGTCGGATTGTTTATTTGGGCGCAAGCGTTGATCATCGCGTTGTTGTTGATCAGTGTGGATATTCATTCTTTTTACCGACCGCTGTTCGACCAAACTTATGCGCAAATGGACACCGCGCGGGAAATTGGTGTTTCCGAACTTGAACTCCGGCAAGCGACAACCGTCTTGCTGGACTACATTCGAGATGACCGTGGCGACCTTGATCTGACGGTGAATGTGGATGGTGTCGCTCAGCCCATGTTCAACGAACGGGAAGTTGAACACATGGTCGACGTCAAGGTTTTATACCGAAACGCGATGAACGTGAAATGGATCTGCCTGGCCACGTTCGTCGTGGGACTGATCGCTCTGGTCATGATTAGAAAACAAGACAGAGCGCGCTTGTTTTTTCGTGCGATCAAAGTCGCTTTGACGGTCAGTCTGATCGTCATGTCGATTGTCTTCGTATTTTTAATGGTTGATTTTGAACGATTTTGGACAAGCTTCCACAAACTTTTTTTTAGTAACGATCTGTGGATTTTAGACCCTCGCACAGACAACCTGATTCTGATGGTCCCCACGCTGTTTTTCAACCGCCTGGTTAAACGCATTGTCATGACATTTGCCGGCGCGATTTTGCTATTGCTGATCGCCAACGCGGCATATGCGATATCACGCGGAAGAAAACAATTGACGAACCGATCATCTGAGCGATAAGACCGATATCATTGCGAGTGGACCAAAATTATTCGCATCGTTAATAAAAAAAGAACTGCCCCGTCACTCGTTCGAGTTGATGAGACAGTTCTTTTTTATTAACGATCGCTCTCTGAGCCTTATGTGGACGATGTCAAGCGTCGGTAGGTCAGCTTGGCACTCAAATATCTTTTACAAACTCCTGAACTTCCTTGACTTTGGCAGCGGACTTCAGCAGTAGCTGATACTCATCATCAGGCAAAATAGATGTAATGATCTTTTCGATGCCGTTCTTACCAATGACCGCCGGCACGCTTAGACAGCAATCTGATATGCCGTACTCACCATTAAGCACACAGCCCACGGGACGAATCGTTGAAGAATCACGCAAGATTGACTGAGCGATCGTCGAAACTGAAACCGCGACACCGTTGAATGTCGCACCTTTTCGTTTGATGATCTCGGCTCCGGCTTTTTTAGTTTTCTCCAGATACTCAGCCCGCTCTTCGTCACTGAGCTCAATCTTGACACTCTTTAAGTACTGTTTCAGTTCTATACAACTGATATAAATCTGAGACCAGACGGGGAATTGAGTATCACCATGTTCGCCCAAGATGAAAGCGTGGACATTTGTGACGTCAACACCTAACTTGTCGCCCAGCAGATAGCGGAAACGAATGGTGTCCAACGCGGTGCCAGAGCCGATTACTTTGCTCGCGGGCAATCCGGACCATTGCTGAATTTTATAAGTCAATATATCCACCGGGTTCGCGACCACCAACAAAACGCCACCATTATAATATTTCATAATGTTTTCGGTAATGTTTTTGGCGATTTTACAGTTTTTCGCAGCCAGATCCAGACGAGTCTCACCCGGTTTTCTCGCGGCGCCTGCCGTGATGACAATCAAGTCAGCGAAAGCGACTTCTTCGTAAGTGCCGGAGTGAATATCCATTTCTCCAAGGAAAGGAAGTCCGTGCGCGATATCCATCGCCTCGCCCTCGGCTTTGTCAGCATCTACATCGACAAGAACCAGTTCGCTGCAGACCTGTTGGATCGCCATACAAAACGCGGTGGACGAGCCAACCTGACCCGCACCGATAATCACGACTTTCGAGCCGCCTGTTGTTTTAGCCATAAGTAATCTCCTTAAACAAGTAAAAATCGAAACTAGTAAAGATTATAGCATTTGAATCCGCATTGTGACGATTGTAATCATGCGAATTTTAATAATTTTATTTAATTCAATATCAATATTTACTTGATAAATTATAAGTTCATTTATTATTGGTAGAAAAAGTGCGCGAAAGGACGATTGATTAATTATTGATTCTTCTATCTTTTTAACTGTTCACTGATGTATCTAACGAATTTGACCTGGATAGAGTCCATATAGTTGGTGTAAATTCAAAATAAGAGAAGAGCCATATCTCGC
>CAZAPS010000043.1:0-11056 GCA_964487355.1 uncultured Oscillospiraceae bacterium
AAACGCCACGAGATATTGACGTCTATATAATTTGATAAACCATTTAAATCGCCGCTTAAGCTGACTCCACCTGGCCGGACACTGCTTGTTACTTTCAAAATCTCAATCACACGATCGCGTCACGGATTGAATATCATGGGCAAACGATCAGACTTGACTCTCTCGTTGACACAACAACTCTTCCAGATCCCGCATTTCTTTAAACGTTAAGTCACGCCAGGCGCCCAGCTTCAAGTTGCCCAGTGTGATGTTCATGATGCGGACCCGTCTCAACGCCCTCACACGATAACCCAAATGCTCACACATTCGTCGGATCTGACGGTTGAGCCCCTGTGTCAGGACGATGCGAAATTCCGTCTCCTTGATCTGCCGGACTTTACAGGGCTTGGTGATCGTATCCAGAATCGGCACACCGGACGCCATCGAGCGTAAGAACGCTTCGGTGATTGGCTTGTCCACCCGCACGACATACTCTTTTTCATGGCCATATTGGGCACGCAAAATACGATTGACAATGCTTCCGTCATTGGTTAGCAAAATCAGTCCGGTCGACGCCTTGTCCAGTCGACCAATTGGGAAAATACGTTCTTTAAATCCTAAGAAATCAATTATGTTGGCCGGATCTTCGCGGTCTGTCGTGCAGACCACTCCTTCCGGTTTGTTCAGCGCGATATAGATCGGCGCCGGCGCCTGTGTCAGGCAGACCCGCTCTCCGTCCACCATAACCAGGTCTGATTCAGTCACCCGGGCTCCCAAATTGGCTTTTTCACCATTGATTTTGACTCTGCCTTCGCGAATCAGCTCATCAGCCGCGCGGCGCGAACACAGTCCGGACTTTGCCAAAAAAACATTGATTCTCAGATCTTTTTTGTTCATCTCTTCCGTCATACACTCTCCATTTTGCCTCTTCGCGGAACAAATGCCAGACCTCATTCTATACTGTCGGCGAATAATATTAAAGATCAACAACAAGGACCAACGGGTCAACCTCGCCGACAATCTCTTCTCGTGCTAGAATTAGCTGACTATATTATAAGGAGTAATTTATGTTTAAAAACGCCATGATCGATTCACACAACCATACGCGAAAATACTCGATGGACGGTGTGCAGTCGCTCGACCAATTGGTCGATGACGCCATCGCTATCGGCTTAAAGGGCGCGGTCGTAACTGAGCATTACGACAAAGACATGGTGGACGGTCAGGTCCTACAGGAGATCAGTCCATTCGGCGAACCACACCCCGGTGAGTGGGTCTTCGACATATCCGCCTATTTTGAGACGATGTTCGCCAAGCAAAAAGATTTACAGGAGCGGCAGGTCGATTTTGAGCTCCTGACCGGTATCGAGTTGGGCTACCTGCCTCATCTGTCCAACGATTTGGATCAGCTGGTGAACTCATATCCTTTCGATTGTGTGATCGCCTCGATCCACACCCTCGACAACAAAGATATCTATGGTGTCAAAGACCTCTCAACCCGCCCCAAAGAGCAGCTTTACGCCGACTATCTGGAAGTGATGCTGGACATGCTGAACCGCCAAAAGCAGCTCGATGTCCTGGCGCACTATGACTTCATCGCCCGAGTCGCCGGCTACGCCGACAGCCGATTCTATTATCGGGAATTTCCCGACCATTTCGATGAGATTTTTCGAACCATGATCGAAAACGATGTCAGCCTGGAGCTCAACACCCGGTCGCGTTACCGAAGCATAAATGGAGGAGATGGCGACCCGGGGTTGCCGGACAGCGATCTCATCCATCGTTATTTGGAACTGGGCGGAGAATTCATCACAGTCAGCTCTGATTCTCATGACAGCGGTGACGTCGGACGTCTGATCAAAGAAACGTCATCCTGGCTCAAGCATCTGGGTGTAGACAGGCTCACGACTTTCAAAAATCGCCGGCCGGTCTTCATTCCGATCGAATAAAACGCTCCTCCCATGACCTTCGCGGATTTAAATCCATCAGGTTTTGGAGGAGCGAATCAGTTGTTTAAGAATTCATTTCAGTTGTCAGGCCTTGATCAGGTCAGAGCGTCATCTCCGCGTATTTGACACCTTTCCAATAAATTGGATTATAGACCACGGCGCCTTCCGGCAACTCGACACCTTTCAGCGCCCACTTCTTATACTCTTCAAATCCGGTGCGGTCGATTATGTAGCCGATGTGCTCTTTGCCGCCCGGCGCGTTCGGATCGATATACTTAGTCACGTAATCATATGTGTTCATGATGATTTTGACGATGCTGTCCTCATCGATCCATTTGACGAAGTCCTCGCCCAGGCGCGGATTTCGTTTGCCGGTGCGGCCCATCAGTGTCAGCCGATATCTCTTCTCCGCACCCTCGCCGCGGATCCAGGCCCTCATCGGGCAGTTCAGCACACATTCGCCACAACCGATGCATTTTTCCTCATTGCGCGCCGGGCGATCATTGATCATCTCAATCGCGCGCACTGATTTTGTGCGACAGTATTTTTCGCAGGCTCCACAAGTGACACAGCGAGTGGGGTCGAGCTTTGGCAAGGTCATCCCCATGATGCCAAAGTCATGCATCCGGACTTTGGCGCAGTCATTTGGACAACCGGTCAAAGCTACTTTAAAGTGCAGATCGTGTGGGAAAACCGATTTCTCGATACGCTGGGCGAACGCCGTGGTGTCGTAGCAGGCATATGGACAGACACGGTTGCCGACGCAGGCCGTGATGTTGCGGGTGCCCGCCGCGAAATAGCCGGTTCCCTTCTCGTTTGGTTGATTGATATCCAATCCTTCGATGATCGGCTGCAGGCGCTCATTGACCGCCGGCATCGCCTCAAACGGAATACCGGGAAGCTCAAATCCCTGGCGAGAGGTGATGTGCACCGTTCCATTGCCGAATTCTTTCGCGATGTCGGCGATTTTGATCATGATATCCGAATCCAGATGTCCTCCGGGAACACGCACACGACTGGCGGTCACACCTCTGACTTTGGTGACACGAAACGCGTTTTTCTTTAACGCCTTAGTATTGATATCCATAGCTTGGCGATCCCTCCTTAATCTATCAACGTCTTGCCCTTTGTGTAATTGAACACCGGGCCGTCCACGCAGATGTACACGTCATTGATCTTACAGTGACCACATTTGCCGATCCCACAACACATTTTGCGTTCCAGAGAGATCCAGATATTCTCTTCGGGGAAACCAATCTCCATCAGTCCCATAGTGGTAAATCTCATCATCGCCGGCGGGCCGACGACGATGGCTACGGCCTCTTCGATATTCTCAATATTCAGCTGCGGAATGAACTCTGTGACCAGGCCGACTTGACAGGACACATCGGTGTCCGCGCAATCCACCGTTAAAATGATCTCACTGGTTTGTTTCCAGCGTCCAATATCCTCAAAGAACAAAATATCCGCGGGTGATTTAAAGCCGACGATGGCGGTCAGGCTTTTCACCTCATCAGGGTTGCTCGCGAAATGATCGACGACCTCTCTTACCGGCGAAAGACCGGTCCCTCCCGCGATCACGATCAGCTCTTTGCCTCTATAGTCATCCAGGTCGAAACCGTTGCCATAAGGTCCGCGCATAAACAGTTTATCGCCGACGTACTGCTCAAACACCTCGTTTGTGACTTTGCCGACACGACGAATGGTCAGGTCGACATAATCTTCCCCAATGCCTGAAACAGAAATTGGCGCTTCGCCATACTTGGGCAAAGAGACTTCAAAAAACTGGCCCGGCTTCACATCGCCATCGTAGGACATACGGAAGGTGTATTCAATATCCGTATGCTTTTGAACCGACATGATGTTGGAAGCGAAAGGAATATATTCATTATGCTTCATTTACCCGACACCTCCTTCACCGCGTCGTTTAATCGATTGATTATATGCGAAAAACTAATATATTCCGGACACACGTCATCACAGCGCCCGCAACCAATGCACATATGGTAGCCGTACCGCTGTTTGAAATCCAAGACTTTATGCAACGTCTTGAAACGCATACGTTGGCCGTTTTTGCGACGATACGATCCGCCGCCGGCGACATCGGTAAATCCATCGACCATGCAGGACGCCCAGACCCTGCGCCGCTCACCGGACTTTCCGTTGTCCGTGTAGAAAATATCCTGCATCGAGAAACAGGTACAGGTTGGGCAGCTATAATTACAGCGCCCACAGGCGATACAACGAGTGTCATACTCTTCCCATATCGTGCTGTTGGTGACCCGCGCGTCCAAATCCTTGGGAATGGACACCCGCACCTTCGTCTCGGTCACATGCCGCGGCTCGACGTCCAGCGATTCCTCGGCGTGGCGCTCAAATAGCTCAGTCCATTCGGACAGTTTGCAGTCCATATAATAGGACCCGTCCACCGCGTCCAGGCTGGCGTCATAATCGGTGCTGATGTTCGCCTCCATGTCGACACAAAAGCAATTCTCAAACGCAGTTTCACAACCGATCAGCACAAACTTGGCCACATCCCGCAGCCGGCTGTAGTAGAAGTCATCTGTCACGTTTCTCTTGTAGATCTCATCCAGACGTTGCACCGCGTGCAGATCACAGCTGCGCAGAAAGATGATGATCTCACGCACATCCCCATCCGCCACCTTCACATCGTCTTCGGTAAAAAAGAAAAGTGTTTCAGAAATGGGAAGCACAGCTTCCTTGAATGTGTGGCTGCTCTTTTCAGCCAACTCCATCTCGCCCACCGTCTTGACTTCACCGTAGCGAATGGAATCGGTGTCCGAAAACTCCCCTTCCAACTCGTAGCGACGGGGCGCGAATAATTTGTACTGTTGGCCGAGTTCAGCCAGCACGGTATTCAAACCGTCCTCAGTAAACTTGTAACCCATTAAACCGTCTCCTTATTCTTTATTTTTCGCGATTTGATGATAGGGAAAGGCGACAAACAAAATCCCACCGATCATATTGCCCAAAGTGACCACCAGAATGTTGTAGAAATATCCAGCCACGCTCACCGCCGCGCCCATTGGGGACAACAGAGAGATTGTTAGCGTTGTCATGTTCGCGACGCTGTGCTCCAAACCAACTGTGATGAATACAAACAGGCACCAAAAAATCATGATCAGTTTGCCGCTTTCGCTCTTGCAGCGAAATGTGCACCAGACCGCCAGGCAGACCAACATGTTGCACAGCAGGGCACGGAACAACAGCGGCACGAACGGCGCGGCCATTTTCGCCGCGGAGGCGTCCGCGATGAACTGTCCAACCGCTCCCTGCGCCAGACCCGTCGCCCAAAACACTACCGCGAGCAGGGCGGATCCGACCCAGTTACCCAGCCAACAAACCAGCCACAGCTTCAGAGTCTCACCGAACCCAACCGTCTTTTTCAGAAGGCCCAGTGACATAACCAAATTATTGCCGGTAAAAAGCTCACTGCCCGCCATGACCACCAGACTCAACGCGACACCGAAGGTTGCTCCCATGACAATCTTTGTCGCGGGCGCGCCGCCCAGCGACCCACCGGCCGTGAACGCCAACAGCACACCGAATCCGACATAAACTCCAGCCAGCATCGCCGAAATAAAATATCCCAGGGGATTTTTCTTCAGTAACGCCGATTTGCTGCGCGCCGCGTTTGCCACGGCGCCGACCTCTTCAGAAAACATGTTTCGCCTCCTTCACTCCTTTGAAGATCACGATCCGTATCACCCTTCTTTCCTGTACACTTTTCTTTACAATTTGTGATGAAAAACGCTCTTTCATCACTTTTTTTTGTTGAATATGATAATAACATAAGAAAAATTGTTCTTTAAGCATAAATAGGCAGAAAACGTGTAAATTTTCGAGATATCTCACTTTATGAAGCGATTGAGGACATATGTCTGTTTCGCACAGCCAAATCATCCTGCGCGCAACAAAAAAGACGAAAGATCAATCTCTCGTCTTCGGTTGATTGTCAGGTGTGCGCGACAACTAAAAGAGTGCCGCCTCAATAGAGGATTAAAACGATCTTAATTGGATGGAGACCCCGTCCGGATCATAGACATAGAAATAGCGCGTGCCGTCTCCCGGCACCTGTATCGGTGACGGATTCAGTCCCAGTTCATCCGCCAGCCGCTGTTTCTCATCGATTTGATCCGACGCGAAGCAAATAAACATCCCTTTGCCCTCAAAGGTTTGACCGCCCGGCTGATGAATCAACTCAATCTCGGTCTCTCCCTCTCCGTTGGTTAAAAAGCAAAGCTCAATCTCGCCGTGTGTGAACCGTCTGGAAATACTCAGCTCAGTAATGGTCTGATAAAAATCAATCGATTTTTCCAAATCTTTGACACGCAATGTGATGTGTTGAATATGCATGACAATACCTCTCTAATCCTATAATCTGTTTGACCGTGCTCATCTGCCGATTTTACCACAATCCTCGTGTATCAAGGGCGTGTCGCCAAGCGCCGATCCTTGACCCCGTCCTTTTCAAAATGGCAAGCGCTGTCCGCCATCAATCCGTTTACCGGTCCAACCAACTGCCCAGGCGCTGCTCGCCTTTCAACTGAGACAGCTCGGTGATATCCTGACTGACCTCCAACACACCGCGATAGCGCCGGCGGTCGTCCCGCAAACAAAAATACTCGATCAACAGCTTTCGGCCGTGGTGCTCCAGCCAGAAGCGCATATGGCTTTCGCGTCCTTCACGAAAGGCACTGATGATGTCCTCGACCACGTTCAACGATTTTGGCGGATGACAGTTTTTGACCTCCCTGCCGATAATGGCTGGCGAGCGCGGGAAAATACGATGGGGCGAGTCGCTGAAATATAGTACTCGATCGTTTTCATCGACTACGGTGAAATCAACCGGGAGGTGGCGCAAAATCATATTCAATTGTTCGAAGCTCAAAGAGCCCGTGGTGGAGTGAAATTCGCCCGAGGCTGTTTCCTCTTGCTCATAGACAATTTCCTCTTCCGCGCGAATCCCGAACGCGACCGGATAGACACGTGCCTGGTCGTACATCGAGGCCCAATCTTCGGCTTTCAAGGTTGTGGCCGCGGCCGGAAACAAGAAGCGTTCCTCCTTGATTGGCAAACTGACATAGTTCGCGAACAATTCACCGATCACACGATTCAATTCGGATTGCGGAACACTGCGATCGGCATAGACCTCCAGCGCCGTCCGCAAGGATTCTTTGCAGCGATCGTGCCACGCCCAGAGCAGCGACAAAGCGTGAAATGATCGATCCTCGCGCTCCAAAGTGGGAAATAAAATATTTTGCATACGGGAAAAATGCGCGCCATAGGAGGTGAGGCCGGTTAAGATTTTCACAATCTGTTCGTCTCGTTCCGCCGTCCTCGCCACTGTGGTCAGCGGACGGATTTCGTCAAACAGCGCCAGCATTTGTTCGTTCTCGGCGCGAAACTCGGCTAGAAACGGGTCATTCTCCAGCGCGGCCGGCTGATCGTCAAAATGTGAGTGAGTCGCCAGGATCACTTTGGGAATCACGGTCAGCAGCTGTTCTTCGGTTCCACCGCTTTGCAGTGTTTCATAAAATGATTGAAAAATAATTGTCGAGGTCAGGTTCGCGAACTGACCCGCATGCGCGTCGTACGTCGCCCGTGTGTCGGCGCCCGACAACAAAGCCTTGATGTATGACTTTAAATTAATCACCGCCGCGGCGTGTTCGGCGTTCTCATAGTTAAATCGCGTCATTTAATATATCCTCCTAGAATCAGTTTATTTAGTATAGCAAAAGGGACGATACAGTTTTGACACTCAGGGGCTCACCGCCGCGCGAATTAAAACAGCTTAGAGTCAACGACAAGGTACAGCAGCTCAGGAAACTTCGCCAGGCGGTTGACCATGTCATTCAAGTTCTCGTCCGGCGGACGTCTTAATCTAAGGTTCAATCCCACTGTGGGGGTGTCCGACAAATCGCTTCTATGTAGCGTTTTAGTTTGGATCTCATATCCAAGGCTGTCGACATGGTCAAAAAAAGGTAGAACATCCCGCGGAGACGCGAGCTCGAAATAAAAATAGACATAAGTGCGCCTTTTTAAGATCGCGGACTCAAATCGTTCCAACAGGGTAAAAGTGATGAACACAAGCAGCCCGGTCAACAGTGCGCCAACATAATAACCTTCGCCCAGCGCGATGCCGATCGTCCCCGCCGTCCATAGACCGATCACCGTTGTCAGGCCTTCGATGCGCTTCTCGCGGGTGATGATAACCGAGCCCGCGCCCAACAGCGCGATCGCCGATATGACTTGCGCGTTCAGGCGATTCGGATCGCCGGTCTGATAGGTCTCGATCACAAACCGACTCAACAGTGAAATCATTGTGGAGCCCGCGCAGACCAGGATGTAACTGCGTAGTCCGAGCGCGCGATCACGAAACTTACGTTCCAGCCCCAGCGCTCCACCAATCAAAACCGCCAGTCCAAGTCTGAGCAAGATCGCGCCAACCGACACGCCGCCATAATTGATCGTCAGAAAATGAAGCATCACATCGACCCCACCACTGTGTGTGAATCCACCTGTTTGATATAGACAAAATATAGACAAAAGTTCAACTTAGATCAAACTAATTATACATGTTTTCACGCCGGACAATCAGATCCTAAAGTCAAGGTTAGTCATCACCAAATCTTTTGTAAACAGTCAGCACGTTCTTTTGATCAACAAAGTCATACGTCACCTCGTCCATCAATTTTTTTGTGATGAAGATTCCCAATCCTCCAATTTCACGTCGCTCGGCCGGCAGTGTGACGTCCGGCTCCTCCGCGCGCAGAGGATTGTACGAAAGCCCGTCATCGGTGAAGCTGACCAGCGCTCCTCGAGCGTGCGCCCATACCGTGGTCGTCACGCTTCGACTTTGGCTGTATTTGAAGATGTTGGACAAAATCTCATCCGACACAATTTTAAATTGAGTCCGAATGTCAGTCGTGCCGCCGTTGTCCTCCAACGTGCGATCGATGAAGTCACGGATCCGCTCATAATTGTCCGGCGAGGTATCCACAGTCAAAGACGAATTACCGGAGTCAAAGACATGAAACGCCAGCATCGTGATGTCGTCAACCTGCGGCGCGTCGCCCACAAAAAGACGGACATCCTCCGCCACCCAATTAAGGACATCGCGTGGAGCACAGTCCGCCATGCTGTTCAGCCGGTCGCGCAGACGATCTTCGCCATATAGACGATATTTTAAATCCGCGGCCTCGGTCACGCCGTCCGTATACAAAAAAAGCTGATCTCCTTCATGCAGGTAGAGTTCCTGTGCGCGATAGCGTATGCCCTCCATACCGCCCAGCACGAAGTTGACATGAATTTTCAAATACTCATACTGTCCGTTCGCCCGACGCAACAGCGGAGGGTTGTGTCCCGCGTTCACACAGGTCAATTTTCCGCTTTGTAGATCATACATCCCCATCCAGGCGGTCACAAACATATTCGCGTCATTGTGCTCACACAGCTGATCATTGACCGTGGTGAAAACATCGGCAGCCGAGTAGCCGGACAACGCCTGATTTTTTAACAGGATCTTAGTGATCATCATAAACAAGGCGGCGGGTATGCCTTTGTCGGAAACATCGGCGATGACCAGCACCAACGTTTTGTCGTCGATCAGGAAGAAGTCATAAAAATCTCCGCCAACCTCTTTCGCCGCCACCATGGAGGCGTGGATGTCCAGTGCCTTCAAATCAGGAAAAGCCGGAAACTCACAGGGCAGCATGCTCAGCTGAATCTGCGCCGCGATGCCGAGCTCGGCGCTGATGCGCTCTCGCTCGGCCGTCACCGCCGTCAGATTTTCAATATACGATTTAATGTCAATTTCCATCTTGTGGATGGCGCCGGCCAGTTGTTCGATCTCATCGCCGGTGTTGATCGACTTCAGGAGCTTCGAGACCTCCGCATCGTTCCGGATAAAAGAATCCGCCTCATGGGTCATGATTTGGATGGGACGCACGACCTTGCGCTGCAAATAGATCAGATAGGCTGTGATAAACAAAGCGATGAGCCCCACCGAGGCGATGGAGACAAACAGCACGTACTCGTACAGTATTGACTGAAGCATCTCCATGGCGATCTCCACCACCAAAATCGCGATGATTTCATCCCGCGAATTGAAAATCGGAACCACGGCGGAGGTATTGTAGCCAAACTCACTGTGCGAGTAAAAATAATTCGAGGAGCGTGAGCCGGTCACCAAAACATTTCTCAAATCGTCCTCAAAAAGTGGGTTGATGCCACCGATATCCCCCAGTTGGAACTGGTCGAAGTCATCATCGGGATTGTCCACATCATAAATGTACAGCAGACGCTGTCCTTCCAGTTGGGCGATGAAGATATGGTTGACATCCATATTGGCGCGCAAATCCGAAAGGTAGACACCCATTGTTTCATAGGCGTCGTCGGTCCGCCCCGTGAGCAGGTAACGCTCGATGTCATCTCCGTTCACATAGGACATGGCGACAGCGGCGATTCGATACGCCGTGTCGTTGTATTCCTTTTCAACCGCCGTCTTGTATTTTCCGTATGAAATAACGACACCGGCGACGGAAATCAAAATCCCCAGCAACACAAAACCAATCACGAATTTATAGGACAGTTTTAGTTTTTTCTTTTTCATGTCGGGCTCCATCATAATAAACAGCCGAGTCGCACACGCAGCGTTTCTGTCGGCAATACGGACAGTCCAACGTCCGCACGTTCGACCATGGCCGGCTCAGCGTGCATAGGTATTGAAATCCCGTCCTCAACAGCAATTTTTTCACCGGAACATAGCCGTCCTGACTCCAGGCAGCGGCAAGAATCAGCACAATGTCGTGTCGTCGTACATAGTCATTCTTAAAATGGATAAACAGCGTGTCCGACAGTCCCTCTCCTCTGTACTTCTGTTCGATGCCCATCGATTTAAAAATGACGATGTTGTCATCCGGCCGGCAAAGATGGGCGATCGCACTGTAATCCAGCCCGGGAAGATGGCTCAGCGCGTCGGCCCGGGTGATTTCGCTGTAAAAATAGCCGGCGACCTCGCCATTTTTTGTGATGATGTAAAAATCATGGCTTGGGTCGTCCATGATGGAGCGCAGATAGGATAACGGATACAATCCCTTGCCCAC
>CAZAPS010000044.1:0-10797 GCA_964487355.1 uncultured Oscillospiraceae bacterium
GCATAGGCCATCATCACCGAAAGGTGAATTTACACCAACATTTGGGACTTGACTCATTCAATCGGATGGCGCCAATTCTTTTTTCGTTTCCCGATCAAGGTATAGTATTTCCAAATAGTATATCAGCATTGTAGTCATGCCGGCCATGAAATAGGACAGTTGCGCACACAGATGCGGAACTGTCCCTTTAGAAAATATAATTAATTATTGCTTGATTGTCTTTTTATTCGTTCTCAATCAAGACTTTTTGTCCGGTCAAGTGTGATTCTGTCGCTGCCAGTGCAAGTTTGAGGCCGATATAGCCATCGAAAGCATTTACTTTTGAGGCTTCACCGTTACGAACCGAATCAACAAAGGCTTGAATTTCTAGTTCATATGCATCCTTAAAACGATCTAAAACCCAATTTGACATATCGACGGTAATTTTCTCATCGCCTACCAAAGTATATGGAGTTAGTTGGTTTTGGCCAACAAATATGCTTGATTTTTTACAAACAACTTCAGTTCTCACGTCATAGACATTGCAGGCGTTGCGTGATACTTCGATCATCCCCAAATTGCCATTGGCGAATTTCAACAATATCTGGCCGTCATCAACATCATTCAGCTCTTTAAGATATTCATGCTTTAATACGGCACCTTGCGCATAGATTTCAACAATTTCCGATCCCATCAACCAACGCGCCACATCCAAATCATGAATGGCCATATCTACAAACAATCCACCTGACATGGGAACATATTCCGGGGGTGGCCCGTTCGGATCACGTTGACAATCATGCAGGTAGAGAGGATCACCAATCTCGCCGGACACAATCAGTTCTTTGGCTTTTGTGTGTCCCGGATCAAAGCGTCGCATATACCCAATTTGGATAAAGTGATTTCGCTCTTGAACCATATCAAGAATTATTTTTGCCTCTTCAAGTGTATAGGTAATTGGTTTTTCGCAAAAGATCGGTAAACCAATCTCAATCAATTCTTTCAAAATTTCAAAATGAGTCTGTGTCGGAGTCGCAACTACCACAGCGTCCAACTCAACTTCTTTTAACATATCCTTATAATCAGAAAACGCGCTGACCTTAAAATCATTCTGTGCTCGCTTTAGAGTTTTTTCGGAAGGATCAGAAATACCTACTAATTCCGCGCCAATCGCTTTTCTAATATTGGCCGCATGTTGGTAGCCCAACCTACCCAAACCAATTACGCCAACTCTTAAATCTTTTTCCATTCTTTTTTCTCCAAGTAACCATTCAGTTTCATCATGGATCCATCAATTTTAGGATAATGGAGAATTCACTGGTGAATTCTCCATTATTTTCATCACTTATTGACCCGCTTCCGCCATACGTGTATCGATATCAGCAGAGAACTCGTCAATATTGTCGGAGTCCACAATAACAAAGCCATTTGCGATATTCTTTTCTACAGTTTTTCCTTCGATCAATTCAATCGCTGTTTTTACACCAAGATAACCTTCATCAATCGGCTTTTGCGCCAACGAGGCGGTTAATTCTCCTGCTTTAATGGAATCGAGAGCGCCAAATGAGCCGTCAAATCCCATTGTCATGACTTCATCTTCCAATTGCTTTCCTTTAAGAGCCTGATATGCGCCCAACGCCATCTCATCATTCGTGCAATAGACAGCTTTCACGTCAGGGTGACTTTGCAGAATGTTCTCCATAACATTGACTGCTTTACCGCGATCTGAATCGGCAGGTTGCACCGCGACAAGTTCCATACCCGCTTCAGTAAAGGCTTCTTCAGCTCCATCGGCTCTTAAATCATGTGAGGTTTGACCAACCAGGCCGCGAATAATCGCTACTTTATCTCCCGGTTGCAACTGTTCCGCTAAATATGCGCCGGCAGATTTTCCCGCTTCGCGGTTATCTGTACCTATAAAAGAATCATACAAAGAGGTATCGTCAGTATCAAGAATCGCATCAATCAAAATAACCGGGACACCTTCTTCTTTTGCGTATTCAGCTGCCTTAACAAGGACTTTTGGCTCATTTGGAGCCAAGACGATCGCCGCGACTTTGTTATTAACAGCGTCTTGCACCATATTGGACTGACCAACTGAATCTGACTCCGAGTTGGGTCCAACAACAGTGACATCATAACCAAACTCATTTCCCGCCAGTTTCGCTCCGGCTTCAACCATGTGCCAATAGTCGCTGTTGGCAGCCATCAAAATAACAGATATCTTTTTGTTTCCAGAGGATGCATCCGCAGCGGTTGTTTCATCAGCCGCCTCCGTTGTCTCAGCGGCCTCTTCAGTGGTCTCGCCGGCTGCCTCTGTCTGAGCCGTTGTTTCTTCCGTATCAGTTGACTTGCCACAGCCACTAATTCCAATTAGCAAAAACGCAGCAGCAATTAATCCTGACAATATTCTTTTACTCAATTTCATAGTTTACCTCCATGTAAAACAGCGTCCAATACTATAATATTGATCCCGATATTTCTGCGCGTCACCACCTTTCTTATCTCAACGCACGATATGCTCAATTAATTGTTTTTTGGGTAAGTTGTGGGCTTTTTTGTTTTCTCTTCACTCCGGAAAAAGCTCCACTCCTTATGACATCAATAAACACCGCAACTATAATGACAGCGCCGATTACAACTGTTTGAATATCAGCATTAACATTTAAGAGGTTGAGACCATTACGCAAAACCGCAATAAGCAGTACACCGGACAATGTTCCTGACACAGTGCCTTTTCCGCCGAAGAAACTAGTCCCGCCAATAATAACAGCGGCGATCGCGTCATTTTCAAGTAACAATCCTGAAAGTGGATATGCGGAATCAGTTCTACCGGCTAGAATTATGCCACCCATCGCGGCCGTGATTCCGCTGATCACATAGACGATGGTACGAACAAAATTGACATTGATCCCGGATAATTTAGCGGTTTCAATATTTCCACCAACTGCATAGATATGCCGACCCAAAGGTGTATAGTTAAGGAAAATAGCAAAAATCGCAAACATGATTAGCATCAAAATAAAACTGACTGGAATTTTACCCAAAAAAGATGCTCGATTATTACTTAAAAATCCACCGCCCGCCCAAGTAATGATGAGAGGAAGACCTGCAATAGGAGTCGCACCGGTTATTACAAGACTCAATCCTTTAAAGATATTCTGTGTGCCCATGGTGGAAATGAATGGATGCGGAAGTTTGCAGGCGGTTAGCAGCAATCCATTGATGAGTCCAAGAAATGCTCCGACGACAAGCGCCATCAGCAGAGAGATTAAAGGATGCACGCCCAGTTTTACAGCCAATGTGGCCATTACCACAGAGGAAAGTGTCATCGTAAAACCAACAGAAAGATCAATTCCCGCGGTCAGGATACATACCATCATTCCGAGAGCCAGGAAGCCACTGTACGAAGCTTGTCCGGCAACACTTAAAAGGTTACTTACGGTAAGAAAATTCGGGTTGGCTATGGCAAGAAACACACACATCAACACTAGCGCCACTACCGGTCCCGCTTTACCGAAAGCCTGTTTAATCGATTCAAGTTTGTTCTTATTCTCAAGATTATTGGTCACTTTGTCTTCCTCCTGTCGCCAATGTCAAAATCTTTTCTTGATCCAAATCAGAGTCGTTATCTAAAATACCTGTCAATTCACCTGAGTAAATAGTCATCACTCTATCACTCATACCGATTATTTCTTCTATTTCAGAAGAGACCATTATGATTGAGTCACCACGTTCCAAAATAGAATTCATAATATTATAAATTTCGATTTTTCCGCCGACATCGACGCCTTTGGTTGGCTCATCAAATATGAAAATACGACCATTTGTAAGCAACCACTTCAAAATTACAATCTTCTGTTGATTCCCACCTGAAAAATTCCGAACCTCTTTGTCAAGCTGCATAGGACGAAGGTCAAGCTTCGTCGCGACATCTTTTACCGCGGCATAGCATTTTTTGTTTTCAATTAAGCGCAATGAATTTTTATAGTTATCAAAATTTACAACAGTACTGTTTGTAACGACATCGTGAATTAAAAACAAACCATCTTCTTTGCGATTTTCAGAGATTAAAACGATCTGCTGTTTGATGGCGTCTCTCGTATTATTAATACTCACCGGTTTTCCATCGATAGATATTTCTCCATCGATTAACGGATCCGCACCAAAAATCGCGCGTACCAACTCAGTTTTCCCAGCTCCGACAAGACCAAAAATACCCAGCATTTCGCCCCGGTGCAGGTCGAAACTAATTCCTTCGAATTTTTCGCCGGTCAGATCCTTACATGACATAAGGGGCTCACCAATATTTGGTGTTCTTGGAGGATATTTTTCAGTCAGACTTCTGCCGACCATCATCTTGATGATGGAGGCCTCAGACAGTCCCTCTACTTGGAGGGTGTCGCCTGAGTTTTTGCCATCTTTTAAAACAGTCACTCGATCGCCAACTTGTTGACCTTCAGCCAGCTTGTGTGTCACAAACAGTATTGAAACACCACTCTTCTTTAATTCCATCATCAACTTAAGTAGCGACTCGATTTCCGCACTGCTCAGACTGGAAGTAGGTTCATCCATAATCAATAGCTTCGCTTCTCTAGATAGAGCTTTAGCTATTTCAACCAATTGTTTTTGACCAACCCCCAGCTCAGACATTGGCCGGTCAACATCAATTCCTTCCAGGCCGACTCGCTTTAAGGATTCCAGAGCAAGGCGTCGTTGCGTTTTCCAGTCAACAAAACCTTTCTTCTTGATCTCATTTCCGAGAAACATGTTTTCGGTCACGCTTAAACACGCGACATTGCTTAATTCTTGATAGATAACCGCAATGCCTTGCTTGTAGGCGTCTTGAACAGAGTTGACATGCAATGGTTCACCTTTCCAATACATCTCTCCTTCATCGGGTTTGTTGATGCCAACGATGGTTTTAATCAACGTGGATTTTCCAGCCCCGTTTTCGCCCAACAACAAATGGATCTCACCTTCCATAATGGAGAAATTTACTTTATTTAAAGCGATAACTCCTGGAAATTTCTTTGTCACACCTTTCATTTCAAACAACGGTAAACCACTCATTTATTCTCTCTCTTTCGCTTTGTACATACGTATCTCGTCAATTCCTATAGACATTCAAATAGACAGGTCAGAAATAAATGGAATAAATTTGATACGGTAAGTCCAACTGTTGTTAGAATGCCAGATTTAAACATGCATAACTATGGTTTTATTGTTCTTTTAGAACAAATTACAGTTGGCTCTATCGCAATATTGCTATATTTGTAATTTTCAGCGAATTTTATTGGAAGATGGTAAAATCATCATTATGGGGATAGCATCGGTCTCACTATTTCTATTAATACTTAATAAACGTGGAGTAACCGTGGAGTTTGTTTTTTGCTTGAATACGTGGTCTTTTAAAGACAATATTAAGTTTTAAAAATCGGGACCTGTTAATCCAGATCCCGAAACGAAAGAAAATTCTATAAAGAAAGATTCAAAAAACATTAGGCTAAATCATCCGAATTTTGCTCCACTCCGCGCATCCACAGTTGTAAACATATAACGAGTATGGTGCACATAAATATCACCGGCTTTTAAGGTCGCACTCGGAAAGTTGTCATGGTTGGGAGCATCCGGAAACAACTGAGTTTCCAAGCATAAAGAAGGATGCGACCCCCTTGGCTTTCTCAATCTGCCAATTTCATCCGGTCCAAGATTTTGCCCGGTATAAACCTGTATCGCCGGTTGATCGGTATACACACTCATCAACCTTCCGGTTTCAGGATCCATCAGTGTCCCCACCATCCGAAACCCTTCACCATTTAAAATCAGATTATGATCGTATCCTCCGGTTTTCTTCAAATCATGATCTTGAATATCCGCCCCGATCCGTTTCGGAACACGAAAATCCAACGCGGTGCCACTCACATCGCGTATCTCTCCTGTAGGAATCAATTCATTGTCGACCGGTGTGTATTGATCGGCGTCTAAAAAAAGCAAATGATCTGTAATCCCGGGCACTTCCGGATTCAAATTGAAATACGAGTGGTTGGAGAGATTGACAATCGTATCCGCTCCGGCTATCGCACGGTAAGTAATATCAACAGCGTTATCATTTGTCAGACGATATTGTATTTCCACATCAAGATCACCGGGATACTTCTCCTCCCCTTCCGGACTGTGATATTTGAGAATCAGCGCGTCTTCTATTATCTCGCCCCGCCACACTCGCTTGTCAAATCCCACAAAACCGCCATGCAGATGATTCACTCCATCATTGGTATTCAGTTCGTAAGACTTGTTATTTAACGAAAATTTCCCTTTGTCAATGCGGTTCGCGAATCTTCCAACCGTGCTCCCAATGAAGGCTGTCCCTCTCAGATAATCATCTATGGAATCCATCCCCAGCACAACGTCAGCCATTTTCCCATTCACATCAGCCGTCGAAAGAGATACAATGGCGGCTCCATAGTTTGTGACCGTCATTCTGCTGCCGTATTGATTTAAAAAATGATAGTAATAGATGGATCCTTTGTCCGTCTCCTTCGCTAATTCCCTTACAATCATCTGTTCACCCACAGCGCACCTCATCGATTCAAATAACACAATCTATTTTGTCCTAGGCATCCGTCTCGTCTTTACTCAGACAGTGTCTGATAAAACTGACGCAAAGCGGGATACAGTTTTGAATATTGTCTGTATCGCTTTTCGTATCTCGCCACAAAAGTCGGATCCGGCACAAATGTGTCGGCTTGATCCACTTCACCATCACGAGCTAGACTTAAGTACGCCAACCTCTCCTGAATATCGTCGGCTGAAGTGATCACTCCCTTACTCCACATTGCCAAAAACACAGCGCCCAGCGCCGGCCCTTCCTGAAAAGCCGGTTCAACAATTTTGAGATTTAAAATATTCGCTAAAATGGTTTTCCAAACCTGACTCTTCGCTCCACCTCCGGTTATTGTGGCATGGTGAACAACCAGACCTTGCTCTCGCGCAGCCTCCAGACAATCTCTCAAAGCAAACGCCACACCCTCAAAAATCGCTTGTTGAATCGCCACACGATCCGTCTGCATCGACAGGCCAAGCAATCCACCACGAACCTTCTCATCGTTCAACGGGGACCGCTCTCCCATCATATACGGCATATAAAACACTCTGTTTTCTCCCAGGCGTTGGTCCGCCTCGGCGGCGATCACTTGGGCATCTTCATCATATGAGCCCTGCAAAATGTCTTCAATCCACCAGCGATTGCACGAAGCCGCTGACAAAATACAACCCATGACATGGTATTTCCCGTCCGCGTGACAAAAACTGTGCAGCTCCGACTGCCTCATCGGAACAAATCGCTCACTACTGATAAACAACGTTCCGGATGTTCCGATGGACAAGTTGCACCGCGCGTCCCCCATCGTCCCTGTACCGATGGCGGCGGCGGCATTGTCACCCGCTCCGGCGGCCACGACACAGTCAGCGGACAAACCCAGTTCTTGCGCGACGTTCGGTAGAACCACACCCACAGGCTCAAAACTTTCGTAGAGCGTCGGCATCATGGTTTCCTCGATCCCGCAAATCTTCAACATCGCGTCGGACCAGTGCTTATTTTTCACATCCAGCAGCAACATCCCCGACGCGTCTGAATAGTCGGTGGAGAATCCGCCGGTAAAGCAATATGCCAGATAATCTTTGGGCAACAATATATGACTGATTCGAGAAAAATTTTCAGGTTCGTTGTCTTTCATCCAAAGAATTTTCGGCGCCGTAAAGCCCGCATATGCGATGTTGCCGGTTTCTCGAATTAGAATATCAGTTCCCACTGTGTTGTTCAGATATTCGACCTGATCGGTGGTTCGTCCGTCATTCCAAAGAATAGCAGGGCGAATTACCTCATGTTTATCATCGAGCGCGACCAGACCATGCATTTGACCGCCAAACGAAAGCGCGGCGATATCCTTCAGGGGATAATCCATACCAATCGCGCCGATGCCACGCTTTACCGCCGCCCACCAATCTCCGGGGTTTTGCTCTGACCAACCATCCTTTGGATACATAATTGGGTATGATTCACTGTGAGCGCAAAGAATATTTGCTTGTTCGTCACAGAGCAAGAGCTTGACCGCGGAAGTTCCAAGATCGATTCCCAAATACAGCATAAGTCGCACTCTCCTTACAAAGCGAGCCCATCCGGCTCGGCAAGAATTCTAAATAATTCGGATGGCCGTTTATCGACCATCCGAACGTCAAGAAGACACATATCAGCCAAACAAAATTGAATTCAAAATGGTTTCCAGATATTCTTGTCGACCACTCGACAAATTCGGCTCGCCAACCTCGATCACATGGCGCTCCAGCTCCTCTAAACTGGTATTGTCATTGACGATTCGCTCACCGATGCCTGACTTGTAGCTGGCGTAACGCTCCGCCACAAAATCATCAATCCGACCATCGTCTATCATCGCCTGCGCTTTGATCAGGCCAAGAGCAAACGCATCCATACCCAGAATATAACCCAACGCCAAGTCGTCAAATTCAAAAGATGCGCGGCGAACTTTCGAATCGAAATTCAATCCACCGGTTGTAAACCCACCTGCTTTCAAAACCTCAAACATGGCCAGCGTGGTGGTGTAGACATCTGACGGGAATTGATCGGTATCCCATCCAAGAAGCAGATCGCCCTGGTTGGCGTCCACAGATCCAAGCGCGTCATTGATCGCGCACACCCGCAACTCATGCTGGAAGGTATGTCCGGCCAAAGTGGCGTGGTTGGCTTCAATATTAAGTTTGAAATCTCCCAGCAGATCGTATTTCCTTAGAAAGGCCAAAACAGTCGAAGCATCGAAATCATACTGATGTTTGGTTGGTTCTTTCGGTTTGGGCTCCACATAGAAGCATCCGGTAAAGCCATTCGCTCGACCATAATCTCTGGCCATTTTCATCAAACGGGCCATGTTGTCCAGTTCCAGACCCATATCGGTGTTTAGCAAGGTTTCATAGCCTTCACGTCCACCCCAGAAAGTATAGCCCTCACCGCCAAGTAATATCGTGGCATCGAGCGCGTTCTTGATTTGAGCGGCCGCCCAGGCAAATGCGTCGGCGCTGCAGGATGTGCCCGCTCCATGCATAAATCTTGGATGGCTGAAACAGTTTGAGGTGCCCCACAAGCACTTAATGCCGGTAGGATCCATTTTGGACTTAATATAATGAATGATTGTAAAGAAATTTTCGCGCGTCTCAACGAAATCCGCTCCCGGTGGAGCGACATCGGCATCATGAAAACAAAAATACTCAATGCCAAGTTTTTCCATCAATTCAAAACCCGCGTCAACCTTGGCGTGGGCAATCTCCATCGGATCGGTCAATCCACCATATGTCCGATCCATCGTCTCCGACCCAAATGGATCACTGCCACCCGCGCACAACGTATGCCACCATGAAAGGGAAAACTTCAGATGATCCTTCATTGGCTTGCCACCGACCAAGCGGTCAGCGTCATAATAACGAAACGCAAAGGGATTTTTTGTCTTCGTGCCTTCATACTTCACTTCAGGTACATTTGGGAAATAAATAGTCATGATAACCTCCTGATTTATGTTTACCTACTGAATCCTGTACTACCTAACTGTGTATCACTTTTCATTTATGAAGGAACCAATCCAATCAATTGGGCCTGAATCAGATGATGGTATAATCAAAAAAGATATACCAATATGGAGGTTGGAATGCCGGAATTTGAAACGATCGTTCACCCCAAACATCCATTCACAAAAGCCTTTGTCAACTCCATACAAATCCGTGACTGGCATTGGCATCAGGATTTTGAATTGATCTTGCTTCTAAATGGCGAGATCAGCGTCCAAACTTTGCATGAAACCATCGAAATGCGAGAAGGGGATTTTTATTTATTGCATCCTCGCGATATCCATCGAATAACCGGCCCATCGTTGGAAAATCACGTTGGTTTGGTTCAAATTGACGCAAGCTTCTGTAGTGCCTATTATCCGTCATTTCAAAGGTTCCGATTTTTGAATCCGTTTATTCCAAGTCACTATATTGATCAATCTGCCGAACTGATCCGAGAAAACATGCTCGCCCTGCTTCGTGATTCAAACCGTATTGAGCAAAATCCGTTAAAGCACATGGCTCAGATCAATCTATTATTTTTCGGTTGCTACGAACTATTCGCGGCCGAGACCGCAATCGAAAAAGATTATCTTTCACTTACACAAAATCAAGAACGAATATGCTTGATCTTTGACTACCTGCAAAACCACTATAACCATTCGATCACATTAGTGGATTTGGCAAATCACATTGGTCTTGATCAAAGTTATTTATCTCGGTACTTCAAGCAACACTTTCTAATCAGTTTCCGCGACTACCTAACCAAAATGAGGTTGAACCATGCGGAATTTTTGCTGTTACATTCAGATCGCAGTGTCACAGACATCGCCTATGACAGTGGTTTTTCAGATCTGCGCACTTTCAATAAGCAGTTCCAACTGGAGTATCAAAGCACCCCCAAAGAGTTCCGATCACTTCTTGGAAAACCAACGCTCACAGCCGCCGACTCGACCGACACCATTGAAATCTATCTGCCGCTGGAAGATCATCCAAAGATTGTGCAAGACTATGTCCGGCGAAACTCAAACGCTCAACCAACCACAAACGCAAGCGTCGTCTCAAGCTTTGAAGCGTGACAGAGACTCTAACAAGCTCCGACTAATCTTGATTTAATTATATGGCGGCGATCAGCGGTTCGCTCGTTCTATTTTGACTTGATTTATTGGAATCAATGACTTTTTGGTCAAAAAAAGGCACGAC
>CAZAPS010000045.1:0-10759 GCA_964487355.1 uncultured Oscillospiraceae bacterium
AGGCGAGCGCGCCGACCATGCTGTCTCCGGCGCCAACTGTGGACCGCACAGTCAGTGGTAGGGCGTTTGCCCGGACGCGTTGTTTCGGAGTGAAGAACATGGCGCCATCTGAACCCAGACTCAACACCAGCCATTCCACGCCCTTGTCGAGAATGCCCTGGCAGAGATCCGGCAGCTCGCTGTCAGCGGTGTCTGAGGGTAGACCGTAGTATTGGAGAAGTTCATAGCGATTGGGCTTGATCACATGTGGGCGCGCGTCCAGAGCGAACCTGAAAGCGTCCGCGTCCGCGTCCAGCAACACCGTGCATCCGGTCTGTTTGAGCGCCTTGATGAATCTGTGGTAGGTGTCATGTCCCGCGCCTTGTGGCAGACTGCCACTTAGCACGACGATGCCGCCTACCCCCGCCAACTCGATGACCTGTTCCAGCAGCGCGCTTAGATCTTCCTCCGACGCGGTGATGCCCGGCTCATTTAATTCGGTCAACATTCCGTTGGCATCCACGATTTTTAAATTTGTGCGAGTGGCGCCATCCAGGAATAAAAACTTCTGTCGCACGCCCAGCAGCTCAATGCGTTGGCAAAGATCTCTGCCGCTTGCTCCGGCGGCGAATCCGGCGCAGACTGATTGACCGCCCAGCGCGCGGATCATTCGGCTCACGTTGACGCCTTTGCCGCCCGCGTCTATTCGGACCCGCTCGAGGCGGTTCAGCGCGCCGGGAATCAACTGCTTAAGTTGTGCCGTTTTATCCAGTGCGGGATTCATGGTCACAGTTACAATCATGACGTCTCTCCTGTCAACATTGTGTATATGGCCTTTTTGTCCGCGCTCTCGACCAGCGCCAGCACATCGTCACCTTCTTCCAGCTGATCCACGATATTCTCCAGAATGTCCAGATGCTCATCGCCTTTGGCCGCGATACCGATGACTAGATGGACTGTCTGTCCATTCCAATCGATGCCGTCAGGATAGGTCAGCACAGCCAGTCCGGTCTGCAGGATATCTTGTTTATATTCTTTTTCACCATGAGGAATGGCGATGTAATTACCGATCGCCGTGGAGAAACCCCGATCGCGGGCGATCATGCCTTCCACATAACGGGGGTTGGCGTGGCCGCTGGCGACCAGCAGGTCGCCGCAACGACGTATCACATCCTCATAGGGTTCGGTAGGTAAATTCAATACGATATTTTCCATTTTGATAATCTGTTTCATAATAGCGCGCGTGACGCGCGTCACCACCTTTCTTAATCTCGTGCGGTTAACCGCCTATGATAAAATTTCCGTGCCAATAGTCTCTTAAATACTGCAGCATCGCCGCCTCGATACGGGTATAGGCCACCGGTTCATCTCCGCTTCGCACCGCGGCGAGCAACACATCGTCGTCCACCAGCGCGCCGGACACATAGCCGAATATCTCCAGCAAATCCTTGTCGCTGCGCCCGGGCACCAGCATCACAATACAGCCTTGTGCCTGCTTGAAATAAGGATCGGTGAAATGTCCGCCTTCAGGGGCGATCAGTCCGATAACGGGTTGGGAAACGCCGAGGGTGCGGGCGTGTAGTAGCACGATTTTCAGTTGTTCAATCACCTGTGAGGATATCGATTCACGACGGATCAAGTCTGTGTAGATTTGTCCACCACTCTCCACCTCATTTCCGAAACGATAGCCGGCCAGCTTGGCCAGCTCATCGAAGCTGCAGCTCGCGTGAATGATCTGTCTGTTAAAACCGCGCAGCATCGCGCCCATTTCGGAAAAGCGTGTCGCCGCTCTGTCCAAGCGCTGAGGCAACGCTCCTGACAATCGTGGCAAGTCGTCATCCCGTGTTATCTGGTGTTTATTGATCATGGTTCGAATGGCCGTGTAGTCATCCTGTGTCAGAATGGAGTTGACCACTACCACCGGGCAGTTGTCACTTTCCAAAGGGATCGATGAGATCAGCAGATCGAAGTATTCCCATTCCTCAGGACTGTTCCAGTCGCTCACGCTGACTTCCAGCTGTCCGCGAAACTCTTTACGCACTTGTGACGCCATCATGTGCGACACACCGATACCCGCCACGCAGACGATGCCCGCTTTGAGGACCACGTGGTGGTTACCACGCTCGCCAAAGTGCATCAATGCGGCCCCGAAATGGGACGCGATAAAGGCAACCTCGCTGTCCGGTACATCTGTTCCGTATTCTTGTTCCAACACCTTCGCCGCCTGTCGGCTTTTGGCATACACTTCGGGGAAATTCTGTATCAACTGCTCGTGCATGGCCGCGTTCAGCTGTATGCCCTGTCTTAAACGAACCGAGGCGCTCCAGAGGTGAAGGCTCAGCCCCTGCACCAGATCCTCGTTCAGTTTCAGGCTATGTGACAGCTCCGGATCGAAGGCGTCGATCATCCTGTAAGCGATATTTTGCATCCGGCTGTAAGCGACGCTGTCGTCCACATCCAACGGATTATGCTGTTTGGCTCGGCCGGCGCGGATGAAGGTCGCGACAGCTGTGCGTTCGTTATCCGACAGGCGGATGGAAAATTGTTTTTCCAGGCTGTCGCATAATTGCCAGGCCAGTTGTCGGGCAACCCTGGAGACCTGCGCGGCCTGTGTGTTCAGCGCGCGGCCCGCCAGCACACGTTCGACCATCACGGCCAGTTGGATTTTTAATAACTCAAACGACTCTTCCGCCATCCAGTCTAATCTGGGCAGCCATTCTTTTGAAATCGTGGACTCGATGCCGGAGCGTACGGCCGAAGAGGGATAACCGAAAATCCTGATGAAAGCGGCTTGGTCAGGGGGGGAGTGTAGAATGTCCACCAGCGCGCGTCGCATGTTCTCTTCGCTGCCTGACAGCGAGACGCCCAGGCTGGGCCGTCGGTCCAGCTGTAGCCTTCGGGTTGAGAAGAATGATTCCAGTCGGTCAAGGTCGCCGCTGACGGTGGACTCGCTCACCCTAAGCGCGGAAGCGTAATAGTACAGTTTTTGAATCTCATCGTTATTTAACAGGAACAGAGCCAGCATTGTCCGCCGTTCGGAAGGATTGCTCGGGCGCATGCCGATGGATGCCGACCGGAGTTTGGCCCTGAGCCGCGCTTCGGCGTCGGCGCCTCCCATCAACACGATGCCTTGTCCGGGCTGTGTCTCCAGTGTCAGATTGACTTTTTCCAATATAGGATTGATACCTTCCAAATCGCGGAACACCGTGCGTCGGCTGACACCAAGCTTTTCCGCCAGAGCGTCTACACTCAACGGTAGATCACTCTCCAGCAGCAAGCCTAAAATCTGTCCTAATCTTGGTGGTATCGCTAACATTTTTCCGTGCGCTCCCCGGTCTTAAACCGACCGCTATAATCCTGTCTCTTTAATTACCGTCACCGCGGCGGCCAACGCCGCCTCTTCGTCGTCACCTTCGGCCGTCAGCACGATGGTCTCACCCTGCTTGATCGCCAATTTCATCAGCGCGAACAGTTTCTTGCAATCCGCCTTCCGATCACCTTTTTCGACAGTGATGACGGAGGAGAACTCCTGCATCCGCTTAACTAATATGCCCGCCGGACGGGCGTGAATACCGTCCGGATCCTTGATTGTCAATTGAATTTGTTTCATATGCATACTCCTCGTTGAGCTCGCTACCGGGGAGGCAAGGCAACCCCGGATGACGTTAATTTTGTAATGAAGTAATCAAAGCGTCGTATTCCGGCGCATTTAGAAAATCGGTTATGGTCACCAACCGCGCCCCCGGCACAGCGGCGGCCGCGCGTTCGCTCAGCTCCACATGACATACGATGATATCCGCGTCACCGGGCACTTCGCTGACCGGCGCGTGAACCACGGTAATGTGATCAATACCGGCGTTTTTGAGTTTCTTACGTAATTTGCTGGCGCCCATGGCGCTGCTGCCCATGCCGGCGTCGCAGGCGAAAACAATCTTCTGAATGGATGTGCCTGCGGTTGTGGTGGCTGTTGCCGCCCCGCGAACCGCTGTCTCGGCCGGCGCGGCTCCCGCCGTGGCGAGCGCGGGAGTGTCCAGCCCTTTGCTCTGAGCCTTCATGGCTTTTGTCTTGGTGGACATTTCCTCCAAGCTGCCTTCGCTCTTGACAAATAGTTTCATCAGCACGGCTGAGAGCAGAAAGCTGACTACGGCGCCGACCAAAATACCCATGATGTTGGCAAAATACGCTCCTTTGGGCGTCATGATCAGTTCGGCGAAAATACTGCCGGGAGAAGCCGCGCTGATTAGGCCTCCGCCCAGGATTGACAATGTGAACACACCGGCCGCGCCGCCACCCATCATGGCGAGCAGCAAGATTGGATTCATCAGGACGTAAGGGAAATAGATTTCATGAATACCACCCAGTAAATGAATGAGAATGGCGCCCGGAGCGCTGGACTTGGAACTGCCTTTGCCAAATAACATATATGCTGTCAACAGACCCAGTCCGGGCCCGGGGTTGGATTCGATCATATAGAAGATGGAGCGCCCCGTCTCGGCGGCCTGCTGCGCGCCCAAAGGGGTGAAGACACCGTGGTTGATCGCGTTATTAAGGAACAACACTTTGGCCGGTTCAACCAGTATGGACGTGAGGGGAAGCAGTCCATGGTCCACCAGCCAGCCCACACCTGTGGCCATCGCGACGTTGATACCCTCGGCGACAGGGCCGATGGCGAGGTAGCCGAGAATGGACAAGACGCCACCCAGAATGCCGACGGAAAAATTGTTGACCAACATTTCAAACCCTGAAGGGATTTTTCCTTCCACCAGCTTGTCAAATTTCTTTATTACCCAACCGCCAAGGGGGCCCATCCCCATCGCGCCCAGGAACATTGGAACGTTGGGCGCCCCCATAATGACACCTATGGTGGCGATCGTTCCCATTACGCCACCGCGGGCACCGCCGACCACCTTGCCACCCGTATAGCCAATCAACAGCGGCAACAGATAGGTGAGCATGGGTCCGACCATGGCGCCCAGTTTTTCATTGGGTATCCAACCGGTGGGGATGAATAATGCCGCGATCAGACCCCAGGCGATGAAGGCGCCAATATTGGGCATGACCATGCCGCTGAGAGAACGGCCAAATTTTTGTATAGCCTGTTTCATAGATTTTTCCTCCTAGTGAATTTGAGATTGAATGGTCTCAATCAAGAACGGCCGGCATGCCCTGATGATTTCATTATGTTGACAATCTCCGTGATATACAAGAAGAACAACTTCAGGTTTGACACAGTGCATTTGTGCCAAAAATAAGTAAGAACAAAGAACAGTTTCGGTATGTTGATAAAATTTGCGTCGATCGTTGAGATAGACGATTAAAATTCGCTTGTAAACCGATAATTGCGTGATAGTTGCTGGTGGCAACCCCTGTTTTTCGTATAATTAACTTAGTCGATTAAAATTAAATTCGTAATCGAATCTGAAATTCAGGCTGAACTGAAACATTATATGAAATGAGGACTACTCAAAATGGACAGATCACAAACTGCCGCGACCATCGCCGCGCTTATCATCGTGGTTTTCTACCTGGCTCTTTTTGCGCTGGGCGTCTATCTACTGGTGTTGATCATCAAGGCTCTAAAAAAATACGTGAACTCCAAAGATGTGAGGGAGGAAAAACAGATCATCATCAAATCGTTATCGGAGGCGCTGCGAGAAAATCGTGCCAGATGTAAGATGACCCAGGAATTTGTCGCTGAATCTCTAGGTGTCAGCAGACAGGCTGTTTCAAAGTGGGAGAACGGCAGTTCGGAACCAAGTACCTCGAATTTGCTCGCTCTGGCCAAACTCTACGGAATCTCCGCTGAGGAGCTGCTGCGTGACATTGGTGACACGACCCCTATTCACGGTCAAAATATGGAAGCGGAGGTGCGTTAAGATGATGGTGGTAATTGCTATATTTCTGGATCTATTATCCGTCGCGCTCTACATCTTTCAAAGAATGGCTCCGACCGAAACTCCCAGGTTAATTCTGGGACTCGTGATCCAGGCGCTGATTGTTTTAGCGCTGCTGGTGCTGACGTTCAGCTATCGTGGAAAACGCCTCAGTCAGGTCCAGCCCGTTGTCGCGAAACGGATCCTATCTATCCGCTTCGCCGTCATTGTGATTTCTCTGATCATCGCCGCGGTTATGGAATTTCTCTATGTGCTGAATTATCTAGGTGTCAATCAATTGATTTTTTCGCAAGCCTGATATGACAACGCCCGGATGATTCTAGGCTATAATTAGTATGTTAAAAGCTGATCACATAGTAGGCGATGAGATTGTCTGAATGATCGTTCCGGCATCGGGCAAGAGGTCGCCGGACAATACGACGAACTACTTACTTGTGAATGGAAGGTAGGATCATTCAATGGGAAATTACCTGCTCCCCTTATGGGCGGCGATATTGAGTTTTATCGTGCTGTCCGTACTGATTAGTTTTCCTTATCTGGCGTGGAAGTACCACAAGCAAGGCTCTTTGACCGCCTGGCAGGTACTGGTGGAATACAGCATGGTATTCTATTTGCTCGCCGCTTTCTTCATGACCTTATTGCCGCTGCCGGCTGTGGAGACCGTGGCGAATATGACGGGACCGACGCAACAGTTGATCCCGTTTCAGTTCGTGGCCGACTTTTTTAGGGAGACAAAACTGGTCATAACGAATCCGGGAACCTATGGTGCGGCGCTGGGTCAAAGTGTGTTTTACGAACCGCTGTTCAACATCATATTGACGCTGCCCTTTGGTGTTTTCTTGCGCTATTACTATAAGAAGAGTCTACGCTTCACGATTCTGGCGTCATTTTTGCTGTCACTGTTTTTTGAACTGACACAGTTGACCGGCGTCTACGGCATCTACCCCAGACCGTTTCGCCTATTTGATGTGGATGATCTGATTCTCAACACACTGGGCGGCCTGATCGGCTATGCCCTCACACCCTTGCTGGTCTATTTCTTCCCCACAAGGGAGCAAGTTGATCAAAAGGTGGCGCGAAAGGCACATAAAGCATCCTTGCTTCGGCGGCTGATTGCCTATGCCATTGATCTGGCGGTGGTGAGACTGCTCATCGCGTTCTTTATCAAGAGCGAGTTGCTGATAATGTTTTTCTTCGCGCTGGTCACCGCGATCATGATGATCCTCACAAATGGGCAGACCCTGGGAGAACGCTTTGTCAACATCCGTGTTGTCAGTCAAACCGGTGACGCGCCTACCCCCAAACAGATTCTGATTCGTCAATTTTCTTTTTATTTTTTGATTCATTTTGTTTTCACTCTGTTTTCGCTGCCGATTGCGCTGGCAGGAGAAAATATAATTACCTTGTCCATTTATCTTGTGCTGATCGGCGCCTACGCGCTGTTCATGCTGTTTCATTTCGTGGTTAGAACGATCAGAGGCCAACGGACCTATTTTTATGAGTTACTGTCAAAAACTCATATTGTGCCAAGTCCGCTCAAGAAACGACAGAACAAGTCCTGATTACCGAACCGCGTCAGTTACAATACCGCGTCAGTTACAGTCACTGCACGATCCCCTTCACGCTCAAGTGGGTACTTTTGAGCATGGAGGGGATTTTGCCTTTTGCGCGGGTATGAGTCGAAAAATTTTGGGTTCAACGCCAATTTAAGTCTGTATTTTCCTTGAATTTCATCCGGTCAACTCAAAATTGCGCGATAGTTGGTCGCTGCAACCGCTGTTTCGCAGTATTGTTGTGCCATGAACAAGAGAGGAGAATAGAAATATCAATGATTTTACGAACTCATGACTTATCAAAACAATACGGCGCCTTTCACGCGCTGAACCAGGTTTCACTATCTGTGAGACAAAACGACATTTATGGTCTGGTTGGGCGCAACGGGGCGGGAAAGAGCACGCTCTTTAAATGTGTGACCGGTCTGACCACGCCCAGTGGCGGTGAGATTGAAATCAACGGTGAAACACAAAATCTCAATGCCGCGCGTCACGACATGGGTTTTATGCTGACATCATCATTTTTCCCTTATTTGAACGCTCAGGAAAATTTGGCTTATCTGTGTCGTGTCAAAGGTGTTTCCGGTCGAGCTCACGCCAAAGAGCGCGTGACCTGGCTGCTGAAGACGGTTGGTCTGGATGGCGTCAAAAAACCTTTCAAGCAATATTCGATGGGCATGAAGCAGCGACTGGGCATCGCGGGTGCCTTGCTCTCGGCTCCGTCCTTCGTTGTGTTGGACGAGCCGACCAATGGACTGGATCCACAGGGAATCATCGACATTCGAAAATTGATTAAGGATGTGCACAAGGAGACCGGTACCGGTTTTCTGATCTCCTCCCATATCCTGACCGAGCTCGATCAACTGGCGACGCGGTTTGGCTTCATCGAACAGGGTGTTTTGCTACGTGAGATCTCGCATGAGAACCTGCATGAACAGACAAGGAAAGCCTTGATCCTCGAAGTGGATGATGTGGAACGGACGCAGAGAATCTTGCGGGCGGGCGGAATTGAAATTACCGCGATTAATGGTAATCAACTGACTTTGAGCAATCGGCTGGACCGTTCGAATGACCTGGCGCGCATGCTGGTGGGCGGCGGTGTGTCGCTCTACGAGCTGCGCCGTCAGGAAACCACGCTGGAGGATTACTTCATGCATCTGATTGGTGGTGTGAAACATGATTAGATTGATACGTGGTGAAGGCTATCGCCTGTGCCATAAGAAGAGTATTTATATTTATCTGGCGGCGCTGACACTGGGCTATATTCTGCTCGCGTTTATACGTGCGCCCGGTTTCACAGCTCAGTCCGTTGTCACGGATGCCGACAATTTGTTCATGCTGACACCCGCTTTGTTGGGCGGCATCATTTTCTCGACAATCTATCTGGACGATCTGCGCGCCAATAGCTTGTTGACGCTGATCGGTTCAGGACTTGGGCGGACCCGGATCGTGGCGGCAAAATTCCTGCTGACCATGTTTGTCAGCACGCTGACCTTTGGATTGCTCCCTTTGGTGCATGGTGTTCTTTACAGGCTCTTGGGTAGCCCGTTCACGATGGCGCAGTTGGGCTCGATTTACCTGATCGCTCTCAAATATCTATTGCTGACTCTGGGCTATATCGCTTTGTCGAGTGTGATTGTATATGGGACGCGTCGCCCGAGTTTCGCGCTCGTAGGTTACATGCTGCTGGTTTTCACCGTGATCGGGAGCCTGCTTTTGTTATTGACGAACAACCTGGGGCTAGATCTCACGCAACATCTGTTGATGGGTATTACAGTCAGAATCACGAATCCCACGCAGAGTGGCACACTGCCATACGCCGCGCTGTTGGAGTATTTGGCCTGGATACTTGGCTCATCAACTTTGGCCGTTATCGCGCTTAATGAAAAAGAAGTGGAGTTTTAATTATGAAAAGAATTGTACTGTTAATCGTGTCTGCCGCCGTTGTGATTGGCTTGGCGGCCGCCGTGCTTTGGGGTAGAAACTATTATCAGGACCGTTATGTGGGCAATGATTATTACGCGATGGTTCCGCAAGACTTTGATCTGACACCCGAGCCGCTCTATGACAATCAAGGTGTGGCCCAAGATGTGGGTAAAAGCTATCGGCTGACAGCTTATGATGACCAAGGTGAGCCAAAAGTTGTCGAGTTTGAAGTCTACGGTGAAGACAGCGCGAATTACCCACAGCCGGGAGAGTACCTGTCGGTGAGCGCCAGTCGACAGATTGTGCTGGGGCAAGAAGTTATCCCAGAGAGTGCTGTTCCGGAAGAGGCTTTGCAAAAACTGGAGGAGCAAGAATTGTCAGGGCAAGCGTCGGATAATTGAGCTTTGTTTGCTGAACGGGTGACTGATTACGGAAGATTTGAAGGGAGCAGAGTATGGAGATTTATCAATTGGCAGCAATCTTATTTTTATTGTTTTATCTTGCGTTGGTCGCTCTGGGTGTCTATCTGCTGATGCTGATCATCAGAGCGCTAAAGAAATTTATCGCCACGTGAGCAATATATGCCAAGCCACGGAACCTCATTCATCCATATCGTACTTCACAGGAGACACTGTCACATGAACCCTGAGGATTGATTGACGCCCCCCTGAAGTTAGGTTCAACATGTGGACAAATTGCAGGGGGTGATTCTTCTCTCAATCTTCTGCGAAGGTCATAATGAAGTGGTCCGGTTGATGGTCCAATTGAATGTTTTAGAACATAACCCTTCCTTTTTGGTGTTTCCTGACAAAATAAAGTGCGTTCATGCAGTTTCTCCCCCAAAAGCTGATATATGGGGCTAACATAAGTAAATATTATTGCCCAAAAAATAGAAAGAAATGTTTGCGTGAATGAAACAAACCAAATGAGGGGAAAAAAGAAATGAGAAATGGTCACAAAACGAAATCACGTGTGTTGGCATTTGTGCTGGTATTAATGCTCGTGCTGTCATCGCAGATTGACTTGTCCCAAGTGTTGGCACAGGGCAGATCTGAGGAGACAGAGGCAAGCGAGTTAAGCACCGGGACTTTGCCTGAAGCGATCACCTATGGTGAGGGAATCGAAGATCCGGCAGTGGAGCCTGAAGATGAGGATGTCATCGAATTGTTCGCGCAGCCTGATCAAAGCGAGAGTTCAGAGTCTATGCCAGAAACAAGTCAGAGCGCAGGGTCCGTGCCAGAAACAAGCGAGAGCTCAGAGTCTACGGCTAAGGCAAGTGAGAGCTCAGGATCAGACTTGATTGTGCCGCTTGCCAAAAGTGAACCCATGCAAAGGGGCACTCCTCCCCAAGCATTTGATTCGGGACAGCCGGTTGTTTACTTGTCGCAAGGAAACGGCACAGGCAAC
>CAZAPS010000046.1:0-10668 GCA_964487355.1 uncultured Oscillospiraceae bacterium
GTTCTTGATGATTGGTATCATCATGTTGCTGGCGCAACGGGTGCTGGAAGGTTTGGGTTGGTTGACGGCCATCATCCCGTTTGTCAGTGTAATTGCGGACCTTTTTATCGTTGCCTCGGTTGTGTTGGCGATGGTTTCATTGGTTCAGTATTTAAAAGCGAATTTGGATCTTTTGAAACCATAACTATTTATTATGACAGAGTTCTTTGTTTAAATCTATATTCTTGAAAATTTAATGTTGACACATTTGCTTTTATTGATATCATAACAATGAAAAACAGCTGCTTGATGCTTACAGAGCGCTTCGTCACAACAACGGACAATGGACTTTAAAGGAATGTTACTTTAGGAGGTAGATTATGACTACAGAAGATGTTTTAGCAAAAATCAAAGAAATTCTTGTGGATCAACTGAGTGTGGAAGAAGATGAGGTCACTGTGGAGTCCAACTTCATTGATGATCTGAATGCGGACTCTTTGGATATCGTTGAGCTTGTCATGGCCATGGAGCAAGAATTTGATATCAGCATTCCGGACGAGGACGCTGAGAAAATCAAGACCGTCGGTGACGCCGTCGAGTACGTGAAATCCGCGTCTTGAAGATTTCGTTTGAATGACAAAAAGAGATTCGGCCAAGTCGAATCTCTTTTTCATCTGTAAATTGAGGAGGGTGGTTGTGGGATCGAGCGATTATTATTTGTTTGAGCATAAATTAGGTTACACATTTGTGAATAAACTGCTGCTGATGGAGGCTTTGACCCATTCAACCTATGCCTATGAACACATGGATGAGGGAATACTCGAAAACGAACGATTAGAGTTCCTGGGCGACTCCGTGCTTGGCCTAACCATCACTTATCAATTGCTACAGGTGAAACCGTTGCTGCCGGAAGGCAAAATGTCACGTATCCGCGCGCAAATTGTCCGTGAGGACACTTTATATAAAGCCGCCCTGAGTCTTGGCTTGACCGACTTTTTGAGGTTGGGCAAGGGCGAGGAGCAGACGGGAGGAAGAGAGAAACCTTCCAATTTGTCGAACGCGGTTGAAGCTGTGTTCGGCGCGGTTTACCTGGACGGCGGATTTGACAAAGCCTTTGAAGTGGTGTGGCGGATCATGAAGCCGTACTTCGATTTGGCTTTACGCGGTAAATTGTTATACGATTATAAGACGACACTAATCGAGCGGGTGCAGGCGATGGGCGTGAACCACCGCATTGAATTCGTGGTTACCGACGAGGAAGGACCCGTACACGACAGACTATTTACCGTACAGGTCAAGATTGACGGAACCGGTTATGGAACCGGTGTCGGTTCTTCAAAAAAAGCCGCTGAGCAGCGGGCGGCCTCCGAGACTTTGAATATGTTATAATTTCCCGGACTGCCAAAGGACGGAGGATACATCATGCACTTGAAATCTCTGGAATTACAGGGATTCAAATCATTTCCCGACTATACAAAAATTGACTTTCATCCGGGAGTGACCGCGATTGTCGGTCCCAATGGAAGCGGAAAATCCAACGTCACCGACGCGGTGCGCTGGGTCCTGGGCGAACAAAGTGTCAAGACTTTGCGCGGTGGATCGATGATTGACGTGATTTTCTCAGGTACCGAACAACGCAGAGCCATGAGCTTTGCAGAAGTCTCCATCACCTTGATGAATGAAGACCAGGTGCTCCCTCTTGAATATGACGAAGTCCAGATCACTCGTCGTTTATTTCGCTCGGGCGAAAGTGAATATTTGATCAATCGTCAAAGTTGCCGTCTAAAAGACGTTGTCAATCTTTTTATGGACACCGGCCTTGGAAAAGATGGATATTCAATTATCGGTCAAGGGCAGATCGACAGCATTCTCAGCAGCAAAAGTGAGGATCGTCGGAGGGTGTTTGAAGAGGCGGCGGGCATACAAAAATACAAATCCAGACGCGATGAATCGCTGCGTAAATTGTCTTATACCGAACAGAACCTAACCCGTGTCACCGATTTGATGAATGAGCTGTCGGCGCAGATCGGTCCGCTCGGCAAACAGGCCGAGAAGGCAAAGCGTTTTCTGGCTCTGTCAGATGAGCTGAAATCGGTCGAAGTGGCCGCCATTTTGCAGCGAATTGACCGGCACAACAATCAATTGAATGAATGGACGGAAGGTGAGCGGGCGACGCGCTCTGATCTGCGCCGATTCCTTGAGGAGCAAGGGGATTTGGAGCTCAAACACGCCGAGCTGCAAGAACAGATCAGACAGCTGGAGATTTCCTTGACCGAACAGCGTGAATCGCAGGCACACCACAACGAATCAATCGCCAGGCTGCGCAGTCAGTTGGCAATCTGTGAAGAGCGCGACCAACAGCTGACTGAAGGCCTTCACCGCGATCGCGCGGTTGGTGAGGTCGCGGCCGACGCCATGAATCGTTTGCGCGGGGAAATCAAAGAGCAGCTGGCCGCCGTTAGCCTTCTTGAGTCGAAACAAAGTGAGGGACAGGCGGAACTGGATGCGTGCAAAGCACAACTCGATCAGCTGTCGGCCGCCATTTCAACCGCTGATCAGACCGTTGAGCGTCTGAATGAGGAGCGGCGCGAGTTGAGCGAAGAGAAAAATCGTCATAACCAGGAACATATCCGCTCGACAACTCAGGCTGAAATGAGCCGATCTCAGTTGGAACGATTGTCCGATCAGTATAAAGAGATGCAATGTGAGTTGAACCAAACAAGATCAAGGATTGAGGCAGCCGAGCGACGTGTCGCGGATGCCTCCGACGATTGCGCTCGCTATGAGATCGACGTCGACCACCAACAAGAACTGGTGGATCTTCTGACCCGGGAACTGACTAATGGCGGCGAAAAGTTGGATCGCGCACGTCAGGAGTTGAATAATTCTTCATATCAACTGCGAACCTTACAGGACCTGGAAGCAAATATGATCGGGTATAGCGACACTGTGCGAAGCCTGCTCAAAATGATACGTGACAGCGATTTACGTGACGAGGTCATGGGAACGGTGGGATCGCTGCTCGACGTTCCGGAAAAATATGAACTTGCGATCGAGACCGCTCTGGGTGGAGCGGTACAAAACATTGTGGTGGAGACCGACCAATCCGCCTCAAATTTGATCAGACTGCTTAAAGATAAACGATTGGGCCGTGCCACTTTTTTACCGGTTTCCACGATTCGCGGCAACCGTTTGGACGATTCCGCGGTCCGAGAGCTCCAACAACATCAAGGCTACGTGGGACTTGCCTGCGATCTGGTTCGCTTTGACGCCAAACTCAAAAATATCAATCAACAGTTGCTTGGACGTGTCGCGGTTGTCGATCATCTGGATCATGCGCGTGTCATCGCCAAACAGACACGGTATCGCTACCGACTTGTCACACTGGAAGGCGATGTGTTGAATATTGGCGGCTCAATGGCCGGCGGCTACAATCGCAAACGAGGCAGCGGCCTGTTGCGGCGGTCGCGCACGATCACCACCCTTAAAGGTGAGCTTCCGCGGATCAATCAGTCGATTGAAGAAATCGAACAAAATATTGAAGAATTGTCATCGCGTCTGGACAATGAAAAAATAAAGCTTGCGACCGATCTGGATCGGTTGAATGAAGCCAAACAAATAAAAGTCTCAGAACTTGCGCAGTTGACTCAACTGGAAGAGACCCGCCGCGGTCAGGAAGAACAAATCAGTCAACAGCGGACCGGCCGCCAAAGCTTGGAAAACAGCGTTAGTTTGCTGATCAGCAAGGCCACCAAGCATGAGCGGCAGATCACCGCCATCGAAGAGCGGTTCGCCGAACTGGATCAAGTCATCGCGGAGTATAGGCAGTCAGGCGAAACCGAGCGCGCGGATCGGGAGCGACATGCCGAACGATTCGCCGAGCTCAACATCTTACTTTCGGCCGGCAAAGAGAAACTTCTGGCGGCCAAGCGGACGGCCGAGCGCACTGAGCAGGATTTTGCCGAGCAACAGCGTACCGGCGATGATTATGAACGCGCCGTCCACGAGAAAGAAACCTTGTTAAGTGAAAACCAGTCGACCCTGGCTCGCACAAAAACTGAGTTGGAGGAGGCGGATCAGCGGCTTGTCAAAGTACAAGACTCGATCGCCGAAACTGAATTAGAAAAGAAAAAGATGGACCAGGCGGAAGACCAAAATCTGCGCCGTGATCGACAAGTCCGTGATCAACTGGCTCGAATCGAGACCGAACTGGTACGCGTCGAGGCGCGAATACAGCGAGTCAAAAACAGCCTCGCGCAAGAAAAAAATCGACTGTGGGAAGCTTATGAGCTGACTCACGCCGGAGCCTCAAAATGGCGCGATGACGATTTGAAACTGGAAGAGGCGGAGACGCGGATCCAAAAGCTTAAGCGCTCGATCAAAGCCTTGGGCCAAGTCAATGTCCACGCGGTCGAAGAGTACGCCCAGTTGGTGGAGCGATATGAATTCATGACCAATCAGCAAAATGATATTTTGAAATCAAAAAAAGATCTAAACGAAGTGATTCGCGAGTTGACCCACTCGATGCGTGAGCAATTTCAGATGAATTTAGATAAAATCAATCAGAATTTTCAACAAACTTTTTCGGAATTGTTTGGCGGTGGAAGAGGCCGAATCATGTTGGAGAACAGCGATGATGTTTTGACTGCGGAAATCGAGATCAATGTCTGTCCTCCCGGCAAAAAGCTGCAAAATATGATGCTTTTGTCCGGTGGGGAGCGGTCCTTGACCGCGATCGCCTTGTTGTTCGCGATCCTTAAGCTAAGACCGACGCCATTTTGTATAATGGACGAGGTTGAGGCGAGTCTGGACGAGAGCAATGTGTTTCGCTTCACCGATTATATTGACAAATATGCCGATCAATCGCAGTTCATCGTGGTGACACATCGCAAAGGCACCATGGAATCCGCGGCGCGAATCTATGGCGTGACCATGCCGGAACATGGAGTGTCCAAAATTTTATCCATGAAATTGGGCGGTTGATCGAGTAAGTGGAGGCTAATAATGGGATTATTTAATAAATTTAAGCAAGGTCTGGCGAAAACCAGAGATTTTCTAACCGACGGCATTCGCAAACTAACGCTAAGCTTTGGTCGCTTTGATGAAGAACAGTTGGACGAGCTGGAAATGTTGCTGGTACAGGCGGATGTCGGCGTGGCATGCAGCGATGAAATCATGACCAATCTTCGCAAGGCGATTCAAAGCGAAAAAAACGACTCGGAAGAATTTGTGTTGGCTTATTTAAAACAAGAGCTGCTCAGAGTCTTTGGAGAAAGTCGTCACCTGGAGATTAAAGATAATCAGCTGAACGTGATTTTCCTTGTAGGTGTGAACGGTACCGGGAAAACAACGACCGCGGGAAAACTGGCGCTGAGGTATGTGGAGGAAGGTCGGCATGTGATTATGGCGGCCGCGGACACCTTCCGCGCGGCGGCGATTGAACAACTGCAGATTTGGGCGTACAGAACCAATTGTGAGATTGTCATGCATGAAGAAGGCGGCGACCCCGCGTCAGTTGTCTACGACGCGATCCAGGCAGCCAAGTCTCGTCAGGCGGATGTGTTGATTATTGACACGGCGGGCAGGCTGCACAACAAAAAGAATCTAATGGACGAATTAGGCAAAATGCGCCGCATCATAGATCGCGAGGCCCCGGACGCGAATATTCAAACTCTATTGGTGATTGACGCGACTACCGGTCAAAACGCGATTTTGCAGGCCGAGACCTTTGCCGAAGTCGCTAAAGTGGACAGCGTCGTGGTAACCAAGCTGGACGGCAACGCGAAGGGCGGTGTGGCCGTGGCGGTCGCCTACACAACTAAATTTCCAATTGTGTTGGCCGGACTCGGCGAGGGGGCGGAAGACCTGGTCGATTTTAATCCTGACCTGTTTGTGGACTCGCTGCTGCCGATTCCCGGGACCATGACCCAATCTGATTGAACCTCGCTTTGATTTAGAGCAAAACATGTCTTGGCGTTTTGCTGACAAACCCGGCGGCCGGACATTGTTTATCACCGGGTCTTTTGTATAATAATTCGGACGGCAAGATTGATTACATAATAATACAGTCGAAATGGTGAATTTGATGGATGGTTTTCTTGTATTGGAAGATGGGACGATGTACACCGGACAGGCGTTTGGCCGACCTAAAAACTGTTTTTTTGAAATCGTTTTCAATACCGGCATGGCCGGTTACACCGAGATAATTTCAGATCCCGGATTTGGTGGCCAGGGACTGGTCATGACTTTTCCGGCCATCGGCAACCATGGTGTGTGTCGATCGGAAACACAATCCTCCCGACTCGCTCTGTCCGCGCTGATCGTAAGAGAGTTTCATGACGGGGCGCTCGATCCACGCGCTGATCTCAGTCTGGACGCCTGGCTAAAAGAGGAAGATGTGCCGGGCCTTTGGGGCATCGATACAAGGTCTTTGACCGGACATCTACGGGACAACGGCACAATGCGCGCCGCTTTGTGTTTCGAAACGCTGCCGGATATCTATGACCTTTTAAGAGATATCCGTGAATGGCAAATGCCTGAGCAGGTGCCTTTGGCAGGCGTTTCTGAAGCTGAATTTTTCAAACGAACTGTAGCTGGCGATGAGCGGAGCAAACACATCGCGGTGATCGACTATGGGATTAAACAAGGATTGATAAAACAACTGAATCGGTTGGGCGCCGATGTCACCTTGTTGCCCTATGACGTGACGGCGAGACAAGTAATCGCCACCGGGTGTGACGGTGTGTTGCTGGGCAGTGGACCGGGCGACCCCAAAGCCTGCCCCGAGCAAATCGAGGTGATTGGTGAACTGTTGACGCACGGCAAACCTTTGATGGCGATTGGTCTGGGACATCAGATGCTTTGTCTGGCCGCCGGTTTGGATACCGAAAAAATGTCTTTTGGGCATCGCGGCTCCAGTCATCCTGTGCGTTCGCTGCGGACCGGCAGGCTTTATCAAACTTCACAAAATCATAGTTATGTGGTCTCACGTCATTCTCTCGAGCCCTCAATGCAGCCACTTGAAATCATTTTTGAGCATGTCAACGACGACACCGTCGAAGGTGTCAGGTTTACCGACCGCAAGATCCGTTCCTATCAGTTTCATCCCGAGGAACGATCCGGACCGAGCGATACATTTTTTGTGTTACAAGAGTTTTTTGATGATTTATAATGCGTAGCATTCCACCCACCATCCGGTCCCAATTGATTGGGGCCGGATTTTTTATACCCGGATTTTAACGGTCAGATTTATCTGAAATGTTGAGCCGCCCATGTATACAAAAGATGAGCGTTGTGCAATATGTATATGAATCATACTTATTTTAACAAATAATATGTTAAAATAAGTAATTAGTTAAGTGGAGTATTAATTATTTAGGAATTGGCTATGCATCTAAAGGGGGTACTATGCATAAACTAAGAATTAAAGTACTGGCTTTAGTCCTGGCGCTAAGCGGGATAGTGACCGCGACTGCCTGCCGGCAACCGCTAAAGGACGATAGTTCGGAAGTGTCCACGACTGACAATACACAAGTGGAAACTCAATCAGATCCACCCACTACGATTACGACTTCGGTCGATGAACATGAAGAGACTGATACAGGCGAATTTCTGGTCGGCCCATATTTAATTGGTCCAAAATCAGATAGCATGACGATTTGCTGGGAAAGCAAATCGGCGCGCGCGGCCAACGTCAATTTTCAGGCGAAGGGTGAAGAACAATCCGAATTTGAGATTAACGCCGAGAATGGACCGGAATTTGAAGGCGTTCCGCTCAACATGTTTTATCTGACGCTGGACGATTTAACAGCAGAGACAGAATATGAATACAGCGTCGATTTAGGCGATGACAACGTTAGGTCCGGCAAGTTTAAAACATTGCCTGAAGATCCTAAATCGCTGCGTGTGGCGGTTATCAGTGACACACACAAATTTGAGACTCGAAACTATTTTAATGATTTTGTGCTCCGTGAAGATCCGGATTTTATTCTTCACACAGGTGATCTGGTTGAGGGAACCGGAGCCTCCAAAGAACAATTTGATTTTTGGTTTTCACCGGAATACGAATTTTTGCGAAATTATCCGGTCATCTATGCTCTTGGGAATCATGATTTTGGTCCTTATTTCGACGCGTATGTGACAAAGATTCAAGGTCAGACCTACCGTTCGGACATCGAGACGGGCGACGGCTCAGCCGTGGGTTTTCGCTGCGGACCGATCTATCTCAATGTGATGGACAGCAACCTCTGGGCGCTGTTTGAGTTAAATGAGGAAAGCAGTGGCCAGCCGGCTTCCGAGGAGACTCACGCAAAGGTAGTAAACGCTCTGGAATGGTTAAAAGAGGATTTGGAACACAGTGAGGCGAAAACCGCGCCCTTCCGAATTTTAGGGTTGCACCATCCTTACACCGACTCATACACGCACAAATATATACCGGAAGTTGTAGAACAAGGCGGTGTAAATCTACTATTGTCCGGACACGATCACAACTATCAAAGATTTGTCTCTGTCGATCCGGATGTTGGCGCACGTACCGTTTATCTCACACAAGGTGACGGTCGCATTGGGGACAACAAAATTGACTATGGCGAACCGAACGAGCGGTTGGATGAAAACTGGCCGGAAAAAGTGGCTGCCGGAAAAGCGGATTACTTAATGCTTGAAGCCAACAGCGAAGAATTGACCGTGACAAGTTATGGTCTTACGGACGATGAGGAATCGATTGTTGAAACCTTTACATTGGCGGCTGAGGAACATAAGGTCACAATCGATGAGGTGAAAGTCAGTGACGAGGCAATTTTAGCCGGTGGCTCTCTGCCTATTGAATTCACGGCCACAAATGCCGGTGATGGGTTGGCAAGTGTGACTTTGGATCTATATGATAACGATGAGCTTGTGCAAATCAATTTATTTGGTGATCGCGGAAAGGAACGTGTCATCGTTTTGAATCCGGGTGAATCTATCGAGCTGGCGACATCACTGGAGATCGCCGACGCCGGTGATCATCAATTGAAGATCCATGAGGTCGAGCAGATGGTCGAGGTCCAAGATCGTGAACCGACCGCGGTTTTTGATGATCTTCGTATTTTTCAAGGCACAAAAGAAAAACAGGATATTTTCGCCGACCACATCGTGGCTGAAGTGAAGATTAAAAATATCGGTTCGGTGTCGGGTGAGTTTGAACCCTCCCTATTTATTGACTCCGAAGCCGTCGACTCACAGACTCTGTCTCTTGATCCGAAAGAAGAAAAAATCTTGCACTTCGAATATGAGTTCGAGGATCAAGGAGATTATAGAATCCAAATCGGTGTGCCCGGTGTCGAGTCGTCTGATTTATTTGGCGACGAGGTATTGAATTTGGTATCGGATGAAAGAGATCAATATATTATGGGTACCATAACCGGCATGCCGATCGTCAAAGATCAGTCCGGCAACGGCAACGATGGTATCGTCCATGGTCAACCTTTGTTAGTCAAGCATGGAGACGGGCAATATGGTCTGGCGTTGGACGGTGAATATGACTATGTTGAAATACCCGACAATGAGAATTACCACGTCGATGACGGTCTGACCGGTATGGTTTGGGCGGACATCAATCGAGTCGCAAATATGTCTGAGGGTGAAAACGATCACAATCCGCTGATGATCAAAGGCGTCACCACGGGTTGGGGAACGAATTATCTGTATCGCATGTGCCTACGCACCACCGGCAAACTGACATACGGTCTGAGTTTTGACTATCACAACGGTGAATTCTTCTGGAATGATTTTGATGATGAACCACATGGAGCGCGTCTGAACGAATGGACTCAGTATACCGGCACTTTTGATCGCGCGTCAGGTGGAGATTCTTATCAGAATGGATTGTTGTCCGGTCACATTGATTCACCGGATATTGACAGTGAGATCATTAATTGGCCCGGCACACCGATGTATTCAGGCTTTTCCTACCATAGACATCTGTTGCCCAAACGTGACCGCGGAAAGTTGCATACCATGCTTGACGCTTCGATCGGCCAATTGAGGTTTTATGATGTTCGATTGACAGCTGAAGAAAATAAGGAAATTCACGACAATCCCGATGAGGCCGGCCCACAAAGCGAACATCTTAAGGTCTGGCTGGATTACAACCCGGATCATTTTGATCTGGAAGGAAAACATATCACGGAATGGGTTGACGCCTTCCAACTATCTAAATTAAAAGTGGACGCGATGGTGACGGATGGCGCGAAAGCCAATGTCATGATTGAGTGGAGCGATGACGGTGAGACCGTTTCTGAAACAACAGATCCGATGGAACTAAAAGACGGTGTTCAGGAAATTGAAGTTGAAGCAAAAGGAGCCAAAGCGCGCTTGGTGACTACCTTTGAATCAGTACTCGATGAACAGACATGTTCTAAACCATCGATCCGTTCTTACGAGTTGCTAAATGAAAAAGACGAAAGTCTGAGTGCCTGGAAGACATTGGCGCACTGGCGTCAAGGTTCGTTTGAAGGCGCCGCGGGATATGAAAATCTGGATGCCTTCATTGACCATGAGCTTGATTTCGCCACTGAGTGATCATCTTGTTTCAACTGATGCACGGATAAAAAACAAACCGAAGTCGACTTGTCCGTGAACAATGCTCAAAAAGTCAAACGCCCCATTCCAACAACAGGAGTGGGGCGCTTGTTTCATTTCATCAAAAGA
>CAZAPS010000047.1:0-10553 GCA_964487355.1 uncultured Oscillospiraceae bacterium
ATTGAAACAACAGCAAGAACGAGTATTAAATACTATCTGGTGAATAATCCAGGCTCTCCAATGTATTTTTGCGCATAACCTTTTCTAACGACCATCGGCTCATCTTTAATTTCCGGCCAGGTATCAAATATATGTGTATCCTTAAAGTGCCAGGTTTTAGGCTGTTGAAATTCAACATTAAACAGCCTATCTTTTAATTTTTTCATTCTGGTCGACATCTTCATATCACCACTCTCCTTTGTTATTTTACGATTAACTGTCTGCGCTTGCGATCTGTGGTAAGCCAGACGGCGGCCAAGATAATAATGCCGAATGTGGTATTCTGCCAATATGCGTTGATACCAACGACATTCATTCCATTTTGAATCAGCGTGATTAGAATGGAACCCGCCACGGTCTTCAGCAGCCCACCTTTGCCACCGGACATTGAAGTTCCACCAAGAGCCACCGCTGCAATGGCCATCATATTAAAACTTTCTCCGATAGAGGGTATACCGCTTTTCAATTTACAGGCGAGCAGAATCCCGCCAACAGCTCCGAAAAGACCTGCAATGGCGAACACAGCGATCTTTGTCTTGATAACAGGCATACCGATGTATCGGGCAGCACTTTCATTCCCACCAACTGCGTATACTCTTTTGCCAAATGTTGTTTTATTTTGAGCAATGATCATTAAAATGGTTATTCCGGTTACCAATAGAAATGGTAACGGTAAGAAACCAACCTTGATTTTGTACCAATCAATCAAAAAGTAATAATCTTTTTTAATCTGTTGACTGGCTCCTCCGGCAATCAACATCGCCGCGCTTTCCCAGAAACACATTGTCCCAAATGTTGCGATAAAGGAAGGAATTTTAAGTTTGGCGTTCAGGATCCCATTGATCACTCCAGCGAGCACACCCATTGCCAAAGCAATAACGAAGCTGAAAGCGCCGAATCGTTCCATAGTCATCACTACAGTGACGCAGGCACAGGAGCAAATCGCTCCGACGGATAGATCGATGCTTCCCAACAGAAGCACAAAAGTCATTCCTATACTGATCGCAAGTAAGGTGCTCATGTCACCCAACAGATTACCGATATTTTTCAATCCTAGAAAACGGGGATTGATTATGGTAAACCCAAGCAACATAACAACAATCGCGATTATGCTGATCTTATCGATGATAAAATCTTTGATACCAATCTTTTGTTTTATTGTCTCTGCATGTACTCTCATGTGCCACCTTCCTATTACATCATGTACTGGATAATATCCATCTGTGTCGGCTTATCGTCCGGGCTCGCGTTGAACTCTTTTGTAACTAAACCATCCTTCATGACAAGAATGCGTCCCGAAAGCCCAATGCACTCTTCGAGAGTATCACCAAGCAGTATTACCCCTATTCCTTTATCCGATGCTTCGCGAATAATACTGTAAATTTCTTCTTTCGCCCCAATATCAACACCACGTGTTGGATGATTGAGAATGATAACCTTGGCGTCGCTACACAAAACACGAGCAAACACCACCTTCTGCGCATTACCTCCTGACAAATTCTCGATCGGTTGATTCGCGCATTGACATTTAATATTCAATTGACGGATCCATTGGTCCGCCATGATTTTCTGTTTTCTTTTAGCGACAAAACCTTTTGATTTTACTGAATCCATGTTGCAATAAATCATGTTGTCAGCAACACTCGCCATTCCAACTTGTCCTTCTACTCTGCGCTCTGTGGGAACGCTGACAATCTTTTCTTTTAACGCTTCGTAGGGAGACTTCAGCAATCTACCTTCTCCTCCGATTATCAACTCTCCACTTGTGTGTGGCTCATCTCCACAAAGAACACCACAAAGCTCCTCCTTACCGCTACCCACCACTCCACAGATTCCCAGCACTTCGCCTTCACGCAATTTGAAGGATACATTTTTGAAAAATCCATAACTTCCTATATCGTTTGCCTCTATCAGCACTTCTCCGAAATCAACTCGTTGCTTGTCAACTTTGTAAAATTCCGTCGATGAGCTCTTGCCGACCATTTTTTCATATAATATGCTCTCGTCCGCCTCAGAAACCGGCAGATCACACACATTTTGTCCATCTTTAAAAACAAAGATCCGATCACATACTTCCATAATCTCGTCTAATCTGTGGGAGATCAGCACAACTCCGTTGCCACTTTTTTTCAGTTCTCTCATTTTCTGGAATAAGATCTCAATTTCTTCGGCGTTCAACACACTAGTTGGTTCATCCAACAAAATTAACGCGCCATCATCCCTGCCGTCGCTTGTGCGATAAAGCACTTTGGCGATCTCCACCATTTGTCGACGGGAAAATTGGATATCGGATATTTTTTTATCCGGGGAAATATCATTCAGCGAGATCCGTTTCAACACTGATTCAGCGTCACGGCTCATTTGTTTCCAATCAATGAATCCTGCTTTTTTAAATTTCTTTTCCTCACCAAAATAAATATTCTGAGCCACGGTTAGATTGGTCATCAAAGATTGTTCCTGAAAAACCATACCTACGCCATTTGCATTAGCCTGCTTTGGATTTTGTGGAGAGTATGGTTCTCCGTCAAACTTCATTTCACCTTTATCCGGTTGTTCGACCCCCATGATGATTTTTAACAAAGTTGACTTCCCCGCGCCATTTTCACCTACAAGACCGACGATCTCGCCTCTATTGATCGAAAAAGACACATCTTGCAATGCTTTTGTACTAGCGTAATATTTATGAATTCCACTTGCGCTAAACAGTTCTCTTTGTTCAACTGACATTTTGTGCCTCCTATTTCACGACCTGCTTGACCTTCTTACTCAGCGTCAATATCAGCGCTAAGATAAGCACAATCCCTAGAATGGCACTCTTGATATAGGGGTTGACACCCATAAGCACAAGACCATTTTCCAATACAGTGATGGTGATTGTTCCAACTAGAGTATTGATCACGCCACCTTTGCCTCCACTCAATGATGTGCCGCCCAGAACGACTGCGGCCAGCGCCGGAAAGGTCATTCCCGCTCCAACAGCCACATCGCCACGACCGATTTGAGAGGCCCCCATGATTCCCGCCACACTCATGATCACCGCGGCTAAAATGAATGTCCCGATTTTGATCTTATCAACCATGATTCCCGATACTCTTGCAAACGCTTCATTTTCACCAATAGCGTAGATGTATTTGCCATACGCGGTTTTTTCTTGAATAATCAATAAAATCAAAAACACCGCCAAGGAAATGTAGACTAAAAGCGGGAATCCTAAAAATTTAGTTAAAGCGAAAGAACGGATCGCGCCATCCTCGATCGTCGGAGGAACAGCGTCATAAAGGACCACGGCCAAACCCGATGTAACGCTAAGCATCCCATAAGTCACCATGAAAGACGGTATTTTCCCTTTGACATGAATGAGTCCTGTGATCAGACCACATAAAGCCCCAAAAACCAGTACCAACGGAATGGCAAACAATCCAAGATTCAAGGAGGTTTTGTTGTTTAGGACAAGCATGCCCACTATTGCCGAGCCAAGGCCCATCACACCATCAGCGGACAAGTCGATAGCGCCCATCAATACAACAAAAGTCAATCCACTCGCGACAATCAGCGGCACCGCCAATTGTGTTGTAATCGTCTGCATGTTTTTCAAGCTGAAAAACCCTGGAGCCAACACCGAGAAAAAGAGAAGAAGTGCTGCCAAAACAATCAGGGGTGCGATTTTCAGCCACTTTTCACGTTGTTCATCCCGATGGATCTTACATTGAAACTCTTCTGATATTGTTACAAATTTCGAAGCAGCCTCATTATTTAATTGCATAATATTCCCTCCGCGTATTGCGTCTTTTTTTAACACCATCCGGCAAAGATCAACATCTCGCCGGATGGCCTGATTGCCTAAAATTTCGTAACAATTGAAACTATGAATTAGAGATCAATCAATGTAAATTGTCCAAATCGATCGAGCGAGATATGCAAAAATCTAAGTCGGTGTAATCATATACAGGCTTATTCTCAACATATTCTTCACGATATTCATCAATATTGTCCTTTGTGACTGTAATTCCCATTGTTTGAATCATCCGCTTTTCAGGCGGCATGCTCTCGGTATCAAGATTGCCGATATAAGCTTCGTAGCAATAAGCGAAGCCATACCCGCTCTGAAGATACGGATTGGAAGAAAACGTCGCGCAGATGTCCCCGGCGTCGATCGCGGGCAGTGTGTCGTCAATACAGTCAAAACCGGACACCAGAATTTTTCCGTTCATTCCTTCAGCACGTAGTCCTTCAACAGCCGCCAAAGCATTTACATCACACCAACTCCAAATACCATTAAGATCGTCACGGTATTTACTCAGCCAAGTCTGTGTTAAATTCAGACTCTCCTGGTCACTTCCATTTGAAGATTGAATGTCCACAAGTTCGACATTCGGAAACTCCGCCAAAGCTTTGCGTAGTCCTTTTTCCCGATCGATCGAAGCGTCATTCGTCAGGGGTCCAAGAATAGCGGCGACTTTTTGAGGGCCATCTCCAAGTTGGGTGAACATTGCTTTTGCCGCCTCATATCCACCGGTTTCATTGTCGGCGGTTTGGTGCATCACGTAATACTTGTAGTCCATGGGATACACGCCGTCTGCGTAACTCCAGCATGTGCTCCAGTAGACTTCCGCCTCCTCGCAAAGTTCAGCTATGACCGCCGCCACGGGTGAATTATTTGGATCGACATACAAAATTCCATCTTCACCTGCGCGTGCCAAAAAGGCTTTTACATCATTTATCTGTTTTTCATCAGAGCCTTGGCACTCCATTACCTGAAACTCATAATTGCCATCAGGGAAGGTTGCGTCTAAAAACATTTCAACACCCTGTTTGATTTGCACATAGTAAGGATTCTCGAGTCCTCTTATTGAAAGTCCTACATATAGTTTTTCTCCTCCGTTTCCGCCGGCGGAAGTGTCGCCATTTTGAGCGCTCGATCCTCCATCACCTTTGGAACAACCCGAAAATACTGTGAACATCATAATCAACGCGATTAATATTGCAAAACGCCTTTTCATTTTGTTTCCTCCAAAATCTTTCATTATGGTTTCTACTATTACTTGTGTTTTTAATTTTCAAATTCGAAAAAATTGTCATACTCCGGAGCCACATACAAAATATGATTTTTGACCTTCAGATACTCCAAGAGTCCTTCCATTCCATCTTCTCTACCAAGGCCACTGTTTCGATTTCCACCAAATGGGGTTTCAATATTGGATTTGGAGGAACAGTTCATCCAGATCGTTCCGGCATCCAATCGCTCAGCCGTCCAATAAATCTCACGTATGTCCTCTGAGAAAATCGCCGCTCCCAAGCCAAATCTAGTGGCATTGGCAAGCTCGATCGCCTCGTCCATGGTCGAAAAACGTGTAACAGCCAGTACGGGACCAAATACTTCTTCTTGGAAAAGTTCCATATTGACAGTCACGTCTTCAAACACTGTAGGCGGATAATAGCTACCTTTGCTATAAATCCCTCCATTTAGACGTTCACCGCCCACAAGAAGTTTCGCTCCCTGTTCTTTTGCCCGGTCCACAAATCCCTGCACCGTTTCAAGATGATCTTCACTGATCAGAGATCCCATCATTGTATCCTCCTCCATACAATCTCCGATTTTTAGCAAAGCCAACTTACCCAGCATTTGTTCCATAAATTCATCATATATTTCACCCGCAAGCAGCAAACGAGACGTTGAGACACACACTTCGCCTTGGTTTGTGCAAAATCCTTGGATCGCTGAATTAACCGCGGCAGTGAGATCCGCTTTTTTGGAAACGATCATCGCACTTTTTCCACCCAACTCAAGAGATAGTTTTTTTATTCTTGGGGCACGTGCGGATGCCTCCATTAGACGTCTGCCCACTTCTTCACTTCCGGTTAGGGCGACCATGGCTACTTTGTCATTTGCCAACAGCTCTTCGCCCACCACTCCACCGGAACCGGAAACAACATTGTAAACGCCCGCCGGCACACCGGCCTCCAGGAAAATCTCACCTAAAATTTGGCTTGTCACAGGTGTCATTGTCGCAGCTTTGCACACAACTGTATTGCCGGCAGCTAGTGCGGCTCCAATACTCCGGGTTAGAAGATGCAACGGGAAATTCCAAGGCGCGATCGATCCCACCACACCAAACGGTTCATACGTGACATAGTCAAATAGATGCTTGCCCGGCACGCTTATTACCTGACCTTTTAGCGATTTGACGTTATCCGCATGGTAACGAAATGCTCTAATGGATAAAGGAATGTCAATCATGCGGGTCTCTCTGATTGGCTTGCCTGTATCTTTGGCTTCCCACTCCGCGAGTTCTTCAAACCTACGCTCCATGATATCGGCGACCTTATGCAGGTAGTCCGCCCGATCTTCATAATCAAGGTCAGACCAAACGCCGGATTCGAATGCGACGTATGCCGCGTCAATCGCCTTGCGCGTGTCTTCGACCGAGGCATACGCCATCTGCGCAATCACCTCCCCTGTACAGGGGTTATTCGTTGTAAATGTTTGATCACCCTCCGCCGGCACCCATTGATTGTTGTAAAATAGTTGAAATTGTTTCATTTTGTACTCCTTTGTCAAACATTTAATAAAAATCCGATTTGATTTTTGATGAAGGATTAATCTTCCATATTTACAATAATTTTGAGATAGTCTCCTGGTTTTTCCGCAAACTCAAACGCTTCCACTATGTCATTCAAAGAAAACTCATTTGTGATCAATTTTAAAAACTGTTGATTAAGCACTCCGCTTTTTAAGATTTCAACGGCGCCAATAAAATTATATTGTGAATGGATTCGGACACCTTTAAGTCTAATTTCTTTGGCGAACACCTCGGCGAGATTGACAAGATATGGCTCACTCGCCATGCCAATGATCATTACTGTCCCAGCATTTTTAACAAATGCAGTCGACGAACGGATACCAGCTTTGCTGCCCGAAACTTCAAAAACAACATCAAACCCTGTCCCATCGCTGAGCCGGTTGATCTGATCATCAAAATCATCCGTCGTAGGATCGACAACCTCGAACCCCATTTCTTTTGCTACCTGTTGTCGGTACGGATTAATCTCACTGATCACAACTCGTCTCGCACCGGTATGAGCTGCTACTATCGCGATCAACAGCCCGATCGGACCGCTTCCTATGATCAGCGCGGTTTCCCCTACCTGGAGGCCACTTCCACGGACATCATGTACCGCCACGGCAATCGGTTCTACCAGCGAGGCAAGTCGCGGCTCAACATCAGGCGGAATCTTGTACATTTTTCTGATCAACACTTTAACGTACTGAGCAAATGCCCCATCGACATGCGCGCCCATGAACTGAAGTGAGCAACAGACATTATCCTTGCCTTGAGCACAAGACTCACAATTTCCACAAGAGAAAAAGGGTTGCGCCACGACGGTGTCTCCAATTGAAAAGTCACATTGACCGTAAAAATCAACCAACTCTCCAACAAATTCATGTCCGGGCACACGTGGAAAAGTGGCGGTGGCATGTTCACCATGTAATACATGTATGTCACTTCCACAAATTCCGCAATATTGAACTTTAATCAAAGCCTCACCATATTGAAGTTCAGGTATATTCACATGCTGAAGTTCAAGTTTTCTCGGTTCAACAATAACGGCGGCTTTCATCATTTCATCAAAGTCTTTTTTTGATTTATACGCTATCGATTGTCTTGACATTTTCTCATCCATTCTTTTCATCATTTAAAAATAGTTTTCGTCGAAACCGGTCAATATAACTTTTACAAATGCGTCTAAATACGTAAATTGCGATAAGGACAGTCGAGCTGGATTATCCATTCAGCTTGCCGATTCGTATTCTCTTCGCTCTTTTTGAATTCAGTTTTTATTTTTTGAATACAATTTCTTCTGTTTGTATTATATTATCAACCTGATCGACAATCGTCAACAGGCTTTTGTACAGAATGCAAGATCAAAATTTGGTTAAACCGCCTAAATCAGCAAACCTGCACAACAAACGGCAATAGCCCACAAGGCTTGCAGCGGTCATTTCAACAGCCCAAAACGTCAGACAAATCTGTCGACTATCGCACAACATAGAACATGTCTTATCGCTGCTCTATATTTATGCCGTTACTACGTCCGGTCGGCTTACGGATGTTTCTCTGTTTAGATATTTAAAGTTTGTAGGATATATCCGTAGTTGCCCGCCAATCTTGTTTATTTGGAATCCGCGCCCTAGTCTTTCATCACCTTGTCGTTAAGCGTGTCGTGCAAAAAAACAGATTCGGTCAATGATCCGAATCTGTAATCAAACGTCGCATGAACAACGTTTAGTAAAATCAGCTTACAAAATTATCCAAAAATTTGTGGTGATAGGTTTCATCCAAATCATAAAAAGAAATAATATGACTTTTGATCAACTCAATGGCCGTTTCTTCGTTGTGTTCAATCAACGCTTCAGCAATCTCCAAATGTTGATTAATGTGTTCTGTATATAAATCTGCCTGTTTTGAACTGTGATGTAAAATCGTGAACTGTACACGAAGATAGAGCTCGTTATGGAATTTAACCAGAAGATTGTTCTTGCCAATCTTAGCTAATAAAAGGTGAAAGTCACAATCCAGCCGAATTCTGTTGCGATCGTCTTTTGATATCAATGCGGCGTGACACTCTTTCGCTATTTGTCTGAGATTTAAAAAATCCGCCTGACTTCCATACAAAAGTGCCAACTTGATCGCCGCTACATCCATAACCAGGCGCATCATACCGATTTCTTTAACTTCCTCATCACTGAAGCAGGCCAATTCAGCGAACCGGTTGGGATAAATAATAATAAGACCATCATTCGCAAGTCTGCGGATTGACTCTCTAACCGGAGAGCGACTGATGCCAAGATCCTCTGCGATTTTCAATTCAGAAATCTTTTCACCGGGAATCAGCTCCTTGTTCATGATCATCTTTAAAATATGGTCATACGTATCTTCGACCAGACTGTTTTGCTTGGATTTCATACCGATTCACCTTTCAATTTCATTAAAATTCAATTATGCCAGACAATATAATCAACTCCAGATTGTATACAGTATATAATGACATCGTTGTTTGTGCTAAACATAATACAAAGTTTAAATCAGCGTTGTGTACTTTGTCTAAATCAAGTTGCTTTTCTAACCCGGTCGGGACGTCACTTTAATCTATGAATACATTAAAAAAACTTACTTCAGTTGTTAAAGTAAGTTTGCGGATCCAAAATGATTATTACGATTCAAATACGGCGTGGTCGAAAGAGGAAAAATCATTTTAGCGATCGCTCATTGAAACATGATCAGAAGTTGCACAGTCATCACCAGCGTGATTAACGCGATCGGATAGGTGGTGGCATATGCGCTTACAACCTCGTCCGTCTCCGCCGTTTGGATCAAAGCGGCGAGAGAAGCTGAACAAGTCATACTTGCCGTCATCGCCGCGAGAGCGTTCAGCAGTGGCAGACGAAAGCCTTTATAGCCAATTAAAAAGCCGGTGAAAAGTGGGACGGTCAGCAGAATCAGCCCAACTAAAATCAACAAAATTCCATATTCCTGAAAGATCGTGACAACACTTCTTCCACCATCCACACCGGCGCCTGAGAAAAACAAAATCAGCCCAATCTCTTTGCATGAACTGATGGTATTCTTGTTAACATTTAATGTCAGTGGTCCAATATGCCCAAAATGTCCAATCAATAGCGCCGCAATCAATGGCCCTCCCGCGACTCCCAATGAAAAAGCCACTCCGCCGGGTAGTGGAATTGATACGGCGCCCAGTATCGTCCCCAGCACAATCGCAAAAGCCAGTGTAAAATAACCTTTCGATTCCACCGTCAGATGACCTTTATTCTTCCCACTGTTATTCTCAGCCGACTCGGGCGTGATTATCAGTATCTTTTCATGTTCAATATCAGCACGCAGCCACTTCGGCATCAACTGGACAAATAATACCTTGCCCAATGTTCCAAACGGATAGAGAATGCCGTATCCGGCCGCGACCATCGCGACTGCGCCGGGATTGCCGGCAACCGTGTCTTGTGCCGCCGCGAAACTTGGAGAGCTTGTAAACGCCCCGGTCATCACACCCACTCCAAGCGCCATGTCAATCTGAAATATTTTTACGAGTAAGAGGCAAAGAAAAAAGCCCGTCAGCGCTGTGGACAGGCAAACCACGACATAAACCTTCCCGTTTTTCTTCAAATTGGAAAGAAATGAAGAACCCGCGCTGAGTCCGACAGAGGTTATGAACAACACCAGACCGATTGTCTGAATACTTTCGGGTAGTGTAACGCCGAAATGTCCGAAAACCAATCCAACCATAAAAATAGCCGAAGTGCCAAAACATACATTTTTGATTCGAATCGACCCAACAAGGTAACCTATGGCTGAGATCACAAATACAATGAATACTACATGAACAGCCTCCTTCATAACAAACATTGTTACCTCCACATGTTTTTTGCGTCAAATCACTCCGGCTAGTGTTGACACACCACCGGCACAGACAAATCCTCCCTGCAAACTTGATTGTTT
>CAZAPS010000048.1:0-10249 GCA_964487355.1 uncultured Oscillospiraceae bacterium
ACACGGAGATCCACGTTCCTTTCGAGCGCGATCTGATTTTGAGTGATCTTGAACCTTTTGCCGCGTCCGGCTATACCGGTCTGCTGATTCAAGGACATGAGACCTCCATCGGGAAACAGTATGACCTGAAAATGGTCGGCGATTGGTGCGAACGGCAAGGTTTGCCGCTGGTCGCGGATTGTGTAAGTTCATTTTTGACCGATGAGTTTTCGATGAAGGAAATGAACGTCGATGTCTTTTTTACCGCCTCTCAAAAAGCGCTCGCGCTGCCGCCGGGACTTTCAATCGTCAGTTGTTCCGAGCGCGTACTGGTCGACCGCCTGTACGCTCCGGAGCGTGTCCGCGGTCAGCTGTATTTGGATCTGCTTGACGCCTTCGTCAACGCGGAGCGCGGTCAAACACCGTTCACACCCGCTCTTTCGATCATTCTTCAGCTAGATGATAGACTAAAGCGTATCCTCGCCGCGGGAGGGGTGAGGTCCGAACTGGCGCTTTGTGGGAAAAACGCCGCTTATTTTCGTGAGCGAGTGGAGCGGGAGACGCCGTTTCGAATCCCTGCCTTCCGCCTGTCCAACGGTCTGACGCCGTTGCTGACCGGACCGATCGACGCCCATCGTCTGTTTATTGATTTGATGGAGCGATTCGGACAGGTGATCACGCCATGTGGTGGAGAATTGGCCAACAGTCTGACCCGAGTCGGACATATGGGTTTTTTAAAGACGGAAGACTATGATCGACTGATTGAATGCATAGGCGATGTCATCGATTGATCAATGATATATCTTCTCTTGTATGATTTGGAAAGAATTCAGGTGAAAAATGAAAGCGATTTTAATGGCTGCCGGCAGAGGAAGCAGAATCAGCCGCTATATTGGTGAGAATCCGAAATGCACTTTGGATATCGGTGGTGTTCCACTGATCCGCAATACCGTCGAGATGCTTCTTGAGAACAAGATAGAAGTCATCATGGTGGTTGGCTATCGGTATCGTGTGATTCAACAGGTGCTGGAGGGATTGCCGGTCAAGTACCATGTCAACCCATTTTATGATGTGACGAATTCGATCGCCTCGCTGTGGTTCGCGAAAGAAGAACTGAATGGATCGGATATCATATTGGGCAACGCCGATGTCTATTGGGATCAGACGATCCTCCAGACTTTGCTCGACGACCCGCGTGATCCGCTGATGCTGGCCGACTCGTCCCGGCAGGAAGAGGGCGACTACCTTTTCAAGTACAAGGATGGATTGTTGGAAAAACATGGCAAGGACCTGACGCCGCCGGACATCACCGGTGAATACGTCGGCATAGCCAGACTCAAACAAGAAATTTTGCCCGCATTCACCCGACGAATGTCCGAGATGATCGATACTCAACAACACAATGTCTGGTGGGAGAATGTGCTATATTCGTACATTGGCGAAAAGGATGTCCATGTGAAAGATATCAAAGGCCTGTTTTGGGCGGAAGTGGATTATATTGAAGATTATCACAGGATTTTAGAGCATCGCGGTGTGCCGTTCAGCACCGATGCGAGGAGGTGACCATGGCTTCATATGATTATGTTTCCGAATCAAGGGTGAGCAAGTTTTTTCTCAGGTTGTTCCTGGCGATCCTGGGTCTGGCTGTGGGGTTGTTCGCCTACGCGTTCGCCTGGCTCAGCAAAACGAACTATTCCAATGTCAGCATCGTGGACCACTTGTCCGGCATGTCGGTCAGTTCCGAATACTCCGACATCAATCAAATGAGTTCGGGTGGGCGCATTCCTGTCTACGTCAATGATGACTTTCCAATTAAAAAAGTCGCGAAGATCGACAACCGCGTCGACAATTTTTTGATCATCGGCGTGGATTCTCGTGGCGAGCGGACCGCGCGCACCGATACCATGATGGTGATGAGTGTGGACAAAAGACACAGCGCGGTCAAGTTGACATCGCTGATGCGCGACATAGAGGTGGATCTGCCCGGGCGTGAAGGCGCTCAGGATAAATTGAACTCCGCTTATTCCTGGGGTGGGATCGGACTTTTGATAAACACGATCAACGAGAACTTCAATCTGGACATCCAACGATTCATGATGGTCGACTTTTGGAGCTCGACAAAAATCGTCGACGACATGGGCGGCATCACAATCAATGTCTCCGAAGCCGAGGTTGGGGCCACCAACAATATTTTGGAAGAGATGAACATCTTGCTGGAACATCCCACGGGGTCAGGGATGCTGACTTCCTCCGGTGAACAAAAGCTGGATGGCACACAGGCCGTCGCCTGGGCCCGCATCCGTTCAATCGATTCGGATCATGTCCGCACCGGCCGCCAACGGCAGGTCGTAACCGCGATATTTGAAAAATTCTCCGACCTCAGTCTACCCAAAAAGCTGTCGACGGTGACCACGATATTGGAAGACATGGAAACCAACATGACTCAACTTGACATCATGGGGATGGGCTTTAGCGCGCTGGGTCCGATGAGCAATACGATGGAATACAAGGTCCCCAAAGACGAATCCATGTATACGACCAATACAAGTAATTGGAATATCATATTGAACTGGGAAGCGCAAAACGCGGATCTGCATCGCTTTATTTTTGAAGAGGCGCCCGAAAAATAAGGCGCAAAGGAGATTGTTGACCTTTTTATGAGATATCGTTCGGTTGTCATGACGAATCTTGGCCGTGTCCGACGGAGCAATGAGGATAATTTCTACTTCAATGGAAAATTCCACGATGTAGATGAGGATCTGAGCGACTACACCGCGACCATGAATGAAAAAACCGACGCGGGTTTGTTCGCGATTTGTGACGGAATGGGCGGTGAGTCATTTGGTGACCAGGCCGCCTACGTCGCTGTGTCCGGTCTGCCGGAAATCGAGCGAATGCTCAGAGAGCGCCCGCAGGTCAGTTTGAGTGAAATGGCCAACCCCTATTTGATGCACACGAACGACATCCTTTGCCAGCAAATGCGCCTGAACGATGGTTTGCGCATGGGAACGACTTTTTCGGCCCTGTTGTTGCGCGAGGACACCGCGCAGACAGTGAATCTCGGTGACAGCAGGATCTATCTTGTCCGCTCGGGCCGACTGTATCAACTGACCAGAGATCACACACACGCCCAAAGACTGATCGATCTGGGTATTATTACCCAGGAAGAAGGCGCGACTCACCCGGAGCGACATCGATTGATTCAGCATTTGGGGCTCTTTCCGGAAGAACGTCACCTGACGCCCTCTTATTCTTCACAATTCTGGCTGCAAAAAGATGATATCCTATTGCTGACAAGTGATGGCATCACCGACATGGTGGATGCCGACTTGCTGACCGAACTGATTGATTTGGACTTGCCCTTGCGCAAGCAGGCGAAAGTCATCATGGACGCGGCTTTGGAAAGCGGAGGAAAAGACAACGCCACGCTCATCATGATTCGAATCGAAGAAGTTAACTCGCGTGACACGAGAGGAATCAGAGAGACCTCAAAAATTGTCATCACACCTCCGAAATCACCTTTGAACCCTGAGATGACCGACGATACCAAACCAATTCCGGTGCTTCCACATCACATCTACTCTTCCAATATTAAAAAAGACGGACGAGACCGGAAGCCCGCGCGAACAGCGTCCGATATGGACGAGGTCACGCGTATAGATCAGAAAATAGAAACGGAACGGATGAGATCGCGCGACGCGGAGGCTGAAACTTCGCCCGATGACGAGAAGCGATCGGCAGATACGAAAGCGCGCCAAAATGGTCCGGACAGAAATCATAAAGATTCGGACTCATTTCTGGAAGACATGATCGACTTGGACGAAGATACCCCGGAAACAGACAAAACGTTCGCGGCGCGGATCAAACCGCAAAGCGCGCCACCGGTTATCGTTCGTCACACCGATCACGAGGATCCCCGCCCATTGGACACGCCTGAGTCGACAAGAACCAATGATCCCGAAATTAAAGAGCGACAAACGGCATATCCAATTAAAAGGGTGAAGCTGCGCAACGAGGCGATTATCCGGGAACGGACAACGGTTGTGAATACCGCAAACCTTCACAAAGCGCGGGACATGGCGACAAAAGCTGATCAGCCGAAGATGTTTGGCAAAAAAACCGACCGCCAGGCGGACGAGAACGAGGTAAGCGAAATGAAAAAGACAAATGAAGGGCCGACACCATTCATACAGGCGCCACAGCGCCCGATCCAGCGATCAGACGTGCGACGCCCGATACAGACTGACAAAAATGGATTGACACAAGATGACCTTGAACGGTTTCAGCAGGCGAGGGAGGCAGCCAGACTGCGACAGGTGGAACAGGAGGCGGGAGAAGCCCGTTACATGGACGCTCCTGTGCTTCCCGGTCACGCCAACAGAGGACCTTCGTACGCGCAATCGCCGGACGAAAGGGCGATGCTCAATGGCGATCCGACGCAGACGCGGCGGATGCCGGCCATGCGTAAAAGCGCCGCCGGACATGATAAACGGCGTGTGTCCGATAGAGGTGGCGGACCGGCTCGCCGTCGTGCCGCGCGACCGACGGGCGCCGAGCGTCGAGCGGACGCGGCGAGTGGCGCCGAGCGTCGAGTGAGCGCGGCAAGTGGCGCCGAGCGAATTCAACATCATGATCCCCGGCGTCCGGATGCGCGGCCGACTTCAAAAGAGGATTTGGCGAAGCGCCAACTGCAACACAATGTGGGCAGAGAGGCGCCGATCGTGGCCAGAAGGAGCGCGTCCGAACCGTATGCCGATGGGCGCGGCAGACGAAAAAGAAAGAAAATGGGCGGCTTTTTACGCAATTTGATCTTTTTTATCATATTCGTCGCCGTCGGATTTTTGATCGGCTGGATTTTGCTCAATATCGGAAAATATTTCTGATGACGTCATGTGACTTTTAAGGAAAGAGAGCTTGATCACACAATGAATATTTCATTTTCACCTCCGGATATCAGCGAACTTGAGATCGAAGCCGTCGCGGAAGCCTTGCGATCCGGCTGGATCACAACCGGCCCCAGAACAAAAAAGCTGGAAAGAAGGCTGGCCGCCTATTTTGGTGTGCCTCGAACGGTCTGCCTGAATTCACAGACCATCTGCGCGGAGATGACGCTGCGGGTACTTGGCATTGGGCCGGGCGACGAGATTGTCGTCCCCTCCTATACTTACACCGCTTCCGCCAGCATCATCGAGCATGTCGGCGCCCGGATCGTCATGGTGGACTCGCAAAAAGACACATACGAAATGGATTATGATCTTTTGGAGGCGGCGATCACGCCGCGAACCAAAGCGATCATACCGGTCGACCTCGGTGGAGTGGTCTGCGATTATGATCGAATGTTTGACATTGTCGAATCCAAGCGATCTTTGTTTCAACCCAACAACTCATTGCAGCGAGCGTTTGGGCGTGTGGTGATTATTGCCGACACCGCGCATGCGCTGGGCGCCTCGCGTGGCGATCTTCAGGCCGGAGCGATCGCGGATTTCAGCAATTTCTCTTTTCACGCGGTAAAAAATCTGACCACGGCTGAGGGCGGTTGTGTCGCTTGGAAAGATAATCCGAATATAGATGATGATGAGCTTTATAAAAATTACATGTTGTACTCATTGCACGGGCAGTCAAAGGACGCGCTTGCGAAGACAAAAATGGGCGATTGGGAATACGATATCGTGATTCCCGGATACAAAGGAAACATGACGGATATAATGGCGGCAATCGGGTTGGCTCAACTTGAACGCTATCCGGAATTGTTGGACCGTCGAGCGAAGATCGTCGAGCGATACGATGCGGGTTTCTCGGATTTGCCACTGTTTTCCAGGCCGCATCAGACAGCCGACTATTCAAGCAGTCGCCATTTGTACATGATTCATCTACAAGACCGCGCTGAAACGGCGCGCAATGAGTTCATAACAAGGATGGGCGAGCTTGGGATCGCCTGCAACGTCCATTATAAGCCGCTGCCTATGTTCACCGCCTATAAAAACCTGGGATTCGACATAGTGGATCATCCCAACGCGTATCAGCTTTATAAAAATGAGGTGACTTTGCCACTGCACACGCTGTTGACAGATGAAGAGGTCGAGTATGTGATCTGCTCTGTCCGCAAAGTGCTGGAGGAGATGAGGCAATGAGGCGTTGGTCGGATTTACCGGATGAAATGCGTGTGGACGCGGTGCGCCCGTATTATGAGATTTTACGCGCCCGGACGATTTCCCTGGTGCTCAAGCGCACGTTTGACATAATACTCGCGCTCCTGCTCATCTTGCTGTTGTCTCCGCTGCTCTTCCTGACGGCGATCGCGGTTTTTATCGATGATCCCGGACCGGTTTTTTACCGCCAGGAACGAGTGACACGCTATAATAAGTCCTTTCGCATCATTAAATTTCGTACCATGGTCAAAAACGCGGATCAAATAGGCAGTTTGCTGACGACGGAGAATGACCCCAGGATCAGTCGTGTCGGCAAGGTGATCCGGCGCGTTCGGTTGGACGAACTGCCACAACTGTTCAACATCTTGGCGGGCAGCATGACGTTTGTCGGTACCAGGCCGGAGGTCCGTCGCTATGTCGAGGCATATACTCCGGAGATGTACGCGACGTTGCTGTTGCCGGCGGGTGTGACTTCCGACACCAGCATTTTATATAAGGACGAGGCGGAATTGCTCGAAAAAGCGGATGATGTGGACTTATGTTATGTCAATGAGGTGTTGCCACAAAAGATGGTGATCAATCTGGGCTCACTTAAGAACTTTTCGTTGTGGCGGGATACCGTGGTTTTGTTCAAGACCATCGCTCACGTTTTGCGCTGATGATTCGCCGACCGCCGGTGGCGGTAATCGCTAACTTACATTATTTGATCATTGTTTGAGAACGATCGTTTGGTTGAGGAATAAATGGAAAAATTAGTATCGATTATTATGCCAACTTATAACTGTGGCCTGTTTATTGAAGAGAGCATTCGCAGCTGCCAGGATCAGACTTGGCAAAACTGGGAATTGATTGTGATGGATGATTGCTCGACCGATGACACCAAGGAGCGCGTCGACCGGATCGCCGCGCAAGATTCCCGGGTAAGCTACCACTCGCTTGCGCAAAACTCGGGCGCCGCGGTGGCTCGCACCGAGGCCATGCGAATCGCGTCCGGCGGCTACATTGCTTTTTTGGACAGCGATGACCTCTGGATGCCTGAAAAACTGAGCAGGCAGATTCACTTCATGGAATCGAATGACCATCATTTTTCCTGTACTGATTATGAGCAGATTGACGAAAAGGGAAAATCCATCGGCAAAGTGATTCGCTGCAAAGACAAGGCGAACTATAATCGGGTGTTGCTGAGTTGTCCGGTCGGTAACTCCAGTGTCATGTACGATGTTGACGCTTTGGGAAAATTCGAGGTGCCGAACATTCGCAAGCGCAATGACGACGCGCTGTGGTTGCAGATCTTGAAAAAAGAGGAGTATATTCACGGATTGAACGAGACGCTTATGAAATACCGTATCCGTGGCGAGTCCCTTTCGCGCAACAAGCTCAGCCTGGTGAAATATCACTGGAAATTATATCGTGAGATCGAACGCCTATCGATACCTCGTTCGATGTTTCATGTCGCCTATTGGGGCGTTTTGAAGCTGTTCCGAATTAAATAGGGTGACGACCTCATTAATCTGCTTCCGGAGGTCGGGGTCGGCGCTTGATCAGTCGGTCGGCGCCACTCCGGCTTTTGCCCGGTCTTCAAGATTCATAAAATCCAAATTTTGCATGTGCTTTTGCAGCAATGAGCGGATCTTGCCACTTTGATTGATCAGTCCCGCGATCGAGGTGTCATGGTTCATGGCGTCGATCAAAAGCGCGGTGTATTTTGTCATGTCGACATCGGTGAACCAGGGAGCGCTGTCTAATTCAGGTGTGTGATAGTTGAGGTTTGTGCAAAAGATCTGATCGAAAATTCCTTCCTCATACGCCTTGTTGAACTCAGCGATGCCGTCAACAAACAAGCCGAAGGTCACGATGCCGAATATGCGCGAGCTCTTTTGTTGTTTCAGCTTGCGCGCGGTTTCAAGAAAAGTGCTGCCGGTGATGATCATGTCGTCAATCACGAGCAGGTCGCGGTCTTGTGGTGAATCGCCGAGAAAGTGGTAATCGACAATTGGATTTTGTCCCTTGATCCGCAAGGAGAAATCACGTTGGCGGTAAAACGTGGCCAGCGGAATTTCCAATATTGAAGAATAAAAGATCGCCCGCTTCATGCCGCGTTCGTCGGTGCTGACCGCCATTGCGCTGTCAGGGCGACCGGACAAAATAATATCCGGATACTTGGCCAACAACGCCTTGATCATTTGGTAGGTGACCGGCAGGCCTTCGACGCTTTTTCGCGGCAGCGCGTTTTCAATTCTGGGGTCGTGTGGATCGAATGTGATGATGTTCTCTACACCCAAGGCGTCCAATTCCTTTAGCATGTAGGCACAATCCAGGGATTCGCGGGCCTTGCGAATGCTCTGACGGCTTTCGTACAAATAAGGCATGATCACATTCAGCCGCCGTCCCTTTCCGCTGGCGGCGAGGATGACGCGGATCAAATCCTGAAAGTGGTCATCGGCGCTCATCGGCTCCATATTGCCATACTGATTGTATTGAATTGAAAAGTTGAGAAAGTCGGTGATCACATAGATATCATGGCCGCGCACGGTGCTCGCCAACGTCGCCTTGCCTTCGCCGGAAGCGAAGCGCACACAGTTGGCCTCTATTATAAAAGAATTGCGCATGAATCCCGGGAACTTGGTCAGCCATTCCGGATCGTCCTCAATATAACGCAGTCTGCGGTTATAAAGATGACGATTGATCTGTTCGACCAGCTTTTGACTTCCGGGCGTGGCGATCAACGCGACCGGCCCGTATGTTCCCATCGGGTTGGTGCCCTCCTGGTCATAAACGGAATAGTTTTGGCTGATATAGTCTATATGTTTAAAAGTATCGGAAACCATATTTCCTCCGTGGAAAAGTTTTGACCGAGATTCGGTCCGTCAAGTTAGCACGCTCTTGATTTTTTGAATGGAATCCACCAAACGTGACAGGGAGGCGTCGTGATTGACGGCGTCCACAATCAGCGCCACGAACTTTGTCACATCGACGTCCTTATACCATGGTCGTTCCAAAAGCTCAGGAGTGCGGTACATTAAATTCGTGCCAAAGACCAGGTCAATGATCCCCTCCTCATACGCTTTGTCGAAATCCTCGAGACCGTTGGTGAACAGCGCGAAGGTCACGGTGCAGTATACTTTTTTCGCCCGGCGCTCTTTCATCTCTTTGGCGATTTCCAACATGGAACCGCCGCTGGAGATCATGTCGTCGACGATCAACACATTCATGTCGGCGGGCGAATTGCCTAAAAACTCATGAGCGACAATCGGATTGTGTCCATTGACCAAAGTGGTGTAGTCGCGGCGTTTATAGAAGGTGCCGATGGGAGAGCCCAACAAGGTCGCGTAGTACATCGCCCGGGTGATCGCGCCTTCGTCCGGACTGATCACCATTAAGTCTTTGTTGGACTGCGTCAAATCAGGCAAAGTGTCCTTGAGTGATTTAATGATCTGGTAGGTGGCCGGAATGTCTTCAAATCCGGATGTCGGCACGGCGTTGGAGACACGCGGATCGTGCGCGTCGAAGGTGATGATGTTGGCCACGCCCAGGGAATCCAGCTCCTGGAGCATGTAGGCGCAATCCAAAGACTCTCTGGCGTTGCGTTTGTGCTGGCGGCTTTCATATAAAAACGGCATGATCACGTTGATGCGCCGCGCTTTGCCGCTACAGGCAAGAATGATTCGCTTTAAATCTTGATACAGCTCGTCCGGTGACATATGTTTCTCACGCCCGAACAGTGTGTAGGTGGTGTTGCGGCCCAATACATCGGCGATGATAAACAGATCGTGACCTCTGACCGAGGAGCGGATCAACGTTTTCCCCTCGCCGGTCGGCTGGCGATGGAACTCGACATCGATGAGATAGTTTTTACGTAAAAAACCGGGTCTCGTGTTGACAAAATCCGGTGTTTTGTTCAAATATTTCAATCGTCTCTTATAAAGATAATTGTTAACCCGGGCGGTAAACGGTCCACAGCCGGGCAACGCGATGATGCCGATGGGTCCGACAGGATCCAATAAGTTATCACCGTACTGGTCGTAAATATAATAGTTGCTATTATTGGTGGTATCGATGCTTAAATCGGCTATTGTGTCGAATGATTGCTGAGAAAAGGCGTCTTCCCCCGTATTGGGATC
>CAZAPS010000049.1:0-10167 GCA_964487355.1 uncultured Oscillospiraceae bacterium
CTCCTTTTATACATATCTTTCATATATATATATCAGCATGTTGCGAGAAGATTCACTCTGTTTTCATCATAACAAATGAGCACGATTCAGATCCATATTCAAATTTGTTTTTCTATTAAATCTTTACATTGCCATTATTGTAAAAGGAAACGAAAATGATATGGATAGAATGCTGATTGATCACAAAAATCATGGTAAGCTATTATACAAAACAATAGGGGGGACACAATGAAGAAGATTGGAAACAACGATGAATTTTGGCGTACCGAAGCCGCGTCGAACAACCTTCTGGACGAAGCGGAATCTTTTGAAGCGCAGATGGATCCGGAATCGGAACGACCGCCGGAATCGGACGCGCGGACGATGGTGTCCACGGGGGAACACGCTTCATACCGGGCACCCGACGGCGCTCAACCCGTGCCCGAAATGTGGATGGAACAAAACCCATCCGGACAACAAATGTCACCGGAGCATCCTTTGCCCGACGATCAACAGCATTTCCGGCAATATGAAGAGCACGATGTCCGCGATGTCAGCTATCCACAGCGGCCGGTTGAACCGCCTCCCGCTCAGCCACTTCCAAGTGACATGTCACAGTCGCCGGCACAAAAACGCCCGGACGCTCCTTCGATCGGAGCGGATTTGATCGCTGTGTTGAAGGGACTGTTCTCGCTTGATCCGACCAACGCTCTGACCGAGGCGGGAAACGTCAAGAACTCCTACACCTGGATTGTGCTTGCGGTGATCGCGATCTTTGGTGGCGCCTTCAGCAGCGCGCCAATTCGGGGTTTCATACTGTTTCCCGGAGTGAGCCGTTTCGCGTATGGCTACCTGAGTGGATTGATCAACATGCTTTTGATGTCCGCTGTGACTGTGGGCGCGTATTTTCTATTCAGAGCGCTAAAAATTAGTGGCCGCGACACCTTGCAAATATTGAATTTATGTTTTGTGTCACTGTTGCCGGTCGCGTTGATGAGTGTTTTGTACTTTCTGGCTGGCTTCATCTTGTCGAGCGGTCCGGTTTCGGGATTACTTACAGTTGGTCGAGCTCTGCACTGGCTGATCACCCACCGCGCGCTTAACGAGGAAACAGTGCCCAAGCATCGGGCGTCGCTCCTTTTCTTCTTGCTATTTGTTCTGATCGAGTCCATGTTATTTAGACTGGTGGCGCTATGATCTTATATTAAATAAAGCCAAAGAAGGGCTCTTGATGATGAGAATTCGTCAAGAGCTTTTTCTTTTCGGCCGGTAGCGTCTGAGCACATTTCGTTTGGCTTTTTTGCGTTGCTTGACTATACGACGATCGGAGCGGCTCGCCTTCCTTTGACGCGCCTTTTCCGCTCGGATGCGTCCGTAACTGGAGAATGAAGAAAACAACCAATTTGTGGCGAAAAGAAAAGGTACATAAAACCAGAGCAATGGACTGATAATGTCAGAAAGGAAAAACAGCCTTGGGAGAAAGAGAGTCGCGCCGATCAGGCAAATGCTACATCCCCAAAACAGAACACGACGAATGGCGTCCATCGGCTGACTGACCCGCCGCAGCATCATCAGACCAATAAAAGAGAGAATCAGCACGGCGACGGTGGAACATTGGACATAACTTAAATTCAGCAGGTAGCCACAAAACTGCGAGATCACCACCATGATCGCTGCCGCCAGTCCGCCGGACAAAGACCGCGCCATCACGTTGCGCAGGAAATTACCGCGCACCCGCTCTTTGTTTGGCTTGAGCGCCAGCACGAAAGACGGCAGGCCGATTGTCAGGCCGCTGATCAATGAGTTTTGGATCGGGACCAGTGGATAGACAAATGGCAGGAAGATGTAGATAAAGGACAAAAAGCAGGAATAAACGGTTTTGACAAGAAACAAGGTGGCCACCCGTTCGACATTGTTAATCACTCTACGTCCTTCATAGACCGCGTCGACCATGGAGGCGATGTTGTTGTCCAGCAGTACCAGGTCGGACGCCGCTCGCGCGGCGTCGCTGCCGTCCGCCATGGCGACCGAACAGTCCGCCTCTTTGAGCGCGAGCACATCGTTGACACCGTCTCCGGTCATGGATACCACGTGTCCATTGTCCTGCAGCGCGTTCAACAGTTGACGTTTTTGAAACGGCGTGACACGACCAAACAAGGTGTAGGTTTCGACCAAATGCGACAGATCGGTTCCTTCCTCAACCTGGCTCATGTCGATCCATTTATCGGATTGGCGCATGCCGGCGGAACGGGCGACCGCCGCCACAGTGCGTGGATTGTCGCCGGAAATGATTTTGACCGACACACCCTGTTCATAAAAATAGCTCAAGGTCTCGTTGACGTTTTCACGCAATTGGTCGACCAGTGAGACACAGGCGACAGCCTGAATCGAATTCGGCAGCCGGGCCTCATCCAAAAAAGGCTCGGTAGCCGTGGCGATTAACAATACCCGATACCCTTTGGAGGCCAGTTGATTGACTGAAACGGAAACTTGAGAGAAGCGATTTCTCATAATGAATTCCGGGGCGCCCATGACCATGATTTCTCCGGTCGCGAACTGCACGCCTGACCATTTTCTTTTAGAAGAAAACGGGATGACCTTTGTGACAACATCCGCGGAGGGAGTTGCGAAATATTCACGCATCGCGTCCTGTGTCGCGTTGCCGGAGCGTTGCGCCTGAACCATGGTCGCGATCCGTCGGGACAAACGGTCATCCACTTTATTTTCACGGGGGACCACACAGTCGACGGTCTCGTGAAAAACGCCCGTTTCCTGAGGATCATAGATATGCAGTCCCGAAACTTCCATGCGGCCATTCGTCAGTGTTCCCGTCTTGTCTAAACAAATGGTGTCGACACGTGCCAGGGTCTCAATGCTCGGCAGTGTCTGCACGAGTAAATTTCTTTGTCCGAGCTTGATGACTCCGACGGCGAAGGCCACCGAGGTCAGCAGCATCAGACCTTCAGGGATCATGCCGATCAGGGCCGCGACCACACTGACAAGCACCGTTGGCAGAGAACCTTCGGACGCTTTGTTGTAGCTGGAGATAAACAGAGCGGCGCCAACCGGGATCATGACAAGTGTCAAGATTTTGATGATCTTGTTCAGTGAATCCATGATCTGGGAGGTTTTTTTGACTTCTCGTTTGGCTTCCATGGAGATACGCGCTGCGAAGGTCCGGGTGCCGACGTTCTCCACGATCGCGCAACCGGTGCCGGCCATCACCACGCTGCCGGATAACAGATCATCGCCTGTTCTTTTCACGATGGTGTCCGACTCTCCGGTCAACAAAGACTCATCCACCTCGAAGCCCTGACCGGCCACGAAGGTCGCGTCCACGCTAATCTGATTGCCGGGTTCCAAAATCATTAAATCGCCGATTACAAGCTCATGAACTGAGATGGTCTGTTCCTTCTCCCCGCGCACGACTTTGACATGTGGTTCGGTTAAAATCGCGAGTTTGTCAATTGTGTGCTTGGCGCGGATTTCCTGAAAGGTGCCGATGACGATGTTGGATAAAACGACACCCATGAATGTCAGGTTGATCAGCAGCTTCAGATCGCTGATTGAGGCGATCACAACAAGGCCGGCCAACACAAAGTTCAAGATATTAAATGTGTTGACGACATTGTGCCGGATAATTTGTTTGATGGTACGTGTTGGGGCGACAAACGGATGGTTCACCTGATCCAGTCGAATCTGTTTCTCGACTTCCGCTTCACTCAACCCTTTAAAGATCTCGGGATCGATGACCGGCTCGCCGGATTGATTGGCCGACATATCTGAAAAATAGGTAGCCGAAAAGTGGGCGGAGGCTGGCGGAGAAGAGCCCGACCCGGGCTCAACAGTGGATTCGGACATCGAGGATGGTACCTTCTCCTCAAACAAATCAGCCGAGGCGGTCCGATCTTCAGATTCCGTTGAAACGGTCTCGGATCGATCGCGCGGATTCAACAGGTTGCCCGCGAAACTGTCGTCTTCCATATCGCCATCATCGGCGACGGGAACGGTTGATGGGCGGACCGATGGAATGTTCCCCGTGGAGCGTTCCAATCGTTGCCCGACGGGCATCCCCGGTTGACGCACCGGCGTGAACAGGTCCGGGCCTTTGCGCACATCGGAAGGGGGCGTCGGTTCGTCTATGTCGAGACCGAGTGACGGGTCATTGCGTTTCATATCTATTTCCTTCCATCTTTCGAGGAAAACGGATCATTCACCCAGCCGATCATCGTGGTGGGATATACGATTATTATGCTTTAATGATTCTCACGCCTATATATCCGTTTCGGAAAAAGACAAAGTCAAGCTGTTCACGGTCGGCTTGAGGCAGCGCATTTTCACACCGGTCTCCTCAAACATTCTCTTGGATGCCAGAGTCGACGGCTCGTCCGCGTATTTATCTGAAAGGTAGACGACCTCTCGGATGCCCGCTTGAATGATCGCCTTGGCGCATTCATTGCAGGGAAAAAGCGCGACATAAATTGAACAGCCGCTCAGGCTTGTTCCGGGCTGGTTGAGAATCGCGTTCAATTCGGCGTGGCAGACATACGGATACTTGGTGTCTAAAAAGTCACCCTCCCTGCCCCACGGAAAATCATCGTCGTCGATGCCCAAGGGGAAACCGTTGTACCCGGTGGAAATGATTTTACGTTCCGCGTTCACAATGCAGGCGCCAACCTGAGTGTTTGGATCCTTGCTGCGTTTGGCCGCCAACAGGGCCACACCCATAAAATATTCATCCCAGCTGATGTAGTCAGTTCGCTTTGACATATCGATCTCCTCGTTGAGATTTTTCTAAGCATACGTCAGTAATTATACCGCAATGTGAACAAAAATTGACCGATTCATTACAACACAGTCTTGTAGAAGGCCGACACCGATTGATTTTTTTAGCGAAAGTGGATATTCTGAGACTGGTTGACCCCACTATCACATGAAGGAAGTATTTTAATGGAAAGTCAATTGTTAAACCAAGATTTGGAAGTCTGTGTACTCGATCGAGCCGAGCTTTCAGCCGCGAAACGAGTCGTGGTCAAAGTTGGCACGTCTTCCATCACATATGAGAACGGCAGAATGAATCTGGGCAACATTGAAAGACTTTGTCGCGCGATTTCGGACCAGATGAATCAAGGTCGTGAGATCGTGTTGGTGTCCTCGGGAGCCATCGCTGTGGGAATGAGCAAGCTCCACACGACTGAACGGCCAAAAAACATACGTGAAAAACAGGCGTTCGCCGCGATTGGTCAGTGCGATCTGATGAACGTGTACAGTCGCACGTTTGCCCAGTTTGGCTACATCGTTGGGCAGATTATGCTGACCCGCGATGATATTGACGATCCTGTGACTTTGCACAATATCAAAAACACATTTGGCGCGTTGATCGAGCGCCAGGTCGTGCCGGTTGTCAATGAGAACGACACGGTCTCCACCAAAGAGGTCTATCACAATGGCACATTTGGCGACAACGACGCGCTGTCCGCGATCGTGGCCAAGATGGTTGACGCGGATCTTCTGATCTTGCTGTCGGATATCGATGGACTCTATGACAGCGATCCCCACGCCAATCAACACGCATGCTTAATTAGCGACGTGTCTCATCTGACACCCGAAATCACCGCGGGAGCCAGCGGAGCCGGTAGCCGCCGAGGAAAAGGTGGCATGGTGAGCAAATTATCCGCCGCATCGATCGCGATGGGAGCAGGCATAGACATGGTGATCAGCAATGGCGCGCGACCTCATGAGATTCAGAACATTATCGATGGCGAGCCGATCGGCACGCTGTTTCGCAAATCCACCACGATTGAATAATCATTTCCACTCTAATCACAATTAATACATTGGAGGCGGCAGTGGATACATCTCCGAATCGATCGGCGTTTCATCATCGAACGTCAATTCGTTTGGTATGTCCATTGGGTCCAAAAACTCTTCCGGAATCAATGTTTGAGTGATCGTCGTGGCGGTGGTTGGGTCCAACAAAAATGTTGGATCGGCTTCGGTCGGCCGCACATATTGATAGCTATAATCTCCGTAAGGTGTCAGCGGATAACCTCCATGAATTGGGCAGGCGCTGGTCGGTGTCAACGGAGAATCCTCTTCGAAATATTCAGTGATGACATTGCCACCTCCACAACTATGAGTGCCCAGTTTCCCGGAACGGATGCAGATGCTCAACTCCACGACATTACCCGGTTTTATCCATTCCGCGCCGGCCAAATTCTCATGAATCGGTATCATCGCGTCATACATGATGCGCTTGGCGGCCGGATCATCCGGGCCAATGACGGATTGTTTCTTGATGCGGTTGTCGTAGCCATACCAAACGGCGGCTGAATAGTACGGAGTGAAGGCGGCGAACCACTTGTCCACGTCATCGGTGGATGTTCCGGTCTTACCGGCCATCCAAATGGTTTCGCCCTTGTTGTTGGTCAGCATTCCGTAGTCGGAGGCTGATCCTGCGTAAGGAAAGTTTGAAGTCCGTCCGGAAACGACCTCCTCCATGATGCGGGTCATCATGTAGGCAACACTTGGCCGGTAGACGGTCTTGAATTCCGGTTTGTTCTCGAGTAAAACATTGCCCTCGCTGTCGACCACTTTTGTGTAAGGGTAGTGTTTACAGTATTGTCCATTGTTCGGGAACACACTGAACGCGGAGGCGATTTCCAACGGAGACATGCCTGTGCCGTAACTGCCGGTGGAAATGGCTATGGTCGCTCCGTCATTGATGCGATTAATGCCAACCTCATTCATATAATATTTTGACATGTCAACACCGATCATCAACAGAGCCTTCGCCGCCGGCACGTTGTTCGAGATCTTGACCGCGTTGCGCATGATCATATCACCTCGATATTCCGGATAATAGGCGTTCTTCGGATACGGCTCGTCGGGATTGTTGGGATCGAGGAATACTTTCTCATCCGTCAACACGGTGGCGCCGGTGACTTTGTAAAGCTCTATCGCGGGCGCGTAGATATTGATCGGCTTGGTGACCGAACCGGGCTGTCTTTGTATGTCGGTGGCGCGGTTGAGCACCAGATTGGCCTCTTTCTTGCCATAGCCCCCCTGAAGTCCGGCGATGGCGCCGGTCTGATTGTTGATGACCGCCATTCCGGCCTGGGGGAATTCCAACATGTTCTCGACACGTGAATAGTCGGCGGCGAATAAATCGCGTTTCTGAAATGTTTCGTCCAATTTCTCCTGGACATCGGGTTCCATCGTGGTGTAAATACTGACACCGCCACTGTTGATGATGGTCCTCGCCATCGACGCGCTGTACCCTTTTTGATCCTGCAGGTCTTTGATCGCCGTGCGCACGGCGTACTCCGCGAAATAAGAATTGATGTTTGTGGCGCTGCTGGGGGTGGCCTGTTGGTTGAAAACCAGATCCTCGTTCAGCGCGTCCAGGTGCTCCTCATCGGTTATGCGACCGAGTTCCAACATTTTAGCCAGCACGTTGCGCTGGCGGCGCAATCCGTTTCTACGTCCACTTTCGGTCAGCGGGTTGTAGGTGGATGGGCTCTTGGGGATGCCCGCCAAATACGCGCACTCGGCGAGATTGAGCTCAGAGGCGTCTTTGCCGAAATAGGCCATCGCCGCTGACTGAATTCCGACGTAGGAATTGGACATCGGAACGAGATTGAGATAAAGCTCCATGATCTCCCATTTGGTAAGCTGTTGGTTCAAAATAATCGCTTTGTACCATTCTTGGACTTTGCGCTGGGCGGAACGCTGGGTGTCGCCCGTGATCAACTTGACAGTCTGCTGGGTGATGGTGGAACCGCCGTGGGTGGCCTCGCCGCTGTTTACAAGCGCGGAGGCGACCGCGCTGATGATGCGCTTGGGGTCGATGCCGATGTTGGTGTCGAACCGCTCGTCCTCAATCGAGATGAACGCGTCATCTATATAGGTGTCTTTGACAGAATCGTACGGCACATACACACGGTCGACGTTGTCGGCTCCGGTGAATTTCGCGATTTGATTGCCTTCGATATCATACACATAGGAGGTCAGAGAACCGGCTTTCAGCGCGTCGGCGGAGACCGGCTCGGTCGTGGCGATGTAGCCGAACAATGTGCCGACACCCATTCCCCCGGTGAAAAAAATGATCAATGCCAAGATGATACAGATAATCTTGACCAATTGACCAAATCCGTGCGCGATCATCTTGTGAACCGGAACGCGATTGGACTGCACAGTCGGTTTCCCTTTGACATATTTGTGCAACGTCTTGCGCAAATCGGCGACCTGAGTTTTGTCAAGTACGGGAGGTTTCGATTGACCGCTTGCGTCCGGCGCGTAGTTGTTGAACCCGCGCCGATCAGCGGTGTCTTGTCTTTCCTCCGTGGGAGTGGTTGACATTATAATTTCCTTTCGGCAAATGAGTTTGGCGTCATGTTCAGATGGTATGAGATACAGACATCTGATCAAGCTGACTCGTTTGCGATTTGATGGTGAATTTCATATAGGTGGTATAATTATAACAGTGCTTTTTTTATTCAGCAATTTAAGAAATAGAGAGATTATCGCTCAGTGAACGGAGCTTTTTGTGAAAAAAAAGAATCAAGTGAGTCGTGAGGCGCGAAGTCACGCGCCTTTCCTCAAAATCGGTCAAACTGTGAACGTCGCGGTGCGGGATTTGAACCAACGCGGACAAGGTGTAGGCGCGATTGTCGCCGACGCGCAATCGACGCCTTATGTCGATATGGACGAAAACAGTCGCGCGCCGGTGGTGTTTGTGGACGGATTGATTCCGGGAGATGAGGCATTGGCGCGCCTGACCGCGGTGCGTTCGAATTACGCGGTCGGTGAGGTGACGCGGCTGACCGGTCGATCAAATGATCGGACCGAACCATTTTGTGAACTGGCTGCTGCCTGCGGAGGATGCGCGTTGCAGAATATGTCATACGAAGCGCAGCTGCTGCTCAAAGCGAACCGGGTTCAAAATGATTTGGAGCGGATCGGTCGGGTCGACCGCGCGGTGCTTGGACGTGTGACGCGTCCGGTCATCGGCATGGCGAAGCCCTATCGCTATCGGAATAAAGTCCAGTTTCCGGTTGGGCAGGCGGCGGACGGATCATTGGAAATCGGTTTTTACGCGGCGGCGTCGCATGAGATTGTCGATGGGGGGATTTGTGAGATCGGCCATCCGGCCGCGGACGTGGCGCGACGGGTGGTGCGTGCGTTCATGACCGAACACGGTCTGACCGGTTATGATGAACAACAGGGGACAGGATTGGTCCGGCATATTCTGGTGCGAGTCGGTTTTCAGACCGGTCAGGTCATGGTGGTGTTGGTGCTGAACCGGCGCGCGCCGATGGCTGAGAAAGAGAACTTGATCCGTTCCGATGCGTTTTTGGATACGACGGAATTGGGTCGCCGCTTAAGTGAGGCTTTGCTTGAATGTGGTTACGCGCTCACATCTTTTTATCTGAATTATAACAACAGACGCACCAACCGAATTCTGGGTGGAAAATTTTCTCTGTTGGAGGGTGTGGCTCACATTGAAGAGAAGCTACTTGGCATTCGCTATCGCATTTCTCCGGAATCATTCTTTCAGGTGAATTTTGAACAAACAGAGGCACTGTATCAAGCTGTCCTGGAGGCCGCGGATCTGCGCCCCGAAGACGTGGCGTTCGATTTATATTGTGGGACGGGATCGATTTCGTTGCTCCTTGCGGGACACTGCAAGCGTGTGATCGGGAATGAGATCGTGGAGCGGGCGATACTGGATGCACGTGGCAACGCGGCGCTCAATGGGATTCAAAATGTGGAATTTCACACGGGCCCGGCGGAGGTTGTGATCCCCCGTCTATATAGAAAAGGTGTTAAAGGAGACGTAGTCGTGCTGGACCCGCCTCGCAAGGGCTGTGACGGGCGGTTGCTCGATACGGTTCTGGAAATGGATCCGCGTCGAATTGTCTATGTGTCGTGCAATCCGGCGACCTTGGCGCGGGATGTGAAGATCTTGATTGAAGGTGGATATGAGCCGGACTCGGTTTGCCCGGTGGATATGTTTCCTTGGACGATGCATGTTGAGACGGTAGTATTGATGTCACGTAAAGATAAATAACAGGCCCTAAAAGGCCTGAAATCAGAGGTTTCCAGACTTTCGGTAATAATCGCCGATTGCTGGAAACCTTTCTTTTTGTCTTTCATAAATAGTGTAAGCATTAATAGAATTATTAG
>CAZAPS010000050.1:0-8854 GCA_964487355.1 uncultured Oscillospiraceae bacterium
CCAACTAAAAGCGCCGGGATCGTAATGATTTCGGCGCTTTTTCGATTGCTTGAGTCTCAAACCTCAGCCATGGGTGACAGCTTTGTTGTTTACAGCCTGTTTTCGACGGACCGAACATCAGATTCAATCTTTTGAACAGACGATCATTGGTATAGAATGAAACCATAGAGACCGTTTACTGATTGGAGGACAAAATGCTGGATGTCTGTTTATTGGGTACCGGCGGTTTGATGCCACTTCCGGATCGGCACTTGGCGTCTATGCTGGTGAGTTGCGATGGCGTGTCGATTCTGGTTGACTGCGGAGAAGGCACACAGGTCTCAATGCGAAAAAACGGTGTCAGCCCTTATGACATCGGTTTGATTTTATTGACCCATATGCACGGAGATCATGTCGCCGGCCTGCCCGGTGTGTTACTTAGCATTGCCGGCACTGAACGCCGTGAACCTCTCGTGATAGCGGGGCCCAGGCCCTTGCTTGATGTTGTGCGCGGCATTTGCGTGATCGTCCCCAACTTGCCCTACGACGTGCGCCTGATGCCGCTCCCCGATCCACTTCCGCCTGATGAGGACGAGCCACACTTGAGTTGTGGGAAGATGGACGTGTTTCCTTTTTCTGTCGAACATCATATCCCTTGTTTGGGATATCGCCTCCATCTGCCGCGCAGACCGGCTTTTGATCCGCGGGCCGCCCGAAGACTTGGCGTGCCGATCGAGCAGTGGAAAACACTTCAATTCGGCCAACCGGTAGAGGTTGGGGGTCGGAGCGTCGAGCCAAAGGAAGTGCTGGGACCTCCGCGCAAAGGAATCACGATTGTTTACGCGACTGACACAAGGCCGGTTGACGCCATTGTCAAGGCGTCGAGCGGAGCAGATTTGCTTATCTGTGAAGGTATGTATGGAGATGAGAGTAAGAGTCAAGAGGTCCACGAGAAATATCACATGCTGATGCAGGACGCGGCCACGATCGGAGCGCGGGCCAATGTCAAAGAATTGTGGCTGACACATTTCAGTCCCGCCAATCCTTCACCTGAAGAGTATCTCGAACAAGTCAAAGAGATTTTCCCCAGAACATTGATCGGCGTCGATGGCATGCAAAAAAAATTGGCCTTCGAAGCGGTCGACTGACCGCTTCGTGAAACTTGCCCGTTCGCCATCTCCGGTTGCCCATCCCGTCTTGGGGAATCTTCTGTCTAATAGTCGCAGTCGTAGTGAATCGCGTCGCCGACTGTTTTCGCGGCTTCCCGGCTCAGCAGGACCTCAATCAATTTCAATGAAAATGGAATGGACGCGCCCAACCCTTTGCCGGTGATGATCTTTTTGTCCGAATCGAGCTCGACAGGCTCTCCCGAATAGCTGGCGCCCGCCAATTGGTCCGCGAAACTTGGGAAGCTGGTCGCGACAATCCCACTCAACAGACCTTTTTTGCCCAAAATAGATGGCGCCGCGCAAATCGCCGCCAACCATTTGCCCTGAGACGCGTAGCGATCGATCACAGCGGAAAGACCGGCGTGCTCGTCAAGATACTTAGTCCCCGGCATGCCTCCCGGCAACACCAACATCGCGCCGTCCTCAAAGTCGACCTGGTCGAACGTCAAATCGGCATGGATGCGTACGTTGTGAGAGGAGACGATTTCGGTGGTCTCATTGATGGAGACCGTCCGGACATCCACATTCGCTCTGCGCAGCAGATCCACCGCGATCAACGCCTCACATTCTTCGGTCCCGTCCGCCATCATTAAATAAACTATTTTCATAAAACACCTCCCAAAATCAAGCACTTTGTATAGATCGATTTTACCTGAATCAACAAAACTGCACAAAAAGAGCCCGGAAGCCGCGTTTCCATCGATTGCCGCACGATTTGATCAGTTGGCACAAAGATTGGTGACCGTTATAATAAAGCCATCGCGGGTCTTTGTGGCTTGGCCTACACAGGGCCGGCCATAATCGCGTCGGCGACATCGGTCAGGATGGTCCTATTCCGAATACACTGTCCGGCCAGGAGGACAATGATGACACCTTCAAGGCACCATTTGCTTTTTGCCATAACTTTTTTAGAGCGTTTAAAAGAAACGATTATTCTGAACAACTCACTTTGGATCTGGGCGATCGCCGTCATCGTGCTGGTTTGCGCGTTTGTTATTTCCCGGCTGCTGCCCGTCCTGTTTCGACGTGTGATTAAACGATTTTATCGACGAACAGATAATGAGCTGCAAGAGTTTGACCAACCGCTTCGGACCTCATTTTTATTTTTGATGTTTTCGATCGCGTTTCATATATTGAAAACATTGCTCCACACCAGTGACTCGATCGAATCGACGATGTCCGCCCTGATCCGCACCGCGTATATTTTATCCATCTCAATTTTCGCGTACACATTGATTCCTCTATTTTTTAAATATGGCTCTCGGCGTGGCCGAAATCTGATCGGCGACCCCAAACGCAGTGACACCCTGGCGCACTACTCGACCTTGCTGATCAAAGTGTTGATCATCGTGTTCGCCGCGGTGGCTGTTTTTTCTGTCTGGGGGGTCAATGTGTCAGGCATACTGACCGGTCTGGGCATCGGTGGTCTGGCGATCTCGCTGGCGGCTCAGGACACCTTGTCTAACCTGATCGGCGGTGTCACGATCATGGCCGACCATCCATTTGAAATTGGCGATTTCGTGCGCATCGGCACCAATGAAGGTACAATTGAGGAGATCGGTTTCCGCTCCACAAAAATGCGCACTTTGGACGGTTTTTTGGTGGTCATCCCCAACAGTTTGGTGGTCAATGACAGCTTGGTCAATATCACGAGGATGAACAAACGCAGGGTGCGGATCGAATTGATGATCCGCCGGGACACGCCTGCCGGAACAGTGAAACAATTCGTGGATCGACTCGGATCGCTGGTCAGATCACGTGAACGGGCGATGGCGGAAGGTATTTTGGTCGCGTTGCATGGAGTTTCGGGCACCGCGCAGGTAATATTGGTACAATACTATATTGAAAACACAGATTACGGAGTGTTTACGCAAGAACAAGAACAGCTGCTGCACGAGATCAATCTTTTACAAGAAGAGTGTGGCATCCGCCCGGTTGATCCACTTGCCCGGCGGCTTGAAACTTGACCGCTCCGCATTCAATGTCACAATAACAATACGAAAAATATATTTGTCGCGACCGGATCAGCTTGTTTGATTGGGAGCCGCGACGATCGAGGAGGCTAATATGATGGATTTAATCGCTTTGGGAGAGACGATTGTTGACTTTATCAGCGCGGGAGATTCCGACAACGCCCAGAAACTATACGAGGTGAACGCCGGGGGAGCCGCCTCCATTGTCGCCGCCACAGCGAAAAAAATGGGCGCGCAAACCGCTCTGATCGGTAAAATCGGCGCGGATAATTTTGGTGATTTCTTGGAGAATACCCTGCGTAAACTCGACGTGGACACACAAGGCCTGGTCTTTGATCCGGATGTGTTCACCACCATGTGCTTTGTTGAGCTGGACGAATGGGGCAAGCCTTCCTATTCATTTGTGCGCAAACCCGGAGCGGACACCAAACTGGAAATCGGTGAACTGCCCCTTTCTTTGCTGGAAGAGACCCGCATTTTGCACGTGAGCGGACTGGCGCTGACCAATGAGCCAATGCGCGGCGCGGCGGCGGTAGCGGTGGATGTCTCGCGTGAGGGAGGCGCTTTGATTTGTCTCGATCCCAACTATCGGGCGGACATTTGGTCCTCGGTCGACGAATTTAAAGCCCGCACCTTGAACGCGATTAACAAAGTCAATGTACTGATCATGGATTTGGACGAAATGCAGATTCTGACCGGCGAGCAAACTCCGTCTGAGGGCTGTGAACGTCTCTGCCGCAAAGGCGTCAAGCTTGTCATCATTCGCATGGGAGCTGACGGCACCTTTATCCGTAATAAGGAAGGTGAGACAATTGTGACCTCGTTTGATGTCGAGAGGGCTGTGGACCGTACCGGGGCCGGCGCGGTTTTTATTGGCACCTTCCTGGCCAATCTGGCGAAATTGCCACATCTGGCGGATACCGCTCTGGTCACGATAAAAGATTTGGTTCAACTGGCGAACGCGGCCTCCGCGCTCAGCACCCGTGTACGTGGAGGCATTCCTTCCATCCCCACGTCGGAAGCGGCGCATGAGATGATCATGGGCGGCGGTTGAGGGTGGATCGGATCCGCCAAGTCATGGCAAGTGACACAATTTGCGTCGTCGTGGTCTAAACGACATATTACGGAGGAAAAAATGGAGCGAGTTTTGGTGACGGGTGGGGCCGGTTTTATCGGATCACACACGTTGATCGCCTTAATAAACGGTGGCTACGATGTCATTGTGGCTGATGATTTTCGCAACAGCAGCCCGGCTGTCATGGCGCGGGTCGAGGAACTGAGTGGCGGTTCAAAAATAACAGTCCACGATGTCGATGTATGTGACAAAGATCAGTTGGATGTTATTTTTTCGGCGAATCAAATTGACGCGGTCATTCATTTCGCCGGACTGAAGGCGGTTGGCGAATCGGTCCAAAAGCCGATTGAATACTATCACAACAATTTGATCAGCACGATTTCCCTATGTGAATCCATGCGACAACACGGTTGCGAGCGACTGATTTTCAGCTCCTCGGCGACCGTTTACGGAGATCCGGAAACAGTTCCGATTCGTGAGGACTTCCCCCGCTCCGCCACAAATCCCTATGGTTGGTCCAAATTGATGAATGAATACATCTTGACCGACCTGGCTCATGCGAGATCCGAGCTGTCAATCGTGCTGCTGCGTTATTTCAATCCGATCGGCGCCCACCCTTCCGGCCGCATCGGTGAGGACCCGGACGGTGTTCCAAACAATCTGATGCCTTATATTTCACAGGTCGCGATCGGACGTTTGGATAAATTGCATGTGTTCGGCGACGATTATCCAACACCGGACGGAACCGGTGTGCGAGATTACATCCATGTTATGGATTTGGCTGAGGGTCATGTCAGCGCTTTGAATTATTCCAAGCGGAATAGAGGAGCGCAGGCTGTGAACCTTGGAACCGGAACCGGATATAGTGTGCTGGAGTTGAGGCAGGCATTTGAGACAGTGAATCAAATCCCTATCCCTTATCAGATCGATCCGCGACGACCGGGAGATATCCCATCCTGTTACGCCGATCCGTCAAAGGCCAAAGAGCTGTTTGGTTGGGAAGCGAAGCGGACATTGGAGGATATGTGCCGCGATTCGTGGAATTGGCAGCGAAACAATCCAAGCGGCTACAAATTGACGGATTGACTTCATCCAATCATCCGAAGTTTGCTATCAGATAAGAGAACATCGAACATTATTTATAAAAAGGGAGTGAGGGACCACGTTTGGAAAAAAAGACAACACCACGCCCGGGTTATATGGGCTATGACGAGTATATGGCTTTACGCAAACGTCAAGAACAAAAAGCGAATGAAGCCTTAGGTCCCGCTCCGGTCGCGCGTGAAAGTGTTCCGGGCACGATGCCGCGACGTGCTTCAGCCGCGCGTCGCCCCACCGCGACGAGTCCGACTGCTTTGGATCGTCGTCCGCGGCGTGCTCCGGATCGGCCGCGAAGACAGGACACCTGGGCGCCTTCAATCGATTTGGATTCTTCCGCCCCCGCCGGTGTCGAACGGTTTCGTGACGATCCACCTTCGAGCGCAGACTCACCGCGTCCCGATCCATGGCGAGAAGATTCATTCTCACCCTCGCCCGAGATCCATGCGCGACCACGACAGAAAATTAAAAATAGAAAGCCGTCAAAACTGCGCTTGGCTGATGACAATCAGCGCGACCTGCCGTTTGAAGACTGGTTGGACACCGATGGTAAGTTAGGTAGCGGGAAGTTTGAGTCTGTGCCCATGGAAGAGGCGCTCGAGATGTTGAGACGAGCCGATCAAAGGGCTGAGGCCGATGTGGCCGCGGAGCAAATGGACGCGCCGCCTGCTGAAACTCCTGTCGCGACAACCGCGGCGGAAGAGCGAGCTGATTTGGACGAGTCGACTGTGGTAGTGAGACATCCGGACGCGAAAGTGGAGCATTTTGCACCGTCGATCGCGCCAGAAGTCAAAGAGTCGATCGCGCCTGAGTCAAAAGCGCCGGTCACGCAGGAAGCCAAAGAGCCACTTGCGGAGGAGGTCAAAACACCGACCACGCCGGAGCCCAAAGAGTCGCCCGTTCCGGAGGCTCAATCGCCAATTGAATCGGAGCACAAAGAGACGATCGCGCCTGAATTCAAAGAGAGGACCGATGCGCAATCCGAAAAGGAAACTCTGGCGGTCTCCACGCGAATGGACCCACCGTCATCCGAGCCCGTTCCTCAAACGGCCGCCGCAATTCGCACGGTTGTCTTCGAGCCTGAAGTGTCCCGACTTGAAAAAAGCGAAACTCCACGCGAAGCCGCGTCCGTGGTTGAACCCCAACCCGGTATGGAAGATCGCCAGACACAGAAGGAAACCGCGACCGCGAAAACGGTGGAGGCGGTTGCGGTCAAGATTCCGATAGAGACGAGACCGGCGTCGGTTTTGCTGCCGATTGACGAGGACGCCGAGCAAAACGAACCGCTATTTGTCCCTCTCGACCGGCGCACCGGCATCATACTGGCCGGTATGGCGCTTTGTGTTGTCGCGATCATTGTATTGTTGGTGCTGTTTCTTTAAAATACTCATTTACAAAATATTTACGAAATGATTGAAAAATCAGCCATAACACGTTATTGACTTTCATTGATAAATGTCATATCCTATCAATTGTTGGCACTCAAGCTAATTGAGTGCTAATTTTTGGAAAAAATTATTTTATATAGGAGGCGTCAGTTATGATTATTAAACCTTTGGGTGATCGCGTAGTTTTGAAATCCGTCGAGGCGGAAGAAACAACTAAAAGCGGCATTGTTTTGCCGGGGAGCGCGCAGGAGAAACCGGAAGTGGCCGAAGTGGTCGCGGTCGGTCCGGGCGGCATGATTGATGGCAATGAGGTCAAGATGGAACTCGTTGTCGGTGATAAAGTGCTGAGCAGCAAGTACGCCGGCACACAGATCAAGATCGATGATGTGGAATACACGATTTTGCGTCAAAGCGATATCTTGGCCAAGGTTGAGGATTGACTTGGACTCGCGAACTGAATCGGCATATCAATTTAGGATTATAAGGAGATAAAGTATGGCAAAAGATCTGATATATAATATCGAAGCGCGAAAAACTTTGGAGACAGGTGTCAACAAGTTGGCTGACACCGTGAAAATCACTTTGGGGCCCAAGGGCAGAAACGTTGTGCTGGACAAGCAGTACGGCGCTCCGCTGGTTACCAATGACGGTGTGACCATCGCCAAAGAGATTGAACTGGAAGATCGCTTCGAGAACATGGGCGCTCAACTGGTCAAGGAAGTGGCGACTAAAACCAATGATGTCGCCGGTGACGGAACCACCACGGCCACCGTGCTGGCCCAGGCGATCATCCGCGAAGGCTTGAAGAACATCGCGGCCGGCGCCAATCCGATGGTGCTGCGTAAAGGCATCAGCATGGCCGTTGACAAGGCTGTCGACGAAATCGCCAAGATTTCCGTTCCTGTCTCGACCAAACAGGACATCAAGCGTGTGGCTTCTGTATCCGCGAACGACGATATGATCGGTGAGCAGGTCGCGGACGCGCTCGAGAAAGTCTCCGCCGACGGTGTAATCACTGTCGAGGAGTCGAACACCATGATCACTGAGCTCGAAGTTGTTGAGGGCATGCAGTTTGATCGTGGCTATATTTCAGCCTACATGGCCACCAACACGGAGAAAATGGAAGCCGTTTTGGATGATCCCTATATTTTGATCACTGATAAGAAAATCACCAATGTGCAGGAAATTCTGCCCTTGCTGGAGCAGGTTGTCCAAGCCGGACAAAAACTGTTCATCATCGCCGAGGATATGGAAGGCGAGGCGCTGTCCACGATTATCTTGAATAAACTGCGTGGCACATTTACCTGTGTTGCCGCGAAAGCCCCCGGATTCGGTGACCGACGCAAAGAGATGCTGCAGGATATCGCCACCTTGACCGGCGGCACCGTGATCTCCGAAGAAGTCGGTCTGGATCTGAAAGAGGCGACGATGGACCAGTTGGGACGTGCCCATCAGGTCAAAGTCACAAAAGAGAACACAATCATTGTTGACGGCGCCGGCAAGTCTGAGGACATCAAAGCGCGTGTCGGACAGATCCGTGCGCAGATTGAGAACACCACTTCCGATTTTGATCGTGAGAAGCTGCAGGAGCGCCTGGCGAAGTTGGCCGGCGGTGTGGCGGTGATCAAGGTTGGTGCGGCCACCGAAGTTGAGATGAAAGAGAAGAAACTTCGGATTGAGGACGCGTTGGCGGCGACCAGAGCCGGTATTGAGGAAGGTATGGTCGCGGGCGGTGGCACCACATACATCAACATCCTGGAGAGCGTCAAGCCTCTGCTGGAGGAGACCGAAGGTGATGTGAGAACCGGTGTCTCGATTGTTGTCAGATCGCTCGAGGAGCCGATTCGTCAGATCGCTGAGAACGCGGGTCTGGACGCTTCTGTCATCTGCGAAGGTGTGAAAAATCAGGACAAGGGCGTTGGCTTCAATGTCATGACTGAACAATACGAAAACATGGTTGAGGCGGGCATTGTCGATCCGGCGAAGGTTACCCGTTCGGCGTTGCAGAACGCGGCCTCAATCAGCGCGATCCTGTTGACCACCGAAGCGGTTGTGGCTGACATTCCTAAGGAAGAGCCCATGATGCCTCCGCAACAGGGAATGTATTAATCCAAAATCAATAACTGTTTGATCTCAAGAACGGACCACTCCCGCGGGTGGTCCGTTTAATTG
>CAZAPS010000051.1:0-8552 GCA_964487355.1 uncultured Oscillospiraceae bacterium
CTTTGACGGTCAGGTCGACCGCCGGTGTCACATCGGTTCGCAAAACAGATCTCTTGTTTTTTTCGCGTTTTTGTTTATTTTTGGAACGGGCACTTTTTCTGACCGCTGTTTTGACGACACCGTTCGACCATGAAGTGACGTCCGTCCGACACTTTCCCGGATCATCCACTGTCATGTGAGACGAAGTGGGCTCGGTGGTAGTGTATTTATTTTCTTTCATTCCCAGACAACCTCCTCCGCGTCATAAACCGGTCCTTCCTTACAACAACGGGTATAGCCCCATCCGGTGGATGCCGATGAATCTTTGGTTTTGCAGGCGCAGACCAGGCACAGACCAACCCCGCACGCCATGCGTTCTTCCAAACTGACCTGGCAGGACAAGCCATTGGTTTTCGCAAATTCAGCGACCGCACGCATCATAGGCGTCGGCCCACAAGTCAATATGGCGCCTCCACGGTTGATCCCGTCGTCCGACCGGGCACCGTCCTCGTCCGCGACAAACCCCAATCTGCGCGCGACCCGTTCAAGGGCGGACATGATGTCACCTTCGACATCCATGTCACCGGCCTCGGACGCCACAACACAGACATCGGACACAGTTTGAAACTCATCGACCAGCACACTGTTCGCCTTGTCCCGAAAACCAAACGCGGCTCCGGTCTTAACCCCACGGTCACGTAACTCATCCAACAAAAACAACATCGGATAGACCCCGGTTCCACCGCCGGCGACAATGCAAGGGTCCAAATTTTCCAACTCAAATCCATGTCCTAAAGGGCCCAACACCGAAACGGTATCGTCCGGTCTCAGCGCCAGGAGATCCGCCATTCCCTCACCTTTCGCGCGGCCACCCACGGACACAGTTCCATTGGCCCGATCCACTCGGGCGATTCCCAATGGTCGCCGCAAAAATTGAGCGCAGGACAGTGCCACAAATTGACCCGGGCGCGCGGTGTCGGCAATGGCCGGACAGTGAAAGGTGATCATTTTTTGAGTATGGCCTCCGTCCACTCTCGGGGCGTCCAGCGCGGTCACCGAGATCACGGGGCAATTGTATTCAATTTGTTTGGTCATGCGATCTTCCTCATTTGTCACAACACGATTCCTTGTTCATTATGCTGTTGCCGGATGGTATTTCATGCAGCGGCAGCGTGTTGGCTTTTGTATCATTTACATGTTTCGCGAACCGGTCGATTGAAATCGGCTTTAGATCCTGCGGCTGAATGCCTTTCTCCAGACATTCGACCACGGCGACCAGCGTGTCCAGAGAAGTGATCGTCGGCACTCCATGCTCGATGCAGATGCGGCGAAGCGCGAATCCCGAACTGTTGATGTTGCTCGCGTCGGTCGTGTTGATCAACAACCTCGCCTGTCCGGATAAAACAAGATCTTTCGCGTTGGGCGACTCCTGATTCACTTTGCGAATGATGCTGGTGGGGATGCCGTTGCGATTTAAATAATTCGCGGTGCCGCCTGTTCCATATAATTTGTAGCCCAGCCGGAACAACCGCTCCGCCAAAGTGATCAGATCATATTTGTCAGAGTTGCGCACGGTCAAAATGATTTTGGAACCTGGTTTGGGGAACTTGAATCCTGAAGCCAAAATCGCCTTGTACATCGCTTCTCCGTATGTGCGATCCAGTCCGAGAACCTCACCCGTGCTTTTCATTTCCGGGCCGAGCGCGGTGTCAACGTCATGCAGTTTCTCAAAGGAAAAAACCGGCGCTTTGATCGCGTAGACCGCCGGGTAGCGCGCGAACAAGCCGGTGCCGTGGCCAAGGTTTCGGACCTTTTCCCCCATCATCACCTTCGTCGCCAAGTTGACAATCGGCAGGCCGGTCACTTTGGAGATATACGGTATGGTGCGGCTCGACCTTGGGTTGACCTCAATGACATATACCTCATTGTTGTACAGGATATATTGGATGTTCAGCAAGCCCACGATGTGCATGGCCCGAGCCAATCTTTCCGTGTATGTGACAATGGTGTCGCGCACACGCTCTGAAATATAAGCGGGAAAGATGGAATGTGAGTCACCTGAATGTATGCCCGCTCTCTCCAGATGTTCCATGATGCCGGGAATCAGAATATCCTCACCGTCCGAGACCGCGTCAACCTCCAGCTCCAGCCCCATAAGGTATTTGTCCACCAATATTGGGTGCTCTTGCACGTCGCGTTGAATGTAACCCATGTATTCGCGCACGTCTTCCTCGTTGTGACAGATGACCATGCCTTTTCCGCCTAAGACATAAGACGGACGCAACAAGACAGGATAGATCAAACGATCGGCGGCGGCGACTGCCTCCTCCTCGGTAAAAACAGTCAGGCCTTTCGGGCGTGGAATTTCACACGTCTCCAGAATTTTATCGAATCGTTCCCGGTCCTCCGCCTCGTCCACACCATCAGCGGAGGTGCCCAGGATGGTGTAGCCCATATCGGACACCGCCTTTATCAATTTAATCGCGGTCTGGCCGCCGAATTGACAGATGACACCGAGCGGTTTTTCATTCTCCAACACACCGCGCACATCATCTTCGGTGAGCGGTTCAAAGTACAGTCGATCAGAAATATCAAAATCAGTCGACACCGTTTCGGGATTGTTGTTGATGATGATCGCCTCATAACCCAACTGTTTGAGTTCCTGGACGCAATGGACAGAACAATAGTCAAATTCGATTCCCTGTCCGATACGGATCGGTCCCGAACCCAACACGACCACCTTCTTTCGCTCGGTCGGCTCAGCTTCGTTTTCGGCGTCGAAGCCCGAATAAAAATACGGTGTCCTCGCCAGGAATTCCCCGGCGCAGGTATCCACCATTTTGTATGAGTGGATGATATTGAACCCTTTTCGTATGGCACGGACCTCTTCAATCGGTTGCTTTCTGAGAAGAGAGATCCATGTATCCGTGAAACAGCACTGCGCCGCGCGGCGAATCAGCTGCTCAGTCAAAATGGGAGCCTCCGTGATTTCTCGCTCGAGCTCGGTCAGGCTTTTGACCCGCGACAAAAAATAGGGGTTGATTTTGGTGACTTCATAAACATGATCGACACTCACTCCCCGACGCAGTGCCTCGGCGACAATGAACAATCGCCGATCGTCGACTAGCCCCAACAGCTCTTCGATGTGCGCGTCGCTTTGCGCGGCCAATTCCTCGTTGTACAGACCCCATATATTCATTTCAAGTGAGCGAATCGCCTTCATCAAAGCCGCCTCAAAGGTGCTGCCAATGGACATGACCTCTCCGGTCGCTTTCATCTGGGTGCCAAGTTTGCGCTTCGCCTTGATAAATTTGTCAAACGGCCATTTGGGGATTTTACACACCACGTAATCCAAAGCGGGCTCCGAGGTGGCGGTGGTCACGCCGGTGACCACGTTTTCAATCTCGTCGAGTCGATAGCCGAGCGCGATGCGGGTGGCGACTTTGGCGATCGGGTAGCCGGTGGCCTTCGAGGCCAGCGCGGATGAGCGGGATAGCCGGGGATTGACCTCGATGACCGCGTAGCTTCCGTTATTCGGGTGTAGGGCGAACTGGACATTGCAGCCGCCTTCTATGCCCAGCGCGTGTACGATATTCAATGACGCCGTACGCAACATTTCCAGTTCACGGGCGGGCAAAGTCAGAGCCGGCGCGAAGACAATGGAGTCTCCGGTATGAACACCGACGGGATCCATGTTTTCCATCGAGCAAACCGCGATCGCGTTGCCGGCGCCATCGCGCACGGCCTCAAATTCAAGTTCTTTCCAACCGGCGATCGATTGTTCAATCAGGACCTGATGAACGCGGCTGGCTTCCAAACCGGAAGCTGCGATCGTAAGCATCTCGTCTTCGGACTCGGCGATGCCGCCGCCAGTGCCACCCAGAGTGAAAGCCGGACGGACGATTACCGGATAGCCAATCTGCCGCGCCAAAGCTTTGCAGTCATCCAAATTATGAGCGATACCGGATGGGACACAGGGTTCTCCTATCTCCAACATGGTGTCACGAAACTGTTCTCGATCCTCACCTTTTTTAATGCCGGCCGCCGACGTCCCCAGCAATTGAATATTATGTTCTTCCAGAAAGCCCGACTCCGAAAGTTCCATCGCGAAGTTCAGTCCGGTCTGTCCACCAAGCGTGGCCAGCAGAGAATCACATTCTTCTTCGAGTAAAATTTGCTTCACGACATCAATCTGAAGCGCTTCTATATAAACATGGTCGGCCATGTCTGCGTCGGTCATGATTGTCGCGGGGTTGCTGTTTAACAACACGACCTCCAGACCTTCCTCGCGCAGCGTGCGGCACGCCTGAGTGCCGGCATAGTCGAACTCCGCCGCTTGTCCAATGATGATTGGGCCCGAACCAATCATCATGACCTTTTTAATATCAGGACGTTTGGGCATAATCTATCCTCTTTCGTAAAACGACACGCTTTATTCGTTTATCACATTGATTTGCATATCATACCATTATCGGCGCATAATTCCGCATTTCAATTGCATATATTCGTAAGTTTATTCATCCGAATCAATATTCCACCTCAGCCGACCCGGTTTTCGATCGCTTGATTCAGGTCTTCGCGCATTTTGATAGCCGCTCTCCGACAGGCGCCGGCGTAATCTTGCGGATCACATCCACTCTCGTTTAAGTAAGCGCACATAAGGCTACGGGAGGCGTTGACGATCGCCCCTCTGCCGTTCTCGTCGAAATTGACAGCGACGTCTTCCCCGGACGCGCCTTGCGCGCCGTAACCCGGAACCAAAATCAAGGTGTTCGGCATGCGCGACCGCAGCGTCTTCGCCTGTTTCGGCCAGGTCGCTCCCACCACCGCTCCAACAGCGGAGTAACCCAGTTCGCCGACAAAAAGCTCTCCCCAGCCTTTGACTTTGTCGGCCATCGCCTCAAAGACAAGTCGGCCGTCATCCAGTGCCAAATCCTGCAGATCTCCGGCCGAGGGATTGGAGGTGCGCACCAGAATGAAAATCCCTTTTTCACCACCCGCGCTGAAATTTAGAAATGGCTCAACTCCGTCAAATCCAAGATAGGCGTTGACTGTCAGCGCATCAATGTCATATAACTTTGTGGACATCCCATCACTTAATTCCGTGCGACCCAGATAAGCCCGGGCATATGCCGCCGCGGTCGAGCCTATGTCTCCACGTTTACCGTCGGCCACGACCATCAGATCGCGCTCTTTCGCATAGGCGCAGGTTCGTTGAAAAGCGCGCATTCCCGCGGCTCCGTAAACTTCATAGAACGCCATCTGTGGTTTCACAGCCGGAACGATGTCCGCCACCGCGTCGATCAGACCACAGTTGAAACGAAAGACGCTCTCCGCCGCGGCTTCGAGCGGATCTTCAATCTCGTGTTCCACCTGTCTACGAATGAACTCGGGAACATGGCTTAATTGTGGATCCAGACCCATAATCGTTGGATTGCTCTTGTGTTTGATCTCGAGCAGCAGTCTGTCAGCGAAATTAATCATTAAATACAACCTTTCCGGACACGATCGTGTATTTCACGCGGCCACTCACCTCCATGCCGTGATAGGGTGAGTTGTTTGATTTTGACGCCATCTTGAATCGATCGATTTTATAGGTCTCGGCCAGATCGGCGACAGCCACATCCGCCGGAGCGCCAATTTCAAATCCTCCACGACCAATCGCAAGCAAATCGGAAGGTGCCTTGCTCATTTTTAACGCAAGCTCACTCAAAGTCAGATGACCCGCTTTTACTAAATTCGTATATCCCAGCGCGAACGCCGTCTCGAATCCGATCATGCCGTTCAGCGCCTTGTCAAACTCTATGTCTTTTTCATCGATATGATGCGGCGCGTGGTCGGTCGCGATCATGTCAATTGTACCATCTTTCAGGCCTTCGATAATCGCCTCGACGTCTTCGGGCCGGCGCAGTGGCGGGTTCACCCGGGCGAGCGTGTTGAAGCCCAGACAGGCATCATCCGTCAGTGTGAAATAGTGCGGACAGGTCTCACAGGTGACCTTGACTCCTCGGGCTTTCGCCTCACGGATCAGGCGCACCGCTCCTTTTGTGCTGATATGCGCCAAATGGACCTTAATATCCAAATATTCGGCGAGCACAATGTCGCGCCCCACTATGATGTCTTCGGCCGCCGACGGCACCCCGCGAAGCCCCATGGCCGTCGAATTATAACCTTCATTCATATGGCCATTCGCCAAGCTCATGTCCTCACAATGATTGATCACGGTGAGGTCAAAATCACCGGCGTACTCCATGCCTTTGCGCATCATGTCCGCCGTCGAGACCGGAACGCCATCGTCCGAGACCGCCACAATGCCGGCTTCTTTCATCAGGCCGATTTCCGCCAGCTCCTTGCCTTGCTGTCCCTTGGTGACCGCCCCAATCGGAAACACGTTCACATGACCGGAGATCGCCGCTTTGCGCATAATGTAATTCACGACCGCCGCGTTGTCACAAACTGGGTTGGTGTTGGGCATACAGGCGACCGAGGTGAATCCACCGTGCGCCGCGCTCAAAGTTCCCGATTGAATGTCCTCTTTGTACTCAAATCCCGGATCACGCAAATGCGCGTGCGCATCGACAAATCCCGGAAAGACCGCCAATCCGGACGCGTCGATTTCCACATCATAGGGACCGTCATATCGTTCGCAAAAAACGCCATTCTTGAAATATATGTCTCCGGTCAGATTTTTTTCACCCAAGTCAGGGCTGATGATCAGACCGCCTCTTATCACTCCGTTTTTCATGCGCTCTCCTCTCATTTCATGCTGTTTCGCTTCACATTCAGCAAATATAAGACCGCCATTCGGCAAGCCACACCGTTTGTGACCTGTTCATCAATCTTGGATTGGTCACCATAACGGATCGGACTTGGCATCTCCAGCCCATGGTTGTATGGTCCGGGATGCATGACGATCGCCTCGGGCTTGGCACAGTCCAGTATCTCGTGGCTGATGCCATAAAATTTCGCGTATTCGGCGATTGATGGGAATAGCCCGCTATCCATTCGCTCCATTTGCAGGCGCAGACCCATAACCACATCGGCGTCCCGGCAGGCCTCCGCGACCGACGAACAGACAATCGCGCCACTGCGTCCGAGCTCCAACGGCATCATGCTGGCCGGTCCGGCCACACGCACCTCGGAACCAAATTTTTGCAGCGCCCAAATATTGCTGCGCGCCACCCGACTGTGAGAAATATCGCCGACAATCGCCACCCTCAGTCCCTCAAGCCGATTCAGCTGTTCTCTCATGGTGAACAGGTCCAACAGCGATTGTGTGGGGTGCTCATTCATGCCGTCTCCGGCATTGATGACCGAGGCGTCCATCCGGTTCGCCAAAAAGTGTGGCGCGCCCGCCGCCGAGTGTCGCATGACGATAAAATCAGTCGCCATGTGGTCGATGGTGATCGCGGTGTCCAGCAACGACTCGCCTTTGCTGACGCTGCTACCGCTGGCGGAAATGTTTCCGGTCGAGGCGCCCATGAATTTGGCGGCCATTTCAAACGATAGCCGCGTCCGTGTGCTGTTTTCATAAAACAGCGTGACCACTGATTTTCCGGCAAGGTGGGTCGTTTTTTTGTAACCCGACAACAGTGCCTGCTTCATTGACGACGCGGTGTTCAATATCAATTCAATTTCATCTCGGTCCAATTGCCACATGCCCAAAAGATCTTTGGATTTCAATTGCATGATTTTACGCCTCCGTCAGCTCTGCTAAAAACACTGTGTCTTTTCCGTCAATCTCATCCACCAGCACCTCAATCAATTCATTTCTGGCGGTCGGGACATTTTTTCCACAAAAATCAGGGCGAAACGGCAGTTCCCGGTGTCCGCGGTCGATCAGCGCGGCCAGTTGAATGCGCGAAGGACGCCCCATGTCAAACAGCGCTTCGATCGCCGAGCGCACCGTCCGGCCAGTGAAGATGACGTCATCTACCAACAGCACCGTCTTGCGATTCAGATCAACATGAATGCTGGTCGCGTTGAGCTGTGGCTGCTCACTGAGCAGACTGAGGTCATCTCGATAAAAAGTGATGTCAAGGTAACCGACTTCAGGTTTTTTCCCCTCGATCTCGCCAATCTTCTCGGCGATTCGTTTGGCGAGTGGGACGCCCCGGCGATGGATGCCGACGATGTACAGATCTTCGGTCCCTTTGTTTTTTTCGATAACCTCGTGCGCGATGCGAGTCAACGCTCGATCCATACCCACTTTGTCCATGATTGTCGCTTTGATATTCATTCTATCCTCCCTCACCCGGCGCCAATAAAAACAAAAACGCCTGCCACTAAACTAAGGCGGCAGGCGCGTCAATAAACAAACACAGCTGAAGATCCTTGCGGTATCGATATCGTCTCGCGGTATCGACATCTTTGAGAATCGTCCGAGAATATAATGAATGTTGTTGACCCTTGCAGCCTCACAGGACTTGTTTAAAAGGTTCAACTGGATTATAGGTCTTATTCATTTCGAAATGCAAGAGATTTTGTAAAATCGGTCCGGGTCCAGATTGAATCTTGCCAATTATGAATCGCGCAATCTATCGGGATTATAAAATTGCATACGAATCACAACG
>CAZAPS010000052.1:0-8410 GCA_964487355.1 uncultured Oscillospiraceae bacterium
TCGTTCTCACCGTGTTAACTATTTTATTTTTGAGAAATTTTCGTAAAACACGACTTGGGCGGGATTGTATCGCGGTCCGTGAAAATGAAATTGCCGCCTCGACCCTGGGTGTCAATGCGTATAAGACGAAAATCAAGGCGTTTGTCATCTCCGCTTTTATTGCCGGTGTGGCCGGCTCGCTGTTTTCTCACCTTTATACCTTTATCATGCCCGATCAGTTCAGCATGCTGAAGTCAAATGACTACCTTGTCTATTTGTACGCGGGTGGAGCCAACAGCATCAGCGGCGCGATCATAAGCGCGACAGTGTTGACACTGATACCTGAATTATTACGTTTCCTTTCTGACTGGCGTGTTGTTATCTACTCTTTGTTGCTCGTCATCATCATGTTGAGAAGACCGCAAGGATTGTTTGGTAATTTTGAATTTCCATTTATGCGTATCAGAAATGACAAATATTCAAGGAAGGACAAGAAATGAGTGTATTAAGTGCAAGAGACTTGACAATCCGATTTGGAGGTCTTACTGCAGTTAAAGACTTCAATCTCGAACTGTCTGAGAATGAGCTGGTTGCGATCATTGGTCCGAATGGAGCGGGAAAAACAACAATTTTCAACCTGCTGACAGGCCTTTATGTTCCAACTTCCGGGGAAATTTGGATTGATAATGAACTGATGAATAAGAAGAAAACACATGTGTTCGCCAACAAAGGTATTTCCAGAACGTTTCAGAACATTCGGCTGTTCGCCAATGTCAGTGTGCTGGACAATCTGATCATCGCTCAGTCAAAGAACAATCACTTTTCGTTGCCAACCTCGATATTTAGGAGCAAGTCCTTTCTGCAGACAGAGGGGGAGCAGATCGATTTGGCGATGGAATTGTTGGAACAGTTCAATATAGCGGATGTCGCGGACGAAATGGCGGGCAAACTACCTTATGGTGAACAAAGGAAATTAGAGATTCTTCGCGCGCTGATCACCAAGCCGAAAATTATGCTTTTGGATGAACCTTGCGCCGGTATGTTGGCGTCCGAAATACAGGAAATTACAACATTTATCGACAATATCCGCTCGCGTTTCGATCTGTCGATCATTTTGATCGAACATCATATGAAATTCGTGATGGAAATAGCTGATCGGATCAAAGTGATTGATTTTGGTGTGACGATTGCTGAGGGGGATTCGGCGACCATCAGTAAAGACCCCAAAGTGATTGAGGCTTATTTGGGAGCGGATAGCGTATGAATAATGATGTGTTATTGAAAGTAGACAAACTGTCGATCGCGTACGGTGTGATTACCGCCGTGAATAACATGAGTTTTCATGTCAAAAAGGGCGAGATTGTCACCTTGCTTGGTTCGAATGGAGCGGGGAAATCGTCCACCTTACGCGGTATTTCCCGCTTGGAAAAACTCAAAGGCGGAAAAATTATTTTCGATGGGGTCGATACGAGTAAAATGTCTCCGCACGAAATCGTGGCGAGAGGATTGGTTCACGTGCCGGAAGGTCGCCGCATCTTCGTGGATATGACTGTGGAGGAGAACCTGATCATTGGTGCGCGATTGGTTAAAGACCATAGTGTGCTCAAAGAAAGAAAAGAGCAGGCGTTCAGTCTTTTCCCGCGTCTCGAGGAGCGCCGTCAACAGCGTGGCGGCACGCTTTCAGGTGGTGAACAGCAAATGTTGGCCGTCGCCCGTGCGTTGATGGCGGACAGCCAAATGATTCTAATGGATGAGCCCTCCATGGGTCTTGCACCTATGTTGGTACAGCAAATTTTTGACACAATCAAGCAAATCAATAAGCTGGGCAAGACAATTCTTCTGGTTGAGCAAAATGCGCATCAGAGCCTGAAGATATCAGATCGTGCATATGTTATTTCTCATGGTGAGATTATTTTGGAAGGCACCGGTGAGGAACTACTGAATAGCGCCAGGATCCAGGAAGCTTATTTGGGTATCTAAATCAGATGCTTGTTAATCAAAATGGATGAACAGAGCTAACGCACGAGAGAAGATGGAAAGGATTGGGTGTGCAGCAAGGCTGCGCTTTATAATGCGATGAGAATATTAAATATTGGTTCATTGAACATAGATCATGTTTATAAAGTGAGAGATTTTGTCGCGGTGGGTGAGACATTGAAAGTCAACCAACTGATGAAGACGAGTGGTGGAAAAGGATTGAATCAATCCATCGCCGCCGCCAAGGCGGGTTTGGATGTCTATCACATGGGAATCATTGGCCCGGAGGGTCAGTTCCTCTGTGACGAGTTGGAAAAAAATGGTGTCAAGACTGAGTTTATCACTCGTGTCGATGCCTTGGATGGTCATGCCGTGATTCAGGTAAATGAAGCGGGTCAAAACTGTATTTTGGTTTACCCGGGCACGAATGACATGCTTTCACTTGATATGTTTCCACGCGTTTTTGATCAATTCACGAGCGATGATATTTTACTCTTACAAAATGAAGTGAATTTAGTTCCGGACCTCATCAAAATGGCCGCGGCCAAAGGTATGAGAATTGCATTTAATCCGTCTCCGATCTGTGATGACATCCTCGACTATCCTCTCGAGCACATTAGCTGGTTATTTGTGAATCAAACCGAAGGCGTGGCTCTTACGGGCGAACGAGATCCCGCTCGAATGATTGAGCGCTTCCGCCGGGAATATCCTGACATGGAAATCATTCTGACTTTGGGAATCGACGGTTGTATCATATCGAATAAAGAAGGTATCGTCTCTTACCCAACGATTGATGTCCCTGTGGTGGACACGACCGGCGCGGGTGATACATTTACAGGGTTCTACATGCGTGGAACGGTGATGCCGCTGCCGGGATACACCGCGGCCGAATGCGCGACCGTGGCCAGCAATATCGCGATTACCAGAGTTGGCACTGCGCAGGCAATACCGACAATCGATGAAGTGATTCAGTATTTGAGAGAAAACCCACGATTGGAAACTGTGCGGCATTCCTCCATTCATTAAAAACACGAATCAAACATCCCTATTCAGTCGTGATGAGCAAAATCACGGCGACCGTGACCTCTGTTGCGCACCGGTCTCGTGGCCTTGACAAAGCCATGGGCACTCATTAAATTGCCAATTGTGCGCCACCACGAGTGGGGCATTTTTTGTAAATTTGGAACACGGTTCGGCTGCGTTGTTAATGGATATTTTTTGTATATATTCATTTATCTGCGGGCTGCGGTATACTATATGATGCATTAGGCAGCTTGAGGTCAGGCGTGATTCAAGGGTCGAAAGTACCGCTGTCAACCTTGTGATAGTGGTGTCCGAGAGGGTTGTGAACAATTTGGGGTTAAAAGAAAGATGTGAAGATATACGACGCATTCGCGATGATTATTGATGCATTGGTTTAGGCGGTTCAAATCCCGTTTGGATTTGGTGATATTGATTAACAGGATAGGATGGATGATAAGGTATGACGATCAGGGAACTTGCGGAAAAATTAAATGTTTCTCCGGCTACGATTTCGTTGGTGCTAAATAGCAAACCGGGTGTCAGCGAGGAGACTCGCCAACGCGTGCAGGCCGGTATCCAAAAGTATGGTTATGTGGTCAAGCGAAAAGCAAATAATGAAGATCACAAGAATGTCCTGATTATTAAATATCGAAAAAGCGGTGTGTTATTGGAGCAGAACGAAGGTTTTGTATCCTCGATTATCGCCTCGATTGAGAACGAGTTGCAGAGGCGACAGTTTAAGATGTCGAGTAAAATTGTCTGGGGCGACTATAATCAGCTCTACGAGGTGGCCGACCCCAAAGAGTACAGCGGTGTCCTGGTCATGGGCACAGAGATCACTCAAGATGGTTTTGAGGCGTTGAAAAAGATTGAGCTGCCTCTAGTAGTGGTCGATAACGAGATTGTCAACACAAGCTTGGCCAGTGTCTGCATGAATAACCAGGAAAATGTTTGGCTTGCGCTAAACTATCTTAAGCAAATGGGTCACAATAAAATTGGTTATTTAAAAAGTAGCATCAAGACGGAGAATTTTTTGGAGCGTGCTCGTTCTTTTTATTACTATGCTGATGAGATGGGTTTTGACTTTGATCAGTCACAGCACGAGTTTTTATTGAAACCGACCTTAGTCACAGCATATGAAGACACTTTGAGATATCTGGAAAGAGTCAAAAAATTACCAAATTGCTTTTTTGCGGATAACGATCTAATCGCTTTGGGGGCCATCAAGGCTTTCCAAAGTTACAACTACGGGGTACCGGATGATGTGTCGATCATTGGTTTTGATGACATTCCCTATTCCGCCATCAGTTCTCCGGCTTTGACAACCGTTCATGTACAAAGAGACATCATCGGACAACACGCTGTGGTGCAGTTGATCAATCTAATGGAAAACCCTGAGCACAAATCGATTAAACATTTAGTCACCGGCGCGCTGATTGAGCGTGAGAGTGTTAGACGAATTCCTCTCTAATATAAACTAATGATTGAACTAAACAAAGACGATGTTTAGTTTGCAAAATTGTCAGTATGCACAAGCAAACCGACTGAATTTTGCCGAAATGGCGAGAATTTATTGTCTGATTGACACATAATAAATAGATATGTTATAACTTTAATTGTAAACAACAGATAAAACGTTAGCTAAACAAAGCAAAAACAAACATCAGTTGTTTATATCCCTTTGAGTGTGACGGTCGTTGGTGAGATATCTGAATTCTAATCAAAATATTGCAAATTTCAGTACAGGGATAGTTTCTTGAATTGGTTGGATATCTGATCAAAAACCCAAACAAATTTTAATAATCAAGGAGGTTCAAAATGGCAAAAGTATTTAAGGGTGGTGTCATGCCGGCTAGCATGAGCACATGGAACGATGACGGTAGTTTCAATCCTAAACGTCAAGAGAAGTATATCAGCTGGTTGCTGGACAAAGGTGTAGACGCGCTGTCCTGTACAGGTAGTACCGGCGAGAATCAGGCGATGAGCTGGGAAGAACAAAAACAAATCATCGAAGTTGTCGCGAAAACCACTGCCGGCCAGGTTCCCATCTATGCCGGAACCGGTTATTATGACACCGACCGCACGATTGAAATGAGCAAACACGCGGCGGACATGGGCTGCGCAGGCCTGATGATTCTTCTGCCACACTATTTCACTCCTCATAAACGCGCTGTTTATGATCATTTCCGTGCGATTCGCGCCGCGATTCCTGAAGAAGTTGATATCATGGTTTACAACAATCCATGGTTTGCCAATTATGAGCTGGGCGCCAGAGAAGTCAAAATGCTGCTGGATGAGGGCACAATCGGTTCTATCAAAGCCGCTCAGGGCGATGTCGATCGTGTACACAACCTAAAATGGGAATGTGGCGATGATCTCGTTATCTACTACGGTCACGATTACAACGGAATGGAAGCCTATTGCGCGGGCGCGGACGGCTGGCTGAGTGGTATTCCGGCAGTCTTCCCGGTATACGCCAAAGCGATTCAAACCGCTATCAGAGATGAGAAGGATTTGGACAAAGGTCGTGAGATCGCTAAAGTCATTAAAGAGTACATGGATTATTTCCTGACCTACAAGACAAATGATCCGCATTGGCAGGAAATTTTCAAGTACACATTGCAGGCGCAAGGTTTGGATGTTGGCCTACCAAAGAAACCACTGGGTGAAGTTGACGCGGAAAACAAAGCCATCCTCGACAAGGCGATCGCGGCGATGGGCGAGTATCTCTAAAGAAAAGATTTAACTGGTAATATTCGATGGAAATCCCAAGATAATTGTTTCAATGGTTGTCTTGGGATTTTATTCTAGGAGGTTCCTCAGTGATGAAATTTGGATATGCCGCTAGAGAGGTCCCGATGAATGGTATCAGGAGCATGTTTGTCAAAGCTTCAAAGTACGACGACATAGTTAGTTTGTGCCTGGGCGAGCCCGGCTTTACCACTCCTGACTCAATCCTTCAAAAAGCGGCGGATGAATTAGTACAGAATAAAGAAACAAAATATACTCCGAATGCCGGCATCGACGAATTACGTGAGGCTGTCGCCAAACATGTGTTGAAATTCACCGGCACAAATTATGTGTGGGAAGATCAGGTCCTTATTACCACTGGCGCTGTGCAGGCGTTAATGCTGGCCTGCCAGGCAATCCTGGATCCGGGGGATGAAGTCATCATTCCTGATCCCTGTTGGCCGGATTACATTGGGCATGTCGCGTTGGCTCACGCGACAGCGGTTTCCGCACCTTTGTTGGAAAAAAATGATTTTAAGATGACAGCCGCGGTTGTTGAACCGTTGATTACTGAAAAAACCAAATTGATTATGTTCAACAGTCCTTCCAACCCTACCGGCAGCGTGCTGAGTGAGCAAGACGTGGATGAAATCGCGGATATGATCAGGCGACACAAAATCATGGTGGTTACAGACGAACCATATGATCGCATCCTTTTTGATGATTATAAGCATGTCAGCTTGGCGAATAAAAAATATGCCGATATTCATGATTACATCATCTATATCAACTCGTTCTCAAAGAGCTATGCGATGACAGGCTGGAGACTTGGTTATGCTTGCAGCACCAAGGCGGTAATTGACGAAATGACGAAAATCCTCGAGCCTTGCACCTCATGTATCAATGCTCCTTTCCAAAGAGCGGCCGCATTCGCTCTTGAGCATGCTGATGACGAAGTTGTGAGGATGAGCAAAGAATACGAACGAATCAGCAAATACGCGGTTACCGAGTTGAATAAAATCAAAGGTTTCAAATGCATCCAACCGAAGGGGACATTCTACCTCTTTGCGAATATACAAGAACAAGGAAAGACTTCTCAAGAGGTCTGTGATGAGATACTGGATGAATGTCATGTGCTCACGTCGCCGGGTTCAGCTTTTGGTCCTAACGGCGAAGGTTTTGTGCGCTTTTCCATAGCGAGCGGCATGGAAGATGTAATCGAGGCTTTGCGCAGAATGAAAGAACACTATGGCGCCAGATGATGCCTTCTCAACCAATCTTTAAGTATAGTTTCTCAGAATAAGCTAAGTTACCCAAATTTATAGTCGTTGATTGATAAGGTAGCCCTTTTGTGTATGAATTTAGAAGGGCTTCCTTTCTCATTGACGAAAATCTGAATTCTCGTCGTATGAGGCGAATTAATCTGAAGGAGTAGCCTATGAATATTGGAATTCCAAAAGAAATAATGCTCGGTGAAAACCGAGTTTCCGCGACACCTGAAACCGTTACCAAAATGGTCCAAAAAAACATGAAGGTGATTGTTGAAACCGGTGCAGGTTCGGGAGCCGGTTTTACAGATCAGGATTATTCAATGGTTGGAGCGGAGATAGCCGCCAGCGCTCAGGAAGTATTTGACAAAGCGGATGTTCTATTAAAAGTTAAAGAACCTTTGTTTAACAGTAGGACCGATAAACATGAAGTTGACATGATGCACAAAGATCAATCTTTGATCACTTTTATTCATCCTGCCGCACCGATCAATCATGATATGGTGCGCCGCATGGCGGAAAAAGGTATCACTTCGATTACGTTGGATGGAATCCCCCGGATTTCACGTGCTCAAAATATGGATGCGTTGACGTCTATGTCTACTTGCGCCGGCTATAAGGGGATTTTAATGGCGGTCAATGAACTGCCGCGATTCGCGCCGCAAATGTTTTCCGCTGTTGGCATGATTAAGCCGATCAACGGTCTAGTCATTGGTGCCGGTGTTGGAGGATTGCAAGCGTTGGCGACTTTGAAGCGTCTTGGTGCCGTGACTTACGCGGCGGACATTCGCCCGCAGGCTTCTGAGCAGGCTCAATCTTTGGGCGCTAAGTTGATCGATTTGGATGTTCCCGAAAGTGAGGCAGTCGGTGAGGGAGGGTACGCTCTTGCTCTTGGTGAGGATCGTTTGAAAGCGGAGCGGACCTTGCTCGCTGAACACATTAAGAAGATGGACGTTATTTTTCTCTCCGCGCTTGTGCCCGGAGCTCCGGCACCGGTTTTAATTACGGATGACATGATAGCGACGATGAAGTCGGGATCGGTCGTTGTAGACATCTCAATCGATCAAGGTGGCAACTGTTCCGCGACTGTTCCGGGTGAAATCACCAAGGTAGACGGCGTCACAATTATCGGCATCAAAAACCTTCCCGGTTTACTGCCTGAAAGTTCCACCGAAATGTTTTCTAAAAATGTTTTTAATTTACTCGACTATCTTTACCAAGACGGTGGACTGAAAATTGATTTATCTGATGAGATCATTCAAAAATCTTTAACGACTTATCAGGGAAAGATTATCCACCAAGGCACTTTGGACGCGATGTCCTAAATCAGTGATAGACTGCAAAAAAATCGGTCTTGTCGGGGTCAATGTGCTTCGGCAAGACTGGTTTGTTTGCTTTGAAATGAAAATTCAGACTCTATGAAAGGGGAAACC
>CAZAPS010000053.1:0-8404 GCA_964487355.1 uncultured Oscillospiraceae bacterium
ATTATAACGCTTTGAGATTGAAAGTCAAATTTATTTTTGCCGAGTCGATCGCAGGCGAGTTGTAATCCGAATCCCCTGTTTATTAAGGGATAACCTTTACAAACCGGAAAAAGGGGATAACCTTTGCAAATCAACTATATACTGAGTTTGTTCAACCGAGCCGACATGAGCTTGAGATGATATTGCGTGTCAGGGAGACGCAGGCATGGCGCGGTCTACTCGTCGGATAAAATCACTCGGTGGAAGACTTTTTTCCCCTTGCGCAGTATTAATTCATCATGATCAAAATCGTTTGCCGAAAGTGTCTGTCCCATATCGCTGACCGCGACATCGTTCACATAAATTCCACCTTGTTTGATCAGACGCTTGCCTTCAGCTTTTGAAGGAATCAATTTGGCGAGTGCCAACACATCCAGTACCAACACACCGGAATCCAAGTCGCTTCTCCTCAAAGTCGTCGTCGGCATCGAATCGCTCCTGCCCGGACCGGAAAATAAAGCCTCCGCCTGTTTTTTACAGATCTCCGCCTGTTTTTCGCCGTGAACGATCTTGGTCACTTCATAGGCCAGGCGGGCTTTGGCCACATTGAGCTCAGCTCCTTGCGCCTGTCCATATTCTCTTACTTCAGGCATTGGCACAAATGTAAGTAGTTTGAGGCAGGTGATCACATCCGCGTCATGAACATTTCGCCAATATTGATAGAAATCAAAGGGAGAGGTTTTTTCCGGATCCAACCAGACCGCGCCTTTGGCGGTTTTGCCCATTTTGCTACCTTCGCTGGTGGTCAGCAGATTGAAGGTCATGCCGTAGGCCTCTTTGGATTCTTTGCGCCTGATTAGATCAATACCGGCTAGAATATTGGACCATTGATCGTCCCCTCCCAGTTGCATTTCGCAGTTGAAATTACGATACAACTCCAAAAAGTCGTAGGCTTGGAGCAGCATGTAGTTGAATTCCAAAAAGGTCAGGCCTTTTTCGTACCGCTGTTTATAGCACTCCGCCGCAAGCATGCGGTTGACGGAAAATTGAGAGCCGATTTCTCGGATGAACTCGATATAGTTCAGACCAATGAGCCAGTCTGCGTTGTTGACCATGAGCGCCCGGTCGTCTTCAAAGTCGATCAGAATTTTCATTTGTTCACGAAAGCGACTAACATTATGTTCAATGACTTGTGTGGAGAGGACTTGACGCAGATCCGACCTGCCGGATGGATCGCCAATCATGCCGGTTCCACCGCCCAACAGGGCGATCGGCCGATGCCCGGCCCGTTGCATGTGCGCCATGACCATCATGGTCACAAAATGTCCGACGTGGAGGCTGTCCGCGGTCGGATCAAAGCCAATATAAAAAGTCAGACCGGGGTGGGAAAGCCGCTCGCGGATCGCTTCCTCGTTTGTGGTCTGGGCGATATAGCCCCGCTCGTTGAGAACGTCAAATATATTTTCCTTGTTCATTTTCTCTTCCAATCTTAAAGTGCTGTCAATCAGTTTCGTGATGGTATGATCCGATTCATATTATTTATCCACTTATTTATCCACGTTGAAATACGCAGAGTTTGAGATATCTGTGCTATTTGTAGTTGGTTGAACGAATTGATTCTACAAAATGACCACATTTGTGTCAAAATCATTTGCCGGATTGTTTCCGCACAGAGCGGATCGGATATCGCTCGCCCGATTATCTAAAAGATACTGAGTGGTGAAAGGGTTTCCAATATCGGAATATTCCAAAAAATCAGACACTCGGCTGATTAGCGGCAATCGGGCATGCTTACGCATCAGTTTCAGCAAATAGCGCCCTTTTTTGTCAAAACCGAGTATCCGCAAATATTGCGGTCCGCTTTTCAGGGCGTCCGCGCGATCGGATCGGTGAATGCCCAAGATGATGGAGGTCAATACACGTTGCACCTTGGCGCGTGTAAAATTGCGCCCACTTGTCCGGTTGAGAATCTCATCCCAAAAATCAGATGGCTTGACTTTTCGCTGAGCAGGGCTGAGGTTGTCCACCGTCTGTTTCAAACGATTTACAAGATCCGACTCGCAACCATCAAACTTTGTCAGTTCACAAGACAATTCGGAGCGAATTTTAGAATAAGCGAGCAAGCCGGCCGATCCGGGAATCAGCAGCTCACCGCCTCGACGAGCTTGGAGAATCTGCGCCGCGGAACCTGTCGGCACACACTCCTGCAGCATCTTGACGAAGTCGGTGGTCCGTCGGGAGGATTGGCTATGTCTCGAGAATTCCCGGATCGCGTTGGCGGATGGCTTGCGAACTTCGTCCGCGCCCAAGTCGCCAATGGTGGAACTGGAATAATCATCACCCTCTCGCAAAAAAGTGGTGGCCTTCATTTTCCCATTCAGCTCGGATTCAATCGCCTTCAAGTATTCAATTCCAAGCCAATTGTTTGAGCCTGTCAAAATTTCCCGCGCGCGGTCGGCCTTCAGTCCATCCACCTGTCCGTGATGGGACAGATACTCACCGATCGTTGAGCTCCAAGCCGCCCCGCCCCTCTTGCCGAGGCGCAGTTGATTTTGTAACAATCCGCTAAGCGTCGGTGGTTCCGTTAAAATAAGCGAGGCCAGGATACGCAACTCATCGATCCTTCCCGCTTCGGAGCCGAAACAAAGATGATTGCACACGCCGGTCGCGGATAAGGCGCGGACCGCTCCGGACGCGAAGTATCCCGCGCTGCCGGTCGCGAAGATGGTCGGCAACTCGATCAGCAGATTGACACCGGCGGCAAGGGCGGAGCGGGTTCGACTCCATTTGTCCAGCAACGCGGGTTCGCCGCGCTGCGTCCAGTCGCCGGACATGATCGCGATGACCGCGGTATCGTCACCTAGAGCGCCACGAATTTGTTTCAGCTGATGAAGGTGTCCATTGTGAAATGGGTTATATTCGGCGATCACTCCGACCGTTCGCATGCTCATTCCTCACGTTCTTTGTTGTCCGCCAAGAGCGATCCGACTTTGGCGGATGATCTTGTGATCGAACAATATACACTTTGATCTCATGGTACCGCAAACCTTATTCGCCTGAACACTGAATCGCAGATAATCAGTGTCAGAGCAAAGTGTTTGTAACATTGAAGAAATGAATAAATCAGTTTATACTTTACCTATGTTAAAAGTCACCGGCACATCTGCCGGATTCACAAGACAGCGAGGTAATTATTATGGGATTTATCGATTCAATGTTTGAACGGGCGAAAGCGGAGAAGAAAACGATTGTTCTTCCCGAAGCCAACGATATCAGGACGCTGACGGCTACGGAGAAGATACTCGAAAACGGCATAGCCAACATTGTGTTGATCGGTAATCCTGATGATATTAATGCCGCCGCAGGTGATTTGAATATCTCCACCGCGACGATAGTTGATCCGGAAAACTTCGAAAAAATGGACGAGTACGTAAATCAATTCTATGAATTGCGGAAAAAAAGAGGTATGACCCTCGAGAAAGCCGCCGAGATGATGAAGGATGAAATGTATTTTGGCGTCATGATGGTCAAGATGGGCGACGCCGATGGCATGGTGTCGGGCGCCGTGCACAGCACCGCCGACACGCTTCGTCCCTCTCTGCAGATATTGAAGACCGCCCCCGGCACCAAGCTGGTCTCTTCGTTCTTTGTGATGGATGTCCCTAATTGCGAGTATGGCGATGAGGGCGTTTTTGTTTTTGGTGACTGCGGATTGGTCGAAAATCCAAACGCGGACGAGCTCTCTGAGATCGCGATCTCCTCGGCGCATTCGTTCAAGGCGTTGACCGGAAATGATGCCCGTGTCGCCATGCTGTCATATTCTTCAAAAGGCAGCGCGAAAAATGAACTTGTGGACAAGGTCGTCGAGGCCACCCGCCTGGCTCGTGAGAAAGCGCCGGAGCTGGCGCTGGACGGTGAGCTTCAATTGGACGCGGCTCTTGTGCCGAGCGTGGGCAATTCGAAAGCTCCGGGCAGTCAGGTCGCCGGCAAGGCGAACACCTTGATCTTCCCCAATCTCGATGCCGGAAATATTGGTTATAAACTGGTGCAGCGTCTTGCGAAAGCGGAGGCGTATGGACCGATCACCCAAGGCATCGCCAAACCGGTCAATGACCTCTCCAGAGGCTGTAAGGCGGAAGATATCGTCGGTGTGGTGGCCATCACCGCGGTCCAGGCGCAGATCGTCTGATCTGATTAGACTGTCATTTAATAGCTAGAAGAATGAAGTGAATCAAATTATAAGCAGGAGGCGGGAATGAAAATTTTGATAATCAACGCGGGGAGTTCCTCTTTGAAATATCAGCTGATTGAAAGTTCGAGTGAGGAGGTGCTGGCGAAAGGTCTGGTCGAACGGATCGGAATCGAAGGTAGTCAGCTAAAGCACGCCAAGAACGATGTGGAGGTGGCTATAAAAAAATATATGCCCACACACGCGGAGGCGATCAACGCGGTCGCCCAGGCGCTGGTGAACAGTGAATATGGAGTCATCGACGCATTGACGGATATCGACGCGGTTGGCCATCGAGTGGTGCATGGAGGTGAGCATTTCTCAAAGTCTGTGCTGATCGATGACGACGTGAAGAAGGCGATCAAAGACTGTTTTCCACTTGCACCGCTGCACAATCCTCCCAATATGACAGGTATCACGGCGACCGAAAAGACCATGCCGGGTATTCCGCAAGTCGCTGTTTTTGATACCGCTTTTCATCAGACCATGCCTGACTATGCCTACATATACGCGCTGCCCTACGAAACGTATGAGAAATTTGGTGTGCGCCGTTATGGTTTTCACGGAACCTCACACAACTATGTTTCCAGTCAGGCGGCCAAGATGATGGGCAAACGGATCGAGGAACTTAAGATCATCACTTTGCATCTGGGCAACGGTTCTTCCATCAGCGCCATCGATGGTGGCAAGAGCGTGGATACCACCATGGGGCTGACACCGCTCGCGGGTGTGCCGATGGGAACGCGCTGTGGTGATATCGATCCCGCGATTGTCAAATTCCTGATGGATGAGGGAGACTACTCCGTTCAAGATTTGGATCGCATGATGAATAATCGATCCGGTATGCTCGGCGTGTCCGGTGTCAGTTCGGATTTTCGCGATCTTTCGGAAGCGGCAGCTGACGGAAACGCGCGCGCCGCGCTTGCGCTGGCCATGTTTAAATATCAGTGTCGCAAAGTAATCGGTTCCTATGTCGCCGCGATGGGCGGTGTGGACGCGATTATTTTCACCGCGGGCGTAGGCGAGAATGATTTTGTGGTGCGCCAAGACATCTGCGACGGCCTGAGCTGCATGGGAATTAAAATAGACAACAAAAAGAATGAGAACGCGCCCCGAGGCGATGGGGCGGAGATTTCCGCTGACGACTCGCCGGCGAAAATTTTCGTCATTCCGACAAACGAGGAATTGATGATCGCCAAGGATACCGAGCGCATTGTTAGCGCGATGGAAAACTGATTGAGATCAAGGATGAATGTGGAGGCATCCTCTGTGATGCCTCTTTCTATTTACCGGCGCAAGGCAGACCGGTGAGTGCTTGAAGGTGAGAAATGAAAAAGAACGCGGATGAAATCCTCGAACTGTTGTTGAATATTTATGACAAAATTGAACGTACCCAGGATGAGGCTCTGCTCAAAGGCTATTTTAGCGATATTACCAGGACTGAAATGAACACCCTGGATCGCATTGGGCCATATGATACCCGAACAATGGGAGAGACCGCCGGTCGATTGGGCATCACAACAGGGACATTGACGGTCGCAGTGGATCGATTGGTGAAAAAGGGATATGTGGAGCGAAAGCGAGCCGAAACGGATCGCCGTATTGTGCTGTTGTCTTTAACCAGAAAAGGCAAGCTGGCATATCGTATGTATCGAAAGTTTCATCGTCGCATGGTGGAGGATATCTTCGCCAGTATGGATGAGAAGGAAGAAAAACAGCTGGTAAACTCGTTTGAGGGCATAAACGAATATCTGAATGAACAGTATCAGATGTTGAAGGGAAGGGACAAAAGGCATGCGGATTAGCTATGACAGTGTTTACGATGTTGTGGTCGACGTGGTCGCTTCGGCGGCCATGACGGAACGAGCCAATATTAGGGGTGATCAGGACTTGATAACTGATTTGAATTTAGATTCGCTGGCTCTGTTTGAGGTCGTGGTCGACTTGGAAGAAGCCTTCCAGCTACAGATCGCCGACGAGACGGTTGAAAAACTTCACACTTGTAGTGAAATCACGCAGTTCATTTTGCGTGAGCTCAGCGATCAATGATCGCCAAGACACATGCTGTCTGAACGCGAAGATGTTAACCCGTCATTTGAATGAGTCGCGACCGTTGACGCGCTCGTCAGTTGAATGCCGGTGAAAAAATGCGCCGTGGTCGAAATCACGCCGCATTTCTGCTTCATAGTTATTTTGATTGGTGCTGACTCGCTCAACTGATTGAGAATCAAGCGCGGGCCATCTTGACTTTCCCAAACGACCGGGGAATTTCCTTGTCCTTAAATTGCTTGCGCATCCATCCTTCCAGAGCGGTGGTCATCTCGCTGGCTTTATCATATTGTTTGGGGTATAGGGGTTTGCCGAAATTGACAATCACTTTGCGCCGTTTTTTTGTCAGGAGATCACGCCCCTGCGGGAATTTCATATGGCGATTAAACACCTCATAGCCACCATCGATAAAGACCGGCACCAAGGGAACGTTGGCTTTCTGCGCCAAATAACAGGCTCCGTCCTGAAATTCTCCGAGACGCCCGTCGACTGAACGGGTACCCTCCGGATGGACCAGCAGGATGTTCCCCTTGTCAATTTGTTTTTTCGCGGTGATCAGTCCGCGCGCCGGATTGCCATAGCGGTCCAGTGGTATGCCTCTGCCAACATGCATGATGATCTTGCCGAACAGTCCGTGATCGGTGAGCAGATCCGAGCCGGCCAGACTGGAGAAATGCTTGAAATGCCCTTTCGGTAAATAGGAGGCGATCAGCATGCCATCGACATATGTCTCGTGGTTGGCGGCGATAACGTATGGAATGGTCGTTGGTATGTTGTCTAGACCTCGAGCCTCCAGTTTGATAATCATCTTCGCGTATGACATGCCCAGCCAATTGAAAAAATGTCCTGTAAAGCCTCGTTTTACAGGTTCGACATTGTTCACTCTGTTATTTCCAGCAGTTCGCACTTTTGATGATTTCTTCATATCAACCAAGCTCTCCAATACCCAGTCTTATCTTGTCATTTTATTGCAGAATAGCATAAAAAATGCTAAAATACGATTCCATTATAGAAGTGTTTTATATTAGTTAACAATTGTTTCTTGTGTTAACAGTTCTCGGATTTTATTTTGAATCCATGGGGTGAAATCATCATGCAAAAGAGTATGGGCAAGCTTTCCTATCCTGTACGTGAATTCACGACTTTGATCGAAATGTTGCGCCAGACAGCGCAAGATCACGGTTCAAGAATGGCGTACATGTTTCGTCGAAAAGCCGGGGAGCGTGTACGTTATCGCACGTATGACGAGCTGCTGGAAGATGTTGAGGAATTGGGCACGGGGTTGTTGAAATTCGGCCTGGGTGGCAAAAAAATCGCGCTGATGAGTGAAAACTCGTATGAATGGGCGGTTAGTTATCTTTCAATTATTAATGGAGTCGGGATTGTTGAGCCGTTTGATGTCAAACTGCCAACAGACGAGGTGATCAACCTGATCAATCAGAGCCGCGCGGATGTGCTGATATTTTCACCGAAACAGTTGACCAGGGCGCGTGAGATCGCGGGCAAAACCACGGTGCAACATTTTATCTGTATGGATTTTATGCTGCCAAGGCACACGCAGCTACCGGATTTTGATGATGAGCGTTTTGTCATGTATTCGGAGCTGATCAAGTTAGGCGCCGGAGCGCTGGCCGAGGGCGAGCGCGATTTTGTGGACGCGCAGATCGATGTTCACGCCCCGGCGGCTTTGATCTACACTTCGGGCACAACCAGCATGGCCAAAGGTGTCATGCTTTCAATGGAGAATATTTGTGCCAATGTCATGGCGGGAGCCGGCTCGGTCTATATGCGCCCGGATGAGCGGGTGTTGTCGGTGCTGCCTTTGCATCACACATTTGAAACAACCGCCGGCATGCTGATTCCACTTTATTTTGGCGCCTGTATTTGCATAAACGATGGCTTGCGGTATTTGGCCAGCAACCTGGTTGAGTGGAATATCAATGTCATGGTCGGTGTGCCTCTATTGATTGAAAACATCTATAAACGTGTGGCGGAAAAAATTGAAAGCTCGGGCAAATCCACGATGGTGAAAATTATGAGACCGGTCGCCCGCACCTTGTCTTCCGCCGGGTTTCACGCCAATCGCCGAATGTTCCGAAGCGTGATTGATGGTCTCGGAGGTGGCTTGCGCATGATTGTGGTCGGCGC
>CAZAPS010000054.1:0-8019 GCA_964487355.1 uncultured Oscillospiraceae bacterium
ATTTATCAAAGGTCGTCCAATCTCTGAGGAAGATCCGGTATGAAAGGAAAACAGTCATGACAAGAATTGTGATTATCGGTAGTAGCGCCGCCGGTATTGCCGCCGCGGATGCAGCCAGAAAGCAGGATCCCGACGCAAAGATCAGGGTTTTTTCACAAGACACATTCCTACCCTATTATCGATTGCGTATCGGCGAGGTGATCACGGATCCGGCGAAACGTGACAGCCTGACGTTGCATCCGATGTCCTGGTATGAAGACAGAAGGATCGAGTTGAACCTGAATCAGACAGTGACCGGGGTCGATGTGAAAAACAAGGTCATCACCTTGGCGGACGAAAGCACTGTGGAATATGACAAGCTCATCTTAGCTCAGGGGAGTTACAGTTTTGTGCCACCAATTCCGGGCGCGGATCTTGACGGCGTCATGACGCTGTGGAGCATGGCCGACGCGTTGGCGATCGAAGCCGAACTGACCGAGGGGAAATCCTGTGTGATCATCGGTGGGGGATTGCTTGGTTTGGAAACCGCGTATCAGGCGGCACTCAAAGGCGTCGACACAACTGTGGTCGACACTTCGCCACGGCTGTTGGCGCGTCAATTGGATGACACCGGATCTGAGATATTCCAAAAGCAGGTTGAAAAACAAGGTGTCAACGCGGTGATCGGAGGAAAAATCTCAGCGATCAAGAAAGATGACCCGGATGGCAAAGCTTTGGTGGTCGAGCTCGAGGATGGCACCCGTCTGCCGGCGGATCTGGTCATTATCTCCACCGGTGTTCGGCCGAATGTGGCGATTTTGGATGGTACCGGCATTGAGATCAGTCACCATGTGGTCTGTACGGACAAGATGGAAACCAATGTGAAAGATGTCTACGCCGCGGGTGACGTGATGGAACAGGGTGGAGCTTGGTTCGGCCAATGGTCCATCTCCATGGGGCAGGGCAAGGTCGCGGGCACCAACGCGGCAGGCGGAGACGCCGTTTATGAATTGGCGGCCCCTCCTTACACCATCAACACGATGGACACCAAGGTCGCCGCCGGTGGCAAAGTGTCCGGCGACGAGGAAGGATACCACGAAGACGTCTCTCAAAGTGACGATGAGCTGCAGTATCGCAAGGTCTGCTATCTGGATGGCAAAGTATGTGGTTTTGTGCTGATCGGCAATACCAGGGAATATATGAAACTGGCCAAGGAAATGAAAGAGACAGATTGATTACCTAACCTTTGAGTTTGACATCATGTCAAACTTCCCGGTCACGCTCTTCTCTCGTGACCCGCTCAGCCGCCTCTCTGGCGGCTTTGAGCGTTTCTGCCCGAAGCGCCTCTTTCTCTTCCTTCGCCTCCGCTTTTTCCAGTGACGCGAACATGCGTCGTAAAATCGAGGGAATCTGATTGGGCTCGGCGATGACTCCGTTCAGTCTGACGGTAGGAGCACGTCCACTGACGTTAAACACAAACGCGCCCTTATAAGCGGGGAGGTCCAACAACAGAGACAAACGGCGCAGGTCCGCCTGTGTTTGGCGGCCACAGGTCATCACAACGCTATTTTTTTGATGTGACACCTTGCTGAAACCGGACTGATTGGCCTGAGCCCGAACATAGGACAGGTCGGCCAAAGTGATGACCGCCATCGGAAGGTCACCGTATCGATCGGTAAGCTCGTCAATCACATCATCGTAGTCCACCAGGTTGCGAATCAGGCTGATGCGCCGATAAATATCGACACGCTCGCCTTCATCCGGAATATATTCGGGGGTGAGATAGGCGTCGATCTGAAGGTCAATCAATGTATCCAGCGGAGCGGCCGGCTCGTCGACAACGCCTGGCGGGTCACCCGCCTCAGCAGCCCGGATATTTTTAATTTCTTCTTCCAGCATGCGGCAATAAAGATCGTAACCGATCGCGTCCAACTGTCCATGCTGTTCGGCCCCTAACAGGTTTCCCGCTCCCCGAACTTCAAGGTCACGCAGCGCGATCCGAAAACCGGCGCCCAGCTCGGTGAAATCGCGGATGGCGGTCAGCCGTTTGGCAGAATCCTCGGAAATCACTTTGTTACGCATATATGTGATATACGCATAGGCTTGCCGACTTGAACGTCCCACGCGGCCACGCAGTTGGTACAGCTGAGACAGGCCCATGCGATCGGCATTTTCCACAATAATGGTGTTGACGTTGGGCATGTCAATGCCGGATTCGATGATTGTCGTGCAGACCATGACGTCGAACTCGCCCAGGATGAATGACTCAATCACCGATTCCAACTGATTTTCCATCATTTTACCGTGCGCGACGGCGACCCGGGCTCCGGGTATCGCCGCTTGAATCCACTCCGCTTTTTCATGTATGTGACGAGTGTCATTGAACAAATAGAAGATCTGTCCATCACGTTCCAGTTCACGGTTGATCCCTTCGACAACCAGCTCCTCATCAAATTCCATGACATAAGTTTGAATGGAGCGTCGGTCTTCCGGTGGCTCTTCTATGATGCTGATGTCCCGAATGCCCGACATGGACATATGTAACGTCCGTGGGATCGGAGTGGCGCTTAAACTCAGCACATCGACCGTGGGGTTGATGTTCTTCATTTTCTCTTTGTGATCCACACCAAAGCGTTGTTCCTCGTCGACGATCAACAAACCCAGATCCTTAAATGAAACATCTTTTGACAGCAGACGGTGCGTGCCGATCACCACATCGACCTCTCCCGACGCAAGGCCTCTAATTGTGCGATCCAAATCTTTTTTTGACGCGAAACGACTCAGCAGTCCAACTCTCACCGGAAAGTCCGCTATGCGTTCCATGAAGTTATCATAATGCTGTTGAGTCAAAACAGTGGTGGGCGCCAACATCGCGACCTGCTTACCATTCATCACCGCTTTGAAGATCGCGCGAAACGCCACCTCGGTCTTGCCGAAACCGACGTCGCCACACAGCAATCGGTCCATTACTCGTTCTGACTCCATATCAGCTGTGATCTCGCGGATGCAACGCAGCTGATCCTCGGTCTCCTCATATGGGAAACTGGCCGCGAACTCCCGATCCCAGGTCGTATCCGGCGCAAACGCGAAGCCTTTCATTTTTTGACGTTTCGCGTACAACGCGACCAGATCGGTCGCCAAAGCGCGTATGCTGTTTTTCGCCCGTTCTTTCAATCGGGACCAGTCTTTGCCGCCCAGCTTTGACAGCTTTGGCTTTTTATCTCCCGAGCCAACATGCTTTTGCAGCTGATCCAAGGCTTTCATCGGCAGGTACACGATATCCTCGTTCGCGTACATGACCTTAATGTAATCCTTGCGCACACCGTCGGTCTCAAGGTTCACCAGGCCCTCATACCTGCCGATCCCGTATCCCTCATGCACAACCGCGTCACCGATCCGTAAATCGCTGAACAGGTCAATTTTTTTGCCTTGCATGCCCGACGACACGCGGCGACGTCGACGGCGATCCGAGCCAAACACATCTTGTGATCCAATCACCATCAAACCAATTGCAGGGTATTCAAAACCTCTCGCCAGATCGGCGTGAATCAACTTTGCCCCGGTCTCATACTCGGTGAACAGGTTGTTCAGCTTCTCACGCCGCTCAACCGACGTGCTCGTGATATAGGTCAGAAGGCCCGTGTTTTGCCTACGCCTCAGCGTGTCGACCAACTGTTTTTCCTTGCCGCGGAAACTATCGATGTCCCGCCCGATGATTTGGATGTTTTTCGCTCCGGGAAAACCATTTCCGGACACACCGATCGTCGCCAGTGATATGACGCGTTCCAGTCTGTCCAGCTGACGGAACGGCTGAGCCGGATTGATCAATGATTTTTCCGCAAGCGGGATTGACTGACCTTTTTTGGAATACACTCGCAATTGCTCGATTTGCTCGGCTGAGAAGCGGTCGATCCGCTCTCTCACGCGGATTGGCTCGTCCATAAAAATTAAATGATCCGCCTGAATCACATAGTCTAAAATGCCTGTCTGCTCCGCCTCAATGTAGCTCTGCCAGCGATCCAGGCCCGGAAAATCCCGCCCCGCCTGAACAAAGTCCGCGTCGTGTTCACAAAGCTGTTCCATATCGTTGCGCGCTTTGATCGTTGTGTCCGCCGCCTTCATCTCGGTGGCCCGGCGCTTGGCGTATCGCCTGATTTTATCCGCGATGGTCCCACGCTCGATCTCATCGACAATCACTTCACGGGCGGGTGGCACGGTTATCTCTCGAAGGTTTTCCAATGAGCGCTGTGAGGAGATGTCAAAACTGCGAATCAAATCGACATCCGTGTCAAAATAAGAAACACGATAGCCAATGCCTTCGCCTGTGCCGAACCGGTTATCCAAAATACCCACCGGCATCACATCCACGATGTCGCCTCTGCGAGCGACCTGACCCGGAGCGTCCACCCGGTTGACCGTCTCATAGCCCGCGGCCACCAGGCGCCTCAGCAAGTCCTCCGGCCCCTCATCCATGTCACCTTGGCGCACATTGACAGTGGTCCGCGCAAATCTTTGGGGTGAGGGAACCGGCTGTACCAGCGCGGGCGCGGCGATGACCAGCACCCGGACCTCACCGGTGGTCAACGCGAACAAAGTGCCGATCCGGTCATGCTCGCTTTCCCTGCCGGCGGCGTCCATCAAAGTCCAGCCGAAATCACGGGTTTTCCAGACACGAAGCTGATCCGGATCCGACATCATCGCCTGCAGCGTCTCGCTCATTGTGCGTGCCCGCATGACATCAGGAACGACCAGGCAGACCGGCCGGGAGCGAGCGGTCGAAGCGGCGAGTGTTAAAAAGGCCTTCAGTCCATCCGAAGGTCCATGCACATTGACAGCCGAGACAGCGCTCGCGTCCAGCAATTCACGAAATGCCTGATCTCGCTCGGCCAATTTAAGTATGGTGGAAAAGTCAACAATGGGTTCCGACATGAAGAGTCACCGATCTTCTTTTTGATTCAGCTTGCGTCTGTTAATCCGATTCATCGCAAATTGAATATCTTTTTCCATGGCGAACACGATCGCCTCACAACAATGACGCATCGCCTCTTCCATAAGAGGTCGCTCGTCGGCGGTAATGCTCGACAACACATAATCGATGATATCCCAATTGGGAGGGAGCGGACCGATTCCGATCCGGATACGTGGAAAATCAGTTCCACCCAAATGTCTGACGACCGAACGCATGCCATTGTGTGTGCCCGCGCCACCTTTTTCACGGATGCGCACCAAGCCTTTGGCGACATCCAAATCGTCATAGAGCAGTAGAACATTTTCGCGTGCGACGCGGAAATAATCCATGGCGGCACGCACACTCTCCCCACTGTTATTCATAAAAGTGGTCGGTTTCAAAAGGATCACCTTTTGCCCTTTGATGGTGCCCCTTCCATAGAGACCTTTGAATTTAATTCGGTTGACCGCGATCCGCTCATGCTCCGCCAAATGGTCAAGCGCCATCCAGCCGCAATTGTGCCATGATTCGGCATATTTCGGACCTGGATTGCCCAGACCCACGATCAACCATATATCTTCAGTTGACATATGATCGTTGTTTGCTCACTTTTCTTGTTTTTCTTTCTGTCTACGTCCGCGAATCGGGCTGATTGACAGCCTTTCACGGATTCTGACCACCGAAAAGTCCGGAATATTTTGAGTGACCAACGCCCTGTCCTCGATTGTCGAGTTGGATCCAATCTCCAGTTCTCCAGACAATGTCACATTCGCTCCGACAGTCACATTATTTCCAACAGTCTGCAGCCACATTAGATCACCGAGCTCGCCGCTGGTCACCGTGCCCGCGCCAACATGTGTTCCCTCACCGATTTGGATGTTGCATAAGTAAGTATTCACGCCAATTCTGCATCCGTTGCCGAGAATGATGTGCTGGGCCACCGCTCCCGAAGCCATGTGGACCCGCTGTTTGAGTATTGATTGATTGGTCAGCTGGCAATTCGGTCCAATCCTGCAATCGTCTCCGACCACTGAGTCACGGATCCAGGAACGGACAAAGACCCCATTCTTTCCGATTTGGGAGGAATGTATGTCCATGTCCGGGCCCAACATGGTATTATCGCCCACCGAAGTGCTTCCGGTCAAAATACAATTGGGTTGGATGATCACATCTTTGCCCAGTTCAACCGAATGGTCAATGCGAACAGTCTCAGGATTGAAGATGGTCACACCACGATTCATGTGGCTCTCACAAATTCTGCGATTCAAGATCGCAGCGGCTTGTTGCAACTGCGCCCGATTGTTGATACCGATGACTTCCTCAAAATCAGTTTCATGCGCAAGCACGCTGTGCCCTTGTTCGATCAGTGTCCCAATAACCTCGACGAGATTGCATAATTCATTATTATTGTTTGAGATGGTGATGCCGATGGCGGATAACAGCAACGCGCAATCAAAACAGTACACGCCCGCGTTGATCAGAGTTTGATTTAGCTCCTCCGAAGATGCGTCGGCCGCTTCGACAATATGTGAGATTCGCCCATCAGCGTCGCTAAAAACCCGACCGTACTTTTCAGCTTTTGGCGCCTGCGCCGTCAATACCAGCGCGGCGCATTCCTCATTGCGAAAACGTTCGACCATCTCATTGAGGGTGTCCGCGGTGATCAGTGGAACATCGCCACTGACAATCAGCGCGCAACCCGAGCGACTTTCAAGAAACGGAGCGGCCTGTAGACAGGCGTTTCCGGTGCCGAGTGGAGGATCTTGCAAAACATAGGCTCTATGCTCGCCCAAAGTCATTCGAATCTCATTTTGATCCTTTCCCACCACATAAAGCTGATCACTGGCCCCCGCTTCGCATAAAGCGTCCGAGACCCAACGAATGATCGGCTTTCCACCGATATCGTGCACCAATCTGGATGTAGATGAGTGCATTTCATGGCTATCACCGGCCGCCATGACGACAGCGCAAACTTCGTCCATTCCGATTCTCCTTCGAATTAATCCTTGTTTTATCATTATAAAGCGATTGACGCCAAAACTCTAACACTCGTACTTCCAATGTGGATAATGTGGAAAACTCTGTGAATAACTGATTGCAGACGTTTCACGAGTTTTTATGAAAAAATTACGTATTCTCAAGTGTTTCACGTTCTTTACACTTTAGGTTACAACAGTGTTACAACTCCCTGAAACCCCTTTATCCACAGCCTCTTGGAAAATTTGTCTGTAATAAACGAAACTATGTTTCATATGCGCGTCTTATTTTTTTTGATCTTCTACCCTCTTTTTTTGTGGATAATTATGTGGATATCAAAAGACGGCGACTGTCCCTTTTGTCTACTTTTTACGCAGATTTCATTCCAAAAATAATCCCTTCAAAATTATCATGATAACATAACCAAAATTCCCAAAAGAGAGGAGCCACCATTGACAGCAATTTGCACACTCACCCGACTACTGATTTTGATCCATGCCGCGCATCACGATGCCTACACCGGTCAGGTTCCCGATCGATACAGTTTGATGATAGCAGCCACTGCTTTACCACATCTAGTCAACTGTGTTCACCCCTTGTCGGCGGTGTGTGTGGCCGTGCTCAACGCGGTGCTTGGCGCGCTGCCGTTGCTGCTGAGCGCGATATGCACCCGTCGGCGCGATCGCTATCAGCTGGGCGGCGGCGACATCAAAGTCACAGCCGCACTGGGCTTTTGCTGTGGGGCGACAGAGGCCATGTGGTTTGTCATGATCGGTGGGTTTGCGCTTTGCAGCGTCAGTCTGACTCGCGAAATAGGGAACTCTCGTCCAAGTATCCCGAGACCGATAGGCGCGAAAATCATTCCATTTCTTCCTTATATTTTAATTGGCTCACTTCCTTATCACGTCGATAGGATTTTTACTTTTACTTAATAATACCCGTCATTATTTTACATATTGTAAAAATTAATGATACTATATTTATGATTCAGAGAAATTCAGTATATTAATTACACCTTGTATAAATTTCCCGCCTCAATTATATTGATTATTAATAGTGAGGATCGAATGAGACAAACAAAGCAAAAATTAATGATTATGGACGCCATCCGTAAG
>CAZAPS010000055.1:0-7384 GCA_964487355.1 uncultured Oscillospiraceae bacterium
GGTTGTCCAAAATGAACGGAATAAATTGGCAAAGGCAAAGGCCACATTGGAGCAAATTCAAGAGCAATTGGTGAAATTATCATAGATTGGGCCACTAATTCTCTTGTGAGATTGACGCTTCAAATTTAAACATTTAGAATTACAGATAAGGTCTGTAATATTACTTAACTGGTTTTGAGAAGGAGATTAGATTATGCCATTAGTGACGACTACGGAAATGTTTGAGAAGGCGTATAAAGGTGGCTATGCCATCGGCGCGTTCAATGTGAACAACATGGAGATCATTCAGGGAATCACCGAGGCGGCTCAGGAGCTCAACGCTCCGTTGATCCTGCAAGTGTCCAAAGGCGCCCGCGCCTATGCCAACCACACCTATTTGGTTAAATTGGTTGAAGCGGCGATTGAGGTGACCGGCCTGCCGATCGCGCTCCATCTCGATCACGGTGACAGTTTTGAAATCTGCAAACAGTGTATCGACGGTGGTTTCACCTCAGTCATGTTTGATGGTTCCAGCATGCCTTATGAAGACAATGTCCGAATCGCCAAACAGGTTGTCGATTACGCTCACGCGCACGGCGTCGTCGTCGAAGGCGAGCTGGGCACGTTGGCCGGTGTGGAAGACGATGTCAACGTTTCAGCCGAAGACGCCTCTTACACTCGCCCTGACCAGGTTCAGGACTTTGTGGAACGCACCGGTGTGGACTCTCTCGCGATCGCGATCGGCACCAGCCATGGCGCGTTTAAGTTCAAACCCGGACAAGACCCTCAACTGAGATTTGATATTCTGGAAGAAGTTTCCGAGCGCCTGCCGGGCTTCCCGATCGTGCTGCACGGTTCCAGCTCGGTTCCGCAGGACCTGGTCGCCAAAGTCAACAAGTATGGTGGCTCCATGCCGGACGCGATCGGTATTCCCGAAGAGATGCTGCGTGAGGCCGCGAAATCTTCGGTCTGCAAAATCAATATCGACTCCGATCTGCGCTTGGCGATGACCGCCAGTGTACGCGAGTACATGGCTCTGAATCCGGAAGCTTTCGATCCGCGGGCTTATCTGAAACCGGCACGCGCCGCGATTAAAGAGCTTGTCGCTCACAAAATCGAGCATGTTCTGGGTAGCAACGGCAAAGCCTGAGCGATCTGAATGGATCCCAGTGACAAATGATAAAGAGGTCGTGCGACAATCGCGCGATCTCTTCGCTTTGACCTAAGACTCATCAGTGTCAAAATCAAGTATGCTCAGCTCAGGTGGACATAAAAAGCGCAGTGGCACCAACACACAGCCGACACCTTTAGTGATGTAACCACGTATTTCGTTTCTCTCAAAATGCCAGCGATAGACGCCCTGCTGACATAATCTGTCTTTGCGCCGCAACAACCTACATTCCAGGCGAAACGGTAAACGGATTTGTCCACCGTGAAAATGTCCGGCGAGCAAAGTAGAACATTGGCGACGGTTCAATTGATGGATTTGATCCGGATCGTGCGTCAGAACGATTCGGCGGTGAGGAGGGACGGATTCGGGCCGCAGGCCGCGGATCGGGCTGAAAGGCGCGGGAGATTGTAGGGCCCGGTCGAATTGTGGCGCGGCGGATTGCGGGTCGGGTAGTCCGACGACGCACCAATGCAGCCCATTTCGATCGCTGATCACGATTGTCTCATTTTCCAACAGCCGCAGACCGGTGGCGTGATAACGTTCGGGCGGGACGCCGGCGTCGTGATTGCCCCGAACGGCGTAGATCTCTATTTCCTCAGGTTTCAACAAGTCGCTGAGCTCGGCCAGCCGCGCAAGACCATGAGTGTCGTTTTCTTTTCTGGAAATCAGGTCGCCGGCGAATAAAACCAGATCGACTTTGGCGGCGCGAATGGCGCTAGCTAATTTGGGGAGCGACACCTTCAACAGACGTCCGTGAAAGTCACTGATCAGCGCGATTCGCAGAGGCGGCCGGGCGGCGCTGAGGGGCCGGTCATGACCCAGTGTCTGATGAGTGATCCGACTATCCGCGCCGCGCTCTTTTCGCGCCGTCACGTGGCTATATACCTTATGCAACAGGCCCGCCTCGACACGTGCCCAGATCAGCAATAGACAAGCGACCGCGAAGGCGATCGCAATCAATCTCCAAATCATCTCGATCCTCGCTTATGACTAATGTATGTGAATTTTAACATATCATAATCCGGATACCGCAGAACCACGAAAAATCATGAATCATATAAATTCATAAATCGAATATGCTATAATGCCAACGAATGTGACCGGAATATGGCTGTTTGACTGGGCCATGACGGGACCTTTGCCGAATACGAGCCGATCGATAAAAAGATCTAAACTTCTTTGGAGGAATGTATGCAAAAATCAGAATTTAAATATGAAATAATAAAAGAGCTGGGTGTGGTCAAAACCAATAAGTCCGGTTGGCAACGCGAAGTCAACATCGTGAGCTGGAACAACGCGAAACCTAAATTGGATATCCGCGAATGGGCTCCGGACCATGAGAAGATGGGCAAAGGAATATCCCTTTCCGCCGAGGAGGTCGCGATTGTCAAGGAGATCTTGGATGAGTTTGACCCATATGAGCTTGAAGAGACTCGATGATCATCCGCGGTCTTCGAACACTTGCTGCAAGATGATGTGACTCGCCGCCCGGCGGGTCTTTTCCACATGATTTGAGGTGCACGATGGACAAAGCGGCGGCGTCGCTCCGTGTGACTGCGTTGCGATCTGAAATCGATCGCCACAATCATCTATATTACAATCTGGACACGCCCGAAATCAGTGATTTTGAATACGATCGCCTGCTGCGTGAATTAAACGAGCTCGAGGCTCGCTTTCCTGATCTGTTAGCGCCGGATTCACCGACTCAAAAAGTTGGCGGCGAGGCCGCCTCCTCTTTCGCGAAGGTTCCCCACGAAGTTCCGATGCAAAGCCTGCAGGATTTCTTCACAAAAGAAGAACTGACGGGGTTTTTGCACGGCGCGCGGCGCGCGCTGGACTCTGAAGTCGAATTTATGGTCGAGACGAAGATTGACGGTCTGTCAGTCTCTTTGGAGTACGTGGACGGCGTGTTTACGCGTGGTTCCACCCGAGGCGATGGTCTGGAGGGCGAGGACATCACGTTCAATTTACGCACTCTGTCAACGATTCCCCAGGCCCTCAATGAGCAAGTTTCATTTTTAGAGGTTCGAGCTGAAGTCTACATGCCATATGAATCCTTTGAGGCGTTGAACCGGGAACAGGAAATCAATCAGGCGAAACCATTCGCCAACCCGCGCAACGCGGCGGCCGGCTCATTGCGTCAGTTGGATCCTAAGGTCACAGCCGCCCGTAATTTAGATATTTTTGTGTTCAACATTCAACAAATCCGCGGAAAACGGTTTCAGACACATGACGAGACGTTGATTTGGCTGGCCAAACAAGGATTTCCAATAATTCCCTGCTCCGGACCGTTTCCGGAGGAGGCCGACGTCTGGGCCGCGGTCGAAAAAATTCACGCGGACAGGGCCACGCTCGGATTTGGCATAGATGGCGCCGTCATTAAGGTGAATGATCTTGATCAGCGGATCAAATTGGGCGCCACCACAAAAGCTCCACGCTGGGCGGCGGCTTACAAATACCCACCTGAACAAAGCAAAACAAAAATTCTCGATATCGTGATACAGGTTGGCAGAACCGGTGTGTTGACTCCACTGGCTCTGCTCGAACCGGTGACGGTGGATGGCTCGACCATTTCCCGCGCGACCCTCCATAACGAAGATTACATACGTGAAAAGGATGTGCGTGTAGGGGACACTGTGGCCATCGAAAAAGCCGGAGACGTGATTCCCTCCGTCGTGTATGTTGACTTCGATCAACGGCCGTCGGACAGCGTTTCGTTTGAAATGCCGACGAGCTGTCCTTCCTGTGGCTCACCGGTCAGTCGTGAGGAAGGAGAGGCGGCGGTGCGCTGCACATCTCCGGAATGCCCCGCCCAGCTGTATCGTCATTTACTCCATTTCGCCTCGCGCGGCGCGATGGACATAACCGGACTGGGTGAGGCGAGCATCCGCCTCTTCATGGATCAGGGGCTGATTAGAGGCATCGCGGATATCTATCGTTTGCGCGAGCGTCGCGATCAGTTGATCGATCTTCCGGGCTTTAAGGAAAAATCGGTAGATAATCTACTCAACGCGATCGAGGCCAGCAAAAAAAATTCTTTGGCGCGACTGATCAACGCGTTGGGCATTCGCCACATCGGAATCGCCGCCTCGCGTGTTTTAGCCGGCTCGTTCGTCGACATGGAAAGCATGATGCTGGCGACAGAGGAGCGATTGCTGGAGCTACCTGATTTCGGACCGGTCATGGCGCGCTCCGTGCGATCATTTTTTACCTTGTCAGAGACACGTGACTTGCTGAGTGAATTGACGAAGCTGGGTGTTAACATGAAAGGGGAGTCAGGCAAAAACACTGACCTGTCGGTGGGCGAAACAGGCTCCGGGTCGAGACCCTTCGCGGACAAGACTGTCGTGTTGACCGGCACGCTGCCCACACTCACCCGCGCCGAGGCGACCGACCTGATTCGCGAGGCGGGCGGACGTGTGACCGGATCGGTTTCCGGCAAAACGGATTATTTGCTGTATGGTGAAAACGCCGGAAGCAAGCGTGACAAAGCAGATTTGCTTGGTGTCCGAATGTTGACCGAAGATGAATTTCGACGGATCCTTAAAGGGGACTCTGATATTAAATCATGAGCGAGAGGTTGAAGTGAGCTATTTTGTTTTCCGTTTGATCCTATCGTTGGGGCTGTCAATATTATTACTGTCGCTGTTGTTATATTTGGCCCGCTATTGCAAATTGCGCAATCTCAAAAAGAAAATCGCGTTTTTCTTTCCAACCATTCTTTCGATCGCGCTGTTGCTTCAGGTTCTGTTTGGATCGGGTCCGAAAGGGCTTGATCTTCTGCCTATGGTCGGCGCCCGTTATGAAGTTTCACAAGTTGAGGTTGTCGAGGTCTATTCTTTTCACCGAGTCCTGATGAATGACGGTGTGACATACTACTATGATGGTTTCGCGCAAACATTCGAGGTTGGCGAACTGTATCAGATCAGCAGCACGCCTTGGAGTCACTATATTGTGGAATTTAAAATTATCTAACATAGTTCGCGATAGTTCGCGCGATAAAGATGTGGTCTGTTTTTCCCGGAAGAGAATGTGAAAGCGAGACGATCGTGATGCCTCGCATTTCTCCTAAAGGGCTTCAAAATATCTCACCTCGTCAGACGTTCGATGCCAAGTAGGGGAGCAAAACTTTCCGCAATGAATGCCCGTACGTCAGGAAAACTAATGCTTTAAGAAGAAGAGAAGAAGAATATGAAAGGATATTTTATGAATAATGACATTCGCTTGGTGATTTCAGATTTGGACGGGACCTTGCTTTCGGACCTTAATCACGTTTCAGCTGAGAATAGACGGGCGGTGGATGATCTTGCGGAGGCCGGAATCTTGTTCACGATAGCGACCGGTCGCATGGAGCCGATGATGATGGAGTATGTCCGCCAGTTGAGCGTGAATGAACCAATCATCTCGTTTAACGGAGCGCTGGTCAGAGAGCCCGCGTCCAACACTGTTGTTTATCATAAAACAATGCAGCCTGAGGCCGCCTCCGCCATGTTCGCCTATTGCTTTTCTCATAAATTGGATTTTTTGACCTATACAGACAGAGTCGCTTACTATCAACCATATAGTGAACGGGTCGAGGCTTTTTATGATTACAACAGATTGGCGAATCGAGGCGGATCCACGCCGGTGCGACTGCTGCCCGCCGAAACGCTTGTCGATGAGAATGGTCAGCTCAAACAAGAGGTGTTGAAAATTTTTGTCCAATCACATGATCCCGATGTGTTGAGCGAGATCGCGAAGATCGCCGCCCGCTATCCGCAGCTGGACTGTGTATCCTCGATGGAAAACAGTTTGGATATCATGGCCGCGAATGTTTCAAAAGGTGAAGGTCTAAGAAAATTGGCTGAACATTATAATTTGTCGATGTCACAGATCGCCGCTTTCGGTGACCATGACAACGATGTGCCGATGCTTAAGGAGGCGGGCTTGTCCATCGCCATGTCCAATGGGACCGACCTTTGTAAATCAGCTGCCGAACACATCGCGCCCAACAACAATCTGGATGGTTTCGCGCGTATGGTGCGCCAATTCATCCTTTAACAACCTGGTGTCCTTAATACACGAAAAAGTGACGGGTCCGAGCGTTTGACGTGAGGACCTTTGATTTTCCCAAGAAGGTGATCCAAGAGGATGATCGGACTTTGGGGAGACAGCAAAAAGGCCGCCTCTTGACACACAGTGTCTCGAGACGGCCTTTTTGTTAGGCCTTATGGCCGGTTGTCAGTCATTTCACTTATCCATTTTCCCGGTTTTCTTTGCGGCGGCGAATCAGCTTGATAATCGCTGTTCCTCCGGCCAGCAGGAGCACCAGTCCCATGAAGAGGAAACGTGATGTGTTTTCACCGGTTCTGGGTACGGATTTACCGGTATCACCTTTGTATTTACCTTTGTCCAAAGTCGATGGTTTTAAACCTTCTCCCTTGTCAAACTTATCTTTACCGAGCTTGTCGTCATCTGACGGTTTCGGGTCTGGTTTTTTCACAAAACCAAAGTCCAAAGTAGGATCGTGATCGCCGTCGTTCACCAACGATACGGAGTCCGCGTAACCGCGCTGAGCGTCAGAGTCAATGTCTCTGTCACCGGCGTTGTCGATGGTTGGCAGATAGCCGTCCGGAGTGGTGACCGTCACGCGGTACCAACCGTTTTCTGTGGTGACCGGCAGGTGAGCGAACTCATACCAGCCATTTTCATCGGTCGTTGTGGGTCTAACCACGTTGCCGAACACGTCGGTGACAGGGTTGCCGTCCTGATCCGTCAAGGTCAGCACGACGCCTTTGAGCGGAATGTCCGTCGCATCCTGTATGCCGTCACGGTTGACATCGATCCAGACGTAGTCGCCGACGCTGACCATGGGTTTCACGAAACCAAAGTCCAAAGTAGGATCATGGTTGCCGTCGAACGGAAGTGCGGTCGAGACCGCGAATCCGCGATCGGCGTCCGAATCAACATCCGCCTCGCCGGCGTTGTCGATGGTCGGAATGTAGCCGTCAGGTGTGGTGACCGTCACGATGTAGCGACCGTTTTCTGTGGTGACCGGCAGGTGAGCGAACTCATACCATCCGTTCTCATCAGTTGTTGTGGGACCAACCAAGTTACCGAACACGTCGGTCACCGGGTTGCCGTCCTGATCCGTCAAGGTCAGCTCAACGCCTTCGAGCGGAATGTCTGAATCGTCCTGTAAGCCATCGCGGTTGACGTCCTCCCAGACATAGTCGCCGACGCTGACCATGGGTT
>CAZAPS010000056.1:0-7333 GCA_964487355.1 uncultured Oscillospiraceae bacterium
AACGCTGCCGTGTTGTGCATCTTCTTTCAGAAATTGTTACCTTATGGCGCTGTCCTCGGGATGAAATTATCACAGATTAACGACATACGGACTTGACACTTTCTCGAATGTCGCTTATTATTTTGATTGCATTTAAAAATGCCTGTGTAGCTCAGCAGGTAGAGCAGCTGATTTGTAATCAGCAGGTCGGGGGTTCGATTCCGTCCGCAGGCTCCAAGCGATCGAAAGGCCACCTTGAACGGGTGGCCTTTCTTTTTGCTTTAAGTCAATCAGATATCCATCGTCTATCCATCGTCGGTTTTATGCACTCAGGTTTTATGCACTCACTCTTGAACCATGCGTCATTTATCGGAAAATGGGGTAAGCTTCTTCGCGGTGCCGACCAGTTCCACCAGTTCATTCACATAGTCATCGCGAGTCTCCAGGCCACTCAACAAATCCTCAACCATTTCGTAACTCGCGTCTCCACTATAAGAAGACTCTCTAAGCAGCATGCCAAACGCGGCCAGCGCGGCGGCCAACCTTGTATTGTCATCGAGATCTTTTACATATGAATCTTCGGTCAACGATTCGCTGATCAACCGACTGGTGTCGCCATCCGGATCTTTGTAGCGAACACTGACGGTCAGCAGCTCATCCGATTCCGACGAGCCGATCGACGTATCATCCTCGTCCTTCTGATACTTGCTGCCTGTTTCCGGAATTTCCTGGGCGGATCCCGGCAAGACAATTTCATACAGCGCGGTCATTCTATGCCCCGCTCCCAGCTCGCCGCCATCCTTGGTGTCATCGGCGAAGTCCTCATCCGCCAACGCCCGATTTTCATATCCAATCAGGCGATAACCTTTTACTTTCGCGCTGTTAAAGTCGACTTGAATCTTGACGTCCTTGGCGACGGTAACCAAATTTTGGCCGGCCTCCTCATATAAAACCTTACGTGCTTCCTGCACGGAGTCAATATAGCTATACTGCCCATTTCCATTGTCGGCCAATTTTTCCATTTTTGAATCTTTCAAATTCCCCTGACCAAAACCCAGCACAGATAAAAACACTCCGGATTTCCGTTTTTCTGTGATCAGCCTGGTCAGCTCTCCATCGCTGGTCACACCCAAATTCAAATCACCGTCGGTCGCCAGAATGACACGGTTGTTGCCGCCTTTGATAAAATGTTTTTGCGCCAGTTCATACGCAGTCTGAATTCCCGCCGATCCATGAGTAAAGCCTCGCGGTTCCAACACTTCGATCGCGCTCATGATTTCGGTTTTCTGCTCGCCGTTCACACCATCCAGCAATACCGCGTCGGTAGACGCGTAAGTCACGATGCTGATGGTGTCATTTTCAGTCAAGCTTTCGACCAGGAAAAGGAAAGAACGTTTGACCAGAGGCAATTTGTCCGGCATATCCATCGAACCCGACACATCGATCAGAAACACCAGGTTGTTTTCAATATCTTGTTGAGCTGTCGGCCGAGATTCAGCGGCTGTGATGCCGACGCGTAGCAACTTGGTCTCTTGGTTCCAGGGGGTGTCGGTCAACCCAAGGTCAATACCCAACACCTCTCCTTCTTTTGGAGGATTATAGTCATAACGAAAATAATTCAACATCTCTTCGATTCGTACGGAATCAACCAATGGCATCATGCCTTCGCTCAACTGCCTCCTAATATTCGCGTAGCTGGCGGTATCCACGTCAGCGGCGAACGTCGAAAGTGGCCGAGACTCGGTTGACAAGAATCGATTCTCTTCAAACACGTCATATTCTTCGGTATTGAATGGTAGGTCCTCGTGTTCCACGGGCCACAAAATCGGGTCATCCATAGCCGGTTCGACATCAAAGAAACCGTTGTCATAATCTTGTCTATCCATTTCATACCGATTGAAGATTTCTTTTATTGGTTGACAAGAGCACCCTACAACGCCCAATATCAGCGCGGCGACCATAGTCAACACGGCAAGCCGTCCACCCACTCCAATTAATCGCTTCCAAATATTAGCTCGTTTCATTTTAATCCCCTCCTTATAATGGCATGGTAAATCATTGAATCAACTCGTCGACCAAGGCGATCAAGCTTTGAATTTCATCTTCGGAAAAACCGTTCACACTCAATTGAAAAAAGGTATCACCGGTCGATTCAATCAAATAATTCTGTCCTTGCTCAGTCTGCCAATATCCAACGTCCAGTCCCTTCGGAGCCGACAGTGGTGACAGTTCCCGCTCATAACTCCCGGTTGCCGATGACGAAAAAACCACACACACCCGTCGATCGGCATCTTCCCGATCAATAAAAAGCAATCCCTCACAGTCCGTTTCGCGATGACTTGCAACGTCCTCCTCTGCTTGTTGAGCCAACGACAGCCCTTTAGATCTCAACTCCAATGTCAATCCCGCGATAAATTTCGGATCGACACGCTCATCGGCCTTTGCGGGCGTCACATCATCATCGAAAGCGGTGGATTCGTCGATCATCCTCAGCAATTCGGAGCTCGATTCTGCCTGCTCCATCTCATCCGGCATCAATTCATAGGCATCCGGCGCCATTACGTCAACTTTCGGTGAGAACAGCGTGGCGGAATCGAACACTGAAGTCGAGCGAATCAGATAAAGCACACCAAAAATCACAATCACCACAGCGGCCGAAGATAGCGCGATCGCCCAGGCAGCGGGTCTCTTCACCACTTTAATCGGTCGTGTCGTCATGACGTCATTCTTCTGTCCTCTTTCTTGCTCCGCTGACTGCCTTAGAGCCACTTTGTTGAGGATGCTGTCTACACGTTCTTGAGTGGTCTTCATGTCTCAGATCCTCCTTGCAACAACTCCATTTCTTTTCTTAACTGCTTTTTACCGCGTGACACCATGTTATCCACTTGTTTGGCCGTCTGACCCAACACTTCGGCAGCTTGTTCGTAGGTCATCTCCTCAAAATAAACCAAGTAAAGAGCCTGTGCGTAATTTTTTCTAATTCTCCCTAAAGCATTATGTAAAATCTGCTTTTGTTCATCTTGAAATAACGACTCCACGATTCGTGTCTCTTGAGCCAAATCAGCTTCAACCGCTTCAACATCAACCATCCGATAACGATTTTCACGTTTTAGATAGTTTAGAGCTTTGTTCTTGCCGATTTGAAACAACCAGGTACGAAATTTTGAACCACCTCGAAACCTGTTTTTGTCAATCAACAGCTCCACAAACACATCTTCCATTAAATCCTCGGCTGTTGACAGATTGCGCACATATCCATTTATGAACATCATCAAATGATTTCCATATAGCTCGACCAAGTCGCTCAAACCGGTCTCGTCGCCGGACAAATAGCGCTCGTAGCATTTCATTCCTTGATCCACAGAAACATCCTCATCGAAAGCGTACCGGCCGGTTCCCTTTCATTTATTATGACAATCTATTTCAGACAATTCCTCATCTAATTGACAAATTAGTTTGATCAACGTGCCTAATCTGCATATGATTACAGTAAAGTAGTCAATATCCACCATTTGCATTGTTTCGCATAGTAAGGAAGAAATCAATGAGCGACTTCGCATACGCGTTTAACGCCGTATTCCCTCTATTTGTCTACATGGCTTTGGGAGTGATCATCAAAAAGCTCAATTGGGCGTCCGATCGGACATTTAACCAAATGAACAGCATCACCTTCAAAACGTTTTTGCCCATCATGATTTTTGTCAATATCTATCATTCCGGTTTGGAAGAATTTCCCGGTCTCATGACGGTTTTGTACCCTATTCTGGCTATTTCATTCACCTTCGTCATCGCTTGGCTATTTGTCGGCCGAACCAACCTTGAATTTCGTGAAAAAGGTGTTGTGACACAGGCAATTTTTCGCAGCAACTATGTGTTGTTCGGCGTCCCCCTGGTGCTCGCTTTGATTGATGGCAAGACCACAGGGGTCACAGAAGTTCTGCTCGCCACCATCATCCCTTTATTCAACATCTACGCGGTGATCATCCTCTCGTGGTACGGAGGTCACAAGGTAAATGGAAAAGAAGTCGTGCGCAAGATCATCACCAATCCGTTGATTCTGGCTTCTGTCCTCGGGATATTCGCCAAATGGATCCGTCTCAATCTGCCCGGACCGCTGGAGGCCTCTCTTTCCGCTCTCGGCAAAATCGCGACTCCGATGGCGTTGATCATTCTGGGAGCGCAGTTTCGTTTCGCGGATTCCAGGAAGTATGTCCGTAAATTGGTCGCCATCTGTTCCCTCCGGTTGCTGATCGTTCCGGCCGCGCTCCTTTCAGGCGCCGCGCTGCTGGGGATGCGAGGTGAGGTAATCGTCAGCTACCTGCCGTTATTTGGCGGCCCGGTCGCGGTTTCCTCGTATACAATGGCCTATCAAATGGGCGCGGACGATCAGCTCGCCGGGCAAATACTGGTCTACACTTCGGCGTTGTGTCTGCCCGCGCTTTTCATGTTCATAGTCCTTTTGCGCAAGCTTTCTCTGATCTGATTGACGATATCCGATTCCTGTCGCGGCGCGACCTCCCCTCAATCACTCTCAAAGCGCTGTGATCAGGCTCTTTCAGACGAATGAAGTTTGACATGGAAAGGCAATAAATGCATAATATGTGCTGATACAAAACAAGGAGGAACTCTTATGAATAAAAGTGTGTTAATCGATTCCGTCGCTATGAAGACAGGATTGAGCAAGAAAGATAGTGAGGCCGCCGTCAACGCGTTTCTCGACACCGTGACCGATGCTCTGGTGAACGAGGAAAAAGTCGTGTTGGTTGGTTTTGGAACGTTTGAGACGAGAAGGCGCGCGGAACGCATGGGACGCAATCCCAGCACAAAGGAAGCGATTCAGATCCCCGCGTCCAAAGCCCCTGTTTTCAAAGCCGGCAAAGGTCTCAAAGACAAGGTCAATCAACGAGTTTGACCCGGTTTTACAAATTTAAAAGGAGCGGTCCAAAAATGATATGCTTCCCTAACTGCTGAACCAACGTTCAACATACGGAGCGCGTATTGAAAGGACGGCTCTTTTTTATTGTGACGATGTGTCGTCACCACTATTCGTCCCGGTTAACTTAGCGGCTTGCGCCCTCAATTTCCGATGGATCTGATCATTTAAAAGTGTCAGAAACTGACCGTTGCTGAGTTTGACACCCGCTTGCGAAGTGGCGTAGCGGATCACCCGGTCAATCTGCGCGGCTGAGGCGCGATAATACTTAGCGGTTTCCGGATATAAAAATTTGCTCGCCGGCTTAAGCTTTGTCGGGTCACGCGCCAACACTTCCAGAATCTTGCGCAAATAAAGATAACCTTTCAAATTCTGGGGAATTTTGTACTGGGCGAGAATATCCTCGGCGATCTCCCGCACAGTGTCGTCACTATAATATGGAGTGGAATCAGGCTCACGCAGCAAGGTCGCCAGCTCCTTGATTTGATGTGCCGCGCGGTATGAGTTGTCCCGTCCATCAATCAAATAATTCACTCTGCCCGCGGTGTCCACCACACCAAAATAACCCTGTCGCCGCAGCAGGCTCGTCACCTTCGACAGCAATTCCTTGTCGTTGGCGATCACGAAAAAGCCTGTACTGTCTCGATGTTTCTGAGCTTGATTCATCAATCCACCTCCCGTTCGTGCCGTAATAAGAATGTAACATTTCACCTTCGCTGGTTTCCACCTGGTAAATTCTCCAAAAACAGGAAAAACTCGACAAAACGCCGAGTTTGACTTTTTTAAATCGAGCATGGAAATCGTCCAAAACGTTATGGGGTCTCTCAATGGTTGATTAGATATTCGTGGCTCTTAATAAATTGATCCCACAGTTCCAGATTATATTGCGAACGTTTGGCTTCCGAGTCGTTGAGCTCATCCATCGTCAGTCGCTGAATGATCTCATCGATATTCATTCCTTTAATGACATGAAATTTATCATCGTCCACATTGTCCGCCGGACAATAGAATAAAGCAACCTGCGGCGCGCAAATAATAACCATTTTTGGAAATGGATAATCATAAAACACGGCCTTTTTTGAAGAAGCTTTTTTGGCATGATTAAGTGAGCGCTTGATATAATCCAAACGTTTTTCCGCCGGAAAAGTCATTCGCTCTGCCAACGGCACATATATCTCTCCCGTTGTGAAAAAATCCTCCAGCAATTCGGTGGTCACGTAGATTGTTCCGTCCCCGCTTAAGATCTCACTATTTAATCTCAGAATGGCTTCACGAATCAACGGCTCGGACTCATAATCGGCAAGTTCATCGTTTTTGAATAACAGACCGACATTGGCGAAACAATAGGTGGAAACGATTTTATCGGTGAAATACTTGAAAATTTTCTCGGGATTTTGAATCAGATAATCTCGGGCCTCGGCACGGTTGAAGCTTTGCGCCGCGGTGCGATTTTTCATTAAATAGTAATAAAAACGATGAATCTGACCTTTGTGTGTGATGTGAGTCATGCTCGGCGTGCCTTCCGGAAACATATTAAAAAGGAGCACAAAGTGGTCATTGATCAGCAAAAACTCTCCCAACACGTCTATGTCCGCGCCCCATAATCTCAAATCAGAGATTCGATCCAAGTGCCGAAGGTAGTTCAAAAAATTCGATTTTCGTTTGAGTAGGTTCGCCTCATGGGCAAGATCGTCAAAATAGCCGGGGGCGATGAATTGATTGACTCTGAACCGCCTGCGATCCTCATTACCAGCCATGACGGTGCGCTCGACGCAACCATGGAACAACGCGCTCCCGTAACGGAGGGTGCTGTGAATATCCAACATCTCCGGCTCCATTGTCAAAGCGAGATCCGATAAGATAATGCAAATCATATTGCGAATGTTATGAAATCCAAAGTAGGTTTTTGAATGCTCAGAGAAGTCGACATTCAACTCGTGTGCCTTGGCAAAATCTTTATCCAATGTATAAGAGATCGCTTGATATAAAAAACGTTGCAGCTCATCTTTGGATTCGATCTTATAGATCACGGGAAACACCGATTGCAGTTTTAGATGGCACTGATGGTCATACAACGCGAAAGCCAACGCGATCGACGTTTGATTGCAAAACTTCTCCTTTTCCGCTAGTTTCGGTAAACGCTTGCCGGTTAAAATATTGCTAAGGGTGCTCGGTGAGACAAAAAGACTCATCGCGAAATCTGTTTTACTCAGTTGCGCAAGTTCTAATAAATCTTCAAGTAGCTTACCGGTCAGCATGGTGATCCTCTTTCATGCATTTAGATTGAACAGGTGATAAATTAAACAACATGGTGTAACATTGTCGTAACACTGTGATTGTAATTAAAAGGAGTTTAATTCTATTCAGTCAGAGTATACCATGTTCCTTATTTGTCTCATTACAAATTATTTTCAAGTGATG
>CAZAPS010000057.1:0-7194 GCA_964487355.1 uncultured Oscillospiraceae bacterium
CCGTTCATTTTGGACAACCGCCTCGGGCGCCTTGTCCACAAATCCCTGATTCGATAATTTTCCTTCCAGGCGTTTGATCTCTCCGGTTAGTTTGAGTCGCTCTTTTTCCAGGCGCTCACGCTCTTGAGCCATATCGACCAGACTTTCCATTGGAATGAATAACGTGGCGGTGTTCATCACGACGCGAATCGCGTTTTCGGGAATTGTCCGCTCACCCGCCACGAGTCGAACGCTCGAAACATTGGCCAGCCGCTCCAAATATGGCGCGCTGTCCGCCAATAATTCGCCGACCTCGGGCTCTTCGGCCAGCACAAGCACAGGGGCTTTGCGTTTGACCGGCACATTCATTTCCAGCCGAATGGTACGAATTTTACGAGTCGCCTCCATGATCATGCTGATTTGTCTTTCGCTAAGCGGATCATTTCTTCTTTCATCCACAGCCGGCCAGTCTTCCAGCATCAAATCATCCTTTTTGTTGATCAGCGGAAGGTGAGCGTACATTTCACTGGTGACAAACGGCATGAAAGGGTGCAACATTTTTAACGCGGCGGTCAAGACTTGCAGGGCAACCGCCTGAGCGGTCACATCGCCACCTTGTTCCTGATCGTAGAGACGTGATTTGATCATCTCGATGTACCAGTCGCAAAAATCGTCCCAGATAAAATTATAAATTTTGCTCAGGGCGACGCCCAGCTCATAGCGCTCCAGATTCTGTGTCACCTCATCGACCGTGCGATTCAACAGCGACAAGATCCAACGATCCTCCAAACGCAACTTCGATTCGTCCAATTTGGAAAAATCAGCGCCTGAATCCAAGTTCATCAAAACAAATCGGAAGGCGTTCCATATTTTATTAATGAACCCACGTCCGGCCTCAAGTTTTTCTTCCTGATAGCGCTGGTCGTTGCCCGGCGCGTTTCCGGTCACCAGAGCGTAGCGCAGAGCGTCCGCTCCGAACTGATCGATGATTTCAAGCGGATCAATGCCGTTCCCCAAGGATTTGGACATCTTTCGTCCGTCGGCGTCGCGCACGATGCCATGGATGTAGACATCCTTGAACGGCACCTCACCGGTCTGTTCCAGCGCTGAGAAAATCATTCGCGCGACCCAGAAAAAGATGATGTCATAACTTGTGACCAGCGTGTTGGTCGGATAAAAATAATCCAGATCGGGGGTCTCGGACGGCCAGCCCAATGTCGAAAACGGCCAAAGCGCCGAGCTAAACCAGGTGTCCAGTGTGTCTTCGTCACGTATGAAGGTACCGCCTCCGCAATCGGCGCAAAGCTCCGGAGCCGCGCGCCCAACTTCAATTCTGTCACAGTCCGCGCAATAGTACGCCGGGATTTGATGTCCCCACCATAGTTGCCTGGAAATACACCAGTCACGGATATTTTCCATCCAGTTAAAGTAGGTCTTGCTGAATCGAGGAGGAACAAAATTGGTCTCCCCCGAACGAACAGCGTCAATGGCGGGTTGAGCCAGCGGCTTCATGCGGACAAACCACTGGGCGGACACACGTGGATCCACTGTCGTGTCACAGCGATAACAAGTTCCGACGTTGTGCGTGTACGGCTCGATTTTTTCGATTAAATTTAGTTCCTCCAGTTTTTTAACAGTTGCCAGCCTGCATTCCAAGGCGGTCATACTGTCATATTCACCGGCGAACTCGTTCATGTGACCGTCCTCGGTCATGACCGTGATGATCTCCAGGTCGTGGCGTTGCCCGACCTCAAAGTCGTTTGGGTCATGTCCCGGCGTGATTTTAACCACTCCGGTACCGAAACTCATGTCGACATAGTCATCGGCGATGATCGGAATTGGCTTGTCGAGCAACGGTAAAATCACATTTTGACCGATCAGGTCCCGATAGCGTTCATCATCCGGATTGACCGCGACCGCGGTGTCTCCGAACATGGTCTCCGGACGGGTCGTCGCGACGACGATGAATCCCGCGCCATTTTCGTATGGATAGCGGATATGCCATAGATTGCTGTGTTGCTCTTCGTATTCAACCTCGGCGTCCGAGATCGAGGTCAGACAGTGTGGGCACCAGTTGATGATCCGCTCGCCCTTATAGATCAGATCTTTGTTGTACAGACGAATGAAGACCTCCTCGACCGCGTCGGACAGTCCTTCATCCATTGTGAAACGCTCGCGACGCCAATCACAGGAGCAGCCTAATCTGCGCAGTTGAAGATTGATGCGATCGCCATATTTTTCTTTCCATTCCCAGGCGCGGCGCAAGAATTCGGTTCTTCCGATGTCTTCCTTCTCCACGCCTTCGCCGCGCAACATCTCCACGATCTTCGCCTCAGTCGCGATCGAAGCATGATCAGTGCCCGGTACCCATAAAGCGGCGTACCCCTGCATCCGCCTCCAGCGCGTCAGGATATCCTGCAAACTGTTGTTGAGCGCGTGACCCATGTGCAACTGACCGGTTATGTTCGGAGGCGGCATGACGATGGTATAAGGTGTTTTCTCCGGATCAATTCGTGTGTGAAAAAACCCGGCCGTCTCCCATTGTCGATACAGTCGTTCCTCGACTTCATTTGGCTCAAAATTTTTGGTTATATGATCAATGTTGCTCATGCTTTCCTCCGCGCATTCTGTAAATGTTCCCGTTCTTCCAATCAACTTTATTTTATCGATATATCGGCCACTCTCATCTATCTGTGCTGGTGTCGCCGGCCGTCACCAAACCTCTCAAGCAATGCTTTTTGACACAAAAAAACCGCTTCCGCTATCAACCGGACGAAAGCAGCTTCCGTGGTACCACCAGTCTTCTGTCGAGAGGACATTCATCCCCGACAGCTCTTATCACCGGTCTACCCCCGGCGCGGGTTCACTCTCCCGGGCGACATTCCACCGTTTCGCGACGCGCTCTCCCAGCATTCAAGCGGCTCTCTGGATTCCGAACACGGTGTACTCTTCCCGTTCAACAAGTGAACATATGGTTCTTTGACAGATTGGTGTCGCGGGCAAACCGCTACACAACACATACTATATTATTCTACCTATTTTATTTCACCCATTCAAGAAATATTTGGCTATAATATAATGGATTCATAATTTTTAAGTCGTGACCCGGCAAAATGGTTGACCGAGACGGCGGAACCCCCGACAAGCGTGGTGTCCAACGGACGCCAAACCAAGCAACTTCAATCAATTAAGGAGAAAAATATGATAACTATCGTCGCCACATTTAAGCTGAAACACAATAACATCGAAGCGTTCAAAGCGGTGATCAAACCATTGATCACTCAGACTCTGCTGGAACCCGGCAATATCTCGTATGAGCTGTACGTCTCTCGCACAGATAAAAGCGTTTTCACGCTGATTGAGGTTTGGCAAGACGAAGCGGCCATCGATCTGCACAACAACACCGAGCACTTTTTAACTTATGTCCCTCAGCTCGTGAATCTTTGCGCTGAAGCGCCCTCCATCACACAGTACGAAAAAGTTTAAATCTAACTATAAAGTTCCGGAGTTCTTGCTATCCCGACCAACATCCCGGTTATGTTTCAATGGTCCGAACATGGTGACATTCACTGTGTCCGGACCGTTTAAGTTTTCGGTTCCACCTACAGTTTGGCGGCGGCTTCTTTGTCAACCATCACCACGATGTCCGGATGGCACTGCAATATCGATGCCGGATAATAGGGTGTGACCTCTCCTTTGACCAGTTTCTCCACAGCTTCAGCCTTGCCCCTTCCGGTCGCGAGCAGTAAAATTCGTCGTGCGCGCATGATTGTGCCAATGCCCATGGTCAAAGCCTGGGTCGGCACCTCCTCCGTCGACGAGAAAAAACGCGCATTGGCCGCGATTGTGTTTTCAGACAGGTTCTCGCAATGAGTCTTCCACGGGAAATGATCATGTGGCTCGTTAAAGGCGATATGAGCGTTTTGGCCCAGACCCAGCAGTTGCAGATCGATCCCACCCAGATCGTCTATCATCTCTTCGTAAGAGACACACTCCGCGTCGCAATCCTCGCTCATTCCATCGAGGACATGCGTCCGCTCACAGTCGATGTCAATATGATCCAATAAGTATTCGTGCATGAAATAATAATAACTTTGCTGATGATCGTGGCCGAGACCAACATATTCATCCAAGTTAAACGATGTGCAATCTTTGAATGTAACCAGCTTTTCACGGTTCATATCAATCAGGGCGCGGTACAGCTCAATCGGTGTGCTGCCGGTCGCAAGCCCTAAAATCGAATTCGGTTTTGCCAACACCTGAGCGGCGAACAACATCGCACCTGCTTTACCGACTTGTTCGGGGGTGTCATAAATATTGACAATCATGTCCATACTCCTCCGTATAGGTAATGTGAAACGACATTCGTTTGACAACTCATTTATGATATCATCGATCGAGCTTTGTAAAAAGAATCCCACAATGTACTTTTTGCACAAATTATCACGCTCAAAGGCCTCCGGCCATTATTTCAACTCGGCGATTGTGACGCCTGAATCTCCCTCGCCATACGCGCCCTCCCTAAATGAAGCGACTCTTTTGTCGGATTTCAGATTGCGCCGTACCATTTCCCGCAGCACGCCGGTCCCCTTGCCATGCACGACACGTAAGGATTTCGCCCCGGCCAAAACCGCGTCATCCACAAAATGATCCAATCGATCGGCCGCTTCGGCGCTGGTCAATCCGATCAACTTGATTTCCGGCACAAAAGTTTGAGCCTTGCCGGAGATCGCGCCCGCCGACACAGGAAATGACCTTTTTCTTTTTCGGGTGCTTTGACCGGCGGAGGGAGCGGCCGTTCGCTCGCTTTGATCGGTCGCGGACAGGGCGTCCGCTTCCACCCAGGTCGTGATCGAACCCGAGCGGAACAAATATCGTCCGCCGCTGTCCGGCCCTTGTTCAATTCTTCCCGTCACCCTCAACATCTGATTGTAGTAGTTTTCACCTACCTTGATTTTCTCCACCTTCGGCAGATGGCCGGAAGCCGTCAGGGTCTGTCGTCCAATCGCGTTTTCCACTTGGGTCAGTTCCCGTTTCAAGCCATGGCGCAACGCCTCCGCCCGATCGGCGGAGACCCGTTGCCCGGCCAGGCGCAACGTCTTCAACAATTCTTCCGTCTCCGAGAGCTGTTCGCGCAATTTTTCCCGCGCATCCTCTCGGACTTGAGAAACGGCCGACTCTTCTCTCTTCTTAAGCCGGTTCAGTCGTTCCTCCAATCGTGCGCGTTCGGCTTCCACGGCCGATCTTTCCCGTTCAGCCTCACGCCTCAAATCGGCGGCGACCGAGCGGTCCCGCTCAATATTTGAAATCGCCTGTTCAAATTGAATGGACTCGGCGCTGAGCTGATCTTTGGCCGTGCTGATGATCCGTTTATTCAAACCTAGTTTTTTCGCTATGACAAAGGCGTTGGACACGCCGGGCACACCGATCAACAATCGATAGGTTGGCATCAATGTATCGACATCAAACTCGCAACAGGCATTTTCCACGCCGGGAGTTTGGAGCGCGAAAATCTTCAATTCCTTATAGTGTGTGCTCGCCATCGTCGTCGCGCCCCGTTGCTGTAAGAAAGTCAAAATCGCGATCGCGAGCGCCGCGCCTTCGGAAGGATCGGTGCCGGAGCCAAGCTCGTCGGTCAATACCAAAACACCTTCATTCGCCGCGTTGGTGATCGAGACGATATTTTTCATATGGGAAGAAAATGTCGACAAACTTTGTTCGATGCTTTGCTCGTCACCGATGTCCGCCATGACATTGGTGAACACAGACACCAGGGATCCTTCAGCCGCCGGAATATGTAGTCCGGACATCGCCATGAGTGTCAAAAGTCCACAGGTCTTGAGTGACACTGTCTTGCCGCCGGTGTTTGGGCCGGTGACGATCAACGTGCGATACTCTTTGCCAAGGCGCAGATCAATCGGCACAACCTCGCCCGCGGGAATCAAAGGGTGCCTCGCCTGAACCAAATCAATCTCACCGTGATCGTTCATGACCGGACAGACAGCCGCCATCCGGCGAGCCAACTGAGCGCGCGCCAAAACATAATCGATTTCATCGGTCAGCTCATTGTTTTCGAGCAATAGCGCCTGTTCGCCGGCGACCAGACCGGATAATTCCAACAAGATCCGTTCGATTTCCTGTCGTTCGGCGGCCTCTTGTTCCCTTATATGGTTGTTCGCGTTGACAACCCCGATCGGCTCGATAAACAGCGTCGCTCCACTCGCCGACGCGTCATGGACGATACCTTGTATCTCTCCTTTGTGGCCGGCTTTTACAGGCAACACGTAGCGGCCATCCCTCATCGTGATCAAATTCTCCTGCAGGGCGCCGGCCTTCGCTCGCAAAGTGTCATCCAGAATTTTGCGAATGTTGCGCTGTGTCCGTTTGATGTCCTCCCGTATTGACGCGAGCTTGGGGCTTGCCTGGTCCGCGATCTCATTTTCACCCAACACACAGCGAGAAATTTCTTTTTCCACTTCAGGCGCCGCTGTCAATTGACGAATCAGGGCATAAAGCCTGTTGCCCTGATATAGATCATCCGTCGGCAACTGAGCGATTAAACGTTCGACAGCTTTTAAAAAGGACGCCACTTTCAGCAGATTCGCGGGATTCAAAGACGCGCCGGTCGCGGCCCGCCGTGTCAAAGCGCGCACATCATGTAGCCCTCGCATCGGCAACAAGCCTTTGTCGCTGATCACCGTGACGGCGTCGGCCGTCTCCAGCTGTCGGGCACGCACCGCCGCGATATCCGAGGTAGGGGCGATTCGCTCACAGCGGCGCGCTCCGCCCGCTGAAAAAGATAGCCCGGCGAGCTGCCGGACTATCTTGTCAAATTCAAGGGTTTTCATAGACTTTTCGTGCATTCTCGTTCCTGGATATCCTTCCCCCGGTCCATTTCTTTTTGCCGGTTTTCGCTTTCATGATCGGTCAGTCGTTCCTGTTTGGTCGACACCGGGTTATGCTCGGAGTAATAGTCACGTGTGTACATGAAGGTGCTGAAAAAAGTCAGCAACACAGGCACCGCGAATAAATAATCAGCGAGCCAATACTGTTCGGCATTTAGCAAAAACAATACCGCGAAGCAGGCGGTCAGCAACACAGTGGCGGTTTTCCCATACCAGGCGGACCTGACAACGGTCCCTTTTTTCCATAGCAACGCGGCGCCCAACACCAAAAAGGCCTGATTTAAAAACAACATGATCGGCACCCAGAGTG
>CAZAPS010000058.1:0-6543 GCA_964487355.1 uncultured Oscillospiraceae bacterium
CAGCCGCCGGTCCGGCTTTTGAAGGCGCGAATATCCACCAAGGATGCAGCGCCTTGCCCGGCGCGATTGACAGTGCGGATTTTGGCGAGACTTCGTTGGTGCGCACCATCGAGGGCAAGAATCCGGTCGGAATTTGCGGATCGGGTGTGCTGTCGGTCACCGCTCAGCTGCTGAGCTCAGAGGTTGTGGATGAAACCGGTCGTCTGCTGGATCCGGATGAGATCGAAGATGAATTTTTGCGTTCGAGAGTGCGTGAAATTGACGGCGAGATCGTGTTTGTGCTTTATGAGTCGGATGATCAAAAACATCAGGTCGTCTTTACCTCCAAAGATGTCAGAGAGGTTCAATTGGCCAAAGCCGCCATCCGGGCGGGGATCGAGGTTTTGTTGTCCAGCGCCGGATTGGCTTGTGAGGATGTTGAAACTCTCTTTATCGCGGGCGGCTTTGGAAACTATATGGACATCCCCTCGGCGGCCTTGATCGGTCTGATTCCACCGTGCCTGCGACATCGCACCAAAGTGATCGGCAACAGCGCCGCGCTGGGCGCCGCGCATTATTTGTTGAGCAAATCCGCGCGTGATCAGGCAAATGAAATCGCGACGGTGGCTGAGTATATTGAACTGTCGACCCATCCGGATTTTGGTGACGCGTTCATCGAGGCGATGGCCTTTGATCCTGACGAGCTGCAGATGGTTTTAAATGATTGAATCCGCCCGAATATAATTTCTCCCATTAATCAACTTGTGTGAAATCAAATTGTGTGAAATCAAACAAATAGAAATAGCCGGAAGCAAAATCGCTTCCGGCTGTTTGTTAATCTCATCTTTGTGTAACAAGATCACAGGCCGTTGGGGAAATCTTTCTTGAACGCCGCCACCAGCTTGTCTTGCCAATCGGTGATCGGCTTGAGTTGTCCGACAAAGAAGCGCAATGTTTTTGGTTCTTCGGTGAACACCAGACCGCCGATCAACTCGCGGTTGTCATAAAGCCAGGTCAGCCGGTCGATGACATAATCGACTTGGCTCAGGGTGAACACGCGGCGAGGCATCGCGCAACGGACGAGCTCCATCAGCGCGAGTCGCTCGCTGCCATCCGGATTTCGATCCTCACTCAATGTGCCGCGCTCCATCGCGCGCACGCCGCCGGCGAGATACAGCGCTGAACTTAAGGCCGCGGCGGGATATTCCTCTCCGGGCACATGGGGGATAAAACGCATGGCGTCGACATGGCAGCCCAGACCGCCGGCCGGTTTGACCACCGGTACGCCGCGTCGATCGAGCTCATTCACCATATATTCAATAAATTGAGGTCCTTGCGAAATGATGTCCATGTCCAAAGTCTCTTGCAGACCGATATTGATCGCTGCCATTTCACGCACCGACATACCGCCATAGGTCAGGAAACCTTCGAACAACGTGACAAATTCTTTCATCTGGTCATATAGTTCTTTGGTGCGCAGCACGATGCCACCCCCACGAGCAAAACCAAGCTTGCGCGCCGAAAAATAAATCAGATCGAAATGTGAGGAAATTTCTTTGACGATATCGGCCAGATCCCAGTCTTTGAACTCTTCTTCGCGGACTTTGATCAGATAGAGGTTGTCGGCGAGCAGGCTTGCGTCCAACACCAGCATGATGCCGAGCGGTCGACACACTTCCTCGACTTTGCGGATGTTGTCGATCGAAATGGGCTGTCCACCGATCAGGTTCGCGCCGACTTCGACACGCACGAATGGCACCTTATCAGTGCCGACCTCTTCAATCGAGGCCTTCAAAGCTTCTATATCAAGGTTCCCTTTAAAAGGTTCCAAACAATCCGGATCGTAACCATGATCGGGCAAGACCTCGACAATGGTGCCGCCTTTGCGCACAACATGAGCCTTGGTGGTTGTGAAATGGTAGTTTGTCGGGACGATATCGCCCGGCTTCACAAAAATCTCAGCAAGCAGATTTTCACAGGCCCTTCCCTGGTGAGCGGGGAGGAAATAATCCATGCCAAAGAAGTCTTGCACGGTTTTTTCCAATTCGAAATAGGTACGAGAACCGGCGTACGAGTCATCGACATTGATCATCGACGCGAGTTGGTTGTCACTCATCGCGTTGACACCGCTATCGGTCAGCATATCAATGAAAATGTCTTTATTTTTCAACAAAGAAAGGTTGTTGCCCGCCTCTTCAAGCGCTTCCTTGCGCTTGTCCACCGTCGGCAAAAATAATTTTTGCACGGTACGGACTTTGTGCATTTCCAACGGAATTTTCCTGCCATCATAAAACTGAATGTCTGCCATACTACATTTACTCCTTACTTTTGCGGTTTTGCGCGCCATTCGTCTGTTTTGACGTAGCGAGACTCACCTGCTGAATGTGATGCACTTAAGTGTGTGATACACGTTAATAAAATAACATGAAATGATCAATTCAGCAACGCCAACCGCGGTCCGCGCCGGTCTGTCCGGCGGGAGAAAATAAACGTTGTTAGGCTTTGGGATCGGTTTTGTCGGAACGCGAATCGACGCGGAATCACTCGATGTGGAAAGGTGATCTCACGTCAAGAACCCTCAACGTGAAATCCGGATCGCTCAGAGTGTCGGGGGTTGAAAATCGACCATCGAAGTCGTTTTCATTCTCTGGCGTAAATTGTACTCGGCGTCTTTGATGTGACCATTCGCGATGCCGATGATTGTTTTGGTCTTCATGATGTGACCGTCAGAATCCACAACCTTGATGCCACCTTTGATCGGCTTGGTCCGCCAGTTTTTGGCATGCTCGAATTCTTCAATTTCACTCCATAGGTACGGCACAGGCAAAAATCCCGCCGCGAAAGCGGTATAGAACCCTTCCGCGCTATATAAGTTGGGGATGCCGGACTCGAGGGCTGAGATCATTTTGCTCGCGGCCACATAAAGCTCGAGCGAGCGTTCTTGGACGTCGGAGTTGTCCGCCATGTCATCCACCTCTCCTCGTCTTCTCATCCGGCGATACTTACTCAGCGCGTGCTGGGTGATTTGAATGCTTTCGTTGATGACATCCGGCGTGGCGAGGTGCGACGCTTCTGAATAACTGACCACGTGGATGATTGTTGGACTTTTTTCATTATGCGGATCGATGTCGTCCATCAGAGCCGTGACCGCGGCCAACTGGATTCGCGCCTCGTATAAATCCGGTTTGAAATAATCGAGGCCCGCCCGAGGCTGTAGGACAACCCTGAACCGCTCGTCTTCAAGGTCGGTGACGAGTTTGAGCAAAGCCCTTGATTTTGCCAAGTCCTGAATGCCCCATGTCATTCGAGGTGTGTTCAACATGTTTTGCAGGACGAATGTTCTGATGCCCATCTTCTTCGCCAGTTTGGCGGCCAGAAATTCGGACACGATGTAGGTGACATCGTCAGCTCCGCGAAAGGCGAAATGATGAGGGACATTCGCCTCAAACGCGCTGCCAATCCGCGCGATATAGCGGATCGTTTCGATATGCTCCTTCAAACTGGTGTAAAGGTCGTAAGGACCGCGATCGTCCAGCTTGTTGAACCACCACAGGGACAGCGCGTGCCAGCAGATGTTCAGCGTCTGCTCGTGAATTTTCGCCAGTTTGGGAATGTCCTTGGTTCCGGCGTACGTGCGGACCAACAATGGCCGGGAAGTTTCCCATATCATTCGGTATTCTTCAGGTGAGTTGACCGGCACACCACCGCCGTTGGGTCTGCCCCGCCAGTCCTCACCAAAGTTCGACTGGGTCAGTTGCGAAGTGCCAATCGATAAAATATCGAGAAAGCCCGCCTTCGCCAAAGATTGCGCCCAGGAAAGAAACTCGTTGACCGACTCAACGCGGGTCGCGGCTGAGGAATAAGGGCCAACATGGGCGCGGATCAGCGGCGCGAAGTGATCGCCGATGTTGGCGTCGACGCGTTTGATCAACGAGTCCGACATCGTACCTAATTCGGGATACTTTACCCGTTCGACCGGCCGATCGAAGCGATATTCTTGTGAATCGATCACGTGCTTGCCAAATTCCAACAGATTGTCGTCGTACCGGCTCCCTTCGTGTATGTCTTGAGGGATCTTGTCAGCCGGCACACCCATCTTGAGAAGGGTTTCACTTGCCGACTCCCCGCCTTTCAGTGTGTTGACCAGTCCGCCGAATTCCTGTTCCATCGCCAGACAGGTCTGTGGCAGGCCGCCAAAGAAAATTAGTTCGATCTGACCACCTTGTGTTTTTAACAGTTTCTCTTTTTTTAATTCTTCAATCAGATAGCCGACCATGTTCAAAGCATCGTCCTGATCGAGACGATAGCTGATCCCCAGCCGGGTGATCTGGTTGGCGACAATCCATTTCACGACCCGTTTTCGTCGAGACTCGTGGGCATAGTCGTTCATCGCGTGTTCGATCACGTCGTCCGCCATGACCGCCTCGTATCCGCAATCGCGCAACAATTCAGCGGCGGATATGATGCCCATGGTATGGGCGTCAAGGGCAGGTTTGATGAAACCATATTTTATATTCGATCGATAGTCCAAACTCACTCCTCCTTGGTAGAAGCAGAACCGCTGAGTGCCTGTCGATATCTTTCACGCATCTGTTAGATTGAAAATCTTCAATGATTGAAGATTGTTTAGTTGTCCTTCAACAGATGAGGGAGATATTTTCGTCCGGTGGCTCGAAAATCCATCTCCAACACGGCGCAGGCCAAGTTGATGATGGTTGTGATGTTCGGTGTCGGCACTCCGCAGTATCCGGCGATATCTTCTATCGGCACCAAACCGCAGGGCACGTCCTCAAGTATGTACCGATGGCGGATGCTCTGCGGCGCGTCGATTTCCTTATAAGGCTCGGCCGAACGAATGCATTCGTGGATGTTGTCTCCATAGGCGCCGTAGGTTCGCTTCAGCCAATCCATCGTGGTCTCGATTTCACAACCCATCGCCCTGCCGACGCTCACCCGCTCGGCGTCGATCTTCTCCAGAAAGCGGGCGACGCTTGGCGATATTCCATTGTAGTAGTATTTAAAGTCAACTTTGGGGGTCTCCACCCAGCCTATGTTCATCAATACAGGAGCGCAGTGAAGCACCATGCCCACATTTGAAAGCGAGGTGACGATGACGGATTTCGCCGGTACAAAGTATCCTCGTAAGCTGGTGGGCATCTTGGAAAGAATTAAATCGATTTCGTTTGATTTGAGCGCGGCGATCTTCACGTCTCGTTTGAGCGCGTAGATGACGGTGCTGTTGCTGTCACTTCTTCTACATGTGTAGACGATGGTCTGCGTCTCCGCTATGTGCGGCAACTCCTCCACCCCCGCTTCCTTCAATGCCTGGGCGAATTCAATCGCTCCAAACGTTCGGCCGGGATTGAGCACGATAATCATCTCTTTATGGACGTAGGGCGCGATCGTTCTCGCGACATCCTTGTGCGCGCTGCTCGGCGTCGTCACCATCACAAAATCAGATATGACCTCAGCCATGTCTGATGAGGCCTTTTTGATTTTCGCCAAACCATTCACGATGCCGGAACACTCAATTTCGCCGGTTTTGATGACGTCCTTGATATGCTCCGGAGTGCGGTTCCAAAGTGTCACCTCCACCCCTTCTATCGCGAGATGAGCAGCCATGGATAGTCCTTGATGTCCTCCCCCACAGACAAAGACTTTATTGACAGGCGTGCTTTTCAAGTCATGATCAAACATCTTTCCCCTCCATTGTTGTGGCGCAACTATTTACAAGTTTTACACTCCTTCAAAGATCGGTCTCAAAAAGTCAGACAATTGGTTTTTGACAATTGGCTTCTACGGATTTATAAAATGTAAAATCTAAAAAGATGAAAATCTAATTTATTTTAGTATTATTGTACCAGTTGATACAGCGTTTTAAGCTGTTGACACAGTATTTTAATCTAGTTTTAAATGGCTGTCGAATTAAAGCAGGCCATAATTAGTCGATATAGTGAGATTTTTTGCGACAATCGGAAAGGCATATAGGATCTTCCTGATCAAAAAACCTTTATCAGATATTAACTCAAATGGCGTGTAATGACTATACGTCAGATCTCCACCTCCATTAATACCGCAAACTTTATAACCATTATTATACATGTTGCGGGTCTTCTATAGCGCTCATCAAAAATCACCGCCACACATGGCAAGAGTCGTCGTTTACCTTACCCTTTGCTATATAATAGTCGGAAACCGAAGAGGCATCGACAGTCAATAGACAGTCTTCAGGGGGATTCATAGATATGCTGGAAGTTTTGCACCTAACAAAGCGATATAAAAAACTCGTGGCCAACGATGATCTGACTTTTCAGATCCCGATGGGCAGCACGACTCTGCTGGTCGGACCGAATGGTGCCGGTAAAAGCACTTTGTTTAAGTGCATCATGGGTTTGCTCCGCTATGACGGGCAGATTACATTGAACGGGTTACCGACCAAGTCGATCGAGGCCAAGCAGCAATTGGGTTATGTGCCGGAGCTGCCCGCGCTCTATCCACTGCTGACGGTCTGGGAGCACATGGAATTCACAGCCAGACTCTATAAAGTTTCAGATTGGCAGGAGC
>CAZAPS010000059.1:0-6369 GCA_964487355.1 uncultured Oscillospiraceae bacterium
CACCCAAAATGGCGTTGAAACATAGATAAATGGAAAGCCATCCAAACGGATGGCTTTCACTAGGCACGTCATATCAATATTTTTTGATCTGACAAGGAATTTTCGGAAAGAAGGATGACAGATGCAGGCAATCAAAACGATCTGGGGGTTTTTCCAGACACAGGTTCTCGGCATGAGATGGCTCGACCACTTGATAGGTGGTCTGCTGACCACATTAGGATTCGACACCTCCAGCCGCTGGGTGGGCAGCATTCAATTTTTCATTTATGATGTAATAAAAATCGTGGCGCTCTTATGTGTGTTGATCTTTATGATCAGCTGCATTCAAAGTTATTTCCCTCCGGAGCGCAGCGGACGCATACTCAGCCAATTCCGTGGAATCGGAGCGAACACAATCGCGGCGCTGCTCGGCACGGTCACCCCTTTCTGCTCCTGCTCCTCCATCCCACTGTTCATTGGCTTCACATCCGCCGGGCTTCCCCTCGGGGTCACCTTTTCATTTCTGATCTCCTCGCCAATGGTTGACTTGGGCTCATTGGTGCTGCTGATGAGCATCTTCGGAACACCGGTCGCCCTGTTATATGTGTTTTTCGGGCTGCTCATCGCGGTCCTAGGGGGTACCTTGATCGAGAAGGCTCATATGGAACGGTATGTTGAGAGCTTCTCAACGGATATGGGTGGCATTGATCTTGAGCCAACCGATTTGACAAGGAAAGATCGCTTGACCTTCGCGAAAGAACAAATGGTGGGGACCTTCAAAACTGTCTTCCCCTATATTCTGATCGGAGTCGGCATCGGCGCGCTCATCCACAATTGGATACCCGAGGGATGGGTGGCGTCCTTGCTTGGAAGCAACAATCCCCTTGGGGTCATCATGGCGACCGTGGTCGGTGTGCCAATGTATGCCGATATCTTTGGCACAATTCCGATCGCCGAGGCCTTGCTGTTCAAAGGAGCACAGCTCGGCACCGTGTTGGCGTTTATGATGGGCGTGACCACATTGTCGCTGCCCTCGATCATCATGCTTCGCAAAGCTGTGAAACCAAAGTTGTTGATGCTGTTCATCGCCATCTGCACGATCGGCATCGTCATCGTGGGCTACCTGTTCAATGTTCTACAGCCCTTCATCATTTAAATAATCAGCGCGCGCTTGACGGCCGAACCGGGTCTTATTCCGCTTGTGTTCAGCATCCCGGGATTTTTGAGTGGCTTTTTGATCATGGGTTTTTTCGTGGTCAAGCGATTTACCAAAATGACAGCCAGAGTCTTCCGGGGCGTCATTGAATACGTCCACCGAGCCGCGCGCCGTCTTGTCGATGGCGAACTGAAAGACATCCGTCCGTTGGTAGCTGCCGGCGACATCGTGAACGTTCTTAAGTGCAATGATTTTTGCCAGATCGCATTCAGCGTAGGCTATGCCTTCCTTGTTATCTCTGATAATATCGCTGATGATCAATCCCGAGGGCGCGACGATCATCGAACCGCCAAAGGTCAGACGATCCAGATAGGAACGAAGCTCACTGCTCCCGTTCGACAGCACTTCAAAGCCTTTTTCGTCCAAAGCCTGGGAGGACACAACGGTGAACACCTTTCCTTCATAAGCCATCGAACAGGCGCGCACCAAAATAGTGTCGAAATAATCCTGCATGGCCGCGGTGTCCCGAGTGGTCGGAAAACAGGCGGGGTAGGTTGAAATATGAATCTGCTCACCTTGAGAGATCAACGAATACTTGGCCAACGGATTGGTGTTCTCGCCACAAATCAACGTGCCGATTCGACCGATCTCGGTGTCTATGACGTTGACCGACGATCCGTCTCCAAACGACCACATTAATTTCTCCGACCAGGTCGGCATGAGTTTTCGATGATGGGAAATCAGTTCGCCCTCACGATTGAAGATCAGATTCGTGTTCCACAACACACCCAGACTTTGCCTTGGCGCCCTTTCCGTGATACCGACGGACAGGAAGATCCGATTGTCTTTAGCGATATCACTGAGTTGATAAAACTCCGCGCTCGGCACCTCAATCGAACTGCGCGCCATTTTGATAAACAGCTCGTGCTGATCGATCGGAGCGAGCAGATGCACCCAGGCAGGAAATCCGGGAATGAATGATTCCGAAAACACCACCAGATCCGCGCCGTTGCTTTTGGCTTCCCTGGTCGCCGTTTTCACCTTGCGTATGCCCGCTTCCACATCGAAATAAATTGGAGCGGCTTGCACAGCGGCGATGGTCGGCTTAGGCATGGCATCAAACAATTTCATTATTATGTCTCCTTGGCAGAATAATTCTACGTAAATACCACAAATGAGCGTTTGGACGGCTCATCATCAATCCATTTTGTAAACGCCGGACAGGGGAGGATCAGCCCAGTCTATCGCCATTTTTGACCGGACGATCGGGTTGAATCAAGGCCATACCGTCCGCTGAATAGACGCCCAAAACCAACACCTCTGAAATAAAATCCGCGATCTGTCGGGGAGGGAAATTCACCACACCCAAAACCTGCCTACCCACCAATTCATCCGGTTGTTAGCACTCTGTAATCTGAGCGCTCGATTGTTTGACGCCGATTTCAGCGCCAAAATCAACCCAAATCTTATACGCAGGCTTTCTCGCTTTGACAAACGACTCAACTTTTGTGATTTCACCAACTCGGATATCCAATTTCATAAAGTCATCAAATGTGGCCATAGACACTCCTTCGGGGAACATGCTTTTTCAAGACATAGAAAACATTAAATCATTTTGGGGCTTAAATATACAAACAGGCCTTCATCGTTATTTATCCTCCCAAAGATAGGACGTCATCGTCAATGAACCCATCTCAGCGGATTGATTGTAGACACTGACCACATCCCGCTGATCCGAGGCTCCAAGCGCGTATAGCAGAGGATAAAAATGATCCGGAGTCGGAACAGCCAGCCTCGCGATGTCACCCAGTTCGCGAAATCTCAAAACCTGATCATGGTTTTTCGCGATTATGTTTTGATGAACATACTCATCAAATTCATATGCCCAATTAAAACCCACGTTGCCTTTGTCCCAGTCGATCATTCTCAAATTATGGACGACATTTCCTGATCCGAAGATCAACACGCCCTGATCCCTTAGGCTGTTTAGCTGCTGACCGATCTTGTAGTGTGTTTCAGCAGGCGCCCGGGCGTCCACGCTGATCTGAAACACCGGAATATCTTTGGCGGGATACATGTGCACCAGCACCGACCACGTCCCATGATCGGTTCCCCAGGTGACGTCGTAGTTTGTCTCTCTCGATATCAACTCCTTGGATCGCCTCGCCGTGTCAGGTGACCCAGCGACGTTGTACTCGACCTCATACAGTCTTTGGGGAAATCCATACATGTCATAGACTGTCTTTGGGTTTTCAGCGTTGTTGATCCGGGTGCCCTTGGTGTACCAGTGGGCGGAAACGGACAAGATCACCTCAGGCTTGGGAATCCGCTCGGCGATCTCTCTCCAGGCTCTCGTATAATCGTTATCCTCAATCGCGTTCATCGGTGATCCATGTCCGACAAACAACACAGGCATCTTGGTCATGGCGTTCACATCCTTTTTTCGTTCTCGTTCACAGTTAGGTTGTAGGTTGAGCGTCTCGCGATTTTTTTCTTTTGCACAGCATCGCAAAAATGATAAACAAGGTCCAGTTCAAAGCAAGTGTCACCACGCTGCCTTCAAGCCTATAGATTCCACCCGATAAATAATCATTTCCGGCGATGATGGGTTCCAACAAATGTGGATAATCATCGGCCAGGGAAACCAGTCCCAGTATGACCGCGCCCAGCGCGTTCCAAGCGAAATGGACCATGGTCGGCGCGATCAAAGACTTTCTATATTCCAGCACGGCTGTCATAAACAAGCTCATGCCGACAACGTTCAGTACCGGAACAACACCGGCCTCAAAGGCGCCACCATGCATGAATGTAAAAATAGCGGTTGTCACAATTGCCGCCACAATCGTATTGTACTTGCTCTTGATCATTTGATATAGATAGCCACGAACAAGTAATTCCTGCATCATCGCATTTAATAAAACAGAAATGAGCCAGAGCCACAAATAAGCGATCTGATTGTGTCCATCGAACCGCAGAGCACCTGCCAATGCAGTCAGTCCAACCGTGGACCCCAGCCATAGAACACCGGTTATCATGCCAAAATTGTGTTGCCAATCGGCTTGTCAACAATATTCAAAGGGATTGCACACCGCTCAATCAACCAAAACCCAATGGTGAAGATCACGATCGCCAAAAAAGGAATGACTTCGGCCCAGAACCTCCAGAGAGCCTGATTGTTCGTGTTGGGCACTGGGATTAAACCGGCGCAGACAGCCCATCCGACAAAAAACAGCACAGTCTTCAAAGATGTCAGACCTAATTTTTTCATTCCTGTTCTCCCTCCATAATTGTCCACTATAAATCCATGATGACAATCTGAGATATTATAGTTTAATTTAAACCACATTCGGTAACAAGTGTGGTGGACATGGCGTGTGTCCACCACCTTATGCCCTTCTATCAAAAGGTATTTAGGTTGAGTATGAGCTCAGTAAAATCGGCACAAATTTGAACTGATTTTAAGTGGACTGAAAAAACGGGGTGAGGGATACATCGAAATCTGAATAGATGTCATTGAAGACACAAGAATCGAAGTGCCCTCCGGAAGTTGGATCAGGAACATAACCAACAAAAAGGGGGCACTCCGGTTCTCAATCAGGCAAAATTTGATTTGAAGACCACACATGTCTTACGCGTCGCGATGTCGTTTGGCGGCGCGATCTTCATTTCAACAACGGCTGGTTCTCATTTTGGGGAAGAACCAGCTTTGTTCTGGTATAAGTTTAAATAAATTTTAAGCCAAAATATATCAATAAGCCGTGTTGATTGATCAATGATCATTTCACCCCTGTAAGTAATCAGTGAATCTTTCACCCCGGTGAGTGGACTCCCGGGACATCGACCTCTAAAAGAGTTCTTCTACGCACGCATAATGGGAGGGCGGGGAAGCCCAACCTGGGCATGATGCTGCAGGTCGACGCCACTGGTCAGTTCGCCGGACTCTACCCGTGTAAAAACGAGTGCCTGCTCGGCTACCTTGAGATATCGAGGCAGACACTCTGCAATTACGGGATTCCGCAATCCCGGTACCCCGACAAGCACAGCGTGTTCTTTGTGAATCAAAAAAGAACTGGACCACTCGATTGAAGAACAATTTGCCGAGAGCGAAAAAAATTAACACAATTTGACAAGGTCGTCGAGCGATTGTTAACGGAATATCGAGATTTTCGCTAAAGCTTCCCGAAGATTAAACGCATCCCACGGCATATGTTCAGCAATGCACAACCCTACGATCTCCGCGCTTGCGCCGGCATCTTGCAGCACCCTGACAATATCATCAAAGGATAATTCTCCAATCGCGCTGCCATATTCTTCTCTTGTCATATATGGTTTAGCACATGTGTTGGAACGAAAACATTCAGGTGTCAAAACGTCGAGATCGAAATGCACAGCCAGCTTTGTTATCTTTTCTTTTTGAATCCATTCTAAAACATGGTCACTGTTTAGCTTTAATAAATCCGGTCCCACCACTTGCATATTCAGTTTACGCACTCCACTGTCTTTTTCACGGAGGTCTCTTTCTATCAGTCCGGCGTAAATCACACGTTCCTTGCTTACAGGATGTTTTATTTGCTTTGTAAGGGCAGACTCACCATGGCCAATCACATTGGAAAGGACCATTTCATGAGCGTGTTGTGATGACTCTGTCGTAGAAATATCAGGATGCGCGTCGAACCAGATGACACCCAATTTATCACCATATTTCCCACTCAGGTAATCAAATGGCGCCTGGGATATGGCACAGTCTCCCCCAAAGACGATCACCTTGTCCGGCCGCTTTTCTTCAAGAACCTGAGTTGTGCTGATAAGCTGAGACAATATTTCTTCCTCATATGCAATCGGATCCTCCGCCTTGATATTATCTTTTACCTCCATATCGACCGTAATCCGCACGGTTTCTTCCGCGGCGTTATTGGGCGCAATGAACGCGAGCAATTCAGCTCCAAAGGCATAAGCAATGTCTGTTCCACCTTGCCATTGTGGCAATATCAATCTTAGTGTCTTACTTCGTTTTGAAGAATCTGATCCCATTGTCTTCCCTCCTATATTTTGTAAATATATAGACCTCTGCAAAGCAAGTTTACCAATTGTTTTACAACATGCAATTGACTATGTCGCCAACATGGTCTTTTAGGGTCACTACAAGGTTGTCAGCTCTCCTCATTTGGTTTGTTTCATTCACGCAAACATTTCTTTCTATTGTTTGGGCAATAATATTTACTTATGTTAGCCCC
>CAZAPS010000060.1:0-6267 GCA_964487355.1 uncultured Oscillospiraceae bacterium
AACTACAAAAACAAACAAAACAAAGAATTAGGTGGCTTGGTGAATAATCTGGGTTTAATTAACAGAGCCTTTTGTTTTATTGAAGCCATGGCGCTCCAATCCACATTTTCATCCATAATTGCCATGAAGGATGTTGAATACTGTTTTGAACAAACTAGTGAATTCATTACCTGATTTTGCTAAAAAAATAATTTCACTTTTATATTTTATGCATTTCATCTAATCATCGGCAGGCAGGATCACTAATTAACTGTCATGTTATCACATCATCGCGATATTGAATAATTATATAATTGATTAAATTGTGCATAAATCGCCTTTTGATAATCAAGTCGTGAAATTTCCGATAACTTTTAAGGCATTCCTAATATATTACTAATTGAGACCCATCGTCAAAAATCAAAATACTGTGTTTTAAATTTAAAAGCCCGTGAACCATCAGCGCTGATAATCCACAGGCAGGATCAAGCTTTGAGCTCAACCGCTATCTTCTCATTTTATTTTTGCAGTTGCTTGTGAACGGCGTCCATCATGATCGGATCCACATCAATCGTCCGGGTGGATGGCATTCTCGTCTGAGGATTGTCATTTAAATATTCCACCATCTCGCAAATCCAACTCACGGCCAGGTCCACCGGTATAATCGATGAGTCGATCACAAGATCAAACATACCGGCTTCCACCTGCTTGATACCATAATAGGCATTTAAAAATGAAGCGCGAACATTGTCTTTCTCTTTGACAAATTGCACAGCGTCCTCATCGACATACACCTCTGTTTTCTGGATGTGCTTCCACGCACGCGTTTCCAACGGTTCCTGGATCAAAATGTTCAAAACATTCGAGTAGTTTTGCAAGATGGCAAAACCTCCGCGACCTCGGATGATCACATTGTCTTCTTTCGCGTAACCTTTGATCCCCTCATTTAAGACATTGACGACATCTTGATTGGATTGAATGAATCGATCCAGCACAGTATGCTCCGTATCATAAAACTCCGTGAAGTTAACCAATCCATATTCGGCCAGCAGGTCCCTAAACGTCGCTTTGTCCGCGACCGGCATGTTCATTTTCTCCGCCACACCCTGAGCAATCTCGTCGCCTAGTGTTCCGTATTCTCTGGAAATTGTAATAACAGCCATTTGAAACTCCTTTCCAATTATCGAATTTCATTGTTTGTATCGTTGCGTTAAACCTGCTGCCTTTGTCGAAACATACCATGAATTGTTTTAATTATACCACGTCTTTTAGCTAAAACGACAAGGAATGATTCAAGTACACGGATCGGACGATCAGCAAACTTCGTCCCCTCAGTCACCTGCCAACGTTCACCCGGTGCGCGAATTTTCGGGCGAGCGCGCGCGGCGCCAGCCGTGCGCCAACATTCATCAATCTTGCCTGCGGGCCATGAAGCGCCATCACTTTACCTGACATCATCGCCTTATACCCACGTTTCGCGACCGATCGCGCGGTGGCGGATTTTACGAAGGAAAATATTTTGGTGCGAGTCATACCGGCGGCCTCCTCAAATCCGGTGGCGGTCGGGCCCGGACACAGCGCGGTCACAGTCACACCCGTTCCTTTTAACTCTTCCGCCATGGCCTCGGAAAGTGACAGTATGAATCCTTTGGAAGCATAATAAAGTGACATATAAGGACCGGCCGAAAAGGACGCGACTGAAGACAAGTTAAGAATCCGTCCGTGGCCTCGCCGGCTCATTCTATTTCCATAATAATAGCTAAGGCGGGTCAAAGTCATTATGTTGAGTCGCAACAAATCTTCCTGTCCGCGCCAATCTATGTCAAGAAAGTTTCCCCAATTCGCGAACCCGGCATTGTTCACCAGGTTCTCCACGACCCAGCTCCGAGCTTCGGTATGCTCGCACAGCGCTTGAACCTGTTTCGGGCGCGTCAGGTCCAGAGCCAGGATTTCCACTTTAATATCCTTATACTTGGCGTTCAACTCTTTGCGAAGCGCCGCTAATTTCTCACCGTCGCGAGCGGTCAGGATCAAAGAATGCCCATGCGCCGCGCATTCGCGGGCGATCTCCAAGCCGATACCTCCGGACGCGCCGGTTATCAAAGTGTAATTCATAAAACCTCCCCGGTTTGTGCCGATATCCTTTTATATGTTTTATTTTAGCGTTGATCCTTGTCAACGTCAGCCAATCACATTGCAGACGTAAGCCTACGATTTGAGACGGCTGTGATTTATAAAACAAAAATGCTATTCTATCCATAAGATTCAAAATGGTTCACGAACCAAAGGAGGTCGGTTTATGAGCGCCAATACAGAAGCGGAAAAACGATTTGAACAATTAAGTGAACTTGAACAAGAGCTGATATTCGAACGTTTTTCTCGATCAGACGCGTTGGAAGCCGGATTAAAGGCGATTGAGTTGGGCGAATCATACGCGGATCCGATCGCGGTGGAAATAACCATGGATGGTTTGGCGGTATTCCGGCATTTGACCGAAGGCACCGGGACCGTCAATGAGGAATGGCTGGAACGCAAGCGCAATTCCGTTGAGTTGACAAAAATATCCTCACTGCGTTTTAAGACGGAGTTGGAGATAAAGGGAGAGACGCTGGAGGACCGTGTGCCGGATCCGGACCTGTATGCCGCGGGTGGCGGTGGTTTTCCGATTGTGCTCAAAGATCAGGGCATGGTCGGCGTCATCTGTATATCAGGTCTGCCAAATGACGTGGATGATCATCAAATCGCGATCGACGCGCTGCGCTATGTGAAAAGTCGAATGTGAGTTTTGCGAGAAGTCACATTCGAACTGCTGACAAACGACAAAAGACAGCGATCGCTGTCTTTTGAGTGAAAGGAGCTTGTCTCATGCCTTACCACTCCGCTCAGCATCCTTTTCCACCGATCTATGATGAACATAGCCAGATTCTCATCCTGGGCAGCTTTCCATCGGTCAAAACTCGTCAGATGGGGTTTTATTACGGGCATCGGCAAAATCGATTTTGGCCACTGATGTCCGCCTTGCTGAGCATTCACCCCACGTTGGCCGCTACCGACCCACCGCGCGCCGAGTCCGCTTTGCTGACCCATCATATCGCTTTATGGAGCAGCATCGCGTCCTGTGACATCATTGGCTCCAGCGACAGTTCCATCCGCAATGCTGTTCCAACCGATCTGGCCCCCATTTTTTCCGGCGCTCAAATTAGGCATGTCTTCTGCAACGGTGGGGCATCGTTTCGCTATTATAAAAAATACCAGACTGATCGACCGGATATTCCTGTCATGCAACTGCCCAGTACATCTCCGGCGAATGCCCGTTGGTCGTTGGATAACCTGATCGATGCCTGGCAGGTTATCTTGCCTTATCTGAAAGAAGATTGGGAGTGAGCGTGCACAGCCGGCGATGGTGAGTTTTGTAAATTAGTTGGCTTGTGGCTGATTGAATGATTTTAGTTTGTGAATCGCTCGAATCGTCGCGTTCGGCCTCGATATGAATTCATTTACACTGTATTTGCCAATGATTTTTGCCGATAGCATCACAAAGATGAAACCGTCTTCTATAAAGATAACAATGTCATCTAGCCGGAAACGGATATTGTCACCGACAGGATCAATCTGCCATTTGTCAACCGCTCTCGATAGCTCGGCAAACAGCTTGTATTCTGCCTCAGAACGGATTAGTAATTGTGGGACTGCAAGTGCATGGCTTAACAAAAATTCATTTGTCATAAAGTGATGAAAGCCAATCTCTTTGGCATGTATCGGCTGATCTAAGGTCTTCCAACGAGAGACACGAATTTCAATCGAAGCGCTGTCGTCCATAGAGGTAGCCAGCGCATCTGATTGTACTTGAAACGGGGTTATGTATTGAACCTCGCCTACCAAGTAAATTCCAGAGGATAAGCCAAAAGACTTTTTTGACTGATACAATGCGACATATCTCAACGGGAAGTTTTGCACATTCAGCTCGTTGAGCTTAACTTTACAACTCTTGTCTTTTAAGAACAGATTCAATTCCTCTTCATCTTTTACCGCAATAACCAATACATCACGCTGATCCCAATCAACTTTCAGAAGTTTTTCATACGAGCCTCGCGGCAATGAAGCTCGAGCAAAGGCTGAGTCTGCAGAATCCTGGATCAGATCATCCAACATTTCTTCTACCATTCCAGTAGCTGAAGGAAGAAAGGGAATCCCGCCAATGTTCACCGAATCGATGCTCTTCCAAAAACGATGTGTTCGATATTCATTTTCATTTTGATAAGGAAACAAAACGTATGCGCCAAACATTCTTCGCTCGTAAGCAACTTGACTGTTGCACATAATTGCATCCCGGTAGCGATGCATTGTGTTGATGTCATCGATTTCCGGACCCGGGGTCTGAGCAACAGAAAGATGATAATTCGTTCCGGGAAGTGCTGGATTAATTCGATATTTTGCATCAAAAATGTATTCATATTCGTGCTCTGATCCTTGTTTTTCCAGTTTTAAAACATGATCTGGTCGCTGAGAGATCGTTGGTAAACGGGTTAAATGAGGATTATAGGAAAGAACTATTAATTCCCCCGTGTCTGGATGACGATATCGGACACGAGATTCCGTCCCTTTCACTAGTGATACAAATAATCCAATCTGTTGTGTTTTGATCACATCTTGTGAAACGAGTTCATATTTTCCCTTTAAAATTCGATTCAACTTTATGAAGCACCAGTATTCATACAGTAAAGCTATGTCCTTTACAGATATGGAAAAGACATCACCTGAAATAGAAAGCCCGCGCATCAACATCAGAAAACATTTATAGAGCTCTCTATATCCTGGTGCCATCGAAAAAACAAGCGAAATTGTCTGGTTTTTCTGATCAGTCGGTACATCTTTGAGAAAAGTTGCATTCAATCTGCGATCAAGTGCGGTACTCATTGTGTCGATTACATCCAGAATATAGTGATCTTGTTCGCGCGGTAATTTTTTATAAAGTCGGCGAAATTCTGCAAGTTTACGTATGACAATTGTCAAAATTGTTTTAACAAAACGATTCTCTTTGGTGTTAAAAGTGACCTGTTTTCTAATCGCCGAAGTCTTTATTGCTTGAAAACTGTTGGTGCTACGATGGATTTGTTGCGGGTGTTTTTCTAACCAACGAATTGAACGCTTATCAATATGCTTGACTTTATGGCTAGGTAAAATTTTGCGAATCGTCTCGAGGACATGGTGTGGCCTTGCCACAATGATGTCGGCCGCTCGAATGAAGTCGTCAAATATTGTTCGGATCACAGCAAAAAATTCCACCGTGGAACTTTGGTAGCGATCAGTTTGAGCATAATTTTGATATGTTTTTCTCCAAAAATCAAATACCAAACTGTAGATTTCGCTGGTCACATCATGAAGAAGTGCTTGATAATCTTCTTTGTAATCAATTTTGGATGGGAAAATCTCCAGCACGACCCGCAGGTGATTTTTGCAATTGACGCGAATGATCAAGTCGGTCATGCCAATCTCATTCCCAAAGTGGAGAATGCCAGACAAGACAGCTTGCCTACGTCCGGTTGGCGTAACTTTGTTGCGTATATTGAGGTTATCATGCCAAAACTCAATTTTATATTTTGTTTCATCCTTAGACTCAATGACAAGTTCGTATCGCTCTTGTTCAAAAAACAGAGGGTCATAGTGCATCATCAAAGCTGCACTATTCTTGGAATCTGCTTCAACATCTTCTTGCCAATTCGGATAAAGGGTCGCTTGAAAGGATTCCACACAATACACTTTTAATTCGGATTGATTTGTTCGATTATTTCTTTTCAATCGTTCAATTTGATCTACTTGCCCTTTGATCGACACCGATACCTTATCCGTTTGGATAAATAGCAATTCATTAGATCCAGTACGACGTGAATCCATCTTCCTCGAATCTCCTCATCATAAACGCAATTTTCTCTGCACTTTTTGGGTAGCGGCTATTGTTATGATTCACATACTCAAATAATTGGTCACTAACCATTTCATTTCTTGTTTGATAACCTTGGTAATCACCAGCACAAAACTTAAACAGTTCTGCCAACATCTCTTTAATCGACAGACTACTTCCTTGAATCCGCGGAAGTATTTTCTGAATAATTTGATGATCCATGGCGACCTCTTGCGTCAACAAACCAATGTTTTTATTGTTGAATATGCACATGGCCTTCTTTTGCTTGATGGAGCATCCCCTGCTGATTTAGAAGTAATTGAGGAACTTTGCAGAGATAAGCTAAGCCGCCCTGTTTCAGATATTAAGCTTGCAGTGGTAACTCA
>CAZAPS010000061.1:0-5911 GCA_964487355.1 uncultured Oscillospiraceae bacterium
AATTTTCCTATAATAAATAAGAATCAATATAATTCAGCAGGAGGAATAACATGGACGGACATTCAAAATGGAGCAACATCAAACGTAAAAAAGGAGCTGCCGATCAGAAGAGGGCTAAGATTTTCACTAAAATCGGTCGGGAGATACAGGTCGCGGTTCGAGAAGGAGGCGCCGATCCCGAGACGAACACCAAGCTCAAAGATGTTATTGCCAAAGCCCGGTCCAATAATATGCCCAATGACAATATACAGCGCAGCATCGCCAAAGCCGCGGGTGGCGCGTCAAATGAAAACTTTGAAGAGATTCAATATGAGGGCTATGGCGCCTCGGGTGTCGCTTTTATGGTCCGAACTTTGACAGACAATCGCAATCGAACCGCCGGAGATGTGCGTCATTCTTTTGACAAGTTTGGAGGGAATCTCGGGACGACCGGATGTGTGTCCTTCATGTTTGAGGTCAAGGGCGTCATCGTGCTTGAAAAGGAGCTTTACGAAGACGCGGAACAGGTGATGCTGCACGCGCTGGAAGCCGGAGCCGATGATATAGAGGAAGAGGACGAGGCCTATGTCATCACGACCTCACCCGAACTGTTTCACGAGGTGGTCGCTTATTTGGAAAAAGAGAATTACGTGTTCGCGAGCAGCACGGTCGAGCCCGTGCCGGAGAATTATATGAGTGTGACCGATCCGGCGGCCGTCGAGCAGCTGGAAAAATTGATTGACGCGTTGGAAGAAAATGACGACGTGCAAGATGTATATCATAACTGGGAGCAATGATGGCCACATTTGATTGGAAATCAAGAATCAGACGCTCAAAACGGGTCAAACGAACGGTAAAACCGGATCCGGAAGCCGAGTTGCGCCAGTTGCGCGAGGCGATCGACAGCGGAGACATCATCGGCAGTCCTCCGGAGGAAGTGACAATGCCTCCGGCTCCCGCCACTCCGGGCATCAGTCCGATTGGCCGATTGGCGAATGTGGTTGGTCAATTTCAGCAACAGGATGAAGCCCGTGTAAACGAGCAAACGAAGCTGACGCTGTCAAAAATCGCGGTTGTCGCGTTTGTGGGGCCCAGCGGTACCGGTAAAAGCACGCGCGCGATTCGAGTCTGCCAACAAAACAATATCCACTATCTGATCGATGACGGTCTTTTAATTCACGGCAGCAGGATCGTGGCGGGATCATCGGCGAAGCGCGCTCCGACCAAGATGGAATCGGTAAGGCAGGCTTTGTTTATGGACCCTACCCGCGCGGCCAACATGCGTAGGGCGCTTGCTGAAAACAAACCGACGACGTTGATGATTTTGGGAACGTCGGACAACATGTTGTCCAAAATCTGCAACAATCTGTGGCTAAATCCACCTTCCATGCTGATTCGCATCGAGGATGTTGCCACTGAGGAAGAGCGCCAGATCGCCAAACAGACGCGCATGACCGCGGGGCAGCACACGATACCGGTCCCGAGCATGGAGATCAAACACGAATTCTCGGGCTATTTCTCAGACCCGATGGATCGGTTGCGCCGTCGCCTGGATCGCGAGTTGGGCGTCAAAAACCTTAGCTTTGAGAACGCCCGCACGGTGGTTCGGCCAACTTTTTCCAGTCTGGGTCACTATTCCATGTCGGATGAGGCGATGGAACACATGATTGAACTGATCGTTCGCAAAGTTGAAGGCGTCGACTCCCAGATCGGCTTTCGCCTGCAAAAAGAAAAGACAGGCGTGGTTTTATCACTCGAATTGTCCTTGGTGTATGGACATAACGCCTATGACATACTTAAAAACGCTCAAGAGCTGGTCAGCAAACAGGTGGAAGAATACACGTCCATCAGTGTGCTGGCGGTAAATGTGACCGCCAAACGGGTGGTGAAAATTCACGAAAACAGAAAAACTGATTTGGCGCGCGCGCCTGTCGCGCCTTTGACCGACCGCTGACCGCGATCGTTCAACCCGGCTGACCGGACCGTTCGCCGTGAACATGATCGTGATTTTCCCGGGTGGCCACGAACAATGATGTATGATCAACGCATGATTTTGTTATGAATTATGGAGAGGACAGTTATGAAAATCAAGAAAGAAATGTTGCTGAAACAAGACGAGTTTCTGATCGAGATTGACAATGCGCCCAACGAGGATGTTATCTTTATTTTCAATAGGGATCGGACAGGTTGTGGATGTGAAGATGATAAAATGAACAGTCTGTTGGTCCATCTTTCGATCCGCGCATTGGCGAGATTGCCAAAATCGCCCGCCGCGCTGGTATTTTATGGCACCGGTGTGAATCTTGCGTTGAAGAACGGGGAGAGCGGAAAATCACTGCTCGCGCTGCAAGAGAAGGGGACCTCGATCTATTACGGGTCCACATCGGTCGAATATTTAAAACTCAATATGGCTGACCTGGTCGGTGAACGCATTCAACCGACTCAACTGATGGATCGACTGATGAATGCGGGGAAAGTGATAACATTGTGATACAATCGAATGAGATTTCAGTCTTAAACATCTAACTTGTGCCGGGCGCGGAAAATGAGAACAGTCCGCTACGTCCACGTTTGGAATTCGGAGTCTAGCTATATGAATGAAGCGGATATCATATCTCGCCTGACAATTGTTAAAATGGAGATGTCCGTCTGCAGAAAAGGCAGTACAAGTGTGCGAATCGATCTTCAGAATCGCTTGCTAAGCTGGCGTGAGTCCAATCGCTGGAATCGTAATTTCACCCGCTCAATCAATGTTAAAGAGCGCGACAGTGTCCGCGAGGGTCTGCGCGACAGCAATGTGTTGAATTGGGATGTCCACTACGGAGTGGCTTCTGATTCCGGCCGATCATCTCAGTATGAGGTGGCATGGCAGCTTTCACTTTATATAGATGACATTGAGCCGGATTTTGTGTTCGTTGGACAAGATGAATATCCAAACGAGTTCAACCAGTGGATTGAGGTGATCAGCTCTGTCTGTCGCCAGACTTTTCAGGTACTCGACTGAGAATTGTTTTTCTGACATGGGACACTCGGCATGTTGTCCAGGATATTTTTGAAAGGCTTGACATGGCGAGAAAACCCGTTGTTAACATCATCAACATTGAATGGGGCTGCCCGACCGTCAGCCGGGCAGAGCAGCGGTTAAAAATGGAACTTGCCACGCTGCGTCGCGCCGGAGCGAAATACGCCAAGGTGATCCACGGTTACGGTTCAAGTGGAGTGGGCGGCTCGATCCGCGGGATGTGTCGCGCGCGGTTGAGGTTCATGCGCGAGAATCAATTGATCAAAGCCATCTGCGCCGGGGAGAGTTTTGGACCGTTCAGCCCCGAAGGACGGAGCATAGTGAATCAGGCGCCGTTGTTGCGCCAAGATGCTGATTGGTCGAGAGCCAATCCGGGCATCACGATCGTTGTGTTAAAATAGCAAATCATGTGCGATTCATTTTATGGTATTCGCGCGATGTAGATTTGTGTGATCATAGAATGAGTGGGGATGGAAGATGTCGGTACAAACGTGGCAAGACTTCACAGCGGCCTGCGAACAATGCAAGGCGTGCGATCTATGGGAACGGCGTCGCAACGTCGTGATTTGGAGAGGTGCCGTTCAGGCTCCTTTGCTATTTATCGGCGAAGGCCCCGGCGCAGATGAGGATGCACAGGGTAAACCGTTTGTCGGCCGATCCGGCCAGCTTCTGGACATGTTGTTGACGGCGTTTGGTTTGGATGAGTCTCATTATCACATCGCCAATATTGTCAAGTGCAGACCGCCGGAGAATCGTCAGCCGACCGATAAAGAGGTGGAAGCCTGCAAGCCACTGTTGAGACAACAGTTTTTGTATGTTCGTCCAAAGGTTATAGTGCTGCTCGGCGGTGTCGCCTATCGACATTTTACCGGAGATGAAACTAAAATCAGTCAGGTGAGGGGAATTGTCAGGGAAAGTAGTGGATACTTTGTAATACCGACCTACCATCCGGCTTATATCTTGCGCAACAACAAAATGCGAGAGGTTTTATGGTCAGACATCGCGCTGGCCCGACAAAAGCTGGAAGACTTGGGAGAGTTGCCGGCGTTGACTTTTATGCCGCAGATGCCTTTGGACTATCCTCGAAAAACAGCGAGCACATAGGAAATTGATTCAATTATTGGAAAGGAATCATGTTCGTGAGACATCGTGCCAGCGCCCCTTTTCAGTCTTTCGCGAATCGCTTGACGCCTATTAGGTTCGCGCTTGTTTGTCTTTTGATTTTGTTTTTATTCAATCGTCCGGAGTTGATTGGAGTCAGCGCAGTGGAGCCTGAAGACAATCGCATCTGGAATAATGGAGTGGCGGTTCAAGATGAAGTCTTGTTGGAGATGCTGCATTTTCGCCAGGCGGACGAGCGCTGGGCGTCAGTCGGCATGGGTGTTTCACAAAAATCAATTGGTGAATATGGCTGCGCGCTGACCAGTTTGGCGATGTACGCCACCAATATGGGTGTTGACACCGACCCTGAGCGCCTCAACCTTATGCTCGGAGACGACGCGAATCCTGTCGAATGGGAGGCGTTCGCGGCCGAACTGGGCTATCGACTGATTCATAAGGAAGACAGCATTGATCTACATAATAAGTTAGTCAGCAAAGAGTATGTCGAGGACACAGTGGTGCGATCGCTGTCCGAAGGAAAACCGGCGATAATCGGCATCTGGAACAGTGAGTCATATTGGACGCATTTTGTCGTCGCGTACGGCTATCGCTATGAAGATGGAAACTATGTGATTTATGTGCGCGATCCGAGTGTGAACAACGACTATCAGACATTGGATGACATCGACCCGGTGTGGGCGTATTATCGGTTGGTGGTGTTGGGACAATGAGGGTTGAAAATAGAAAATGTGTGAGGCGGACGGACCGTGATCTTCGATCGTCGGGCGTCAGACGGCTTGTAGGTCGGGTTCTCACCTGCCTGATATTGGTGGTCGCGGTAATCGGCGCCGGTTGCGCGGACGGGTTGCCGCAGCCAAGTCGCACACAGTCCGGTGAGCGAACGGTACCCGACTATACAGGTGGGTTGAAGGAATCTTCCGAAAAAAAAGAACAGCAACCAGTTTCAACGGGTACCTTTGAGCGACCCGTTTTAATCTCCTTGACGGACTATGAGCCGGTCAGCTTGCCGGATTTTTGGTTGGAGCATCCCTTCACTATCCTGCACGAGCTGCCTGATCGCGGACTGATTTTGCATTGCAGGAGCAGAATCAGCCGATTTGACCCGGATTCCGGCCAAGAGACGATCATCGCGGAGGCTCCTTACGGTTTACAGGGCGTGGCCAATGACAATTATGTTGTCTATGGTGTCGGAGGTGACGAGGTTCAAACGATCATTCGACACGACCTGGACACAGGTTCGTCTCAAGAGATTCTGAGCGACGACAGAGGAATGTTCGGCTTTGAACTGGATCGATCGAATGTATTTTACACAACAAGAATTAAATATGAACATCTGGTGAAAATGCCCGCTGTCTATCAGGCATATCAATTGCCTTCGGGACCGTCGGATGAGAGCATCCCGCAAGATCGTAGCCGCGCTCTGACAAAACTGAAAGAACTGGACCCCGAGGCGCCGACAGATTGGTCTTATCAGGACCACCAACCTTGGACCGACGCTTTCATGACGTTGGACGGTGAATTGTTTGCCCTCACCGTGGAGTATGAGAACACACGAAAAAATCAATTTAACTATTATTTGACACGGATTGACCTTATGCGCGCCGCTGAACTTACAACCAAACCCGCCGCGGTTGAAATCGCGCGTGTCAGCGCGGGAGCGGAACCCCTGCCGGTCGTCGGTCGAAATTGGATCGCGATCTCGGAACGGGTCTTTTGTGACGGGAACTGGTACAAAGTAGACGAATCGGCTGAGGACACGCACGCATATGACAGCGGAGCCGGTTTTTA
>CAZAPS010000062.1:0-5730 GCA_964487355.1 uncultured Oscillospiraceae bacterium
GAATTTGCAGAGCAAAGTAGATACCCATGTGTGCACTTCGGATTGCAATTAACCTCTTCTCAATCATTAACTAACATCCGGTCCCCTTGACGTAAAGATAGTATATAATTAAATAGGCTACCTCAAAACACAAATAGTGTGGTGAGGCGGCCTGTTTTTAATTCTTAGGCACGAGAATATCCGCTGAACGAAAGCGGCTGATGATGGGCAGTGAGGAGAGCGGTATGAAAAAACAGATTAAAAATGTACTAAGCTTAAAAAAACCGGTGCGGGTTCTCATCGTTGTGGCGCTCGTTTTGGTGATGGTTTTAAGCATCGGATTGGTGATCAATCGGGTCACTGGCGGAGGGATTCTAAATTTGATCTCGCCTATGTCGATGAACAATGTCACCGGACAACCTCATTTCGCCGGCACGGTGACTGAGGTATATGATCAGGCCATCATGGTGACTGTCAATGAGGACGAGGAGGCATACAAGAGTAGCGACCGAATCAAAGTCTCTCTGGACGTACGGTTAAAAGACAGCATGACTGATTTTTTGGTAGGTGACAACATCGTTGTCTATTATGACGGAACAATCGCTGAGTCCTATCCCGCGCAGGTGAACACCGTCTACGCCATTATTTTGACCAGTCATGATATGAGGATCAACATCGACGACCTCTACGCGCTCGCCGCGCTGCGCACGCCCCACGTGGGCGATAACAGCGCTGTCGGAAAGATTATAGCCGCTTTGCCAAGGATCGATCGGGAACATGCCCAGCGTTTCTTTTCTATCGGTGATGATACCGACACGGACGAGTCCCCGCGCTCCCTGACGCTTTATTATGAACCCCATGAAGGAGAGATAAGTGAGACGAATAATCCGGTGACCACTCCTATACAATCGGTGTTGCTGTTTTCGTTAATTGACAATCTGAGCGAAGTCCGCTACGCGTTTCGTTCGACTCCGAGTTTCGAAAATCTGGACAAGGACGCCTACACCGTTCGGCAGACACACAGCAAAGATGATTGTGGCGCTTATTTGGAAACAATTGGTTTGGCCTGGGACGATTTCCAAACTGACTGGAATGGTTCGATTGACAAGATGTACACCGCGATAGCCAATCTCACAGATAAGCCGTCACGCACGCTGACATTTGACGACGTGCGCTCACTTGCGAAAAGAGGTGACCGCCTGTTGTTTAACGACTTTCAAAAATACGCAGGCACCAATATCAGCACCATCTCCGACTATTATATTATGCTATACGACGTCGAATATGATTTTCGTTTGACCGTGCACTCGAATGCGAACAGCAAGCCCGATATCGTGCGGCTTGAGAGCATTTGGGCTGCCGACGGAAACGGCATCGACATCCGCCATGAGGACATCGATGAGTTTTTGAGCCAATGGCCGGTTTTCATGCAGGTGATTGAGGAAAGCGTCACACCGTCCGGATTGACCATCACGTTCAAAAACAACACCGACGTTGAGCGATTATTTGGTGAGAGCTATACGATCCAGCGTGGCGCTGATACAGAATGGGTCGACCTGGATCCGATTATAGAAAACTATGGATTCCATGATATTGGGTACATTCTGCCGCCAATGGACAGCGAAGGCATGGGTGTTGATTGGGAATGGCTCTACGGCAGACTCCCGTCCGGCGAGTATCGAATTGTCAAAGACATACTGACAGTCGACGCTCCGGGTGACTATGAGACATTCACACTTTATGCGACATTTACAGTCGCTGAATGAACGAATTAGCGATAAATCACTTCATCACCGTCAAAATAAATAACGCGGGATCGCCTGACTTCGGCATGCTCATTGACTATGATAGAAGGCAAGATCCAATGTGAAAGCGACACTTCGACACGCACATTTGTAAGCGTGACCCTATAGTCAGGAGGATATCCTTGTCCAATCTTCTAATCATTCATGGCGGAGGTCCGACCGCGGTGCTGAACGCATCACTTCATGGCGTGATCCGGGCGGCGCACGAAATCGGCTCACACAAGCTTTGGGGCGCGATCGGCGGCACCGGCGGCATGTTAAAGCACCATTTTATCGATCTGAGCGCCCTTTCACAGGACCAAATACAAGGTTTGGTCGCCACACCGGGCTCCGCCATCGGCAGCTCTCGAGACGAATTGTCCGACGCGGACTACGCTGAAATGCTTCACGTACTCCGCCAACGGAAGATTTCAGCGGTGTTGGTGAATGGCGGAAACGGCAGCATGGACACCGCCGCGAAATTATGGCAAACCTGTCGGCGCGCCGGTATTCGCGTGATGGGCATTCCCAAGACGATGGACAATGACATCCCCTTCACCGACCACAGCCCGGGGTATGGCTCCGCCGCCCGTTACATCGCCTCTTCAGTCTCCGAGTTGGTGGCCGACGTGCGCGGGCTGCCCGCTCATCTGGTGCTTCTCGAGTCATTGGGCCGCGACACCGGCTGGGCGGCCGCCGCGGCGGCTCTCGCCGCAGACACCGGATTTGGACCGGATCTAATCTACCTTCCCGAAATTCCTTTCGAGGAATCGTCATTTTTGCGTGATTGCGAAACGTTGATGAAAGAAAAAGGACATGGTGTGGTTGTGGTCAGCGAAGGTTTGAAAAAATCAGATGGAAGCCCGATCGTGCCACCGACGTTTCAACGTGGCAGAATCACCTACCACGGCGATGTCGGCGCCCACTTGGCGAACTTGATTATCCACGATCTCGGTTATCGGGTACGCAACGAAAGGCCCGGTCTCCTGATGCGCTGCGGCATGACCCACGTCTCAAAGACCGATCGCGAAGAAGCGATAATGGCAGGGCAATTCGCCTGCCGCCGGATACTCGAGGGAGAAAGTGGTCACATGGTCGCCTTTCGACGCCTTCCCGGCAGCCGATACCATATCGAACCGTTCCTTTTGCCGCTTGAAAAACTGGCATTTGGGAAGAAACCGGTTCCCCGTTCATTTATAAATAAAACGGGCAATCATGTGACCGCGGATTTTTGCGAATGGAGCAGGCCGCTGATCGGCGCCCCACTCCAACGCTTTGTTCAGATTGTCTAAATTTAAAAATCCACTTTGGTGCCATAGTATGCCGCTTTGTAGATTTTTTTGATCTCTTCAGCGGTCGGTTTACGTGGATTGGTCAGTGTGCAACCATCGGCAAACGCCAGCTCACCCATTTCGTCCATTGCGCCGAGGAACACGGCTTCCTCAATTTTTGTATTGACACCACTGGCGATGTCATTGGTCAGACCAACGCGCTCATTCAGATCGCGCACCATTTGCGCCACATCATCAATGCCCAGCAAACCTTCCAGACGCGCATATTTCTCTGTTGCCCTGCGATTGTAGTCGATAACATAAGGCATGAAAATCGCGTTCGCCTCACCATGTGTCAGATGGAATCGGCCACCGATCTTGTGAGCCATTGAATGCACGATGCCAAGTGAGCAGTTACTGAACGCCATGCCGGCCAAAGTGGAGGCGTTATGCATTTTTGCTCTGGCTTCCATGTCATCCGGATGCTTCACGGCTCTTTGCAAGTAAGATGAGACCAGACGAATCGCCTGGAGCGCCAGCGCGTCGGTGTAATCATCCGCCGCCGTGGACACGAACGCCTCGACAGCATGCGCCATGACATCCATTCCGGTCTGCGCGGTGATCAAAGCCGGCATTGTCGCCGGTAAAGCCGGGTCGATGATGGCGATGTCAGGGACAATTTGAGGCGAGACCAAAGGATATTTTGTCTGCGCGACCGGATCGGTCACCACAGCGAACGCTGTGATTTCTGACGCGGTGCCCGAGGTCGACGGCACACAGACCAGTTTCGCCTTGGTGCGCAGTTTTGGAAACTTGAAATTAACCAATTTATTAAAATCATAATCGGGATACTCATAGTAAACCCACATGATTTTGGAGGCGTCCAACGCTGAACCGCCGCCCAACGCGATGATCCAATCCGGACCAAAATCATTCATCGCGCGTCCACCGTTCACACAGGTCTCGATGGTCGGGTCGGGTTCCACACCGTCGATCACCTGTACCTCCATGCCTCCGGACGCCAAAAACTCGATCGCCTGATCGAGAAACCCGTTGCGCTTCATCGAGTTTCCTCCGGTGACAATGCTGGCGCGTTTGCCTCCCAGCCTCGCAAGGGCTTTTAACTGTCCTTTACCGTGGATGATTTCTGCGGGAATTTTGAAAACAGGCATACTTTACTCCTTTATAATCATTACAAATCTCCAAAATTTAGTCGGCGCGGTTTGTGACCGGCCGACCAAATTTGTGATTGACAAATCATTTGGAGCGTCGTGGATAGGCGCTCAGCTCAAGTGTTGTGAATGGCGCTTATTTCTTCGCGGATACCTTTTTCAAACGCGCGTAGCGTGGCAGACCGTCCTCCTTCGGAGTGATCGAATCTTCTTTGATCAATGGCAACGCGTAGTCAATAAAGCCTTGCAAAATCCCGTTGCCCTCTTCGTTGATCCACTCACGCGGAACTTTCTTCTCGGTGTTGGCGACTTTGGCGAGCGGAATGAGCTTCATTTCACAGACATAAGGGTCGTTGGAAGCACGCTCAAATCCAACCATGTAGTCGGTAGCGCCGTTGACAGCTTCGCGGACCGCGGTGGCTCCGGCCTCATAGGCCTCGTCAACATCGGATTTTGAGGCGATATGAGCAGCCGAACGCTGCAGCAAAGACAACTCGATATGACGGATTTTGACATCCATCGCGTCCGCCAGTTTATCAGCCAGGATCGCCGCCGTTCCACCCATCTGTTTGTGACCAAACGCGTCAACTTTCACTTCACCGATCAGCTCAGGAATGAACTTGCCGTCTTTGTCATGAACACCTTCTGAAACCGCGACCATGACGTTGCCCTTTTCGGCATAGACTTTCTTAATATCCTCGATCATCTGATCAACATCAAAAACAACTTCCGGAAGATAAATCAAATCCGGTCCCGATCCTTTGTGAGTCGCCAACGCGGAGGCCGCTGTCAGCCAGCCGGCGTTTCTGCCCATGATCTCCATTATGATGACCAATCCGGTGTTATAGACGCGCGCGTCCTGATAGACTTCCATGCAGGAAGTGGCGATGAATTTGGCGGCCGAAGAAAAGCCCGGGCAGTGATCTGTGCCGTAAAGATCGTTGTCGATTGTTTTGGGAACGCCCATCACGCGGCAGTCATAGCCGACTTTTTGCATATATTTAGAAACTTTGTTGCAGGTATCCATGGAATCATTGCCACCGTTATAAAAGAAATAACGAATGTCATATTTTTTGAAAACCTCGAGTAATCGCTTATAATCGGTGTCATCGACATCCGGATCCGCCAGTTTGTAACGGACCGATCCGAGTGAGGACGATGGTGTCGTCTTGAGCAATTCCAGCTCATGAGGATCTTCCTGCGCCATGTCATAGAATTCTTCGTTCAACATGCCCACGATGCCGTGCGCCGCCCCGTATACTTTGGGAATGACATCACTGTGCTTCAAGCCTTCCATGATGACTCCCGCCGCGCTGGAGTTGATGACCGCGGTCGGTCCTCCGGACTGTCCAAAAATCGCATTGCCGATTAATTTTTCCACTTCTAATTCCTCCTCAAAACTTTCATTTAGATTACAGATGAAATTATTTTACCACATATCGACGAGTTAAATAATTTCTATTCAAAAAACAGTTCATTATGCTCTAATTTGATTTGACATCTACATTCATCGTGATTATAATG
>CAZAPS010000063.1:0-5696 GCA_964487355.1 uncultured Oscillospiraceae bacterium
GTCAGAGTATACCATGTTCCTTATTTGTCTCATTACAAATTATTTTCAAGTGATGTGACTGTCTTGTTTGTAACATTATGACTATCTGATACTATAAGATATGTAATAAAATGACAATCGCTTTGTTTGAATAATTGTAAATCAGTGTGGTGCGAATTTTAATTCTTTTATTGATTCAGACGAATCGATCGCGTCTTTTGTAAAATCGGACGCCATTGAATTAAAAACTTGTGCCGCGCTATATATAGAAACTGGAGGAGATTGTATGGAAAAACAACGAAGGCATAGGCTGCTTAGTTGGGTATTGGCGCTGAGTGTCGCACTGAGTTTCTTCGCGATTCCCCGAAATGCCCACGCTGAAATAGGCGCGGTCGTTTCTGAAATGGAGCAGGCGATCGACACTTTGTCCGACACCGATCCAACTGCTGACGCAGGCTTGACACAAACAGATCCATCTCAAACAGGATCGGTGTCCACAGAAGCGATTCCATCCGCTTCATATGAGATTCTAAATGATTTGGATGCCGGTCAAGCAGAAATGGACGACACATTGGCCGATCAACAAGCGGATCCTACTGAAGATTCGCAAGACGCCCACTCTTCCGAATCAACGGAGGCTGTGGCAGAGTCAATTCACACTTCAGCGGATGCCGACCCGGATTCATCCGAGGAGAAAGCGGCTGAGAATGATAAAAAGCTTAAACCATTCGGCATAACGCCAATGGCTTTACTTGATTCAGATGTGCATTTAACTGACGTCTCACTTCGCTTGACAATCGGAGGGGTCGAGACAATCATCCCCGATGAATCGGAATTCGAATTCGATCCCGACGGAGTGCAGGCGGTTGGTCTGACATATAGTTTTGACGTAAGAGATACGGAGGACAACCCGTTAGTGGCGGGTGACACATATAGCTTTGTCTTACCAAACTTTGTGTCAATCTCGCAACCGGTAGTCAATCAGCCATTGGACGGCGCCGCGGGCTCAACATTTTCAATCGCGACCGATGGAACCGTGACTGTGACATTCTCGGAAGAATTCTCAACTTTGGAACAAAAAGAATTTAAGATTAATCTAAACGCTGATCTGGACACACAGGTTTTTGAAGATGAGCGCGTACAGGAAGTCGAAATCCCCTATTCGGAAGAAGACGGCTACTCCGCGGTGCTCGTGGGCAAGAAAGACAATCTGGATCAAACCGATACCAAGAGTGGCTTCACCTATGTCATGAACGGTAGCGACAAGGTTCCAACCGATCATCGTCCGACACACGCGGACTGGGCAGTTCGGTTCAACGAAGGAATGAATCGTTACGATACAGTTTCAATTTCAGATCAACTGATCGGCGAACATTCTTTGGTGGAAAATTCCGTCCAAGTTTACCGCATTGCGCGAAGCGCGAGCGGAACTGTGGTCGGTGAAGAATTGGTATCCGCGGCCGATTACACGTTGAGCACGTCCGCTGACGGACTCACCCTCTCTCTCAACCAGTCACCGGTTCGTGACACTTATGAGCTTCGTTACACAACTTTGTTGACTGAAGGCGATCGTGGAACCAGCACAACCATCAACAACAAAGCCACCATCAATTTGGGCGGCGCCGAGACCGAAGTTGAGCATCCCCTGGATGTCAACTGGGGTGGCGACAATCCCTCTGTCTCAAAAAGCGGCTCTCTCAAAAATGGCTCCATCAACGAGATTGACTGGATCGTCGAATACAATTACAACGAAGACGATCTGGGTTTTGACGTCTCACTGAAGGATACTCTGAGCGATGGCGCGATCGACCCAAGCACGATCGTCATCCGCGAAGTGAGCGTCGATCAAAACGGTGTCGCTCAGACTGTAAAGGTATTGTCCTCATCTGACTTCTCTTACAGTGAAGGCACACAAACCTTGATCATCCCGAATTCACAAGGTAAGGCATACGAGATCAAGTACACATCTACCGTGCCTGATGGAATCAGTGGTGATGTCACCAACACCGTTCATCACACTCAACAACCGAACATCACGGACAGGGACAGTGTGACCGTGGACACGACCTCGGACGCCTCGAAAACGGGCACTTTGAGTGTTACTGAGGAAGGAATTCCATATATCCTCTGGACTGTCACGATCAATGAAAAGAATATAAATTTATCCGACATCAGCATGAATGACGTCTTTGATGGCTCGTTGCTGGTTTTGGACTGGAATTCCTTCACCTTGACGAGAGACGGCGCGGTTGTCGATCCCGGCGACAACTTCTACAGCATCAGCGCCTACACCCCCGAATCCGGCAATAAAGAGGGATTCACACTCAACATCCCGACGCCCGGAGACAGCACTTATGTATTGACTTATATCACTTACTACACAAACGACGGACTCAATGCCGACTCAACCGTGAATGACGCGGACATCTTCTTTGATTATGGAGATGGAAACGGTCCCGGTCCCGGTCCGGACATCCCGGGAGCGTCTGTCGACGCGCCACAACCCGGTATTTTTAAATACGGAGAATATTCATCAAACGAGGACAAGACCAAACAGGAGATCGACTGGTACATCTATTTCAATATGGCTCACGGCAAATTGGAGACACCTCGGATTACCGACGTCTTTGATCCGGCCGACCTGGTCATCGTGGATGGCACCTTTAGGATCTTTGAAGAGGAAAGTGGTGTTGACCTTGTAGAAGGCACTGACTATACCTTCACCAAAACAAACGATGGATTCGAAGTTCAGTTTTTAGACGATTCCAAACCGGTGACATATATCATCTGGTATTCAACAAATGCCGTTGATACATCAAACGACTCGTCAACCAACACCGCCACTTTGTATTGGCAGGGGCAACCACAATCCGCTGACTACACAGTCGCTAAACGTGACCCCGGCATCAGCAAGGATGTGGTGACCGAGACCAAGGAAGATGGCTCAAAAGTCAATCATTGGCAGATCGATTTCAACAATAATCAACATGTCATCTATGACTTTGAACTGGTTGACACGTTTACACCCTCAGACGTCATGGCGTTCGACATTGTGCTAAAAGAAGGCAGTGTCACGCTCACACCGGGCACGGATTACACGTCGGTGGAAAATGTGAACGGCAGCTTCACCATTGAGATGAATCAATTAAAGGCTGTCCCCTATACTCTCACCTATTCCACACCCTATAGCCCGGAAGCCGAATTCCATGGCGCCACGAACAAAGTGGACATTGACTACCGCGGCGGATCGGACTCGGCCTCAAAAGACGCGCCACAGCCCGAGGTTCTCGTCGACAAGAAGAGTACCGCGCTTGACAAGACCACCACACCACGCACGATCAGCTGGCAGATCGATGTCAACATCGACGCCGCCAACGGATACGTTCAGTTGGTGGACGCCGTATTGGAGGACACAATCCCGGATGACCAGGCTTATGTGCCGGGTTCATTCAAACTGACCCGCGCGGATTCCGCGGCGGTGGTCTCCACAGCCGATCCATCCTTTGATTCCGCGGCGCCCGGAACCTGGTCGATCGATCTGCCGGACGGCCCATATCCTTACACCGTCACCTTCGACACGCATATCCTGCGCTACCCTTCAAACGACACAAATCGCAATGATCGGTACCACAACGAAGTGACCTTGACGAATCAAACAAAAAATGAAGCGCTGACCTCAGCGGATTCGGCTAGCGCCTACCGCAATTATTTCAGCGGTCAGGACAACAACAGTCCAAGTAAAACCGGTGCTCAAAATCCGGAAAACGACAACATCGAGTGGTCGGCGACGGTCAACCCCAATGGTCTGCCATTGAAGAACGCCTACATCCTCGACACACTTGACATGCAACAAGTTTATATCCGCGACAGCGTTGTGATCACCGCGACTGACTCTGCCGATCCGGCATTTGGACCGGTCACATTGGTCAAAGACACGCATTACAGCATCGAATTCACAGACGCGACCGCAACCGAACCCGAACAGTTCAAGATTCAGATGAAACAGCACGGTGATCTTCCCAAAGAAGAAGATAACGGAGTCAACTATACCTACACTGTTAAATACGACACCTTCCTGAACGAAGACATCGTCGGCAGGCGGGAAGTCAGCAACACAATCGCCCTGGTCTCTTTTGATACTGATAAGGTTATCGAAAGATTCCAAAGGTCTGAGTCAGCCGCGAAATGGTATTACGGTGGCAGCGGATCGGGCATCGGCATGGCTTTGCGACTTGTCAAAAAAGACAAAGACACCGATCAACCGATCGAAGGAGTCGAGTTTTCACTTTTCTCTGTCATCGGCGCGGGAAACGCAGAGACACTGATCGCCACCTATGAGACGAGCGTTGACGGTACCATTGAGGTGCTTGGTCTGCGCGGTGGCCGCTATGTTCTAAGAGAACAGCCCTCCCCGGCGTATCAGGACGTGCCGGACGTCTACTTTAGACTCGAAAACCGTGGCGAAGGAAAAACCAACGTCACACTGACAGACAGCTCATGGACGAATGACAAGGACTATGACTTCATCGAAGATGGAGAAATGTTCGTCACATTCGTAAACGAGAAAAGAAAAATTGATGTCAACGTCGACAAGATCTGGGTTGGCGGACCCGATGAGGCTCGTCCGACCGTGTATTTCCAGCTGTGGAGACAGTATGAAAAAGACGGAGTGCAGATCGATGAGATCGTACCCAATGTAGACATCCTGGAACTGGTGGATGGCGTGACCAACGCCGGTTGGGATGAGTTAAACGCGACCGACGATGACGCCAACTTCTACACCTATTATGTGGTCGAAGGACTGCTTGAAAATGGCACGTTTGTAGCCGGTGGACATCCGGACTATGTGACATCAGGCGATCCGATGGATTCCGATGGAACCGTCGAAGTCATCAACACCTATATCCCCCGAGTCAGCGTCGGCGACTATGTCTGGGAGGACGTCAACCGCGATGGCTTGCAGGACGATTCAGACATTCCGCTCGAAGGCGTTGAGCTGACCTTGACGGATCAGGACGGCAACCCGGTGACCGACGTGTTCGGTAACTTGGTTGGACCGGCAACGACCGATGACAATGGTTTCTATGAATTCATCAATTTGCCGGTCACTCCGGAAGGTGGTTACTACATCGTGACGGTCACCACACCGGACGGCTACATGCCGACCTTGGCGAACGAAGGCGATGATCCGGCGGTGGATTCCTCAACAGACTCTGAACGCTCAACCGAGCTGCCCAACCACTTGGACAACGATTCTACTTTGGACTTTGGCTTTGTCAGACCGTATGTCAGCGTCGGCGACTATGTCTGGGAGGACGTCAACCGCGATGGCTTACAGGACGATTCAGACATTCCGCTCAAAGGCGTTGAACTGACCTTGACGGATCAGGACGGCAACCCGGTGACCGATGTGTTCGGCAACCCGGTTGGACCCACAACGACCGATGACAATGGTTTCTATGAGTTCACCTACCTGCCGGTCACCCCGGAAGGCGGTTACTACATCGTGACGGTCACCACACCGGACGGCTACATGTCGACCTTGGCGAATGAAGGCGATGATCCGGCGGTGGATTCTTCGACAGACTCTGAACGCTCAACCGAGCTGCCCAACCACTTGGACAACGATTCTACTTTGGACTTTGGCTTTGTCAGACCGTATGTCAGCGTCGGCGACTATGTCTGGGAGGACGTCAACCGCGATGGCTTACAGGACG
>CAZAPS010000064.1:0-5532 GCA_964487355.1 uncultured Oscillospiraceae bacterium
CTAACCCTGGTTCGAATTGTTACCTTTCCCCTTGAGAAGAAGAATTTTTGAGTGAAATTCACGCTCGCTCGCAATGGCTTTAGCTTTCTGTTCGCCATTGTCATCGCTTTGTTCATGGGGGTGATCTTATGAAAATAATAAAAAAGCTTAAAGACAACCTGTTTTTAGTCTTGATCCTCTTGGCTTACGCTGTCATCATGATTGTCAAGCCGATGTTAGCTCTTGAATCTGTCAAAAATTCTGCCTATTACATCAAAGAAATGTTGATGATCATGCCGGTGATTTTTGTGCTAACCGCTTTACTGGATCTGTGGGTCCCGAAAGAGAAGATCACACAGTACTTAGGTGAAGAGGCGAAGGTAAAGGGACTCATTTTGGCATTTGTGATTGGCAGCATCTCAGCAGGGCCGATCTATGCAGCCTTTCCCATGTGCGTCATGCTACACAAAAAGGGCGCTTCAATTAGAAATATCATTATAATCCTAAGCTCTTGGGCCGTCATAAAGATCCCGATGCTACTCAACGAGGCAAAATATCTGGGTCCGAAGTTCATGGCAGTCCGTTGGATTTTGACGGTCGGCGCTATCATCCTCTTTTCATGGATAACAGCTCGGATCGTCAAAGACGAGGATCTGCCTCAACAGCAAGGTGAAACAGAGCGTGTCACGATTGATAAGGACGCTTGCATGGGTTGCCGACTTTGCGTCGATCACTACCCTGAATTATTCGAGATGGCTCAGGGAAAAGCCCAGGTCAAAGATCATGATCCGCGGACCATCGATAGCGTAAAAATGCGCTCCGCTGTAGATTCTTGTCCTGTCAACGCAATTGATGGACCATCTTCTCAACAAAAAACTGAAAAAGATATGAAGCAGGTATAGTCCGTTGAGTTGACCATGCCGACAAGTTGATGCACAACAAAGGGGCTATCTCATTTTGAAGTAGCCCCTTATCCGATCAGTGCCCGACCTTTTTCGGGGCAGAGCCGGTCAGTCAATACACGATTTTAGAATCAATCAGCTTCACCTGGTAGCCCGCGTCGGTCAATGTGCGCACGATCTCGATCTTGTGATGATGGCCAAACGCTTCGAGTGTCACCTGCAGCTCCACCGCGGTGTTGCGGTTGATGGAGACGAATTGGTTATGCTCCAGCCGGATAATGTTGCCTTTTTTCTCTGAAACCAGATGAGCGATCTTTTCCAACTCGCCGGGTCGATCCGGCAGCAGCACGCTGAAGGTGAAGACACGCTCGCGCGAGATCAGACCATGCTGGACCAAGGAGGCGATGGTGATCACATCCATGTTGCCGCCTGACAGCAGGCAAACCACTTTTTGCTGAGGATTGGGCGCCAGATGACGGGCCGCGGCAAGACTCAGCAGTCCGGCGTTTTCCACCAGAATTTTATGTTTCTCAAGGAGGTCAAGGAAGATTCCGACCAACTCCTCATCCGGGATCGAAATGATGCGATCGACGTTTTCCTGCACATAGGGAAAGATGAGCGATCCGGGTCGCTTGACCGCGACACCGTCGGCGATCGTGTCCACGTTGGTCAGGTCGACCACGTGTCCGGCGCGCAGAGAAGCGGCCATGCAGGCGGCCCCGGCGGGCTCGACGCCGATCACCTTGATCGAAGGCTTCAACATCTTCGCCAATGTGGCCACTCCCGCGGCCAAACCACCGCCGCCGATGGGCACAATGATGATATCGGTCTCGGGCAATTCTTCCAAAATTTCAAACATCATCGTCCCTTGGCCACAGGCCACATTCAAATCGTTGAATGGGTGAATGAAATTCATGTTGTTCTCGCCGGCTTGCTCCATCGCGTAGGCGCAAGATTCGTCAAAGGTGTTGCCGTGCAGCACGACGTTCGCTCCGTAGGACCGGGTGCTGTTGACTTTGACCAGCGGTGTGGTCTCCGGCATCACGATCGTCGTCTCGATCCCTCTGAGCTTGCCGGCCATGGCGAGACCCTGGGCGTGATTGCCGGCGGACGCGGTGATCAGTCCATGTTTGGCCTCCTCATCTGAAAGCAGGCTGACGGCGTAGAACGCGCCACGTATTTTATACGCACCGGTTATTTGAAGGTTTTCGGGCTTCAAATAAATCTGCCGCTGATCCAGTTCGGAAAAATGAGAGCTGTAGATCAACGGAGTCGGATTTAATATAGGTTTCAAAACTTCGCGCGCCTCGCGAAATTTTTCCAAAGTCAACATTGTGACGACCACCTTTCTGTTTTAAAAACTCCTGTTAATTATAGCGCAATGAATCATTTTCTGAGCTATTTTTTCAAATTGTTTGAAATCGGATGATTGATGCCTGAATGGTTCTTTTTGCGTGAAGGTGCTACACTTTCACATATGTGGATTAATTAACCGTGTGAATCGGACAATTCAATATATCAAGAGGTGAGAAATGAGCGAAGACAGTAGAATAAAACAGTATGATGTGATCGTCATTGGCAGTGGCGCCGGCAACATTGTGGTGGATACCGCTCTCGCCGCCGGTAAAACAATCGCTTTGATCGAGCGGAAGAACTGGGGAGGGACCTGTCTGAATCATGGCTGCATACCAACCAAGATTCTGGTCCACCCCGCGGATGTCCTACGAGAGTCACTGCTTTACTATAAGATCGGCCTGGAACCCGGTTCGCCGACAATTGACTGGCCGCGCCTCGCCAAGCGGGTCAGTGACAAAATCCTGGTCAATCGAGACGATGTCGAGACCTATTACGGCAGTTACCCAAATTGTGATTTATATCGCGGTACCGCCTCTTTTGTCGGTGAAAAAGAACTGGTGGTCAGTCTGACAAGCGGCGGACAGGCGCGGTTGACCGCCGAGTCCATTGTCATTGGTTGTGGCGGGACCAGCAACGTGCCGCCGATCCCCGGGCTTGAGGAAACCGGCTACGTGACCGCCGAATCCTTTTTTGAAAAAATGCCGGATGCTCTATATAAAGATGTGATCTTTGTGGGTGGCGCGGACATCGGCACGGAGTTTTGCCACATCTTGTCGACCTTCGGCTGCAAGGTGACGCTGGTGCAGCGAAATGTGCGCCTGGTGCCCAAGCAGGACGAGGCGATCAGCGCCCATATGCTTGAACAGTTTGAGGCGGTCGGCATCGAGGTTTTGCTGAATCAACACACACAATCAGCCTATGCCGAGGGCGACCGTAAATATCTCAAGATACAAGACAAGACAACCGGAGAGCAACGGACTGTCTCAGGAGAGGCCATTTTTATTTCGGCGGGCATCGTGCCAAACACCGCGGACTTGAACCTGGAGGTCGCGGGCGTGGAGACCGATGAAAAAGGGTGGATCCGCACCAACGAATATCTAGAGACGACCGCCCCCGGTGTTTACGCGATTGGTGACATCAACGGGTTGATGCAGCTACGACACAAGGCGAACTATGAGGCGGACATCGTCGGCTACAATCTTTTCAGCCGTGGGGCGGAAGAACCACCCCGCTTCGCGCGCTACGATGTGGTCCCCTCCGCCACCTATTCGTTCCCTCAGACAGCCAGATGCGGGCTGAGCGAAAAAGACGCGCTTGACAGAGGATACAAAATCAGTGTTGGGATTCATCGTTTTTCGGATGTGATCAAGACCTACGCGATGGGCATCGACGCCGACGACACTGAGAACGGTTTCGTTAAGCTGATCGTGGAGCGGCATAGTCGTAAGCTGTTGGGTATCCACTGCAGCGGACCGCAGGCCGCGATTTTGGTACAGGGTGTCGCCTGGCTGATGAACGCCGGTCGACAGCCATCGGCCATTCGCAACGAGGATATTGAAACAGAGTTGAGCAAAAAATGGCGGCCGCGGCAGGCGGAACAGTCGCTTGAGCCGAACACGGTATTCGCGCTGAGCAGGGCGATGACCATTCATCCGGCGTTAAGCGAAGTGGTGGGCTGGGCGCCGGGCACACTGGTCGATGTCGACTGATCTTCAAAGACGACATCTTGAATCACTACTGAAAATTATCATTTAAGATCACCGGCGCATGGCGCGTGATAGATTAGATTATTTTAAAGCGTGGATGATTTCCTCACCGATCTCTGCCACGCTTTTTCCATCGGTGCTGATCTGAAGATCGGCGGCTGACTCATAATAAGGCAGGCGACCTTCCATCAGGGAGGAAATGAAGTCCACGCTCATATCCTGATTTAGGATCGGGCGATGGATGGCGTGTCGCACCCGCTCAAAAATTGTCTGTGGAGACGCTGTCAACCAAATGATTGTGCCGTTCTTTTTTAATGAACGGACATTTTCGGGGCGCAACGCGACGCCACCGCCACAAGAGATCACCAGCGCACGTTCGTCTTTTAATCCACGCACCACGGCGGACTCACTGTCACGAAAATAGGGCTCACCTTTGGTCGCGAAGATTTGCTCGATCGGCATCTCTTCACGCTCGATAATCAGATCGTCGGTCTCAATCTGTCTCAACGAGAGACGCCGCGCCAGATACCCGGCGATCCGGATATCCGATGTCACAACGGTCAGTGAGGTATAGTTTTTCAGCAGCTTTGCCATCTCCATGGTCGTCGTGCCGGAGTCCAGGAAAATGATCTGCCCGTCCCTGATCTGCTTGACAGCTTCCCAGGCGATCCGTTTCTTATGTTCGCTGTTTGCCGTGCTTTTATCTTTATAGGGAACTTCCACTCCCATGGCCGATTTCAGCACCGCGCCGCCGAAGAAACGTGAAACCACATTCAGCGTTTCCAGCTGCTCCAGATCCCGCCGGATCGTCATCGCGCTGACGTCAAGTAAACGGGCCAGCTCTTCGACTTTTCCGCTGCCATGGATGCCCAGGTATTTGATGATTTCTCTGTGCCGTTCGACTTGAATCATGAGTCCACCCCGTCCAATCAGAATTTATAGTTCAATCATTAACTCAAGTATAGAGTACCCTTTAGATCAATTACAATGTTTGATATCAAACTAACGGGAAATCGTTTAAAATCCTGTTCAAACCGTCCATTCGAACACAGATCAACATAAACAGTGTGAACTCAAACATTCATATGATATTTCCTTAACGAGTTCTCCTGCTCCGGATCATCTGAATATGATCTCTCGGGACTCGTCGAAGGCGGTGCTACCGGCATGAAAGAATCCGGGACCTGGGATCGAATCAGACCGTCCGCTTTGGCGCTTCCCTGACCTGCACCGCAACAGGATGCTGCGACCCGTTGAAAAAGCCCCGGGGAGAACCATTCCTGGCTCTCCCCGGGGCTTTTATGACGTATCCTGCGGATGATCTGTCTGTTAGCGGGATCTTCGCAGAACGAAAGCAGAAGCACCTGAATGAATTCAGATCAGACCTCCGGCTCCAGTCCCGTGTTCCATGCCGTGTAATCTGCGGCCACTGTTTTTTCAAGCAGCGGACGGATCCTGTCCAATACCTGGTGCTGATGATAATCGCTGACCTGATAGACATCCATCTCTTCTTTGGAATCGAACCGCGTAATGAGGATCACATCAAAATTGCGGTCCGACTCGATCTCATTGATTCCCACTTCCAGTTC
>CAZAPS010000065.1:0-5301 GCA_964487355.1 uncultured Oscillospiraceae bacterium
GGTTATAAGCTGTGAATTTGGGTGACTAGCTCAGCTGGTTAGAGTACCTGCCCGACACGCAGGGAGTCGTTGGTTCGAATCCAATGTCACCCACCAAAGGACTACGAGATCTTTTGTGATCCGTAGTCTTTTTTTGTCCCTGAAATCAAATTTCAGGAGCCGAACGAACCCGCCGTCGGCGACAGATTTGACGAAGTGGAATAATTTGCCCGATCGATCATACTTCTATGAAATAAATGGTTAAAATGCTATACTGATAGACGTGTGGTCACTCGGTCTCATGTTATTGGATTTGCCAAACTTGATCGGGTGCCGCGTCGTTATGATTAGATATTGAATTTGCATCATTCAACAACATTGAGGAGGACGTATTAATGGCTGATGTCAACCAAACCGCTATTCAGAAACATTTAGAGTGGAAAGGCAAAATTGAGGTGGTCGCCACGGCTCCGGTGGGAACCCCGGAAGAGCTTTCAATCGCTTACACTCCCGGCGTCGCGGCGCCTTGCTTGGAAATCTCCGAAGACGTGAGCAAGTCCTACGACTATACCAGACGCTGGAATTTGTGCGCGGTCGTGACCAATGGCACTGCTGTTTTAGGCTTGGGCGATATTGGTCCTGAGGCCGGTATGCCGGTTATGGAAGGCAAATGCGCTCTGTTCAAAGCGTTCGGCGATGTTGACGCATTTCCAATTTGCATCAGGAGTAAAGATGTGGATGAGATTGTCAAGACCTGCCAAATGATCGCGGGATCGTTCGGCGGCATCAATCTTGAGGACATCGCGGCTCCTGAGTGTTTCGAAATCGAGGACCGGCTGAAAGAAACTCTGGATATTCCGGTGTTTCATGATGATCAGCACGGTACCGCGGTTGTTACTTTGGCCGGCTTGGTCAACGCTCTGAGAATTGTTAAAAAAGATATCGGTGAGGTGAACGTTGTCGTCAACGGCGCCGGTGCCGCCGCCAACGCGATTACCAAACTTTTGATCGCATGTGGCATGGATCCGTCTAAAGTGATCATGTGCGACAGCAAAGGCGCGCTTTACGCGGGTCGTGACGGCATGAACAAATACAAAGCCGAGATGGCAGAGATCACCAACGCGGACAAGAAACAAGGATCATTGGTTGACATCATTGAAGGAGCCGATGTGTTTATCGGTGTCTCCGCTCCCGGTGTTTTGACCGGAGAGATGGTGCGCAAAATGTCCAAAAACCCCGTCGTCTTCGCATGCGCCAATCCGATCCCCGAGATCATGCCCGATGAGGCACTCGAGGCCGGCGCCGCCGTGGTCGCCACCGGTCGCAGCGATTTCCCCAACCAGATCAACAACGTTCTGGCGTTTCCGGGTATTTTCCGAGGCACGTTTGACGTTAGGGCCACCGACATAAACGACGAGATGAAAGTCGCCGCCGCTTATGCGATCGCCGAACTGATTTCAGACGAAGACTTGAATCCGGATTACATCATGCCCGCTGCGTTTGACGAGAGAGTCAAAGACGCTGTCGCGAATGCTGTCGCGGATGCCGCGCGCAAGAGCGGTGTGGCCACAATCTGACAATTGTCATGTAAATCCGCTGAATTTGCTTTTTAACCTGAAGTTGTCCCTGCCGATCGGCCGGGACAACTTTTTTCAGTGGTAACCTGTGTGATTGCCAATTTATAGAATTGTGTTAGACTACATTTGATCATCTTCCCGGGTGGTCTTCTATTGGACAGAGTAGACACGCTGCGTCAAGTGTTGAGGTGATGGGAAGTTGCCCTCAAACGAAAAGGCTGTCGCCTTGCGGTATCGTGTCGCATCCGCTGTTACATACAGATTTGCGTTATTTCTGCTATGTTGGCGATTTTTGGAGGTGACGTATGTCTGTGAATGTATCATCAAAAAAGGCACGTGTAGGTGTGCGTGTTCTTACTTTCTCCGCATTGCTGATCGCGTTGACTATTGTGTTTCAGCGCATTGGATCAATAACCGTGACTCCTTGGCTTCGGTTTAGTCTCGCTCCTCTTACCATAATGATCGCGGGTATGTATGGTGGCCCGATTGTCGGAGGAATGGTCGGAGGCGTCTCGGACTTTTTAGGAATGCTGATTGCAGGCCAGGGCGCCTTTCACCCCGGTATCATGCTAACCGCGGTCTTGCGCGGTGTGTTGCCCGGCCTCATCGTTATCCTGCTTCGTGGGAAAGTCAACCCGCTATCCTCTTTGCTGTCCTGCCTTTCCGAACTGATATTTTGTTCGTTGCTGCTTCAGTCTTTCTGGTTAAGTCAGCTATACGGCATTCCGTATCGCGTTCAACTTGTCCAACGGCTTGCCACCTCACCACTCGCGGCGATTGTCTATTTTTTACTTTTACTGTTGCTGGTGCCCTCATTGAACCGCGTAGTTCCGACCGGTTTATCGTCTGCCCGCAGTCGAGCCCAAGCCTCTAATTCAAGGAAAATGAATAAAGGAGCCTGAATCATGCCGGAATTGCCGGAAGTAGAAGCGATTCGCAGTAGTTTGTCACGACATATTAAGCACTCCCTGATTGAGCGCGTGGATGTGTTTCATCCCGATGTTTTGATCGATTGCCGGTCCGAGCATGGCAAGTTGTGCCTTACCGGTCGGACCATTCGTGATTTGACCAGAAGAGGGAAGTACTTGCTGATGCATCTCGATGATGATCTTGTTGTGATCATGCATATGCGCATGACCGGTAAACTACTATATTATCCTTTAAATCCCGCTGTTGAGTCCCACGACGAGGACGATCTGCCGGCACACACACATCTGCGTTTCCATCTGACTCATGCCGATCAGTCACGAGGCGTCATGTTATTTCAGGATGTGAGACGATTTGGCCGATTTGTCTGCTCGCGAAAAGCAAGTCTGGCCGATATAAAAGGCGGGTTTCCCCGCCTCGGACCGGAGCCATTGACCACGGCCTTCTCTGTTGATTACCTTTGGAATCAGATGAAACGGCATGGCGGAATGACTATTAAAGCGTTGCTGTTGCGTCAGGAGACTGTCGCCGGAATCGGAAATATTTACGCGGACGAGATCTTGTTCGCCGCAGGTGTGCATCCGGCCCGGAGAGTGAGGCGGCTGCGCCGCTACGAGGTTGAGTCGATCGTCTCAAAAACGAAAGAGATTCTTAAATCATCCATTGAGGTCGGTGGAACCACATTCAAAGACTATGTTGACGCGGATAATCAGATGGGCAAATTTGGGGACCGATTAAATGTGTACCGCCGCTCAGGTAAGCCCTGCGTGCGCTGCGAGTCACTGTTGCGGCGTACCAATGTCGCAGGTAGAAACACAACTTTTTGCCCCAACTGTCAGCCCCGTTCCCATCCTGTAAAGAGGAAATGACATTGCGCTTTGACCCGGCCGATCCATGTCACTTCGACGGTCTGATGGTGTGATTGGACCGGTTTATGATATGATATAGATAGACCATCAAACTAATATTTATGGTCAGCAATATTAATAGGCAACAACCGCATCAACCATTGGCGACAGTACCGTTGGCACGATTCACCACAATCAAGAGCGGGAGGTGATGGACATGTCGGTGAAGGGATTTATTGTCAGGTTCGATGGCGACGAGGCCATTGTCGAGTTGGCGAATGGCGAGCACATTTCCATTCAAAGCGCGTTGCTTCCGTTAAACACTCAACAGGGTGATTACGTGATCGAAAACGCGAAAGACGGCACGTACCATGTCGATGTATTTATTTCCGAAGAACATAGAAAAGATATTTTGAGAATGTCTGACCGTTATTTTGAGTAACGGGAAAGAAGATGGAATCAATCTCATTGTTTAATGATAATCTTATTGAAAAAGACGTCATCGCCAAGAAGCGGTGACGTCTTTTCTCAAAGTATGCGCGCAGATAGTGCTGGATAATGAGGACGAGCGCGCCGTCCGGAAGAGGTGGAAGATGAACCAACCGGTTACAGGTCGGAAGACCGATTTGAAATTTGCTGAACATGAGCGAGCGATTGTTTTGGGCGGTGGTTGTTTTTGGGGCACCGAAGCCTATTTGAAGCGGCTGCCCGGTGTCACTCGAACGTTTGCGGCCTACGTGAACGGTGAGGGAGTGGACGTGGATTATCGGACAGTCTGTTCGGGCGAAACCGATCATGTGGAAGCGGTTTGGGTCACCTATGATCCAGGTCGCATTGATCTGCCACATTTATTGCATTATTTTTTCAAGACGATCGATCCAACACAAAAAGATCGACAAGGACCCGACGTGGGCAGACAATATCGTAGCGGCGTATATTATCTTGACGAAAATGATCGTCCAATCATTGAGGACGCGATTAAATCATTGCAAGAAGGTTATCAATCTCCTGTGGTGGTCGAAGTTTTGCCACTGGAGAACATCACACGCGCCGAATCTGAGCACCAGAATTATTTGAACAAAAATCCGGGCGGCTATTGCCACGTTTCTTTTGCGACTTTACCTGCGGCGGACACGCCATTGACAGGCGACCGCACACAGCCCGGCTGGTCACGTCCTGATGACAAAACATTGAGGGAAGGTTTGAGCCGACTATCTTATGATGTCACTCAAAATGATGGCACTGAGGCTCCCTACAGTTCGACGCTGAATGATGAATGGAGCGAGGGCATTTATGTCGACATCGTCAGCGGTGAGCCGCTTTTCTCTTCGCGGGACAAATATGACGCAGGTTGTGGATGGCCGTCGTTTACACGGCCGATCCGACCGAACTGCCTCACCGAACGGGAGGATTATAAGATTGGATATGCCAGGACAGAAGTGCGTTCAGGAAAGGCGGACAGCCATTTGGGTCATGTCTTCATGGATGGTCCCAATGGAGGAACGCGTTTTTGTATCAATGGAGCGGCGCTGCGCTTTATCCCTAAAGATAAAATGAAGGAGGAAGGCTACGCGGACTATCTAAATGATTTGTGAGCGCCTATCCAAAATTAAGTTCGAGCCGCCATTCTCGATATGTAAACGAACGGTCGGGATTGTAGTCTTCAGTTGCTGTGGATGAACCATTTCCCGTTAAAGTATTGTGTCGAAGGCTTGCGTTGGATAATGTGACATGCTAAAATATCGCTGTTGTCTAAATTGCCGATTAGTGTAATGGTAGCACACCTGACTCTGACTCAGTCAGTGAGGGTTCAAATCCTTCATCGGCAGCCAACGCTTAAAGCCCCGGAACTCCGGGGCTTTTTCAATGTCATGTAATTAAATTATCATAGCGGGCCGGTAAGTTTATATCGTTGTCGATAGCGTACATTTAAGTTTGCAACTTTAGAAGAAAGAGTCATAGGACTTCGT
>CAZAPS010000066.1:0-5207 GCA_964487355.1 uncultured Oscillospiraceae bacterium
ATTATTTGTGGTACGGTTCATTGTGCGAGATTTTGAACGATCGGAACAGCTGCTCCAACAAAATGACACGAGTCAGCTGGTGAGGAAAAGTCAGGTTGGACAGACGAAGCCGAGCATCCATCGCCGCCAACACATTAGGCGCGAATCCATTGGAACCACCAATGACGATGGTTACCTCGCTTCCACCTTGGACAAACCAGTCATTAAGAGCGGCTGCCAATTCCCGTGAATCCGGCGTTTTTCCAGCAAGGTCCAGCGCCACTTTATAGCCGGTCGATGGGAGTCTTCGTAAAATGCGTTCACCCTCAATGCGTCGGGCCTCCGCCGCCGAACGATTGTCCGGGGCATCCGCGACCTCAATCAGATTGAATTTAACGAACCGCGACAATCGTTTGGAATACTCCTCGCAGCCCTCTTTCAACCATTTTTCCTTGATTTTACCTACCGCCAACACCGTCAATTTCATTTGAACAAACGCCTCTTGGAAGATAGCCGGATATCAACCATCCTTTGTTGAATTCACCGCGGTCCGAACTGATACAATCGACCCGGCGTGTGGCGTGGCGCTACCTGCAACAGCAAGTCATGATCCGGCTTGACGCCCTCTTCTCTCAAGGCCTGCGCGACTGTCAGCTCCGCCAACGCGGGAAAATTATTTTCTTCACTTAGATGAGAAAGCACGATATTTTCCGTTCCAAAATTCACCAGTTGGCAGGCGGCCTCTCCCGAGGAAACATTGGAAAGATGTCCTTGTCGGCTGCGAATCCTCTGCTTCAGGACCCATGGATAGGTTCCGGAAAGAAGCATGTTCTCATCATAGTTTGATTCCAAAAAGACAAGGTCACTGCCGGACATGGCCTGAAGTATGATATCGGTCATCTCGCCAAGATCTGTGCAGACAGAAACACTGTAACGCTCGGCGTCCAAACGAAATCCCACCGGTTCAGCCGCGTCATGGGAAATGCGAAAAGGCGAGATTGAAAAATCGCCAATCGAGAAGGGAACCGCACTGTCAAATTGCTCCATGCGGGTCTTTGAGAGATTGCCAATCATTGGTGTGAGAGCCTGCGCTGTCCTTGCGTTTGTGTAAATCGGTATATGGTGACGACGTGCCAATGGCCCGGCTCCACGAATATGGTCCGCGTGTTCATGTGTTAACAAGATCGCGTCCAACTCGGAGGCGTGTTGTCCGATCTTGGCAAGCGCCGCCTCAATTCTCTTGGCGGCGACTCCGGCGTCGATTAAAAGTTTGGTCCTGCCAGCCGAAACGTAGATCGCGTTGCCACTACTACCACTGACCAGTGTGCACGCCTCCCAGCGCGGTTCACCCAAAAAAGATACTGTCTTCATTAAAATGCTTTCAAGCCTTCGTGGTGATATCTACACCGATCCCGCGCAACTTCTCCACTATATTCTCATAACCGCGCTCAATCATATGGACATCGTAGATCTCGCTGACTCCGTCCACAATGGTTGCGGCGATCAGCATCGCCGCTCCTGCACGCAAGTCCAGAGCCTTGACCCGCGCAGATGTCATCTGTTGAGGTCCCATAACCAAGGCTACGCTGCCGGCGATGCTGATGTCCACATTCATGCGTTTCAATTCATCAATGTATTGAAACCTGTTTTCCCAGACATTTTCATGCATCTGGCTGTTGCCCGTAGCCGTGCAGAGTAAAATAGTGACCTGTGGCTGGAGATCAGTGGGAAAACCGGGGTACGGTCTCGTCTTAAAAGTGGTCGGGTTCAGTTTCTGGTCCGGCTTTGCCAACACCCGAATCCAATCCCCGCCTTCCTCCATTGTGACTCCCATCTCCCGCATCTTCTGCGTCAGAGGCTCCATATGCTTCGGAATTAGATTTCGGACGACCACATCACCGCGAGCCGCGGCCGCGGCCACCATGAATGTGCCCGCCTCGATCTGATCCGGAATGATTGAATAGGTCTTATATCCGGGCAACTTAGGCACACCCGTGATGCGTATGGTGTCCGTCCCCGCGCCCTTGATATTCGCACCCATAATATTCAAAAAATTCGCCACGTCGACAATATGCGGTTCACGAGCCGCGTTCTCGATGACTGTGCTGCCATTGGCTTTGGTCGCGGCGATCATGACGTTGATCGTCGCTCCAACACTGGCCTGGTTCATGTATAACTGCCCACCGGTCAATTCATCCGCTTTCAAATGAATCACGCCATCTACCAGCTCATGGGAGGCGCCCATGGAATGAAAGCCTTTGAGATGAAGATCGATCGGGCGAGTGCCAAAATTGCAACCACCCGGCATATTTAATCTAACCTCGTTGAATCGCGCAAGTAAAGCTCCCAGCAAATAATACGACGCTCGAATGTGCCTGGTCATTTCAGTTGTGGCTTCTTTGCTTACCACCGTTGTGGGATCAATTCGGACCGTATGGGGATCTATTTCATCAACAGTCGCGCCCAGCACCCTGCAAATATCGAGCAAAACTCCAACATCCATGATATCCGGAACATTATCGATCACGCATGGACCATCCAAAACCATTGAAGCGGCTATAATGCCCAACGCGGCGTTTTTAGAACCGCTGACTGTCACTTCACCATATAATGGGTGTCCGCCTTTTATAATATAACTTGACAAATCCAACAACCTCCAAGGTTTATAATTGTTAATCCATCTCCAAAGATGACGCAAATGTGATTTCCTCGTCATCTATCAAACTATCATTTATCATCAGTTTAATCTTTTCCAGCTGTGCTTTATCCAACTCTTTCCAATCATCGAAGATCACACCACCTTCATAAGCGAGCCGCTTTAAATCGTTCGCAACCGAGATGGCCAAAGGGGTCTTGATAGGAACTTGATTTTCAACCGAATCAATTGTCTTATTATACAATGTTCTCGCAAGTGGAAACATGATCGTAAATGATGACCCGGTTGCGATTCCGCTCTGCACAGAGATTTGGCCGCCATGCATGTCCACCAGTTCTTTGACGATGGACAACCCCAATCCGGTTCCACCAAAAGCTCTGGATCCGGTTCCGTCCACTCGATAAAACCGGTCAAAAATCTTATCCATATGTTTCTGATCAATGCCAAATCCATTGTCATTGACTTTCACATAGGCCTCATCGTGAACCACACCAATATAGACCTTGATTTCACTGCCACGGCCTGAATATTTAATGGAGTTGGAAACCAAATTAGAGATGATACGATCGATCGAAGCACGGTCACCAAATATCGGTGGGACAATCGAAACACTCGTACAACTCAAAGTAATATCTTTTTCCTCAGCCTGGATTTGCAATCGTTCCACAGCCTGTTTCATCACATAGCTAAGATCCAGCTGCTCCATTCGAACACGAAGACCATTGCTGTCAATACTGGAAAGCAACAAAAGATCGGTGACTAATCCTTGCATGCGCAATGCGTCATCATGCATCCGCTTGACGTCATTTCGGATCCCCTCAGGCGTTTTCTCTTCCAAACCCCAATCAATTAAAGATTCCGAATAGGTGATAATCGTCGTCAGCGGAGTTTTAAGTTCATGCGACACATTGGCGACAAATTCCTTGCGTTTCTCTTCCTGCAGCTCTTGATGAGTGATATCCTGCAGGATAAAAATGGTGGCGACCTTTCGCTTGTTTTCAAGTCTGGATTCTTTCGCTGTGATTCGCACAACTTTTTTACCCTGTTTCAAAACCCCGGAGGCCTCGGACTTACCAAGTAGCAAGCGAGCCATCACACCATTTTCTTCACAGTAAGAGGTCATGAAACTATTAAGATCGGTCGGAAGTGGGGAGACACCCAATATTTCTTCCATCGCCTTGTTGGAGAGCAAGAAGCGACCGTCATTTCCATAGGCGACAATGCCAATGTCCAAATCCGCCAAAATAGCGTCAGTTTTTACCTGATCGCTGACTTTGTCAGTTGGCGACGATTCAATCGGCCGTATTTGTCCAAACCGATTTAATCGACTCAATTTATAAATGGAGTACACAATCAAAGCGATGGACAACACAATGATCGAGATTGCGACAGCCAATATGGATGTCGCAGAAGCAGGCAAGAAAATATTCAAACAGATTCCTCACATATTATTCTGAAATATAATGTTCACCGTCACCATTTTTATACGCAAGTTCTAAAATCCATTCAAGCGGTCAGGTCATCAATGGTGAGATTATAATCATATCATTCAACATGATTCAATCATGTTGCTGGTCACAGTTTTTGTCAAAATAGTAACCAACTCCGCGTTTTGTCAAAATATAGCGGTAGTTCGCTTGATCCGGTTCCAGTTTCTCGCGAGTTCTACGAACTGTGACATCCACAGTCCGAACGTCACCGTAATATCCATAACCCCAAACTTTTTCGAGTAAAACCTCACGCGAAAAAACCTGGCCGGCATTTTGCGCCAAAAAACTGACCAGTTCAAACTCACGCAACGTTAGATTTATGCTTTTACCGGCCCTTCGCACCTCATAGGCTACCGTGTCTATCTCAAGATCACCGAAGCGGTAGATCTTTTGTTCCATTTCAGATTCACTTCCGGACAGATTGACCCGCCTCAATTGCGCCTTGACCCTGGCCAAAACCTCGCGCACGCTAAACGGTTTGGTAATGTAATCATCCGCTCCAAGTTCAAGTCCTAAAACTTTATCAATTTCCTCGCTCTTCGCGGTCAACATCAAAATCGGAATATTCAATTTAGAACGAATCTTACGGCATACATCAAAACCGTCCATACGCGGAAGCATACAGTCGAGTAAAATTAGATCCGGCTGATGAGTGAATGCCAGATCCACAGCCTGAACGCCATCATAGGCAACCAACGTCTGGTAGCCTTCGCGCTCCATATTTTCTTTCAAAACATCAACTATGTTTTGTTCATCGTCAACAATTAATATTTTAGCAGCCATTAGAATCTCCGCTTAATTAAAAATAATAACCAATAAAAGTTACTACATGTATTTGTCATGATCCGTAACAATTGTAACATAAAAGCAGTATTCACTGACAGATGGGAGAATAACGAACAAAACTTAAAAGTTTAAGGGTATTTTGTTTAATTAGAAGAAATCATTGCCGGAGGCAGCAGTAATTTGCTTAAAAAACAAAAGCCCTCCTCACCTTTGGGTGTGGAAGGGCTATAAAAGGGCATAAAAAATCCGGCAGAACCTATCTTCCCGGCCCGTCTCCAGGCAAGTATTGTCGGCAC
>CAZAPS010000067.1:0-5128 GCA_964487355.1 uncultured Oscillospiraceae bacterium
TTCGGTTTTAGGCTCAAAGATAAAAAGATAGAACAAAAGCGGCAGGAGTTTCATTACTTCTTCGACGACCGGCGCGATCTGGGTCGAGGCATTCAGCAAATCCGCGCCATAGAGTCGGGCAAAATAAGTATTGATATAGGCGGAGAGAAGACATGCGCCCATGCCGGCGAAAACAAAAAGAAAAACACGGTAGTATTTTTTCCCCATAAAAATCATGGCGACCAGGAGAGGAGCGGCCACACAGACAAAAATATTTTCAATATATGTCATGCCGGCACCGCCTTTTTCGTGGCCGGAACCAAAACCAACAGGGCGACCGACAGCATGAGATCGAACCAAAAATACGGATTGGACAATGTGTCTCCGATCCAGAAACAAGAGGACGTCCAGAGGGCAAATTCCAGGAAAATGATCACCAGCACGGCACCGTGGAAATACTGCATGTTTTGGGTTTCTCCGCTTTGCTTTCTTGCGAATATAAAACCGCGCAGAGCAAAGTAGGCGACGGCCATGGTGAGGCCGACCATAAGGAGATTGCCTAAAATCTCACCAAAACTTAGGTAGAGGATCAATTGTGGAATACAGAAAATCGGCACCAGCAGCAAGGCGGGATGCCGGAACTGTTTCTCTTCTTTTGTGGCCATGACATATTCAAGGGTCAAGAGAAACAAATAGGCGGCGATCCAAGCCAGTTCCGACACATAAAAAATCTGAGGTGTGCTGTTGAATAAAATGATATGGAGAGTCCAGTGAAACGCGCCGAGCATAAAACAGCCCAGAAAACAGGCCAGCAGAAAAATGGCTTGCCGGCGCGTTTTGTTATAGATGGCAACGGTGACCATGAAAGCGGTCAATGTTGCCACGGATTGTATCAGATTGGTGGCTAGCTCAATCATCGTCGCCGTCCTGATCTTTCTTATCTTTGTATTGGACACGGTAGAAAAGGATCGACATGAAGACACCGAGCGCGAACGCTAAAACTCCGATCAGGACGTAGCCCGCGCGACTGCCGGTCTCAAAGACACTGGCGGTCACCCCCGCCCTGATATAATCAGTGGTTGGAGCGCTCGCCGGCACGGTGGAAATCAAAAACGACAATCTCACGACGATGAGTAGGCCGGCGGCCATGGCCGAAAAACCGATTATCCGACCGCGGCGCTTATTTCTCTTTGCTTTGATTTGTCGGGCTCTTCGTTTAACAGCGTCCAGCCGCTCTTCAGTACAGCGCATTGTCAAACCCCTCCCTCTCAAGATGCTTAAGAAGCGATTTCTTCCCTCGATAAACCAAATCGGCAACTTGTTTCTCGCTTTTGTTCAAGACTCTCGCCGCTTCAGCGTGGCGCAATTGCTCAAAATAAACCAGATAAAGGGCTTGACGGTAATCAGGATTCAATCGTTCCAGGCAAAGATTCATAATGCCTTTGAGTTCATTTGTCATCGCCAGATCGTCCGCCCGGACCTCACTTTGGGGCTCAGACTCGATTTTGTCCAGACTCAGACATTGGCGCAGTTTATTTTCAGCCAGAAAACGCAGGGCCGCGTGCCAGGCTGATTTATAGATATACGCTTTAAAAGCACCTTTGCGGATGCGTGGTTTTTTGACCGAAAGATAGGCAAAGACGTCGATCATCAGGTCTTCGGCGTCATGAATGTCATGGATATAGCGGTGAATATAGAAAGTCAGGCGCGTGCCGTAGCGTTCGATCAACTCTCTTAAGCCATCTTCATCGCCGTCCAGATATGTGCGGTAGAGGGTGTCATCGTCTCTCACTGTTGTTCCCCTTGTCGTCCGGATTAGCCTCATTCGCAATTTAATCACTTTTGCCTGTTATATTTCAAGCAAATCAGCGAAAGTTTTCAGCCTTCATGAATCAATATTGACAATCGCCTCACAGAGTGGGGCTACGGCATGGACTCTTCGTCCGCAAGCGAGCGGGGATCTACACCGAAAAATATCGGTCTGTGCTTTGATCCTGTAAGAATCTGCGTTTCACGTTCTCCTTAGCCGTCTCCTCGAAAAAACGGTTGCCACTCAACTGACAAGCGGGACAGGCCTGTCGCGGAATCTGCACGCCGATCAGGCTTGCTCCGTGGTCATTGTTGGAATGGATGACATTGACACCGGGGCAGTCGCCACAGACTATGAATTCCTGTCGCTGTCTTTCCAAAATCCCGGCAGTGTCATAATACACCTGACGCGCGCGAGTGACTTTTTGCATACCGTTGAATCTTCGCTCGGCCAGTTTTTCCCGCTCTTGCCAATTCTTCAAGACCTGACCGGAAATATCTTCCACCTGACGGGTGACCCGAGGGCTCTGGCGCCATTTCTCCTCACAGTAGTCCGGTTCGCAGACGCCTGAATAATCCAAACCCGCCATCGCCAGGACAATGCCCAGATTGACATAGGGAAGCGCGCCCTCGATCGAATAGCCACCTTCCAGCACAGCCACATCCGGTTTGAGTTTTTCATTCAAAAGAGCGTAACCTTGCGCGGAAAAATTCATATTGGTCAGCGGGTCGCTGTAATGGTTGTCCTGACCGGCCGAGTTGATAATCAGATCCGGTTTGTAGTCGTCAAGTACCGGCAGCACCACATTGTCCAGCACATAAAGAAATCCCTCATCTCCAGTGTTGGGCGGCAGCGGAATGTTTAAGTTGTAGCCATAGGCACCCGGACCACCAAGCTCGCTCATCTCGCCCGTGCCCGGATAGAGCGTCCGGCCATCCTGATGAAAGGAAATAAAGAGTGTGTCCGGATCGTTCCAGTAGATGTCTTCCGTGCCGTCGCCGTGGTGGCAGTCGGTGTCGACGATGGCCACACGCAAATCAGGATGTTTTTGTCTGATGCGTTCGAGAGCGACCGCTTCGATGTTGATGATGCAAAAGCCCCTGTCGCCGTACACGACGCGCTGGGCGTGATGACCCGGCGGACGCACCATGGCGAAGGCCTTGTCCGTCTCCTTCGACATCACCGCCTCCAGCGCCCGTATCGCGCCACCGGCCGCGATGTAATGCGATTCGGTCACGACTGAATCAGGATCGGGGTAGGCGAAATGCGCCCGTAGCACATCGTCGGCGTCAGCCAGAGAAGGATTGAAAAACCTGATGCCGTCAATATCCTCAATGCCCTCTTCAAAAAGTTGGTCCTGTGTATATAGCAATCTTTCTTCGCGCTCCGGATGTGTGGGTGAAATCGCCCAGTCAAATGCCGGAAAGAAGATTAAACCAAGGGAATTATTCGCTTTCATTCATGACTCCTTTCCCCGCGGACGCAAAATCATAAAGCAAACCGGGTTTGATCTGGGCTCGCACGCGGATGTTGCGCTCCCTGTCCATAAAACCGCGCACCATATTGAATGAGTTGGATTCAGTGATCTCGGCTTCTATCAGCTCAGCCGGAAGCCCCATCGACGCGCCGGCTTTTTCTACTGCTTTAAGAGCGGTCGCCTCCGCTCTTTCCTGATCGAAAGACTTGTCGATCCGCTCGTAAATACCCAGCTCAGGAATGGAGAGAATCCCCCGTTCGGTGTTGGCGTAAAGTGAGATCTCCGTCGTCGGTTTTGCCAGCGCGGCGCCCAGGGCATTGGCGACCTCATAATTTTCCGGGAAACCAACCTCCATGTCGCCTGCCTCGCGCAGCGGTTCGGCAAGTGCTTTGGCGGGTCCGCCGATGACCTTGATCGATTTTGGTGAGATGCGCCGACCATGCAACAATTCCTTGATTGTGTAGACCGGACCGCTGTTGATTCGTTCCAGTGTTTGATCGATCCTCTGTGTGACGGTCTTGCAGAATTGAGTGACAATCTCCCCGGCGCAGCTGTCAACGTCCATTCCCAGCTTATCCGCCAAAATGGTCAGAGTCCGCTTCGCCTTTTGTGGATATGTCGCCGGCATCAAACCGAGGTGAACCAGCGCGTCTGTGGGGGTGAGTTCGGCGCCGCCGAAGGCGACGGCGGGTCCTCGCCGTTCGGGTCCGATTCTGATTTCACCCTCCTCTTCGCGAACATGACTGTCGCCGCCCAGGCCGAGCGAGACACTATAGATTGCGCGCACCAAAGTCTTGCGAGCATCGATTTCTATGCCCAGCGGTTCAAAAAGGGGCACGCCTTGCGCGAGGAAGAAGATATCTGTCGTGGTGCCACCAATATCGAGCAGAACGGCGTCCTCCTCTTCTGTGGGAAACAGCGCGCTGATGCCGACAAAACTGGCGGCGGGTCCGGAAAGAATGGTCTCAACCGGTCGTTTCAAAGCTGAATCCAGATCGACCGTGCCGGCGTCGGACTTTAATATATAAACGGGAGCTGAGATTCGCTCACGTTCCAGCGCCGCCAATATGTTTGTGGCGAAATCGCGAAACGTCTTCGAAACGGCCGCGTTAAGATAGGCGGTCCGTACGCGACGAGGGAAATTAAGCTTACCTGAAAGTTTGTGGCCCAGAGTGATGTCGCCATAGTCGTCCGCGAAAAAGTCACCGATTTGCTTTTCCGTGTCAGGGTTACGGGATGAGAACTTACTGACGACAGCAAGACAATCCACGTCTTTGGATTTGAATTCACCGCGGATTTTTCTCAGTTCATATGGATCGTGATCTTCTGTCACAATGCCGCGATGATCGACGCTGCCGGAGACATGAGTGAAATGATCGCCCATACGCTCGAAATCCCAGCTTATGCCGGGACCGCTTTGCACGATCACACCGACGTTTGACACCTTGTCTTCAACGATGGCGTTGGTGCAGACAGTGGTGCTGAGATGTATGCGAGAGATGTCTCGCTTATCCTGATCCCGCAACAGGTCGTTCAGACAGAGCAAAATTGAACCAAAGGGATCGTCTTTTCGCAGTTCGTGTTTGACAGCCTGAATCAGTTTGCCCTGACGGAGCAGGACACCGTCAATATGTGTGCCGCCCATATCAATCGCAAGAATCATATGAAATCACTCCTCTCTGATTTGATCCGTTCACTATCAGTATAGAGGAGAATAGGATTATTCCGAAAGGTGGCGAGAAAACACCGGTGCCTCATTTCACAACATAAAAAACTCCACCACGGTTATATCCGCGACGGAGTCTTTTTGGAGGCACCACCCAGAATTGAACTGGGGATAAAGGTTTTGCAGACCTCTGCCT
>CAZAPS010000068.1:0-5115 GCA_964487355.1 uncultured Oscillospiraceae bacterium
CCGCCTCCGACACAGAGCGAGCTGCCGACTGTGACTCCGGAAACGGGCGGACTGAGTTTCTCTGTGAAAGTGACCAACCCGGTCGGCGCCGCTTCATTTTCTCTGATTGTGGAGTTAGGTGACAACGCGATCAATGGCCGATACGGAGATATCGTCTTTCACGACGGGAAGGCTGAATTTCTTTTGCGTGACGGTGAAGTCAAAATAGCCGACGGTTTGCCGGCCGGGCTTGGTTATCGTGTACGGATTTTATCCGTTTTACCGTACACATTTAAGGTCGGTGAATCTAATACCCGAAGTGTATCAGGGACAATTACGGCGAATGAGATCGATAAAATCACCTTCCGCGCCTCCCCCTCCACTCTCACTGTGGCGACTGACGAGGTTGTGAGAGTTGAGCAGCAAGACGTGGGCAACCCTCCGGATGTTGCCGAGAGTGACTCAAGCGAGGATAATGTCGGGTCGACAACTCGGAGTGTTGCCCATCCGGTTGACGAGTCTGAGCGTCAGTTAAACGATCCTGATTCGACGTCCGGGATCAATGTCGTCCGCGCTGCTAAAATAACAGAGGATCGGCAATCTGACACGAACCAGAATTTAGAGGAATTCGCCAGATCGAAATCATATGCGATCCCATTGGTCGCAATCGCTTTGCTTTGCACTATATTAGTAATTCAGATTATCCGCATTCGATCTGACTTGCGCCTGTTGAACTGGTATCAGAATAAAAAAGAACGTCATTGAGGAGGATCGATAAGTGGAGTATTTCCTATACATATTGGCCGGTGTCTTGTTGTTGAGTGTGTTGGTCTGCGCGGTTATCGAATGGAGGCTGAAACGCCGTCTGAAGAGCATCGATGGTTTCGTCGGGCTGACCCGAAATAACAGTGGAAACGGAAAAATTGTAGGTGGGGTGATTCAAAGGCGCAGGTGAAAACCGCACCTTTCGCAATCTAAAAAGATAATCTACCCGCCTGAGCACTCATCACGCGTCACAATGATGTGCGTTTGAATCGCTCCTTAAATTCATCGTCGTCTATATTCGCGATCCCCCGATCCAATATGCGAATCATCCTCTTGATCTCCTCTTGATTTAAAAATCCCATGATCGGCGTGGAGTTCAGAGCGTGAGCCGACCAAAAATAAGTATCCGGAAGATCCACATTCTCCAGAAACGTTCGTTGTTCCTGTAGGTTCTCCTGTTCACCGGCCTCCACAAAGTTTCCGGCGCTCAGCGCCTCAAACAGTTCGGTTCCTTCAAAAACACCCAATGTGGTCGGAAGGACCAACATTGGTTTGGTCTGGTTCGCCAACTTCGCTGCGGCGATTCCGCTTTCAACCCCTCGCCCTTTTCCCGCCAATCCGGGCATCAACAACATGCAATGACGAATGCCCGCATCGTTCAGGCGATTGAGCTGGGTGATCGCCTCTTCAACAGTGTGCCCTTTTTTGACATCGGCAAGCACGTCGTCCAGTCCACTTTCGATCCCCACATAAAGGTCGTTAATCCCTTTATCTTTGAGCTCACGCAGCTGCTCATCGGTTTTCATCATGATATTTCTGATTGAGGCGTACATCGTGATTGTCCGGCAATTCGGAAGGTGCTGATGGATCAGTGTCGTAATTTTCGCCAACCGATCCGCCGACAACGCGAAGGCATCTCCATCCACCAGAAACACTCGGTCAGCGTATGGGTAATACCGGCCCGCGCTCTCCAGATTTTCAACCACTGTCCGCTCATCCACAACCCGAAACGCCTTGCTCGCGTACATATTGCAGAAAGTGCATTGATTGTGGGTGCATCCCAATGTCACTTGCAACAATACGTCATTGGCCTCCAGCGGCGGCCGATAAATCACACCTTCATATTTCATGAGTTCTCACTCTCTTTCCATTTTGATCACGAACACTCGACTTAATATACAGATCATGAAAACGATGTTCAAGGTGCGCGGACGATGACTTCGCCCACGGCGATCGCCGGACAAATCAAAATGGACGGGGTAAAATTCCCCGTTTTTCGTTATTCTTTAATGAAAATTTGAGTTGTCACGTAATAGTTATAAAATTGACATCTTCTTCAATACAATATAATATCAAAACATAGTAATCAGCATTTATTCATACTACTTTTAGGAGGTACTCTAATGAGAGGATTTGCGATGAAGAAAATTGGCGAAGTTGGCTGGGTCGAAAAAGACGCGCCGACTTGTGGTCCGTTGGACGCTATATGTCGACCGATCGCCGTCGCGCCCTGCACTTCAGATGTTCATACAGTATACGAGGGAGCGGTCGGTGAGAGAACCGATATGATCCTTGGTCATGAAGCGGTCGGCGAAATTATGGAAGTCGGCTCACTTGTAAAAGATTTCAAACCAGGTGACAAAGTTCTCGTTCCGGCCATCACACCGGACTGGGGGTCCCTGGAAGCACAACGTGGCTTCGCCATGCACTCGGGTGGAACTCTCGGTGGATGGAAATTCTCAAACTTCAAAGATGGTGTTTTTGGTGAGCTCTTCCACGTAAATGAGGCGGACGCGAACCTGGCCATGTTGCCGGAAGGAATGGACCCCGCGGAAGCAACCATGATCAGTGACATGATCCCAACAGGATTCCACGGTGCTGAATTGGCGGAAGTGACCTACGGTGAAGACGTTCTGGTTATCGGAATTGGACCGGTCGGTCTGATGTCCGTCAAAGGTTCCGCTCTGAGAGGCGCCGGAAGAATTATTGGCGTCGGTACCAGACCGAACTGTGTGGCGCTGGCCAAAGAGTATGGCGCGACAGATATCCTGAGCTACAGAGATGGCGCGATTGACGAGCAGGTAATGGATCTGACAAGCGGCAAAGGCGTGGACAAAGTGATTGTCGCCGGTGGCGATGTCGACACGTTCGCCGAGGCTGTCAAAGCGGTCAAGCCCGGTGGTATCATTTCAAATGTCAACTACCTGGGTAGCGGTGACTTTGTTAAGATCCCCAGAGAAGCCTGGGGCGTGGGCATGGGTCATATCAGAATCGTCGGTGGCTTGATGCCGGCGGGCCGTATGCGCACCGAGCGTCTGGCCAACGTGATGATGAATGGCAGACTGGATGTTTCCGGCATGCTGACTCATAAATTCGAAGGATTTGACAGCATACCTGAAGCTCTCGAGTTGATGGTCAACAAACCTCAGGATCTGATCAAACCGGTCGTCACGTTCACATACGACTGATGATTCAATTTGATGCTAAATTCACGCGACCGTGATATGGGTCGCCAACAGAAAAACCTGTCGCTTCGCGGCAGGTTTTTTTATTGAAATCCGGTTATGAGTTCGTGGATAGGGGACTGTCTTCTATCACGCTTTCATATCAACAATGTCAGTCATCGATCCTTCCAGAATCTTCAAGCTCAATCGGATAGACTCGCCGATCGCGGCGTCGATGTCATCGTCACGGACGCCCAGCGGTAGGCAGCCGGCGGACTTGTCGATGAATTGTTCGGAGCACTGTAGGTCGGCAAACTTGGCGAGATTCAACCCACCTTCAAGCCCCTGCCTGATCTCCTTTTTTCGCAGACGCTTGCCAAACGCGCTGAACATCCATTTGGGAATGGTTATGATCTTGCGTCGCGGCAGATCCATATGTTTGTGAACGATGGTCAAGAACTCTTTCCAGCTCTTGTTGTGCCAGCCAATTGGCCACTTTTGTCCGCCGGTTGTTCGTTCCAGCGCCCCCGCGATCGCCTCTCCGACCTGACGGACGGTCACCATGGTCGTCCCACCTTTTGGGAACAAAGTCACGCCCTTCATGCTCCGAATCATCTCCACCAAAAACACCCATACCGGTTTGCGTCCCGGTTGCGCGCCAAAAATATATGGTAGTTCCAGCACGCCGACACTGAAGTTTTCGTCGGCGAAGCTTAAGGCCATCTCGGCTTGATCAACGCGGCTGCGAATATATGGATGCCAATAATCCAGGCGAAGTTCCGGCCATTGTCCGGCGAAGTAGGAAAAATAGGATCCGCAAACGGCCACTCGTTCGACTCCACATTCTTTTGCGATACGCAACAAACGGCGTAACGGGGTAATATTGAATCGTTCGAACATTTCATAGATCGGTGGCGGACCTTCGACACGTTCATCCACACCGGCAGCGAAAACAAAACCTTTACATCCATCAAAAAGCCGATAGATTTGCTGATCATCCAGATTCAGATAATCACCAAGCTCCAGTTTCATCGCGGGCGGAAGCTGAGCTCCGGGTGGGACAGGAGGCAGAGCAAGGGCGGTCACCTCATGCCCTCGGGAGATCAGTTCGGTAGCGGCCTGACTGCCCAGCAGCCCGGTTCCACCAATGATCAAAACCTTCATGACCTCACACCTACTTCCAAATATGTCAGATAAATCTATCTATCGTAAACCAATGAGAAACGCATTCTCAACAGCAAGCGATTCACCTAATCAAAGACGGAACGTCCCCGGCTCACTTTGCTCTTGTCCGGAGACTGACCCGGCTTGATGACAGTTCCGGATTCAGCCACTTGATAGATCAATAGTTCGGGCACACGTTCAGCGATTGTCTGATTGAACGGGCTGATCTCTCCGTCCGGAGGCACGCCGGTCACCAGCCGTTTGATTTTATGATTCTTGATATATTGAGCGATCGCCTCCGCCGGTTGATCATTGAAAATAAAATGCAACTCAGCGTCCAGAGAAATAGTGATTTCGGTAAGATATTGAATTTCCGGGCTGGCCAGCCAGCAGTCGTTTGAATCGGTACATTTGCCCATCACTCGGGGGCGAACCGTGATGACTTCCAGCGGCTCACTTCTATTTTGCGCCAGTCGATATCCCGCGTATATCAGTCGATCGCATGATTGTTGGTCTGTTACGCAGACTAAAATCATTGCATCCTCCTAGAATAGTGTTGTTGATCACCTGCGAAAGTGACTCTTATATAGATTAATTATATCAACAATTGTCATGTTAATTTGATTTCAATTGAGAGAACATTTTAAACAAAATGTATCAATTTTGAACATTCATTGAGTTTGCGCGACAAATCGACGGCAAAAGAATAACGCTGCCGTGTTGTGCATCTTCTTTCAGAAATTGTTACCTTATGGCGCTGTCC
>CAZAPS010000069.1:0-5034 GCA_964487355.1 uncultured Oscillospiraceae bacterium
TGTTAGAAATGTTGTTATACACTGGATAAAGATAGAACGTATCACGCAAAGATAATTTTGAAAACACTGCATATCACGCAGAGATGGGCTAACACAGATAAAGCTGAATAAAGTGCACTAGCTTTTTGGTAAGGATGAGGTCACCGGTTCAACTCCGGTTGAGGGCTCCAACCCCCAAAGGTGCGCGATCTCATGATCGCGCACCTTTTTGTTTCCGGAGTTCAGCTCCGCTCTTCGGCCGGGTTAAGTTTAGTGACCGATTATTCGGACACCTTTAGCTGTATGCTAAAAATATCAGCAACTTGCCCGGACGCGTCAGTCGACCGGATAAAATTAACAAGGGGGATTTATGAAAAAAATTATCACAATCGCGTTGTCCTGCTTACTGTTGAGTGGTTGCTCACCAAAACCACCGTCTAATACGGAGGCTGTCCCAGCAGACAAATCGATCACCACCGAATCAACAATGCCGAATCAAGAAATTGTTTCAGCGGGCGGCTTAAAGATGGAACTTCCAGAAGGATGGATTTTCGAGGAAACGGCCTCCACTGAATCTTCTTCAGTTTTTTATAACGCCTATGGTGATCCAGAGAAAAAAGACGCGTCAAAGGGCTCAATCCTGGGTTTTTTGGATGAAAACGCTTTTGAGACCTATTCATATATATTCCAGCAAGTTTCTCAAGAGGGGGCTTATAACGGTCTTCAAGAAAACTTGGGCGCGAAGAACAAGAGTTCGATCGATATCCTGGGTCTAAGCGCCTTGACGTTTGATAGCGAATTTATTTCCGCAGAATTCGATGAATATGTAAAAGGCAAAGGATTTGCCTTGGCCTTGCCAAATGGAACCATGGTCTTGATTTGTGTGGACTCCAATCCATCGACAGAAAAGGTAGAGCGCATTTTTCAATCTTTGCTCGAGAGCATCGAAGAATTGAACGATCCGGTTGAGTTAGAGTAAAAAGAGAAGACAAACAATGATTTAAGTAGATACACAAGAAAAACAACACCACACTTTGGGGGAACCTATGAAAAAAATTTTTATCATCTTATGCTGCGCGCTCGCTTTGACCGGCTGCAGGGGCGCACAAAATCAAAATCAGAAACAACAAACGGGTACAGAGACCACCACCGCCACCACCGCGCAAATTCAAACACAGCAAGACGAGGAGGCGGATCCGGGGATTGGTACGACCTCGCTGGACGCCTTAAACGAGCAACTTCAGGCAGAATTCAAAGACGCCGGCGCGACAGAAGCGCAAATCGGTGATTATAAGTACCTGATCTTGTTCTTTTCGAAACAAACCAATATTGGTTCACTGAACAAGGACATCGCCCAATATGTCCTGGATCATCAGTACACACATTTTATTGTGAATTTTTTTGATGTCGATGGCGTCATCAGCTCGTCGTCCACATATGACGTGGGCCGATCGGAACAAGTTGATCTGTTGGTCGCCACCTCACTCACGCCGGATGGAGCCGCGGGCACTAAATCGAATGTCGACGCCGACAGTTCCGCCGAACAGAAAGAAATTTACTCATTGAATGATACGTGGGAAGTCGCCGGACAATGGAGGCTGACGGTCACCGGAGCCGAGGTGACTGACGATCGGAATTCATACAGCGATAAAACACCTGAGGAAGTTGTCTATATCTCATACACATACGAAAATCTGGGCTATGAAGGATCCATAATGGACTTATACATCGTCCCCAGATCTGTCGTGGACGACTCGGGGAAGCTCGGCGACACCTATCCGGCGACCGGGAAAATCAGCCCAAAAAAGACGCCTGTCGGAGTGACCAGCGACGCCAAGGTGTGTTATGGACTGGACAACAAAAGTGAAACGATCAAAATATATTTTGAGGAACGGGACAGTGACAGAGAGACACACAAGGCGATCTTCGAGATTCCGGTCGATTGATCAATCCGGGGAACGCTCACAGAGGCGAGCGTTTACGTCTATTCCCAAGTTCAGCTCTGCCAACCAAAAATCCAAAGAGGACGCGCTCCGAGCGTCCTCTTTGGCACGTTCAGGTGTCATAGTACAGGTTATTCGTCGCGAACACCGGATCTGTGCTGGTGTCGATGCCCAGTCTGCGATATGCTTCTTTTTCCGAATGGCTCAGCATGACTGTGACATGTGCCTGACAGCTTTTCAACTCCTTTAATTGTTGCAGTGCAAGATCAGCCATCGTGTTGGTCGCGGCCGAAATGGACAGCGCCATCAGTACTTCCGTCGTGTCCAACGCGCAATCATTCAGCTTGAGCACCTCTTGTTTCAGTTTTTGCATTGGTTCCAAAATAACCGGCGACAACAGATGCAGGCGATCATTGATTCCACCAAGCACTTTCAACGCGTTCAACAACCCGGCGGCGGTGGCTGTCATCAATTCGCTTCCCCTGCCGGTAATCAAACGTCCATCCGACAGCTCGAGAGCGGCGACGGCCAGTGGATCCATCCGCTCAAGATCCAGGTCCGGGATTTCCGTCAATCGACGTTCTTGCAACGCTTTGGCGTACTCGCGCGCTTTCAGCACGACCGGTCGATCCTCGTCTTTCAATTGCAGTTCTTCCATTAACAGTTTGGTCCTCTGAAAGGTCTCCACTGTTGTGAGCCCTTTTTTATAATCACATGACGCGGCGAAAAAGCGACGGATGATTTCCTGATTTGCCGCGGCGCACACAACCTCATCATCGGTTATGCAAAACCCCGCGCGGTTGACCCCCATCTCGGTCGGAGAATCAAAGGGAATCTCATCGCCGGAGATCTTCGTTAGAATTCGGCGCAGCAACGGAAATGCCTCGATATCTCGATTGTAGTTAACCGAGCTGGTGCCATGGGTTTCCAGATGGAAAGGGTCGATCATGTTGACATCTTTTAAATCAGCGGTCGCCGATTCATAGGCGATGTTGATCGGATGTTTCAAGGGCAAATTCCAAATTGGAAAGGTCTCAAATTTTGAATAACCGGCCTTTCTGCCCCGCATAAACTCGTGATAAAGCTGACTCAGGCAGGTCGCCAGCTTTCCACTGCTCGGACCGGGCGCGGCGACCACGACCAGCGGCTTGCTGGTTTCAATATACGGGTTTCTTCCATATCCTCTCTCGCTCACGATCGTATCCACATCAAACGGATAGCCATCGGTGGTATGGTGGATGTAAACCTGAATCCCGCGACGCTCAAGCTTGGTGCGAAAGGTGTCCACCATGAACTCACCGGAGTATCTTGTGAACACGACGCTGTTGACTTCCAGCTCCCAGGCGCGAAAATCATCGATCATGCGCAACACTTCACGGTCATAGGTGGTCCCATAATCTGAACGGATTTTACTTTTTTCGATATCATCCGCATAGACGCAGATGATGATCTCCGCCTGATCTTTCAATTGGTGCAGAAGCTTGATTTTAGCATTTGCGTCAAATCCCGGAAGAACTCTCATCGCATGTAAATCGCCAATCAGCTTGCCACCAAATTCAAGATATAGTTTGTCATATCTGTTAACCCGCTCCATGATATAGCGGCCTTGTTCAACTAAATATTTTTGCCGGTCGAATCCAACCTGACGCATCCATTCCCCTCCTTGCATTCACAGTCATCTCGATTTCGAAATTATATGCTTGCTTCAATATATGTTAATTAATATCATCTTGATCTATTTAATCACAACAGTTTGATTTTACACCAAGAGAGCCTTCATCGATAGTTCGTTTAAGATTACATTATGATCATTTTACAAGACGTCACACAGATAAAACCCCGAAACAAATTAAATCTCGTTTCGGGGTTGTAAGCTGTTATGACAAATAGTCTCGCGTAAAACGCGCTTCATCACGCCATTTTGGATTTTTTACGGCGGTTCTTGGCCTTTTTTCCTTTTTCGCGGTCTTTCATCTTCTTCGACATGGTTTTCGACACTCTATACAGGGTTCCACCAACCGTTTTAATGGTCTGTAAAGGTTGCCTGACTTTCAAAATCAAGTCACCCAGAGAATCTGTGATAGCTGTGATCAAAGTTGCTATTGACGTGACGGTCTCTCCACCGGCATTGGAGATGCTTTCAACATTCTCCAGCACAACCGGCAAGGTGGTCGCCAAGTCATCAGTCATATCGACCGCGTTTTCGACGATCAAATTCAGGTTGTCCACCGTTTTTGGTATCTTGTCAACGCTTTCAACCAGGTCCGGCGATATCTCATCCAATAGGTGATTCACTCTACCGACAGTGCCGATGAGTTTAATCAAAAGAATCGCCAACACCACCAGAACAAACGCTCCGCATAGCGATAGCAAAATAGTCGCCAGCACATCGACGTCCACTGTGGCGGAAGCATAAATCATATCCACTCGCCTACCTCATTTCACGATTGTATATTGTCAAGCGAAGCGATTTTATTTAGTGACTTCCTCGGCCGCCTCCTGAGCGGTGTCCAAGACCTCCTCGGCGTTATCCACCGCGTCGCCCACAGTCTGCTTGATGTCGAGTTTCGCCTCACGCGCGGCCATTCGCGCTTCTCTGGCGACCGCTCTGGCTGCTTTCGCCTCATCCGAAGTCGCCTCTTTTAGGCGATCTTTCACGTCCTCCGTCCAGCCACCAATTGTCTGACCGGCGGCTTTCGCGGCAGACTTTGTCTTGTCATACGCGATTTCAGCCTTATCTTTAACAAAATTCGCGCCTTTGCCAACCGCTTCGGAAATATCCTCACGGGTTTCCTTGCCGGACTGTGGGGCAAGCAGCAAAGCTGCGGAAGCGCCAACCAGGAACCCGATAATTGTGCCGGCGGCGACCTGACGTTTTTTATCCCTCTTGTTCTGACCGGTGAAGGCGCCGATAATTTCTTGAATGAGCATTGGATGTCCTCCTTCAATATTTTATTGAAACTGACTAAGCATTTGCTTGTTGTATGATAATAGATTGTAACATATGACAATCCTTTCGTCATTAAATGATTTCTAAAATCAGACTGTATCTCACCTGTGATTGAGATGGTGGCGGAACACTTTGTGCGGCTATATATGTGATATCACATCT
>CAZAPS010000070.1:0-5019 GCA_964487355.1 uncultured Oscillospiraceae bacterium
CTTACTCCCTCTTAGTAATTTGAATTACAAAGTCCCTCTCCGAAAGGAACTTCGGGTTGCAATTAACCGATTAACGACATCAGCCGGTTGCACAATTGACAAATCAATATGAAATGATTAAAGTGAAGTTGTCCGACAGTCGCTGATCACATTGCGACCGGATTTTTCATACATTAAACCGTGGAATGAGAAATAGTAATCACCATGATTCATCACAGAGAGTCGGCGGGGGTGAAAGCCGATATGATAAAGGTGGCGAATGGTCTCACGAGGGTGTTTCCCAATCGCGTCAAATCAATGTCGTGGAGTAGGAGACAACGGTCCGCCCCCCGTTAGCAAGGGCACTGTATATGAAAGTACAGAGTTAAGTGGGCTGATCACAGTCAATTTGGGTGGTACCGCAGGAGTTTCTCTTGTCCCTTAGGTGGACAAGAGTTTTTTTATGTCTTTTTATCTAAAACTCGAGCCTCGTCAAATAACGGATCCGGTTAACACCATCTGAATCAAAGGAGGAAAAATCATGAAAAAAATATTGAAAATGAGCAAAAGAATTGTTGCGTTCGCGCTGGTTTCCACACTCGCGTTGACCTCGTTGGGCGCCTGCGGCAAAGCGACAAAAGAGACGGACGATCCATCGGCCGTGACCTCTCATGACAGCGCGCGCTCCGATGACGTTGTCGAATTTCAATCGAAAAATGGAGATGTCTTTAAAATAGGAGTTGTGCAGTTCGCCGACCACCCCTCTCTCGACAACTGTTACGCGGGTTTTGTTGAAGGTTTGCGCGACGCTGGCTTTGTCGATGGGGAAACCATTCAAATTGATCATCAGTCCGGTCAGGCCGACACTGCGATCACCAACCAGATCGTGAACAGTTTTGTTAGTCAAAACTATGATCTGATCTGCGGCATCGCCACACCCGCCGCCCAGGCGGCTTACAACGCCGGTTCAAAAGCGAACATTCCGGTCATCTTCAACGCGGTGACCGATCCGATCGCCGCCGAACTTGCCAACCCCGACGGCACAAACAAGGTAGGCGTCACCGGTGTTTCCGACGCGCTACCGATTGAACAGCAACTCAAAATGATCCGTGCCTTTCTGCCGGAAGCGAAAACCATCGGCATCTTGTATTCAACCAGCGAGACGAATTCAGTCTCCAGCCTGGAGATCTACGAAAACCTCGCTCCCGAATACGGCTTCACCATCGTGTCCGAAGGTGTGAACGCCGCCGGTGACGTGCCACTCGCCGCCGATCAATTGCTCAACAAAGTCGACTGTGTCAGCAACCTGACAGACAACCTGGTTGTACAAAACATGGCCACGATTATCAATAAGTGCAAAGAAAAAGGCATCCCTTATTTCGGTTCAGAAGAAGAGCAGGTCGTCAATGGCTGCCTTGCTGCCGAAGGGCTGGATTATATCGAACTGGGAAGACAGACCGGCGCGATGGCCGCCCGCGTGTTCGCCGGCGAGGCCGCCGAATCCATGCCGTTTGAAACAATCAAAGATTCTCAGCCTTTTTTCAATCCCACGGTGCTGAACGAGCTGAATCTGACCGTGCCCGCCGACTACGCGGATCGGATCATCGATGTGAGTGTAAAGGACTGATATGGAACAACTACTAAGTATTGTGATTGGTTTTACCGAACAGGGACTCATTTATGGTGTCCTTGTTCTTGGCCTTTACATCAGCTACAAAATATTGAACTTTCCCGATCTGACTGTGGACGGTAGCTTCCCGTTGGGGGCCGCCGTCACCGCCGTGATGATCGTCGCGGACATCAATCCCTGGCTGACCGTGCTGGTCTCGTTTGCCGTCGGCGCGCTGGCCGGCCTTTGCACCGGTCTGATTCATGTCAAACTGCGCATCTCCGATCTACTGTCCGGTATTTTGGTGATGACGGGTCTGTACTCAATCAATCTGGTCATAGCCGGCAAATCCAACCTGCCGTTTTTTGAGCGTGACACCATCTTCAACAGCGGACTCGCAGCGGCTATCCCACCGCGAGTTGGCGGATATAGCGTTCGCGTATTGCTGGTCTCTCTGGTGATTGTTGTGGTCTTGAAATACGCTTTGGACTGGTACCTGAAGACACGTTCCGGAACTTTGCTGCGCGCGACAGGAGATAACAGTCAGGTGGTTGTCGCGATGGGCAGAAATCCCGGACACGTCAAGATCATGGGACTTTCCCTGGCGAACGGACTGGTCGCGCTTTCGGGCTCGGTCCTCTGCCAACAGCAAAATTTCTTCGAAGTCACAATGGGCACGGGATCCATGGTGGCCGGTTTGGCTTCCGTCATACTCGGTGTCACTCTGTTGAAAAAACTGACGTTCCTGCGTCAAACCACGATGGTTCTCTGGGGCTCGATCTTTTATAAATCCCTGATCGCCCTGGCTATCTGGTTGGGGCTGGACTCCACACTGTTGCGCGCGGTGCAAAGCGCGCTTTTCCTGCTCATCCTCGTCGCCAACCGCGTAACGGACAAAGGAGGGAAGAAAAAACATGCTTGAGCTCAACAGCATCAACAAGGTGTATGAATCCGGATCGGTGAACGAATCAGCGATTTTTAATGACTTCAATCTACAGGTCAAAGACGGTGAATTTGTCACAGTGATCGGCAGCAACGGCTCGGGCAAGACAACCTTGCTCAACTTGATTTGCGGCTCTATTCCACTGGACCGGGGTGAAATCATTTTGAACGGTCGTAATCTGACAAAAATGCCGGAATACAAGCGCTCACGGAGCATTGGCCGAGTGTTTCAGGATCCGGCGAAAGGGACCTGCCCACATCTTAGTATTTTGGAAAACATGAGCATCGCGGACAACAAAACCAAACGCTTTAACCTGGAGCGCGGTGTGGATCTGCGCAGAAAATCATATTATCGGGAACGGTTGGCCGAACTGGGCATGGGGCTTGAAGATCATATGGAACAGACGTGCGGCACGCTGTCCGGTGGGCAACGTCAGGCTTTGGCGCTGTTAATGTCGACTCTGACTCCATTGGAGCTATTGATTTTAGATGAGCACACCGCGGCGCTGGACCCCAAGAGCTCTGAAATCGTGATGGAGCTGACCGACAAGATCGTTCAACAGTCCAAAGTCACCACTTTAATGGTGACACATAATTTGCGATTCGCGCTGGAATACGGCGATCGGATGCTGATGATGCACGAGGGTGTCGCGTTGATGGACGAAAGCGGAGCGAAAAAAGAAGCTTTGATCATGGATGACGTGCTGAACGCCTTCTATTCGATCTCCATCGAATATGGGAATTGACAATGAATGAGGTATAATATCAAGCGACGCGCGTCGCGCGATAAATTGAACGGCATATATTTTCAGGAAGGTTATTTGAATGAGATTAAATGAGAGCTATTTTTACACACTGCGTGAAGATGTAAAGGACGAAGACTCGATCAGCGGCAATCTTTTGGTCCGCGCCGGCATGATTAAGAAAAGCTCCTCAGGAGTGTATATGCTGCTGCCGTTAGGTTTAAAGGCATATCGCAAAATCGAGACCATCATCCGCGAGGAGATGGACGCGATCGGCTCTCAGGAACTCACAATGCCCGCCTTGATACCCGAAGACGTCTACGTGCGTTCGGGACGCAGAGAAACGTTCGGAGACAGCATGTTCGCCTTGAAGGACCGGTTCAACAGACCCTTTGTGCTGGGGCCCACTCACGAGGAACTTTTCGCTTCAGCCGCCGGCATGGCGATTAATTCATACAAAGACCTCCCGGTCAGCCTGTATCAATTTCAGACAAAATATCGCGATGAGCCCCGCCCGCGCTTCGGTTTGATCCGCGTCCGTGAATTTGTTATGAAGGATGCCTACTCTTTCGATAAGGACCTCGAAGGATTGGATCATTCCTACAAGAAAATGTTTGACGCCTATCATCGAGCCTTTGACCGCATGGGTCTGAGCTATGTTGTCGTGCGGGCGGACACCGGCGTGATGGGCGGATTACTCTCCGAGGAGTTCCAGGCGGTGTCCGCGATCGGTGAGGACATCCTGGTGCTGCACGAGCCTTCGGGCTACGCCGCCAATCTCGAGGTGGCCAACTGTATTCCATCGGGCGAGCCCAGCACCGAGGAGCATCTGCCGTACGAGGAGATGGCCACGCCAAACGCCAAGACAATCGAAGAAGTCGCCGCGTTCCTCAACCTTCCGGCCGAGAAGTTTGTCAAAACTTTAATCTATGTGATCGATGGCGAGCCACACGCGTTGTTGGTGCGTGGAGATCACGAGGTCAACGAGGCAAAAGTCCTAAAGTCGCTGAACAAATCTGAAATTGAAATGGCGGACGCGGCCCTTGTGGGCGAGATCACCAACGCCCCGGTGGGATTCGCCGGACCAATCGGAATCGACATTCCGGTGATCATGGACACCGAGATCTCCTTGATGGCTAATTTCATCGTCGGCGCGAATCAATTGGATCGCCACTTCATAAACGTCAATCTTGAAGACTTCAAATCAGATTTTATCGGGGATATTCGGCAGATCAAGGAAGGTGACATGTGTGAAAATGGTGCCGGTCCGGTCTCCTTCAAACGAGGCATAGAAGTTGGCAACACATTTAAACTTGGTGAAAAATACGCGCGCGCGATGGACCTCTTCTACACCGACGCCGACAACGTCCAGCATCCGGTCATTATGGGGTCCTACGGGATCGGACCGGCTCGCTGCCTGGCCGCGGTGGTCGAGCAACACAATGATGGCAAACGGATTTTGTGGCCAAAAGAGATCGCTCCAATCGAGGTCGCCATCGTACCGGTCAATGTGAAAAACGAGGATCAGGTGACGATCGCCGAGCAATTGTATCAGGAGCTTCTGACAACCGGGCATGACGTGCTGTTGGATGACCGCGATGAGCGGGCCGGTATCAAATTCAATGATATGGAGTTGATCGGCGCGTATTGCCGCGTCACCGTCGGCCGCGCGGTTACCGAGGGCAAGGTTGAGCTCAAAGTCATCGGTCAGGAGGAAACAGAATTGCTTCCCATTTCCGAGGTCGC
>CAZAPS010000071.1:0-4787 GCA_964487355.1 uncultured Oscillospiraceae bacterium
AACGATTGTACCAAAGGCATTTCAGATCTCTTTTTTTTATTAAGTTAACAGAAGCAGCTTTAGACAAAGGAGAATGACGATGCATTCAGTCAGTTTGTTCGGCATGGCGCTGGCGCTGTCTCTAATGATCTATTTAACATATCGGGGGGCTTCTTTGATATGGGCGGCGCCACTTTGCGCGGTGATCATCGCCTTCACAAGTCAAATGGATGTGCTGACCTCTATTTTGGGCAATTACATGACCGGGTTCGTGGGATTTGTCAAAGACTGGTTTCCGGCATTCTTGTTGAGCGCGGTGTTCGGTCGAATCATGGAGATTTCGGGGGGCGCGCAGTCGATCACCAAAGCAGCCATTCGCGTTTTTGGGCGGGACAAAGTGATATTTGTCTCGCTCCTGAGTGGTGGGATTTTGTGTTATGGCGGCATATCCGGATTTGTGATTATCTTTTCCATGTATCCTATTTTGTTGGGTCTCTTTAAAGAGGCGGATATCACCCGTCGGTTGATTCCCGCGACTGTGCAGACCGGCGCGTTCACCTTCGCGTCGTTCGCGTTGCCCGGCTCTCCGGCCATCCAAAATCTGATACCCGGAGATTATTTTGGCACACCTCCGACCTCGGCGCCGATCATCGGACTGACGGCGGCGGTTGTCATGTTCGTTGGTCCGCTAATTTGGTTGAATTGGCGAGCGAACAAGCTACGTGCCGCCGGTGAAGGGTATGTCGAACCCAAGAACGCGCCCGTGCCGATCGCGGACGATCAGCTTCCCCACCCCTTGCTCTGCGCGGTCCCCTTTCTTGTGATTTTAATCTTGTTGAATATTGTAAAGCTTCATATTGTCGTCTGCCTGCTGATCGCGACGATGTTGATCGTCGCGCTGCTGTTGATCTTTGGCGCGGTAAAGAAGATTCGTTATTTGCCGGATTTAATGGACATATTCAACAAAGGCGGAGCGGGAGCGGTTGTCGCCGTGATGAACACCGCGGCGGCGGTGGGATTCGGATCGGTGGTCAGCATAGCTCCCGGCTTTAGCGTTTTGGTCGATCTTGTGCTGAAAATCAAAGGGAACCCGCTAATCGCCGAATCGGTCGCGGTCAACGTGTTGGCGGCGGCGACAGGCTCGGCTACCGGAGGGCTGCGCATCTCTCTGGACGCTTTGAGCGCACGACTCATCGAATTGTCAATTTCCTCAGGTATCTCTCTACAGGTTTTTCATCGAGTGGCTGTGATCGCATCCGGGGCGTTGAGCACGATGCCACACGACGGCGCGGTCGTGACTATTTTAGCGCACAGCAAAATCTCACACCGAAAAGGCTATTTTGACGTAATGGTGAGCGCCCTGTTGTTCCCCATCCTTGGTAATATTATCGCCATTATCTTAGGTGGGTGGGGAGTGGTCTGACCACCATGGGCGGCTTCATTATTCTGACGGGCCGATCGCGATGATCCACGGTAATTTCCTTGCTTTTAGGCTTCGTAAAAAATTATTTACAGAAAAGTCAAACAAAGTCAAAGATTGGGTTGTATAGTTAATTTGTAAAGAAACAAAGCAAGCTGAGCGTGGCTTGAACACGTCATTATAGAAAACTAAAAATCGAAGGAGGGTTTGATTATGTTTGATTTAGTACCATTTGGCAGAAGCAACCGGAATTGGATGAGTCCTTTTGGTCAATACCTGCAACAGATGAACAGCCTGATGAAAAGCTCGTTACCGGAAAGCATGTGCACCGACATCGTGGACAAAGGTGATCATTTTGAATTGACGGCCGAGCTGCCGGGTTTTGACAAGTCAGATGTGAAAATCAGTCTGCAAAATGACTATCTGACGATCACGGCGACTCATAGTGAAGAGAGTGAGAAGAAGGACGAGGACGCCAAGTACACCAGCAGAGAACGCAGATTTTGCAATTATCGACGCTCGTTTGACGTAAGTGGCGTAGAAACGGATCAGATCAAAGCTGAGTACAAGAATGGTGTGTTGGAAATTTTGTTGCCCAAAAAACAGGCCAAGGCAAAAGAAGATGATGGCGCTGTTGAGATTGAGATTGAGTGATCGCATATTTGAATACGCGCGAACCATGTATGGTTCAAAGTAAGTCAAAGAAGGAATGAGAAGAAAGGCAGCCGTCAGATCCGATGGTTGCCTTTTTTCAATAGATTAAGAGCTGACGCCGGCTTGGATGAGGTTCAGCCGGGAAATCGCCACTGTCCTGTCGAACCGGCGCTATGAGGTATAATTAATTCCAGGAGCAGGACACAACGCGCGGTCGCGTGTTGTCGAGATATGAGGGAGGAAACCACCATGTCACTACTTTATTCTTGCATTTTGCCCCATCCTCCAATTTTAGTTCCGGAAGTCGGCCGTGGAAACGAGTTGGACGCGAAACCCACATTTGACGCATATCGGGAAGTCGCGGCGCGGGCCGTCGCCCACCGACCGCAAACAATCGTGATTGTCTCTCCACATCAATCCGCCTATGCGGACTATTTCGCGGTCAATCAGCTCCCACTCTGGCGAGCTGATCTGAGTGATTTTGGTGTGCCAAGGCCGGAAATACAGGCTGACTTGGATAAAGAGCTCGCCGACGCCATCATCGAAAGCGCACGGAGCAATGATCTACCGGTCGGATATCAGAATGTTTTCGCTTCCAGGGTGGATCACGGTACTTGGGTGCCACTTTATTTCTTGGCTCGGGCCGGTCTTGCGCGGCAAGCCGAACAAGTTTCGGCTGACGGGGGAGAGGTGCTGACCCTCGACGCCCGTGTCGTCATCTTGTCGATTTCAGGTCTGGCGGCGGAGCGTCACTTTCAATATGGTCGCTCGATCGCGGACGCGATCAATAAAAGTGGACGAGATGTCGTGTTTGTCGCCAGCGCGGATCTGTCGCACAAGCTAAAAGAGAGCGGGCCGTATGGATTTGACGCCGCGGGACCGAGATTTGAAGCGTGGTTCGATCAAGTGATCGACAGTGGGGATTTGCGTCAGTTCCTGGAGATGTCGGACTCAGAGGCGGAACCCGCGGCTGTATGTGGTTTGCAGTCCAGCCAAATATTGGCCGGCGTGATGGATCACAAACCATATCGACTCAACCGCCTGTCACATGAATGGCCGTTCGGCATCGGCTATGCCGTGGTCGAAGTGATCCCGAACGCGGCATCGGTGGGACATGAGGAGTGATTCGCGAAAGTGAGGAAAAATATGAATGCGTATACAAAATTGGCGCGGCTGTCGATCCGTTCTTTTATTGAAGACGGTGTTGTGCTCAGCGTGGCCGAACTGAATCAAGACGATTGGCCGGTTGAGCTGATGGCCGGCCGGGCGGGCGCGTTCGTCACTCTCCATATTGACGGGGACTTGCGTGGCTGCATCGGGACAATCGGGCCGACAGAAGCGACGCTGGCCGAGGAGATCATCCAAAACGCGATCAAAGCCGCCACTGAAGATCCGAGATTTCCGGCCGTTGGCGAAGATGAGCTCGACAAACTCTCGTATGGCGTGGATGTGTTGAAGGAACCGGAGCCGGTACGGAATCGGGCGGAATTGGATGTTGAGAGATACGGTGTGATCGTGACTTCCGGCAGACGACGCGGGCTGCTGTTGCCGAATCTGGAGGGAGTGGACACCGTTGATGACCAGTTGTCCATCGCCTTGCGCAAGGCGGGGATCAATCCTCATGAACGCTATGCCATCGAACGATTTATGGTAGAGCGTCATGGAGAAGATGAAACTATATTATAAGCAAAACAGGAGGTCGAATCATGACAAACCGGGAAAACGCCCAAATCACAGGCTCACCTGTCCGCTGCGAGCTGTGTCCGCGCCACTGTGAGATCAGACCGGGAAAAGTTGGAATTTGCAAAGTGAGGACCAACCGCGCCGGAACAATTGAACTCCTGAAGTATGGCAGGGTGTCGGCGCTCGCGCTGGATCCAATTGAAAAGAAACCACTCTTCCACTTTAATCCGGGTAAATGGATTTTCTCTGTCGGCACATTTGGGTGCAACATGCGTTGTCCTTTTTGTCAAAACGCGGCGATATCCATGACCGACGGAGAGCGGGCGGATCGTCTGTTTTCCGAACGGGCGGTCGCGGAACATTCACCGGAAGAATTGGTCGAAATGGCGCTGAGTCATCGTTCAAAAGGGAATATCGGCGTGGCGTTCACCTATAATGAACCGTTGGTCGCGCTGGAGTATGTGCGCGACACATTTGAACTTGCGAGAGAGGCCGGCTTGGAGACGGTGCTGGTCAGCAATGGTTGCTTTGAGCAGCGGACGATCGAGACCATCAGTCCGCTCACGACAGCATGGAACATTGATCTCAAAGCTTTCACAACCGAGCACTATCGCGCGTTGGGTGGCGATCTGGAGACGGTTAAAAACACGATCCGAATGGTCGCGCCGGTCGCTCATCTTGAAGTGACGACTTTGATCGTGCCAAATTTCAACGACTCTTTGGAGGAACTCGATGAACTGGCAGGCTGGTTGGCATCGGTCAACCCGAACATTCCGCTTCATTTGAGTCGATTTTTCCCGAATTACAAAGTACAGGATGAACGACCGACCGATCTCGATTTAATGATGAGCGCAAGAAAAATGGCGCGGAATCATCTGCGCCATGTCCATTTGGGTAATTGTCCTTAAGTTTTGAATCTATTCAATGTTTGTCACTATTGTCCGCGCCCAATTCCGCCCACATGCTCTTGTTCCCGCTCACGCTCCCGGTCCAGTCTGTTGTTGCGAAACCATAACACGGTGTCGGTCGCGACCATCAAGAAATTGAGAAT
>CAZAPS010000072.1:0-4484 GCA_964487355.1 uncultured Oscillospiraceae bacterium
GAGCGGTCACGTTTAAAAACCCTTTTGTCGCGGCTTCAGGAACCTATGGTTTCGGCAGAGAGGCCGCTGAGTTTTTGGATTTGTCGATATGGGGCGGTATCAGCTCAAAAGGGGTGACCTTGGAACCTCGGGCGGGCAATCCGCCACCACGTGTCGCCGAGACACCGTGCGGGATGCTCAACGCGGTTGGACTGCAAAATCCCGGAGTGGAAGCCTTTATGGAAACTGAACTGCCGTTTATGCTGGCGCAAGACACCATCACCATTGTCAACGTCGCCGGCAGCACAGAGGACGATTATGAGGAGGTATGCCGTCGCGTCGACGCGAGCGACGCGCCGATTATCGAGTTGAATCTGTCTTGCCCCAATGTGCGGACCGGAGGAATGACGTTTGGCGCCGATCCCGGGAACATCGAATCGGTCACAAAGCGCGTTCGCATGTTGACCGATAAACAGCTGTGGGTCAAACTGACTCCGAATGTCACCAGCATCACCGACGCCGCGAAAGCGGCCGAGGCGGGTGGCGCCGACGCTGTCTCGCTGATCAACACGTTGCTCGGCATGTCGATCGACGCCGAGACGAGGCGGCCGATCCTGCACAACAACACAGGCGGCCTGTCCGGACCCGCTGTCAAGCCGATCGCGCTGCGCATGGTCAACGAAGTTTACCGGGCGGTGCGTATTCCGGTGGTCGGGTTGGGTGGTATCCGCACTGCGCTGGACGCAGTGGAGTTTATGATCGCGGGAGCCAGCGCCGTGCAGATCGGCACCTTTAATTTGATTTCCCCCACCGGCATTGAACAGATTATGTGTGATTTTGAAACCTGGTTGACGACTCACCAAGTGAAGGAACCGTGCGAATTGATCGGTACCTTAAACCTATGGTGATTGACCGAAGAGGAGAAAAGCTATGAATCAGCCAATTGTCAACGCGTTGTTCGCCACTCGGGCGATTCGAGTGTGTCCCCCCGGTGAACCCTTTTGGTACACATCCGGTTTGTTTGGTCCGTATTATGTCAATACTCATTTTCTTTATGGAGATGAGGCGTCGGCCAAGGAGTTGCTGGCGAAAATTGAGTCCGCCGCGACCGATCCTTTAACTTTCCAAGCTGTTATAGAGACTGAGACGAACCGCCAATATCACGAAAATGAGACTTATCGTCTGGTGATGGATAGCTGTGCTCAGGCTGTGAAAGGGTTGAAGTTTGACCTGATCTCCGGAGGTGAGCGGCGAGATTTTTTCTTCTCGATACAATTGGCTAAACTGCTAAAGCTTCCACATTTATCAATATTCAAAGATGGCAGCACTGTTTACACCACCGCGGATGGCGAATCGACACGAGGTGAGAACGCGTCTGTTGTTGGAAAAAAGGCGTTGCATGTTGTGGATTTAGTGACTCAGGCGTCAAGTTATATCCGCATGTGGCTGCCTGTCCTGAATTCGTTGCGTATCGAGATTAGCGACACTCTGGCGGTGGTTGACCGTGATCAGGATGGATCCGCGATACTGGCTCAGCAAGGAGTGCGGCTGCTCAGTCTGGCTGTCGTGTCGACGTCTTTGTTCGCCGACGCCTTGGCCGCGGGTCTGATCGATGAGCGCCAGATGGCGTTGATCGAGGGTTACACGCGCGATCCGATCGCGTTTGTCAAAGATTTTGTGGCGGAGAACCCCAATTATCTCCGAACGGAAATTGCCAAAGGTGGCAAGAACAGGGAGCGCGCCGAGCGCCTGCTGGCGTCGGATTATCTGACTTGACCGGATCGTTGAAATCTTACCGATCTGATCAATTTGGTCGACTGATCAAAAATATCGAAAATCAGACGGTCCAATTAAAACAGTGAAATGTCACGATAGGGAATCAAAGCGGCGGAAAAAGGCAGTTGTTCCAGCTCCGCGCCATCGACCCAATCGCCACTGAAGACATTCCCCCATTTGGCGTCGGAACCGACGTCCTCCACGAGCGATGGAGCCGCGAACTCATCCGGTTTGATTTTTGTCGCCGCGATGGCGCCACCACGGTTCCCGGTCGGCTCAACAACACAGTGCCACGCCTTGAGGTCCCAGATAAGATGGGTGAAGATGTGACGCCTCGCAGGCAAACATTGAATTTGCAAAAGATCCTGGCCATGCGCGGCCAACGCCTGTCGAATTTCGGCATCGCTCTTATGCCCACTCAGACTGGGAAATTCCCACAGATCGGCAAGCAGCCCGTTTGAGGGCCTCTGTGTCACCAGCACCTTCTTCGATGCTTGATTTTGGAGAATCAAGATTGTCAGTGACTCAGTCGGCTTCTTTTTCGGCGGCCTGCGTAAAGGTAACAAATTGGCTCTGCCGGATTGCCGTGCCTTACAGTGGGGTGACAACGGACAAATGTCACATCGCGGTCGGCGAGGCACGCAGATGGTCGCCCCCAGCTCAATCAGAGCTTCATTGATTTCAGCCGCGCTTGACGGCCGGGCCTCGAGCTGCGAAGCCGCATACTGTCGACACAATTTTCGATCTTTGACATTTCCCTGGGTCCAAGTGGAATCTGTGAGCCGCGCGAACACACGCACTACATTTCCATCGACAGCGGGGATTGGCAGATTAAACGCCAGGCTGAGAATCGCGCCGGCGGTGTAATCACCGATGCCAGGCACCTTTATAATCTCGTCGTATGTGCGTGGCAGCTTGCCCTTGTGATTTTCAAGCACGTAGCGCGCGCCTTTGCGCAGGTTTTTCGCCCGAGAATAATATCCCAACCCTTCCCAGCTTTTTAACACAGCCATTTCAGCGGAACAAGCCAAGGTCCAGATCGTTGGAAATTGACGCATAAAGCTTAGAAAATAAGGGACGACTGTCGCCGCGCGAGTCTGTTGGAGCATGATCTCCGATACCCAGATCGCGTAAGGATCGTCGGTTCGGCGCCAGGGGAAGGCCCTCTTTTCGTCATTAAACCAATTCAACAACATCGTGGGGTCGAAGGGGCGAAATCTCACTGTGCTTGATTTTTCCATTTCATACCTTGTAATATAATGCCATTGCTTATTTTGTGCGCTGGGAGCCAAGAAACGGCAAGTTACGGAGTTCACAACATGGCACATTATACAGTTTAATCAATATATGCGCGATCCGGCTTGGCGATCGCTCAAGTTATACGTGATGAGGATGAAGAGGTTTTTATGAAAATTACACCGGTTAAAGGCACCAATGATTTTCTGCCGGCTGAGACGGCGGTGCGGGATTATTTGCAAAACAAAATTTTAGAAGTCTACCAGAACAATGGTTTTCGGCGCATCATGACGCCGGCGATTGAAGACGCCGTCAATCTGGATCAAAGTGAGGGCGGGGACAATCTAAATTTGATATTTAAAATATTGAAGCGGGGAAAGAAGCTTGAGCAGGTGTTGGAGGAACAGAAGTTTGAAGATTTGGCGGACCTTGGCCTGCGCTATGACCTTACCCTGCCACTCAGTCGTTATTACGCGGCGAACCGGGCAAAGCTGATGAGTCCGGTAAAATGTGTTCAGATTGACAAGGTTTATCGCGCCGAACGTCCGCAAAAGGGGCGACTGCGAGAATTTATGCAGTGCGACATCGACATCATAGGATCATCGGCGATCGACTGTGAGATCGAATTGATTTTAACCACCGCCAAGGCGCTGCAGGCCATCGGGCTGGCGGATTTTACAGTGCGCATCAATGACCGTCGAATTTTGCGCAACATGCTTGAGAATTTAGGATTCGCCGAAGAGTCACTGGACAGCGTGAGCGTGACATTTGACAAGTTGGACAAGATTGGCGTGAGCGGAGTCAAAGAAGAACTGACCGAAAAAAACCTGCCTGCCGAAGCGGTCGAGCGGCTTACGACCTTGTTGACTCAGGGAGATCTGCCTCTTGAAAAGATGAAGAAGATCTGCGATGAAATTTCCCCGATCGAGCGCCTGCAGTCCATCATCGGCACCTGCAATGAGCTTGCCGACGGTGCTTATGAAGTCGTCTATGACAGTTCACTCGTACGTGGCCAGGGCTACTACACAGGCACTGTCTTCGAAATTGAGAGCACAAAATTTCGCGGCTCGATTGCCGGCGGAGGTCGATATGATAACCTGATCGGTAAATTTTTGCGCCAGGATGTGCCCGCGGTCGGCTTTTCAATTGGGTTCGAGCGAATCTTCTCGATCCTAATGTCTGAAGGCTTTGTCATACCGGACGCGAAAAAGAGTGTGGCGGTTTTGTATGAACCACAGCAATTCACGATTGCCTGGCAAAAAGCCGAAGTGTTACGCGCGGATTATGATGTGTTGTTACACGAAAAACCAAAAAATATTGGCAAATTCCTGGACTCGCTGGTGGCGGATGGGTACTGGGGATTTTTGATGATTGGCAAAGATGACGCGGTTCGTGAGTTTAAAAGCTAAGTTCAGCTGTACGCGTGCGCAGAAGGACTCTTTCAGAGGCCGATGTCCCGGGAACCCACCCCCCTGGGGTGAAAGATTCACTGA
>CAZAPS010000073.1:0-2822 GCA_964487355.1 uncultured Oscillospiraceae bacterium
AAGAAGGATGTTGGAAGGAGACTTCCAACATCCTTTTTTCATCGCGCGACGTATTGGGGAGAAGTTTTCGGGTAAAGTGTAACAAATATCTTTGACAGCGGGTATTCACTTACTTAAAATTACTATGATGTTATCAATTGCAATTATTTTACAGATTAGATTAGGAGACAAGAGATGGATTTGGGATTAAAAGATAAGGTTGTTGTCGTGACCGGTTCGACCGGGGGCATTGGCGAAGCGATTGTCGAAGCGTTTTTACGCGAAGGCGCGCGCGTTGCCTGCACATCCACCAGACAGGAAAAATTGGATAACTTTTTGCCTCGTCTGAATCTGTCGGAAGACAGAGTCAAAGGCTATGTCGTCGATGTTCGCAATGAAGCAGAAGTGGAAACGGCAATGAAAAAGATCGCCGAGGATTTTGGCGGAATCGATGTGGTGGTGCCAAATGCCGGTTATAATGGTGAGGCCGCCGTTGTAAAGGACGCGACCGATGAAAATTGGCGCAATGTCTTCGACATCAACGTCTTTGGTGTTCTCTATACAATGAAACATGCCATCCCTTACTTACTGAAGAATGATTGGGGCTCAATTGTCGCCATTGGTTCGGAAGGTTCCTATGTCGGTTCTCCGGCCATGAGTCATTACTGCGCCTCCAAACACGCGGTCATGGGTCTAATCATGAGCGCGGCTACCGAACTCGGACCGGAAGGCATTCACTGTAACTTTGTCGCGCCGTCCGCGGTTGACACCGACATGATGCGCCGAATCGAAAAGAATATCTTTGGCGATACCAAAACCCCGGACGAGGCTGAACGATTCTTTGCCGATGCCAGTCTTGACAAACGCTATGCGAAGGTTGAGGAAGTCGCGGATCTGACCGTCTTCCTGGCCAGCAAAAACGCGGCTCACATCATGGGTTACGGCGTACGTATTGATGGTGGCAAACATATCCAATAAGTTGAAACGAATGATCTCATATTAATGACCAACGATTCAAAGTTAAGCAAGAGGATGTTGAAGGACAACTTTCAACGTCCTTTTGTCTTTTGGAATGTTTGACAGACTAAGATAAAATATAAGAATGACTACTATTTTTGTTGTGGAAGATGAAGTCTTGACACGCACCAGCATTAAAAACAACATCAACTGGGCGGAAAACGGCTTTGAATATCTCGGCGACGCCGCGGATGGTGAATTAGCGCTGCCCAGAATTCTAGAGCTAAAGCCGGATATTGTCCTGACCGATATCAAGATGCCGTTCATGGACGGCCTTCAGCTCGCGCAGGCGGTGCACGCGCAGCTACCGGAGACGGAAATTGTCATCCTCAGCGGCTATCAGGAATTCGACTATGCGCGTCAAGCGCTCTCGCTTGGTGTGAAAGAGTATATTCTGAAACCGATTTCGTCCCAAGGAATCCTGAACAGTCTGTTGAAGGTTCGCCAGCAAATGTCGGAGCGCGCCGATCAGCAGCAGACGCTGCTGGAGAGCAAGTCAAGCGCGGACAACCTGGAACGTCAGAAACACAATTTTTTACGAGCGGTTCTGGATGGCGAATATGAACTCGTCTCCGATATCGTTAAACGGGCGCGCGAGCTGGAAATCCGCTTGTCAGCGGAGTGTTACCTGATCAAAGTGATCAGTGGCGATGTTCCGTTCAATTCGATCGAAACCACCTTTGATCAGTCGGATGATCGTTGGATCGGTTTGCGTAAGAATGAATTGGAGATCGTTGTGATCATAAAAGGAAAATCAATCAATGAGGTCGAAGAGCACAGTGTTCAAATGAATCGGTCCATTGAGTCAGGTCAACTATTACGCGTCGATTCTGGGATTCAGTATGCTGATGGCGATGTTGTTGAGCGACTGAACGAGTTGACTTTGTCCTATCATATGGCAAAAACGCGATTGGTCAATCAGTTTCATCACGAGGCCGAAAATCAGAATAAAGATGAGCTGCTTTCTAACTTTAGAAATTTGATGCGGAATCTACTGTCCATTTTAATGACTGCCGACAACAAACGGCTTGATGATTTTCTTGAGACTCATTTGTTTTTGGACCGCTCATCATTCGCGTCGTTGATCTATCGCTCCTATGTCTATTCAGAATTCGCGATGACGCTCAAGTCTTTCTGCAATGATCATGGTCTGGAGCAGCCCGACTCTTTACGAAGCTCACTTCATATCGAGACACGTGCCTTGTACCATGAGAATCCGGAACATTTTTATAACTTCGCCAAAACTGTCTGTCGAGAGATCATCCAGCTTCGAGATCAATCAAAATATCAGGATAAAACATTCTACGCCAGCCAGGCAAAAAAATATCTGGAAGAACATTTTGCGGATCCGGAAATCAGTCTGGCGAAGGTGGCGGACGCTGTGAACCTGTCTCCGGCTTACCTTAGCACCATCTTCAAGGAGCAGTTGGGTGAGAACTTTGTCGATTATCTGATCGGCCTGAGGATTAAAAGGGCAAAGGAGCTATTGGCGCTTACCGGCAAGCGAACCGCGGAAATCAGTCAGTTGGTGGGTTATAAGCACTCCAGTTACTTTAGTGTGCAGTTCAGAAAGCTGACCGGCCTGTCTCCGTCCGAATTCAGAGCCCAATGCGAGCAAGGCAATGACCCGTCCTAATACCAACAGACGCCTGAAGCCTCAAACGATCCGGGCGAAAATCGGCCGAACGTTTGGCTTGTTCATGAGTGTCATGCTGCTTTTGAATGTCTTGCAGATTGTGAGTTTACTGGACATGAGCCGGCGCTACAATGAGATTGTCGAACGCATCGCCGCGGCGAATGAAACCTTGGATATCGTGCGATCAGAG
>CAZAPS010000073.1:2922-4251 GCA_964487355.1 uncultured Oscillospiraceae bacterium
ACGGTGGTGAATCGGAGCATTCAAAACAATGTGTTGAGGCTGCTGATCATTAATCTGGTCGCCGCCGCGCTGATAATGGTCTGGGTGTACTTCGCAATGCGCGACATCAACCGCAGCATTGCGAATCCGATCAACGAGTTGGTGCTTACCTCACGGCGTGTCGCCGCCGGTGACCTGGATTGCGCCGTGTCCGAGGATCAGGAAAGCGAGCTGCAGGTGCTCAACCAAAACTTCAACATCATGATTCAGCGTCTCAAAGAACTCATACGACAAACTCGCCTGGACGCGGACAATTTAAGCCGGATTGAACTCCAATTGCTTCAAGAGCAGATCAATCCTCATTTTTTATTTAACACCCTCGAGACCATTATCTGGAGTATTGAGGCCGAAGATATCGAAGACAGCCTCAAGCTGGTTCAGGAACTGTCCAATTTCTTTCGTTTGACGCTTAGCGGCGGTCGTTCGATCATTCAATTGCGCGATGAGGTGGGCCATGTCTCCAGCTATCTCGCTATTTTGCAGCGTAGATATCATGATATTTTGCAATACGTGATCGATGTGCCGGAAGAATTGATGGATTATCAGATTCCCAAGCTGACCTTGCAACCGATTGTCGAGAACGCGGTTTACCATGGCATCAAACAGAAGCGGACGCCGGGACGTGTCATCATTCGTGGCGGATTCTCTGAAGATCGGGAGCACATCCTGCTTACCGTGATTGACGATGGTGTCGGCATGCCGGAACAAGAGTTGAAAGCATTACAAACTCAGATCAAGGATCCGGGTTCTGAATCATCGAATTTGACCGGCGTCGGTCTGCCCAATATTTACCGCCGCATCAAGCTCTACTATGGAGAGACAAGCTCATTGTCTGTCACCGGCGTTCTGGGTGTTGGGACGATCGTGCAGATCAAGATTTTAGCCAAACATGGCACCGAACAGGATCAGCTGTCAATCTAACGGGTGTGATTGATCGAAAAATAATTATCTTAAATCGTAAAAAAGTATAAATCTGACAATGCCTTCCCGTTCCCTCGAAACAATCAGTTGAAATAGTTTATCATCTGTGGAAATTATTGAATTTACCTGTTTTTGTGAGCTATGTACAATAAATACAGGTATCTGTGAATCGGAATCACAGGATCAAAAGGAGGGAAGAGATTTGAAAAAGATTCTTACAGCAATTTTGTCTGCGACGCTGTTACTGAGCATGACCGCCTGTGGCGGAAAGGCCACACCGGAAACCAGCGCGCCGCAAGAATCAGGAGCGGAAGAGACCAGCGCGGCAGGAGCCGCAAAAGAGGGAATCACCTTGGGTTTTGCTCAGGT
>CAZAPS010000074.1:0-4086 GCA_964487355.1 uncultured Oscillospiraceae bacterium
CCACGAAACCCCGAAAACGAATGGCGGGGACATTTAATTTTTCAGACATATCACTGCCCCCCCAACAAGTTTTTCAACTCTGCCAATCCCGCAAGGTCCGCATCGTTACCTGTCAACTCATCGATCATTGTGGAAAGTTGACGCTCCGTTTCAGCAATTTCATCCTCAATGTCCGAAATAGTGGTGGAATATTTATCCGCAAGCGCCTGCACTTTCATTTCCAGATCATCAAGAATCTCAATTGGAATCTGATGCAGCCCGTCGATTATCGGTGTGATCCATTTTTCATTTAACAGATTAAAAACCTCGTCCTTCGGGAGGTTATTGATAGTATCTTTGGTGAGCAAATGCAGATGATTTGACTGATCTTTGATCTGCTTTTTGAGTATCTTCTCCTCATCAAGCAAATCGTTCATCAAAAGAAGCTTGCTATCAAGGCTGTCCTCTTCAATATCCTCAACATCATGCTCGCTCAGCAATTCTTTAACCGCTTTGTTGAGTGGTCCCGCCAAAAAGGCTGTATTGTTTACATTTAATTCATCTTGCAAATCATTTTTATCTTCTTCCGTCAATGAGTCAATGATTTCCTCTTTTTCGGATGAGACCTGAGCCAGCCGATCTTCCTTTTCTTGTAAAGCGGCGCTCTCTTTTTTGAGCAACGTTTCTTGTATGAGCTCAAAAGGAATGATTCTGCCGATCCAGCCTTCTTGGACTTCAACATTCTTGCCACTTCTTTGTTTAACGACCATGTTGGGATCGGTTTGCGTGGTAGCCATGAAGCCCTCCGTCTGGATCATCTCCAAATCAATCGATATATCAACCCACTGATCGTGAAACAGTTGATAGGCGACATACTCATCCACCAAAGGCATGGAGCCAAGCCTGTCAAAAATCTCACTGCTGATCGCGGTTTCTTCTTTGGAAAGGCTGAGCTGCCCCATATCGTCCACAAGACGAGTGTACAAGTCTTTATCGAGCCCGCTGATGGCGTTCTTGAACTGTGCCAGAAAGGAGGCGATGTCAGAATGATCATGGATGATGTCTTTGAGATTGCCCGGCACAACATGCGCGTGTTCACCGGAATCATTTGTGAACAAAGCTGATTTTAGATTTGGGAAAGCGTCCCAATATCCGGAAAGCGCCTCAATTTCATTTTTAGGCACACCGCCAAGCATGGAGGCATATAAATCCCAGCTCTCGGGCTCCTGTGAAGAGTCGACATACCGCGGTATGTTGAGGTTATATTCGTTTTTACGAATCTCCTCTCTGCTGACCACACGGGCAAACTTTGGCACATCCTCACGCGTGATGACCGCATCAACAATTCGTTTAATGTCAGATGCCTGAAGCTTGTTGTTTTTGCCAACCTTCAAAAAGTTTTTGGACGCGTCAACAATTAGAACATCGGTGTCCACACGTTTTTGTTTTAACACAATGATGATGGTCGGTATGCCGGTACCGAAAAAAATGTTGGCCGGCAATCCGATGACGGCGTCGATATGATTGTGTTCAATCAGATTTTTCCGTATCGTTCCTTCCTCTCCTCCACGAAACAAAACGCCATGAGGAAGAACGATGGTCATGATGCCGTCCGGTTTGAGGTGAAACAAATCATGCAGCAAAAAAGCGTAGTCCGCCTTACTTTTGGGCGCCAGACCAAAGCGAGCATAACGCGGATCTGTGTCTTTTCCTTCCGGGTCCCAATGTTGAGAGTAGGGTGGATTTGATACCACCGCGTCCACATGCAAAGGATCATATGTGCCCACCGGATCGTTGTCCTCGAAATACGGCCAATCCTCTTCGAGCGTGTCACCGTTTCGAGTCTTTATGTTCTCAGGTAAAATATCTCGCATGACCAAATTCATTCGGGTCAAGTTATAAGTGTTTTGCTTCAACTCCTGAGCGTAATACATGATTTTGTTTTCTTTATCCAGGTATTTCGCGACACTGCGCCCGATATTGATCAACAGACTGCCGGATCCGCTTGTTGGATCATAGATCTTGATTTCTTCGCAGTCCTTTAGATGCTCCGCAACGATGTCACTCATCAACAGAGACACTTCGTGGGGCGTGTAGAACTCTCCAGCTTTTTTACCGGCGTTGGCGGCGAAGTTCGAGATCAGATACTCATAAACAAACCCCAACACATCGTAGTCTTCTTTGCCGTTCATTGGGATTTCTTTGATCAATTGAATCAGATCGCTGATGGCTTTGGTCTGTGAAGCGGAACTTTCACCAAGTTTCGACAGACCGGTCTGCAAGGTGTCGAAAATTCCATCAAAGACTTTTTTATGATTTTCGTCGATCAGCCGACTGAAAGCGGATAGCGCGTCGCGCACATTGGATACATCAAAGTCTTTGCCCATGGACAGCCAGGTCGAAAACAGATCTTTATAAGCGATAAAGTAACCAATTCTTCCTTGAACATACTTTACGCTGGCCTCATCTTCTTCGGTCAGCTGAATGATATCATCCTCGGTGGCGCCTTCTTCGGTCATGAATCTCACAAGTCTATCGGACAAAAACTTATAAAAGATGAAACCAGGAATATAGTCTTTGTATTCGTTAGCCTCAATTTTGGAACGCATTTTATTTGCGGATTCCCATATTTTGGTCGCCAACTGTTGTTTATTCATTCTCGCACCCCTCTTTTATTTCTCGATATCATAATATGGCACAGCATAATTTAGACAAAAATTCGCACTGTATATTAACATATTGAGATGTCAGAATGATTACAGCCACAATCGACAATAGGTACCGTAAATGGTTTTTCTTTATGAAAACAGCTGTTGATTAACGCCTACGATTCTAATGAATCAACGAATTTCTTGACCCACATTTCTATTTTGCGCAAAAAAGGGGATCTTCTGTTTGAGATCCCCTTTCTGACGTTAGACTCTATCCGGTCTACGGTTTGACACTATACTTTTCTCCTCCTCTTAATAGTTAAAGCAAACACGATTAAAGCAATTCCTAACAGTGTATTCGCTCTTGTACTTCCCGCGCCTGTTCTTGGCACTGATGGTTTTGCAGGTGTTTTTGGTCCTTCCGATTCACTTGGTTTCGATTCACTCGGTAGGTCTTTGATTCCTTCATCGTCTTTTTTCGGAAGCTCTGTTATTTCCTCATCTTCCTCCGGTTCGTCTAAGTTATCAGCTTCGACAATCACTTTGTTAACGACTTGTCCTTTTTCTACGTCGTCAACTGATATTTCATAACTACCTTTGATAACTTTAACTTGGCCGGGTGCTAAGTAATCTATATTTTTTGTTAGATTTAATAGCGCATCGATTACTGTGATATTGGTTAAAGTTATGTTGCCCTTGTTCTCTACTGTTATGGTGTAGTCTATTCTGTCGCCTACATCGGCAATGCCATTTCCATTTACATCTACATAGACGCCGATTTTTCCCACTACCATAATTGGAGTCTGACTAAGGCTGGTTGTTAGTTCCACTTCGTCCTGAACATCTTCACCATTTGGATCGGTTCCCGACGCTGTGGCTTTGTTGAGCACCTGGCCGGTGTCAATATCGTCCTGCGTCAGGGTGTAGGTTCTCGTATACTCCTTGCTTTCTCCTGGAGCCAAGCCATCTATCGTGTCGTCCAGCCCGACAAGATCGTCTTTAACCTCTACATCAGTCAACGTCACGTTTCCGGTGTTCGTCACTGTGATCGTGTAGGTGATCTCATCTCCGGCATTGGAGGCATCACCGATGTCCGCAACTTTCTCAACTGTCAGTTCCGGCTCTTGATCCAGTGGTGTTTCTTCTTCCGGTTCTTCAGGCTCTTCTATCTCGTCCACTTCCAGTTCCACTTTGTTGATGACCGAGCCTGCATCCAGATCCGCCTGGGTGAATTCATAGCTACCTGTAAAGGTCGCAACACCTCCCGGAGCAAGTTCCAGAATCGTCTCATCCAGACCGATCATTCCATCCTCTAATAAGATGTTATGGAGCGTCACGTTTCCTGTATTGGTTACCGTGATCACATAATCGATCCTGTCACCTACATCGGCTATGCCGTTCGCGTTGACATCCACATAGGTTCCGGTCTTTTCAGCTTCCATTGCGGGTTGTTGAT
>CAZAPS010000075.1:0-3833 GCA_964487355.1 uncultured Oscillospiraceae bacterium
TGGCAATTATGGATGAAAATGTGGATTGGAGCGCCATGGCTTCAATAAAACAAAACAAAAGGAGAAGGAAATGAAATTGAAAAAACTGCTAGCGATCATGTTGTCAGCGGCGATCGGTCTGTCCCTTGTTGCCTGTGGCGCCAAGGATGCGGAGCCCACTCAGGACGCCGGAGATGACGCAGGTCAGACCGAAGACGCGGGTGACGCGGGTGATGTGGATGCAAGTGATATTCATATCTCGCTGATCTGCAAAACCTTGTCAGCCGAATACTGGAAAACCATGGAAAAAGGCGCTCAAAAAGCGGGCGAGGATCTTGGCATCAAGGTCACAGTGCTGGGACCGAACGCGGAAAGTGAAATCGCGCAGCAGGTAACTCAGATCGAAGAACAACTTGCCGCGGGAGTCGACGCGATCTGTGTCGCGCCTTGTGAAGAAAACGCGATAATCGGAGCCTTGACTCCGGCGGTCGGAAAAATTCCGGTCATCATCGTGGACAGCCAGGCGGCTCTGGAAGGCAAAACAGCTTTTATCGGTACCGGTAACACAAAAGCGGCCAAACTGGGTGGCGATTATATCGCGGAGACTCTTGGCGAAGGTTCCAAAGCCATTTTGATTGGTGGACAACAAGGTGAGGCGACCAGCAGCCAGCGTCTGGACGGCTTCAGAGAGGGGCTGGAAGAAGGCGGCGTCATCGTTCTTGAAGAACAGTTTGGCAACAACACCGCTGATAAGGCGATGGCGGTTATGGAAGACCTGCTGACCAAATATCCGGGTGAGATTGATGCCGTTCTGGCGATGAACGATGACATGGCGATGGGCTGCATGCAGGCTTGCGACAACGCGGGCGTCACAGACATCACGATCGTTGGTTTCAACGCGGACTCCGCTGCGGTGGATCTCGTTGAAGAAGGCAGACTCGCCGCCACGATCGCCCAACAGCCGTATCTCATGGGATACCAGTCGATCGAGCAGGCGTTCAAAGCCATCAACGGCGAGACCGTTGAGGAAGAACAAGATGTTCCGGCCGAATTGGTCACCATTGACAATGTAGCTGAATTTAAAGCGAAACAGGCAGATTTGAAATAAACACCTGAAATGACGACCGTCAATGTGCGGGTGTCCTCCATCACGGGATGGAGGACGCCCTTACGATTGTAAGGAGAGGAGCAACATGAGTGAATATGTAGCCGAGATACGTGGCGTGACCAAACGTTATCCGGGTGTCGTCGCCCTCCGAAACATGCAGATTCAAATCCGTCCCGGGGAAGTCCACGGTCTGATCGGTGAGAATGGTGCCGGAAAATCGACTTTGATCAAGTATTTGACCGGTGTTCATCAGGTGGATGAAGGCACCATGTATGTGGATGGACAGGAAGTCAGCTTCAATAACCCAAATGAGGCCAAAGAAGCCGGCATTGCCTGCGTTTATCAGGAGCTGAACATTGTCAAATTATTGTCGGTCACTGACAATATTTTCATGGGGTACTATCGCAAAAAGAAAAGCAGAGCGTTGGATTATGATTTGATGCACCGTCTGGCCGACGAGACGATGACCTCATTGGGACAGCAGGTGAATGTGAAGCAAGAAGCCGGAAAGTATGGCATGGGCATCTTGCAGATGATTGAAATCGCCCGCGCCATGCAGCTGAACGCGAAACTGTTGATCATGGACGAGCCGACTTCCAGTTTAGGTGAGCAGGAAGTTCAACAGCTATTTGAGACCATCAGTAAATTAAAAAAACAGGGCGTGGCGATCTTGTTCGTATCTCACAAGTTGGAAGAATTGTTTGAGATCTGTGACCGTGTCACGGTCATGCGCGATGGTGAGTACGTGCTGACCGAGGACATAGAGAATTTGGATAATGAACGGTTGATCAACGCGATGGTGGGACGGACGCTGGAAAATTTGTTCCCCAAAGTTCCTGGAATAAAAAGTGATGTCGCGTTGTCAGTGCGCAATTTGAACTCTCTGGGTGTCGTGAAAGACGTGTCGTTTGACGCCTATCGGGGACAAATTTTGGGCTTCGCCGGATTGGTTGGAGCCGGGCGTACCGAGACCTTTCGTTTGATATTTGGCGCCGATCCAAAAGACAGCGGTCAAGTTTTGATTGACGGAGAAGAGGTTTCCATAAAGACTCCATTGGACGCGATTCGCTATAAAATGGGGCTGCTGACCGAAGATCGAAAAGGTCAGGGTCTGGTCCTTTCCCAAACCGTGAAAAATAATCTGATTTTGGCCAATCGCAGGCGGTTTATCAAAGGAATTTTCTTTGACGAGGCCGCGGTTGAAAAACAATGTCAAAAAAACATTGATGAACTGAGAATTAAAACTCCCAATACCTCCACGGTGGTGGCGTCGCTCAGTGGCGGCAACCAGCAAAAGGTTGTTATCGGGAAATGGCTGAACGCGGACATAGATATTTTTGTTTTTGATGAACCAACTCGAGGAATTGACGTTGGAGCCAAGGTTGAAGTTTACAACGTGATGAATGATTTGGTCAAAGATAACAAGTGTGTCATCATGATTTCTTCGGAGTTGCCTGAAATCCTGGGGATGAGCGACCGCGTCATTGTGATGCGAAGTGGTGAAATCAAAGCTGACATTGACAACGATTCAAAGCATTTCAATCAAGAGTCCATTATGAAAGCCGCATGGGGAGGTACCTTAGATGAATAACAAAAAACCGAAGTTGAGCGATTTATTGATGAAGATCGGTCCATTGCTTGCATTGACTCTTCTTTGCGTTATTTTGACCATCGCCACGGATAAATTCTTTCGCTTCAATAATTTCATGAATATCTTGAAGCAGGCTTCCATCAACTGCTTTATCTCCGCCGGTATGTTGACCGTGCTGATCACAGCCGGCATCGACCTTTCGGTGGGCAGCAACTGCGTGCTTGCGGCCTGTGTCATGGGTGTTTTAATGAACCTTGGTCTCACCAACGTTCCTCTTTTGATTCTCGCGGCGCTGGTGACCGGCGTGCTGGTCGGCTATCTGAACGGCAGCTTGTTGACTCGTTTGAAACTTCCTCATCCATTTGTTTCCACGATGGGCATGAAAAACATCACACTTGGTATCGCTCTGTTGATCACCGCCGCGACTCCGGTCGGCTTCCAGAACAAAAATGTTGACATGTTGCTGTGGCTGGGCAGCGCGACCATCGGCGGTTTTCCGGTCAGTTTCATCGCGGTTGTTTTGCTGTTCATTGTCTTCCACTTCTTCCTCAGCAAAACTGATCTGGGCAGACAGATCTATTGTATCGGCGGCAACGCCGAGGCGGCCCGTTTATCCGGTATCGACACACAAAAAGTGTTGCGGATCTGCTATACGATCTCGGGTGTCATGGCCGCCCTCGCCGGCATCGTGCTTGTCGGTCGGGTGTCCTCAGCCAACGCGATGGCGGGTACCACGTATGACAGTGACGCGATCGCCGCTTGTATTATCGGTGGCGCCTCCTTCAATGGCGGTAAGGGCACAATTTGGGGTACGCTGATCGGCGGACTGTTGATCGCGGTCATCCGCAATGGCCTGAACCTGCTGGGCGCGCAAAACGATATCCAATACATCGTGATCGGCGCCGTGATCATCATGGCCGTCTTCATCGACGTGTCCCGTGAGGCCATGGAGGCGAGAGCCCGCAAAATGGCTATGGCATAATCAAAAGTACTGTCATGACGTCATGAAAAAAGTGGTTCGGTTTATGCCGGGCCACTTTTATATTACAATTGAGGCACTTGATGATGGAGTGTGCGTCATGGCTAAGTTGACCATATCGGATGAAGGTGTCTTTGAACCTTCGACAATATTCGGACATGTTCCGTCCGCTTTCG
>CAZAPS010000076.1:0-3732 GCA_964487355.1 uncultured Oscillospiraceae bacterium
GCAAATGATGGGTAATGGAAATCAAGGCTTCGCTGGAGCCCTTTTTTTTGTCCAAAATAGTTGTAAATTAACCGCTCGCCTCAACTCGATGAGCGGTTTTTGTGGTTTTTAGCGGTTCTATTCGTCAGACTCTTTCATCCGTCAGTCCGTTTTTATCAATTCGACAATATCCGGAAACTGTCGTCCTTCCCCCTTATAATGCATGCCATATCCGCAAAGTGAGGCGTACGAGGTGTTGAAGCCGACATAGCCGAGCGGCAGTGGCAGCAGTTGTTGTTCGGGATTATGCAGCAGTGTGCAGATTTTTAGCGAATTGGGATTTCTCGCTTTCAGTTGCTGAAGTAAAAAGTGCATGGTGAAGCCACTGCGCACGATGTCGGTGCACAATAGGACGTTTCGTCGATAGATGCTGACCGAGGCGTCCTGGCGCAAGAACAAAAGCGGCGTCTCTTTTTCGTCCATCTGAAACCGTCCAATACTCAAAAAATCAATGTCCGCCGGCACTGTGATCTTGCGCAACAAATCCGCGCCGAACACAGCGGCGGCGCGCAGGTAGACGAGCAGGATCACACCGTCCGGATGATGGTGGTCGATCTCGCGTCCCATTGACGTCAGGCGCTCATCAAGTTCCTCTTTGGTGTAGCGAATTTGCTTTTCGTATTCTTCGGCGGTCGGTATGCGAGTCATTGCTTGCTCTCCTTTATAATCAGACAATACTCATTTCGACTATTGGTCACTTTCTTTTTTCGCGCTGTCCTGACCGGTATCGCTCATGACTTCGCCGGCGGTCGACAGACTGCGCAGCAAATGATCGTAGTCACGGCGAAAGACGACCACCACTCTGGTCCCGGGATACAGTTCATGCAACCGGCGGGCTTTTTTGTTTTTGACCGAGGCGTAGCGCTGATTCATGACGGTGAGCTCGAGATAAAGATCGTAATCCGGCAGATAAAAATCCGGTGAGAATCCCGACGTCACATGGCCATACTCATCCCATTCGAGTGGAAAGGTCTTGGGCTCGTAGATCCAGCGGATATGATACATGTCGAGCACCTGAGCGAAGGGGATTTCCGACGGATCCTTCATGATCGTGGTCACTTCCTTGCGATGTCGCACCCGCTTGTCCTCTTCCGTGGAATTGAACAAAAACGAGCGCGCCATATGATCGGTATAGACGCCCGCGGCCATGTTGACCGCCGCGTCGACCGAGACCTTCGCCGTGTTGACCGTCAGGTGATAGAGGAAGGGATCTTGCTGTTCCTCGCCATATAGCACGATGGCGTAACGTCTGGACTTATTGTCCGAACGAGTCAACTTCTCACGCACATCCTCGATGCTCTGGCCCCGTTCACGTTGAAAGCGCTGTTCGCGGACGCTGACCGGGGCGGTGATGTTAAAATGAATCGCGTGCGGATGGTTGCGCAACAACAGATGGGCGGAAAAACCGAGCATGACGGCGTTCTCCTCGTCGGCGTACTCCGCCAGGCGGGTAGCCAACAGATCTCGAAAGCTCGGACCGGCGCTGCTCGGCCGTAAAAAATATTTGGGACTTTCACTTAACATATGGATGTCGTGAGGGGTAGCCACATCGGATAGGAATCGTTTCATCGCCTCGTTTCGGTCAAAAATCGGAATGCCAAATTTGGTGGACAGACGGCGGGCGATTTCTTCTCCCAGCGCGCCACGCTGATGAGTGATGGTCAAAACCGGCATGATCTTTCTCCTCCTATCGTTTCAAAGATGTTCTTCTGTCTATTATACAAGATGTTCAAGTGATTCAAAAAGCGAGTGTGAGCTTGGACGGCTGTCATTGAGCCGCGAACCCTTGTAAAGATGACTGTTTGATCAATCATCAAAATAGGGTGGAAGTCATAGGTCAAAATCACGAAAAAACTGAATGGTATAATAAATGTACTAATTTTAATCTGCCTTCTGACAATTTATGACTCAGACATCAGGAGGGGAGCATGAGACGACTACTATTTTGGCCAACGCTGTACTTGTTGATTTTGGGCGCGCTGTTCGCGCCTTTGTTCACAGCTGCGCGGTCGGAGGTGGTTTTGCAAAATGACGAACCGGCCATCCTTGCCGACCATTCGCCAACTGCCACACGCAAGGAAATCAGTTTCACTTACAATTCACAAATTATGAAAAAGAATAATATGATCGAAGCCAAAGGGATCCATTACGACGATGCCTATTTCAATCGTCCCGCCGACAGATACGATCACGAGCTGGCCATTTTTTCGCTGGCGGCTTCGATGGCGGGATTCAACACGATGCCGGAGTCAGGAGAAGAATCCAACAAATATTCCGCGGAGATCGCCGGCAGAAACATCAAACAATTGCTGCTGGATGCTGAATTTGATGAGCGGACCATCGACATCAGCTCCTATGATGGAAAACCATCGATGAGCGGTGTCGGAGTCGCCTTCGCGTCCAAGCCCGGTTGGGATGACACCACGCTGATCGCCGTCGTGCTTCGTGGCTGTGGTTACGAAAGAGAATGGGTCGGAAATTTCATTATGTCAGAAGACAGCGTCGATCACGACGGATTCCAAAAGTCGGCCGATCTCGTTATCGACAAGCTCGAATCGTATATCGAAGCACATGACCTTGAAGGCAAGCTGAAGATCTGGATTACCGGATACAGCCGTGGCGCTGCCGTCGTGAACCTGGCGGCCGTCGACCTGATCGATGGAGCGCTGGACAATATTGGCAGGGACATTGAGGTTAGTCCAAAAGACATCTATGCCTACACCTTTGGATCAGCCAACAGCACGCGCAGCCAATCGGCCGACGATCCCAAGTATGCCCAAGTTTTTAACGTGATCAACCCCATCGATCCGGTGAGCAAATTACCTTCGGGCGGCCGTTGGGGGTTCAAAAAATATGGCACGGTGCTGGCACTGCCGAGCAAGGAGACGACTTCGGGCGACTTTTACGCGGATACAGAGGCGCTCATGCTGGCCCATTTTAACGATATGACCGAAAACAATACCGCCGAAATTCCTCAGATCGAGGCGCAGGTCGATCGCCTGAACCGGATTTTTGAAACCGTCGGCTACCTGATACACAAAGATCACGGTGAGATGGCGCAAGAAAGTTCGGATAGGCCGAGTGACGATTCTTCACCTCAATCTCTGTCAAAAATCTTGAGCGATCTTTATGAATTGCTTTACTTGGAGGATATCTCATCATTTTTTGAGCTTGATACCTATTTATTCCCATATGAACTGATTCAATATAGTCTGGAACTGTTTTTTCGAGCGGAGAACGCTCACTATCCGGAATGGTGTCTATCCTGGATGTTGGCGATCGAAGGCCAAGAGAGATTCCTTGACGTTCCATACAGACGTCTGTCGCTTGCCTGTCCGGTCGACATTGAAATTCACGACAGTGAGGGCCGCCTGGTCGCCAAGGTAGTCGATGACTCGTTCGTCGACATCCCCGGTCAAGAGGTGAGTGGCTATGTATTGGAAAAATCCGACGGAGAAAATGAGAAGGTTATCTTGTTGCCGGGCGAGGAGGAGTACAAGGTGACGATACGAGGCACACAAAACGGCAGTATGACATTTGAGTTGATCGAGGTGGATCTGGAGACCGGCGAGAAGACAGATGTGCTGATCTATGAGGATCTTGCGATCGGCGAAGGAGACTTGTACTTTGGGTACCTGGAGAGTGTGGGGGATGGTGACCCAAGGTATTCATTGGTGGATTCGGTCGGAGATG
>CAZAPS010000077.1:0-3619 GCA_964487355.1 uncultured Oscillospiraceae bacterium
CGCCAGATACCCGGCGATCCGGCTCTTGCCGGCGCCCATGAAACCGATTAACACAATGTTGGGGAGATCAGATTGCACGTTATATCCTCCACTATCGCCCGACAAGAATGAATCTTGACTCAGTACTCATAATATTTAGCATAGTTTAACAGATTCACCGGCTACCGGCCGTATCCAACTTTCGCCAACCAAAATGTCAAAGAAAAAGGTTCCATCCTCTGTGGACGGAACCAATCTTCGCTCAACTTGTATCGATCTTTTAATTTAGCAGCATCCGGTCGTTGTCCATCGACTCGCCCGACGCGGCCGCGAATTTCTCAAGCAGATCCTCGACGCTCAGTTTCTTTTTCTCCTCGCCACGGATATCAAGAATGATTCTTCCCTGATTCATCATAATCAGACGATCACCAAAACCAATCGCCTGCCGCATATTGTGGGTAATCATCAAAGTGGTCAATTGTTCCGAAGTGACCAGTCTCTTGGTGACCGCCAAAACCTTGTCGGCGGTGCGCGGATCGAGTGCCGCCGTGTGTTCGTCCAGCAACAATAGTTTGGGCTGGTGCAGGGTCGCCATCAGCAAGGTCAGCGCCTGACGCTGCCCACCTGACAGCAGACAAACCTGAGTGCTCATACGATTTTCCAGTCCGAGCTGAAGAGCGGCGATTTTCTCCCGATAGACCGCCATCTCGCGCTTGGTGTTGCCCCATGCCAGACAACGTCTTTTGCCGCGACGCGCCGCGATCGCCATGTTCTCGGCGATGGTCATGTCCCCCGCGGTACCCATCATCGGATCCTGAAAGACTCTGCCCAGGCAGGCCGCGCGATTATGTTCCGGTTTGTTGGTGACATCTTTGTCATCGATTAAGATCTTGCCCGCGTCGGCCGGGAAGACGCCGGCGATACAATTCATCAGCGTGGATTTGCCCGCTCCGTTGCCGCCGATCACGGTGACGAATTCACCTTGTTCAACTCTTAGGTCGACATCATCGAGCGCCGCAGTCTGATTGGGCGTGCCGGGATGAAACACTTTGTGCAGGTGGGAGATTTCAAGCATTGTGTCCACCTCCGTCCGTATTTTCTGTCCCGAACGCGCCGGACTCGTTTCGCGAGTCGACGCAGGGATTGTTGAAGATCAAGCGGTTGGTCTGTTTGCGAGAGCGTTTTTGACGGTAGGCGTCAAGCGCGTTGGGGATCCACAGCGCAAGCGCGACGATGATCGCGGTATACAGCTTGAGATCCGAGCTCTGTACATCCATCCGCAACACAATCGCGATGACGATGCGATAGACGATCGAGCCAAACACAGCGCCGAACAGGCGCAGGATGAAGTTTTTCTTAAAGAAAAGAACTTCACCGATAATGATGGTCGCCAAACCAATGACGATTGCTCCGGTGCCCATTCCGATGTCAGCGAACCCTTGATTTTGAGCCAGCAGACCACCGGAAAGCGCGACCAGACCGTTGGCGAGAATCAGTGCCAGCATGATCGTGTTCTTTGTGTTGACACCCAACGCCCTGCACATGGAGGGATTGTTTCCGGTGGCGCGGACGGCGCAACCGATCTCGGTGCCGAAAAACCAGTAAAGCAGGATGACGATCACGATGGCGAAAATCAGACCCAGGGCCAAAGACGAATAAGGGTCTTTGAGTCCGGTCCACTCGTTAAAGCCGGTAAACAACGTGTTGACCCGCAGCAAGGGGACATTGGGTTTGCCCATAATTTTAAGATTGATCGAATACAGCCCAATCTGTGTCAAAATACTGCTGAGCAATGGAGATATGCCCATGCGGGTGTTTAAAAAACCGGTGATGAATCCGGCCGCCATGCCACCAATCGCCGCGAACAGCAAGGCGAGCAGAGGATGCCAGCCGTTCACGATCATAATCGCGCTGATCGCCCCACCGGTCGTGAAACTCGCGTCTACCGTTAAATCGGCAAACGCGAGCAGGCGATAGGTGATATAGACGCCCAGTGACATCAAAGACCAGATCACACCCTGGGAGATGGCACTGATGACTAAGCTTAGAATTTGATCAAAGGACATTTAAGAAATTATTCCTTTCGGTGAGGTTACTCTTCCGGGTTGACCGCTTCACGGGCTTTTCCCAGAAACTCCTCAGGGAAAGTATAACCGATTTGGTCCGCATAATCTTGGTTGAACACGAGTTCAGGATTGGTGATGAATTCCACCGGCATGGTGCTGACATCCTCTCCATCCTCGAAGACGCGCAACGCCATGTCCGCGGTTTGCTCGCCGAGATTGAAGTAGTTGATCGAGACGGAGGCCAGACCACCGTCGGCGCACATCGCCTCAACCGCCGGAATGATGGGTATATCGTTGTCCATCGCCACTTTCGCGATGGTCGGCATGGCGCTGGCGATCAGGTTGTCTGAAGCCAGATAGATCGCGTCCACATCGTGAATGATCGACTCGGTAACCTGTTGAATCTCGTTGGTCGAAGAGATGGTGCTTTCGAGCAGCTCAAGGCCCAGCTCATCGCAGGTTTCTTTCGCCATTTTAATCTGCAGCTCGGAATTGGCTTCGCTGGATGAGTAGACTGTGCCGATTGTTTTCGTCTCGGGGAACAGTTCGGTGATCAATTCAATCTGATCTTTGATCGGTGTCATGTCGGATGTTCCCGAAACATTGCCGCCGGGCGCGTCATTGGAGTCAACCAGTTGAGCGGTCTCAAGGTCGGTGACGGCTGTGACCAAAATCGGTTTGTCTTTGATCACATTGGCCGCGGCCTGAGCGGCCGGAGTCGCGATCGCCAAAATCAAATCGTAATCAGATACCGCGAATTGACCGGCTATGGTCTGACAGTTTGCCTGTTCACCCTGGCCATTTTGCAGATCGATCTTAAGGTTTTCACCTTCGACATAACCGCGATCGTTGAGACGCTTGACAAATCCATCATATGCCTGGTTGAGAGAACCATGCTCGATGAACTGAATGACGCCGATTTTCAAAACCTCATCACTCTTCGCCTCGTTGTTGGTCTGGTCATCGGCCGATGTTTCCTCGTCCGCCGCGGTGGTAGTGGTCTCCACGGCCGGATCAACGGTGGTCTCCGGTGTCTTGCCGCCGCCACAAGAGGCAAGCGAGCCGAGCATCAATGCGGAGGCCATCAATGTGGCCAGTACACGACCCAATTTCTTTTTCATTTTTGTCTCCTTTTTGCAATGAATTTTTCATTCAAGAAAATCAATGGTTGCGCCATTCACTATGCGCACGAATGTTCATTGGTCTTTTCTGCGCTGTGAAGAAAAAACACGGTATCATTATAAACATACGCGGGCATTAAAGCATAGGTATCAATGTAGTATAAATAACTTATTTAGTCTATCAAATGACTAATTTGAGCGCAAACCTCATGAGCAAGCCTGATCGCCACGGTGGTTTACGAAACTGATGGATTCGCCTGAGCGCCGGATCGGTTAATAGCAAAGTGAAGTGCACGTTTGAAGCTGAAAGTGCACAGTCAGGTTGAAAAGGACGAAAATAGACGCTGTGAAAGTGGGGGGTGCGGACAAAAAGCTAGACTATGCCATTTCCTAGGCCTTGGAGTGGTCAAGCTAAATTGGACAAATAGTTAAGTCTTTTTGAGAAGAATCACA
>CAZAPS010000078.1:0-3402 GCA_964487355.1 uncultured Oscillospiraceae bacterium
TTCACATCTGCGAATTCAATGATTGAATCATAAGAAGAATCCAAACCAGTGTTTTCCAAATCTATGACCACATAATCTTCGATACAATCGAGTAGACTCTTGCCTTTATATATACGATTTGTTTTAATTTTACCCCGCATCGTTGTCCTCATCTTTCTCCTGCAACAGAGTTACATTCACATATCCGACCAAGCAACCATTATCCCTCCGGCACAAATGTCGTTTATGACAACCTATTTCATATCATACTAAATTTTGTTCGTTTTTAGATATGATGGCATATCCTCTAATACTTTCATTCCCCACACATCATATTTTTCTCATTATTCCAATTGACAAATAAAATTTTCAAAAGCACAATGTAGCATGTCGGACAATCCTACATGCTACATTATTTTACGCGAAGGAGGAACAAGAATGGTAGATCGTAGACTGATCGGATTTGAGATTCGGTCCCTCAACAATCTCATCATGCGCAACATCGAAAACGCGTTTGAAGGGAAACAATACGATGGCATCACCGCCACGAACGCTTGGATCATCGGCTTTCTTGCCGCGAATCCGGACAAGGAAATCTATCAAAAAGATCTGGAGGAGCAGTTTTCGATTACCCGCTCGACTGCCTCAAAGGTCCTCATTCTGATGGAGAAAAAGGGTTTGATCGAGCGACATCGCGTGCCGCACGACGCCAGGCTCAAGAAACTGACATTGACAAAGATGGCGCGGAATATCAGCAAGCAGATGACCGCAAACGCCAGAGAATTTGAAACGATCCTGACAAAAGGGCTGACGGCGGAGGATCTGGATTCCTTTTACAATTCCATCCAAAAAATGAAAGCCAATCTTAGCTGAACCTGTGTTGGCGGGGCAGGCGCGCCTTGTGAGGCGATCCTTCAAGATCAGAGGACAACTTTTTCCCACCGACATTTTTACTTATATATACAGAAAGGAATAACACGAATGCTAAAGACGCTTGTCGGCAGTGTACGACAATACAAAAAGCCTTCGATCCTCACATCGGTGTTTGTCACCTTGGAATCATTGCTCGAAATCATCATCCCCACATTAATGGCTTTTATGATCGATTACGGTATCAGCCAAAGCAACATGCCCTATGTTCTTAGAATGGGAGTTGTGATGGTCGCGGCAGCGATGCTTTCACTTGCCGTCGGCGCGCTCTCGGGGCGCAACGCGGCGATCGCCTCCACCGGTTTCGCACGCAATTTGCGCCGCGATATGTTCTATAACGTGCAAAACTTCTCCTTCTCCAACATTGACAAATTCTCCACCGCGAGCATAGTCACCCGGCTCACCACCGATGTCACCAATGTGCAAAACGCCTTTCAGATGTTGATTCGCCTCGGTGTGCGCGCGCCGCTGATGATGATTTTCGCGCTGATTTTTTGCTTCCGCATCGACGCGAGTCTGTCGCTGATCTTCCTGGCAGCCATCCCGCTGCTTGGTTTTGGGCTGTTGCTGATCATGTTGCGCGTTCATCCGGTCTTCAAACGTGTGTTCAAAACCTATGACAAGCTGAACAATGTCGTGGGCGAGAATCTGCACGGTATCCGAGTTGTGAAATCCTACACTCGTGAGGATCATGAAGAAGAAAAGTTTCAAACCATTTCCCAATCCATCTTTGAAGACTTTTCCACGGCAGAGAAAAGATTGGCGTTTAATATGCCACTGATGCAGTTTTGTCTAAATTTTTGCATCCTACTGCTGGCCTGGTTTGGCGCCAAGCAGATCATCGCCTTTAATAACGATCCTGTCGCCGGATTGTCGACAGGGGAGCTAACCAGTCTGATTACCTACACGATGCAGATTTTGATGAGCCTCATGATGCTTTCCATGGTCTTTGTCATGGTCATCATGGCGCGCGCCTCGGCGGAACGGATCGTGGAAATCATAAATGAGGAAAGCGATCTTAAAAATAGAGAAGATCCGCTGTTCAACGTGGCCGATGGCTCAATCAGCTTTGAAAATGTTTCATTTTCTTATTCAAAGAAAGCTGACAAACCGGTTCTCGACGGCGTCAACCTGTCCATCGAATCGGGTCAAATGGTCGGCATCCTCGGTGGAACCGGATCCTCGAAGTCCAGCCTTGTTCAGCTGATTCCACGGCTCTATGACACCGTGAGTGGCACGGTGCGGGTCGGCGGCGTGGACGTGCGAGAATACGATATCGAGTCGCTGCGCAACCAGGTGGCGATGGTGCTGCAAAACAACGTGCTGTTTTCCGGCACGATCAAAGACAATCTCCGCTGGGGCGATGAAAACGCCACGAACGAGGAAATGGTTCACGCCGCCAAACTGGCCCAGGCCGATGGTTTCATTCGAGAATTTCCGGAACAGTACGATACCTATATTGAACAGGGAGGCACCAATGTCTCCGGCGGACAAAAGCAGCGGCTGTGCATCGCGCGCGCCTTGCTCAAAAAACCCAAAATTCTGATTCTGGACGACTCCACCAGCGCGGTGGACACCAAGACCGATCAATTGATCCGCCAGGCTTTCAGAGAAGATCTGCCGGATACGACGAAGATCATCATCGCGCAGCGTGTCTCATCGGTTCAGGACGCCGATCAAATCATCGTGCTCCACGAAGGAGCGGTCTACGCGGTTGGCGCGCACGACGAGCTGATTGAGACCTGTGACATTTACAAAGAGGTCTATGAGTCTCAAAACAAAGGGGGTGTTCTCAGTGAGTAAGCTGTCCACGAGAAAAGGCTCTAGGATGAACAGCCGACCTTCGACGCAGCACTTTAAACCCGGCACGATCAAACGCCTCTTCTCCTACATGGCCGAATATAAGGTGCGACTGGTGTTGGTCGTCGTCTCTATTTTATTGAGCGCGGCGGTGAGCGCCTCGACCTCTTTATTTTTGCAAATACTCATTGATCGCTGCATCTTGCCGCTGGTCGGCCGGTCGAATCCTGTGCTGACCGAGCTGGTCAGGCTGATCTCGGTCATGGGCGCGGTCTATCTTGTCGGCGTGCTCGCCACTTTGTTTTACAACCGGACCATGGTCGTCATCGCGCAGGGCACACTTAAGAAAATTCGCGATAGAATGTTCTCCCATATGCAGACGCTGCCGATCCGCTATTTTGACACCCATTCACACGGCGATGTCATGAGTCGCTACACCAATGACACCGACACATTGCGCCAGGCCATCTCCCAAAGTTTGCCGCAGATGCTTTCCTCCGTGGTCACGATGGTGGCCTCATTTATCGCCATGCTGTATTTAAGTGTGGGACTGGCGGCGTTTGTCGCGGTGTTCGCTGTCATTTTATTAAAAGTCGTCAAGACCTTGGTCGGTCGAAGCGGTTCCTTCTTCATCAAGCAACAACAGGCGCTGGGCGATGTCAACGGCTATATTGAGGAAATGATCAACGGCCA
>CAZAPS010000079.1:0-3146 GCA_964487355.1 uncultured Oscillospiraceae bacterium
ATAATGCTAACGAGGCGCCAACATATCTAAAGAAGCGGCGAATCAAAGAAAGGGCGACAATATGTTGAAGATTGACCATCTGTCAAAGAGCTATGGCGACAAACTTGCGGTGGATGATCTGTCCATCCACATCGATAAAGGGACGATCTATGGCTTCATCGGACACAACGGCGCCGGTAAAACAACGACCATCAAAGCCTGTGCGGGAATTTTGAGCTTTGATTCGGGAGAGATCCATGTGGATGGCGTATCCATTAAAGACAACCCTCTGGAAGCGAAGCAGAAAATGGCGTATATCCCGGACAATCCTGATCTATATGAGTTTTATACCGGTATTCAGTATCTGACATTCATCGCGGATATCTATGGCGTTTCGAAGGCGGATCGCGAACAGCTCATCCATAAATACGCCGATCTGTTTGAGCTGACCGATGATCTGGGACAACTGATTTCCGCCTATTCACATGGTATGAAACAAAAACTAGCGGTGATCTCCGCGCTGATCCATTCGCCGGATCTTATTATGATGGACGAACCGTTTACCGGCTTGGATCCGAAAGCTTCGTTCATACTCAAACGAATCATGCGCGGAATCTGCGACCGAGGTGGCGCTGTGTTTTTTTCGACCCATGTGCTGGAGGTCGCGGAGAAGCTTTGTGATCGGGTCGCGATCATTCGCGACGGCAAGTTGGTGATAGAAGGGGATTTGCGAGAGGTCGTCGGACAAGAATCGCTGGAAGAAGTCTTCTTGGAATTGGAGAATGATCATGCTTAAGGCGCTAGTCAAGTCACGCTTCACATCAATGTTCAGCTCAATGTTTCGTTCCCGGCGCGTTAAACAGAAGCGGGGTCCGTTGATCAAGATTTTGATCGGGCTGTTTACCGTCTATATTGTATTTATGCTGCTGTTTTTCGTTGGCTCGATGTTTGGCGTTATTCTGCCCCCGTTGAGCGCGGCCGGATTGGATTGGCTGTACTTTGCGCTGGCGGCTGTGCTGACTTTTGGAATTACCTTTCTATCCAGCATCTTCATGACGCAGTCTCAGCTTTATGAGGCCACCGATAATGAACTTTTATTGGCCATGCCGGTGCCCCCGAGGCTGATCTTGATCTCTCGTCTGTTGACGCTGCTGGTGATGGAATATTTTTTTGAGGCGTTTATCGCGCTCCCGGTTGCCGTCGTCTACTGGACACGCACACCTGCGACTTTGACAGGCATTTTGTTTTTTATTCTGGCTTTTCTCTTTTTGCCACTGATCACACTGGCGTTGGCAAGCTTTCTGGGTTGGCTGCTTGCCTTGCTTTCTGCGCGTGTGCACAGAAAATCGTTGATCATCACTCTGGTCAGTCTCGCGATGATGTTCGCCTACATGATGATTGTCATGCGTATGAACCGGTATATTGAATATTTGATTTACCACGGCGCGCAAGTTGGTGAGGCGGTGCGCAAGGTGTTCCTGCCGGCCTATCTGATGGGACGGGCGATCGCTGAAGGTCACTTTTTGAGCTTGTTGGGCTTCATCGCTCTGTCGGTCGTGTCCTTTGGGATTTGTTATCTTGTGTTGTCGGTGAATTTTTTGCGTATTGTGACGCTGAAACCCGGTGAACGCAAAGCCACCTACAGGGAGCGACCGCTTAAATTGGGTGGACAAAGGCGGGCGCTGATTGTCAAGGAAATCAGGTACTTCATAAGTAAGCCGATTTATATTCTGAATGCGTCACTGGGCGCGATCGTCTCGTTGATTTTGCCGATCGCCACGCTGTTCAATCAGGATATGTTGTCGCAGCTGTTCTTGCGGGGGCTGGGGGTCTTACCTAGAGAAAGTGGACCGTTGCTGATCGCGCTGCTCTGCCTTATGGCCGGCACCAATTTGGTTTCAGCTCCTTCGATCTCACTTGAGGGCAAGAGACTGTGGATCCTTCAGTCGAGTCCGGTTCGCGGCGCAGATGTCCTTGTCGCCAAGGCTCTCGCTCATTTGCTCATTTGTCTTCCACCGACGCTGTTCGCCTCACTTGTGTTTAGCCTAAATATGGATTACGACTGGGCGATGGTGATCTTGCTTTGGGCCGCTCCTACGGCGATGACTGTTTTCCAAGCACTGTTTGGCGTGGCGGTCAATTTGCGTTTCCCGAAGTTTGACTGGATCAATGAGACGGTGCCGATCAAGCAAAGCCTCAGCACCTTCTTGTCAATGTTTGGTGGCATGACCATCGTGATGGGAGCCGGCATTCTCTATGGTTTCGCGTTGGCTCCAAAAATTGATGTCAGATTATATATCGCCTTGTGTGGCGCGGCGCTGCTGGCAATTTCCGCGGGGCTGTTCATCTATCTTAAAACCAAAGGAGAGAAAACGTTCGCGGCTCTACAGTCCTAAGTGGTCAGTCGGGTCGAGCGACTAAACCGGTTTGGACTGTCTTCCCGGCGGGTGTCAGACACTTTGTCAGATGCCCAGAGCATAGGTAGCGGTACCGAAGTAGAGCATAAGCGCGACGGCATCCACGATGGTTGTGATCAGTGGACCTGCCATGATCGCCGGATCCAGCCGCAGCCTTTTTGCCACCAACGGCAGGACTCCTCCGACAATCTTCGCCAACACGACTGTGAAAAACAAGGTCACGCTGACTGTGATGGAGACACGAAATCCGTTGCTTTCAAATAAGGCCAGGCGCAGAAAATTCACAATGGCCAAGAGTAATCCGGAAATCGTTCCAACCTGAACCTCTTTCCAAAAAACTCTTAAGGCGTCCTTGAGCTCGATCTGATCCAACGCCAGACCGCGGATCACCAGTGTTGAAGACTGTGATCCCGCGTTTCCGCCTGTGTCCATGATCATCGGAATAAAGGCCGCTAAAATGACAACTGACTGTAACGCGACTTCATAACGTTTTATAATCGCGCCGGTGAAGGTCGCCGATATCATCAACACGAGCAGCCAGGGTATGCGGTGCTTGGCCAATGTGAACGCGTTGGTCTGCAAATACGCCTCTTCCGACGGGCTCATGGCTGCCATTTTTTGGAAGTCCTCGGTGTTTTCCTGCTCGATGACATCGATGATGTCGTCAACGGTGATGATGCCGACCAGTCTGTTTTCGCTGTCCACTACAGGCATCACAAAATAGTCGTAAACTTTAAACAACGCCGCGAC
>CAZAPS010000080.1:0-3114 GCA_964487355.1 uncultured Oscillospiraceae bacterium
CTCCAACTAGTTTCTATTTTACCAGCTGATGACTTACACAAAGTTATTTATACTCTCGGCGAAGGATGTTGTCAGGATGATTTTACCTGATTTATTGGGCATCATTTTTTTGATCGCGCACTGCAACACATTGCTGGCTCCAATTATATTGACACCAAACAAGGTCTTGATTTGTTCCACACTTGTCTCTAGGAATGGTGCCGTTTCCAATATTCCCGCGTTATTAACCACTATATCCACGTTTCCGCCGCTAAAGTTTTCGGCTTCGTCCAGGAATCTTTGAACATCATCGAAGCTCGACACATCGATCACAGAATAGCCTGCGTTAAAGCCCATATCATTTATCTGCTGTACAACTTCCTTTGACTGGTTTTCACTTCTGCTTCCAATCCATACGTTCGCACCTGCTTTTGCCAATGTAATGGCGGCGACTTTGCCGATGCCTCTTCCCGCTCCGATGATCGCTGCTGTTTTGCCGGTCAAATCAATTTTAATGCTCATTTTAACCTTCACTCCTAAATAGAATTGTCATAGCGGTTGGTCATAAAAATAGTCTACTAATCGAGTTTGGACATACAAGTAGGCACATTTTTGTAACCATGCTTGCTGAATGATTCATTTGTGAATGATCTTCTATCAACACGACCGGGGTTTGGTGTAGGTTGTCCAACATAGTTGAGAATAATAGAATTGAAATGATAAAGCAGACTATTTTCCGTAACTATATGACTGGGAGATGAGCGTTTGAGAATTTTTGCCCTGGAATTGAATAATGACATCAAAGGTCCGGATCAAAGAAAACAATACATAGAATTGTTGATTTCCGAACTGCCTTCTCCTGACTTGGTTTTGCTGCCGGAATTGGCCATATGCAGCTACATGCCAAACCAAAATGTCTGGAAATATGCGGACTGTCGTGGCGAAGACACCTCAGATTGGGCAAAGAAGATGGCGGCGAAATATAACACATATATCGGCGTGGGATATCTCGATTACGAAAATGGAGATTACTATAACCGCTATCTGATCGCTGACGGCGAACGTGTATATGGTGTTGTTACAAAAAGTGAGGCGGAAGCCGCGGTGTTTAGAAGAGGTTGGTTTGGCAATATCATTCAAACACCATTTGGAAATGTCGCGGTCGCCATTTGCTACGACTCAAGACGCAGACATTTTTATGAAAATATTAAAGATGAGCAAATCTCACTGATTGTGTTCCCCCACGGTAGCCCGGCCGACCCTGGGAAAGAAGCTGAAGAGATTGCCGGCAACGATTATTTTTGTGACTTATATTCAGATGCTTTTGGCGTTCCGGTGATCTATATAAACAGTGTGGGAAAACTTGAATACATGCCCGGAATTATGGGCCGATTGATGAAGTGGCTTAAATTTACTATGAATGGTCAAACCAAAATTTACGCCACCGGAGGAGAAAACATTCCACACAATCTAAAAGAAGCAAAGGGTTATGATATTGAGCTTTCAGCGAAAAAAAGAAAAAGGGATATCGCTTTGTATGGGGATAATTTGATCAAAGGCAATGTTTTATTTCGACATTCTAATCTTAATCCGTATATTGTTTTGGGCATCAGACAATATAAAAAGGGATTGAGGAGAACACACCACCGCTAGGAGGACCCGATCTATGGATATATCAGCGCTTGTTAACGCGCAACGAGAGTATTTTATGAAAGGCACGACGCTGGATCATTCATTTCGCCTTGCGGCTCTACAAAAACTGGCGGACGCCATCGTTGAGATGGAGCCTGAGATCATCGCTGCTTTGACCGCCGACTTGAATAAATCTGAGATCGAAGGATTTATGACTGAAATTGGCACGGTGCAAAGTGAAATTAAACACGCGATTAAAAACCTTACTAAATGGATGAGAAAGTCGCGGGTCAAAACACCTCTTATTCTATTCCCAGCGAAATGCTACGATGTCTCCGAGCCGTTTGGTGTGGCGCTGATCATGTCGCCGTGGAACTATCCTTTTATGCTGAGCATTTCACCTCTGGTGGGCGCGATCGCGGCGGGAAACTGCGCCGTTATCAAACCCTCGGCCTACGCCCCGGCTGTCGCGAACGCTGTCGAGAAACTGATCAAGCGTTGCTTTGCTCCTCAGCATTGCGCTGTGGTGTCGGGTAGCCGCAAGGAAAACACCGAGCTGTTGGCGCAAAGATTTGACTATATTTTCTTCACCGGCAGTGTGGCGGTGGGGCGGATCGTTATGGAGGCGGCATCTAAACACCTCTGCCCTGTGACATTGGAACTGGGCGGTAAAAGTCCGGCCATTGTCGATGAGACGGCCGATATTGACCTTGCCGCGAAGCGTTTGGTGTTTGGAAAATACATGAATGCCGGACAGACCTGCGTCGCTCCCGATTATGTGATGGTACATAAAACTAAAAAACAGCAGCTAATCGAGAAGCTGCGACACCATATTACCCACTGCTATCCCAAGGATGTCAGTGGAGTGGTTATCGACTATCCACGCATTGTCAATCAAAAACACTTTGAGCGACTGTGTGGTTTGATGCAGGGCGAAAGTGTCATCATTGGCGGAGCGGTTGACCGAGGGCGCTTGTCGATCGAGCCGACGGTCCTGGACAATGTATCGCTTTCCGCGCCGATCATGCGGGAGGAAATCTTCGGCCCATTATTGCCGATTATCGAGTATGAGCGGCTTGATGATGTCATTGATGAGATACGACGCAGACCCAAACCGCTGGCGCTGTATTTTTTCTCTTCCAACAAAACAGCTTGGCGGCGAATTGAGAAAACGGTATCGTTTGGCGGTGGGTGCGTCAACGATTGTTTGCTCCATGTCTCCTCGCCCTATTTGCCATTTGGCGGCGTCGGCGAAAGCGGCATGGGGCGATATCATGGCAAAGCCGGTTTTGAGACTTTCTCTCACTACAAGAGCATTGTGAATAAAGCCACGAAAATGGATTTGGCTGTGCGTTACAGGCCTTATGATGAAAAAAAGAAGAAAATAATCCGCAAGCTATGACGGGTTTATGTAATTTGGGGAATTTATTACCTTTGATTGTTAGAAAAGGTTAATAGCAAAGTGAAGTGCACGTTTGAAGCAGAAAGTGCACGGTCAGGTTG
>CAZAPS010000081.1:0-3057 GCA_964487355.1 uncultured Oscillospiraceae bacterium
GGTGCCGACAAAGTGTTGAGCGCAGGTGACTACAGCTTGTCCATTCCTGATATGAGTACCGCAGGAACAAAAACTATCACTGTCACATATGAAGAAGACGGGGTTGAGAAAACAGATACGTTTGAGATCACGGTGAAAGAGAAACCTGTTGCCCTCGACAGCATCGAAGTGACGACAGCTCCGACCAAGAAGATATACACAGTGGGCGACAGTTTTGATCCAACAGGACTTGAAGTGACCGCTCATTACACCAATGGTGGTGCTGATAAAATATTGAACGCAGGTGACTACAGCTTGTCCACCCCTGACATGAGTACAGCGGGAACAAAAACCATCACCGTTACATACGAAGAAGATGGTGTGGAGAAAACAGACACATTTGATATCACTGTGAAAGATAAGCCTGTTGTCCTCGACAGCATCGAAGTGACGACCGCTCCGACCAAGAAGACATACACAGTAGGCGACAGCTTTGATCCGACAGGACTTGAAGTGATCGCTCACTACACCAATGGCGGTGCCGACAAAGTGTTGAGCGCAGGTGATTACAACTTGTCCATTCCTGACATGAGTACCGCAGGAACAAAGACCATCACCGTCACATATGAAGAAGACGGGGTTGAGAAAATAAGCACATTTGAAATTATGATAAAGGAGTTCACACCTGAATCGGATGATACAACAAAACCACAAGAGACAGATCCGAAAGACACAACTTCAACAGAACGGCCAACTACGTCAACGGCAGGAAAATCACCGGACACGAAGACGACAACGTCCGCCTTGAAGGCATCAAGATCCGCAACAAAAGAAATACCACGAACTGGTGAGCAATTGTTATCACCAATTATCGCTGTTGCCATTGCTTTGGCTTTCGTAACAGCAGTCAGTCTATTGATAAAACGACGAAAGAAGGATGATGTTTCCGATGACTTGCCGGAAAATGATTTTGACGAACAAAATTAGCTTGAATCAATACATCACATTAAAAAAATAATGAAAACAAAGAGAGAGATAAAATGAGAAACAAAAATACAACGAATCGTAGAAAATTGATCGCATTGCTGGCGCTGATCATCGTGGTTGGCGTTGCGGCGGTTGGTTGCAAAGTAAAGAACACAGCGACGATTGAAGTTGGGAATGAACAGGTTACCAGCCTATATTCGGTCGTTGGAGAGAAAAAAATCAAGAAACAACAGCACTCCAAAGAAGACAGTGGAGCGAAGACCCAGCTTGTCTATCGAAAGGGTGCTCTAACAATTGGCGACGTCAATAACTATATCGCTGAACTGGTGAACGAAGAAGATTACCTGGTCACACAGCAGGCGGCAAGCGATGGAACCGCGCAAACTTATCAAATCAGCAAATCGGTTCCCGAAACCAGTGAACGAATCCAGATTGATTTTCATTTTGTGGAAGGCGGTGAAACGATCATAACGTACACACTGGCGGGTGGGTCAAACTAGTTGGTATGAAAATGCAAGGATACCACAGGTTAGTCGAACCACAAACCTGAATAGTGATGTTCATGATACCCTGATTTGCTCAGTATCTTTCTGAGCGGTTTTGATAAAACGCCACGTGTCGGTTCCCCTCCAGTTCCGATATGTGGTGTTTTAGTCTTGTCAATTATGTGGTGCTCTAGGCTTTGCCCAACCGCTGGTCGCGCTTTTCCCAACGACAAGCGGGTCGCCTCTTTTGACCGGCGATGGACCGGAGAAGTGGCGACCCGCGATATCATGATTTCATTATAGACTATCAGTAATCACTGTCCGCGATGCAGCGATCGATGGTTTCTGTAATCACCGCCCAAACATCTTCTTCTTTGATGCCCAGTCTGTCTTTTGTGACACTTGGATCAGTGACCACATCCAGATCGTTGAGCCGTTGGGATACTGCGATATGAATACCATGCTCATGCCCGGATTCGGCGGTGGCTTTGTCATATTCCAAATACGAGTTCGCTAAAACGTGGTACGGAACGACGTGGAGCTTGGTCGTCTCGGTTTGTCGCAGTCGATCGATCATCAGTTGATGGAAATCAGCGAATTTCATTGTGAACATGTTGATCGCGAATGTTTCGCGGTGCTTGCCATTTTCCATCGCGCCAACCGCGGCCTGAGCTACCTGACCGGCTGTCACAACGGATGTCGAACCGCGATGCACATAATGGTCACTTTGACCGACAATTTGATCGGTGAACATCTTCCATAGCGGAGTGATTCCCGGCATGGTTCCAAAAATATACGGCAGACGCAGCGCCGTGACATCCATCAGACCTTCGCCTTCGGCAAAAGCCAACTGTTCTTGCATGAAGCGTGTGTTTGTATATCCTTGGCTTAAAAGATCCAGTTCAGGGTGTCTGGCGATTTCTTCGGTAAAATATGAGCCGTAGACCACAAATTTCTTGACACCTGCCTTGGCCGCCAACCGTGCCATGCGTTGGGTTGGTCGGACGTTGGCCTCATAGAAGAACTTGAGTGCCGGTGTCTCGGGCACTGTTCGTTCGTCGGCCCCCGCCGCGTACATGAACGCGTGACAATCGGACAGTATGTCGATAATTTCATCGTCTGACTTCTCAAACAGGTTGGTCATTGATAAATCCACTTCCGCGGGCACTTCCAACCCTTCCGGTATTGGTGGTAACGACATGCTTTTTACCGCGTATCCTCTGGCCAATAGTTCCAGCGTGGTGTAATAGCCCAAAAAGCCGGTTCCACCCAATACGAATACTTTTTTCATTGTCATTCTCCTCTCATCGAGTTATTCAATAGTATTGTGTTTTATTAACTGTTTTATTAATTATACCGCAAGAGAATTAGTGTTTTCTGTGAGTTTTGTCACGGTATTCAAATCTTATTTGGCATTTTGTGGGGCTTGTTTTACTCCATTGACAAATTTATAATTCTGCAATATCTTGTTAAAGTAAGCGTCGGCTAACTTGGCTTCGCTTCATTTTTGGGAAAGGAGTTAGTTGCAACTAACTTTATGAAATTGGAGATGAGCACAGATGATGATTGACAAACGACTGATCGGTACAGTCAAAGAAAGCAAACG
>CAZAPS010000082.1:0-3056 GCA_964487355.1 uncultured Oscillospiraceae bacterium
ATGAGTCTCCTGAGTCACAAAACTTTCCATGTCCCGTAGATTCTCAGTGTTGATGGTTTCCACATTTCGCCCGGAAACTGTGACCTCGCCTTGTTGAACCTTCCAGAAACGCATGAACAATTTCAGCAAAGTTGACTTGCCACTGCCGCTTCTGCCCACAATACCAACGATTTTATCTTCCGGCAATTTTACCGACAAGTCACGAAGGATCGTTTCCTCACCATAAGAAAAAGTGACATTCTTCGCTTCCGCGCCACGATACGGTGTCTCGGAGTGGTTAGTCACATCTTCCACGAGGGGCGTCTCCTCCAAAATATCCAGCACCCGATTGCCAGACGCCAGAGTGTTTTGTAATGTACTGCCAAGGTTGGCTAAGGCGACACAGGGACCAAACGAACTCATCAGCGCCAAGAAAGGTAGAAGCAAACCTGCGAAATCGACGATCCCTCTTTGATAAAGGAAAACCCCGGTCAGCAGCATCGTCAAATCAAACAGAAGAATAACCCCATTGGTGATCGCTCCGTTTAGGCCCACATTTCGCTGCATGCGCTTTTCCAGTTTGGAAAGATCAGCTGTTTTCTGATTCATTTGTCCGTAGCGATTGTCACCATCCTGATACTGAATGGTTTCATCCAGTCCACGCATACTGTCCAGCACAAAACCACTAAGTTCACCCGAAGCGTTGCGAAAACGGATCGCGTCCTCACCACCTAGCTTGTTGAGCAGCAACGGCACGATCACACCCACTGTTATATAAGCGACCAAAGCGATAATCCCGTAAATCCAGTGGAAAACGCCGAGAAACACGCTCATCAGCAAAGAAAAGAACAGGGCGATCGCCACCGGAGAAATTGTGTGGGCGTAGAATACTTCCAACAATTCAATATCCGCGGTAATTACGGATATCAAATCCCCTCTGTCCTTGCCCTCCAGTTTGGCTGGAGTTAGTCTGCGCAAGGCGCCAAAAATCCGATCTCGGATCGTCGCCAGCAGTTTGAACGCGATATAATGATTAAAAAGTTGCTCAGCGTAGCGCAACGCGCCACGCAGTATCGCAAAGGCGATCAGGGAGACAAACGCCACCTTCAGAGATATTCCTACCGTCATACCCAATGCGTCCAACAGAGCGACACCGCCCATTACCGTGATAAAAGCCGCGAACAGATGGCCGATCAAGCCCATTACAATCGCCAGGACCATGTAGCCCACCAATGGCTTCACCAAACCGATGAGTTGAGCCATGACGACAAATCCATTTCGTTTGGTCATCTCGTCTTTTTTAGCCATCATCCCGCCTTCTTTCCATATTGCTCCAGCTGCTGCTGAGCGTTCCACAGCCGGGCATATCCACCGTTCTTTTTCAGAAGAGAGCGATGGTTGCCTCTTTCGATCACTTGTCCTTTTTTCAATACATAGATTGAATCAGCCGACATCACATTCGCAAGGCGATGGGAGATCAGGATAACCGTTTTGATCTTCGCCAAATTCCGTATTTCCGACATGATGTCGTTTTCACTGTCCACATCAATATTGGAAGTGGCCTCATCAAAAATATAAACGGGGCTGTCATGGAGCAAAGCTCTCGCCAGAGCCAGGCGTTGGCACTGACCTCCGGAGAAGTTCTCTCACTTTTCCGTCACCGCTGTCTCCAGCCCATTTTGACCACGAAGAAACTTCGCCAGTCTCGCGCGCTCCAATACCGCCCACAATTCGGCATCCGTCGCCTCCGGATTGGCTATTAATAAGTTATCTCGGATTGTTCCTTTGAATAGGTAACTGTTATGGCCGACATAGGTCATATGAGCCATTCGATTTTGTTCAGAAATAGTCGAAAGCTCGACATCTCCCACCGTGATGTTACCGGTGTAACCCTTCGCTCTACCCATCAGGATGGATACCGCGGTGGACTTGCCGGAACCGGATTCACCCACAATGGCGGTAAAATCTCCTTGTTCAATATTCATATTCACACCGCTAAGGATTTGATGATCCTTCTCGTATGAAAAGTTGACATCTCTGAAGTTGATGTCACCGGTGCCGCAGACTTGTCCGCCGTCTGTCGATTCCGGTAGATCCAACAGGCGAAACATCGTCTCGCTTGCTGCCATGCCGGTCATCGTAATATGAAAGAAAGAGCCCAACAATCGCATCGGCAGAAAAAAATCAGCGGCAAGTAGAATGATCAACAAACTACCCGCAAGCTCAACTCTGCCCGCGACAAACTGGGTCACCGCCAAAATCACACCGACCGCCGCTCCACCATAGGCGATCAGATCCATAATGGTGATCGAATTCAGCTGCATGGTCAGCACCTTCATTGTGATGCGTCGAAATTTCTCAGACTCGCGGTTCATCTCCTCATGTTTAAAATCATCGGATTGGTAGATTTTCAACGTGGTCAAACCCTGAAGGTTTTCTAAAAAAGAATCACCCAGCGACGTATACTGTCCCCAATATCTGCTCAACAGTTTCTTCGCCCAAGTTTGTACCGCCGCGATGGAAACAGGAATCAAAGGGACGCAAAGCAACAACACGATCGCGGACGGAAAGCTGATAGGAGCCAACACAAAAAACAACGTGATCGGAGCCAACATGGCGTAGAAAAGTTGAGGCAGGTAGGCGCCAAAATAAGTCTCCAACTGGTCCACACCCTCCACCGCGACCTGCACGATTTCAGAAGTGTTCACATCTTTTCGATAACCGCTCCCCAGGCGCAGCAGCTTCTGATAGATTTGTTGACGCAGGGTAAACTTCACAGCTTTGGACGAAAGATATCTCATGCGCGAGGACAAAATCGAACTAACCGCTCGGACGATCAGGGCCGCCGCCGCGATCACAAAGACCCGTAAAACATCAGTGGAATCAGCCTGCCCCAGAAATAGTTTTCCAAGCAGATCGGTAATGGCCACCATCATTGTGATATTTGCCACCAAGGCGATCCATTGAAAGGCAATATTTCCGGCAATATATCGTTTGCTTTCTTTGACTGTACCGATCAGTCGTTTGTCAATCATCATCTGTGCTGATAGAGTCCATATCGTTGGTGTCTATTCAAA
>CAZAPS010000083.1:0-3027 GCA_964487355.1 uncultured Oscillospiraceae bacterium
TTTTGGACGATGAGATAGAAGACGTCAATCCGGGTTCCCCGGGACGTGATTACATGATTATCGTTAATCTTGATGCATAGAATGAGCGATAGTTTAATTGGAAAGTATTAGATGTGAGGTGTGCGTTCTTAAGAAAAATAAAAAATTAGAAAATCAAATGGAGCGTAATTGAGCGATAAAGTGAAGGGAGAAATTCAATAGATTTCCTCTTTATTTTGTGTCTATTTTGCCAAAATAACTCGATATGTTTTAACGTCGAATATCACCGATCAAATCCGGCATTGACTTGATTTTGTCCTCAGCGGAGCCGGAGAGGTTAGTCACTCATATCCGCTTATAGTTCAACGATCATTGAGCTGTAAGCGATTCAACGATGGCGTCCAGGTTATACTCAATGCGCTCCAAGAAGGTCAGATCATTTTCCGCAGATTCCATTGTGTAGATCTGTCTTGTTTCCGCGCCGAGCTCGGTGGCAAGCGCTGCCGAGACAGCGGGGCTCGCCTGGCTTTCAAAGAAGACCACGGACACACCTTTTCCGCGAACCTCCTCGACAATTTCAGCCAGCCCTTGGGCGGTCGGTTCACCTTCAGCATAAATTCCCTGGACGGCAGACTGTTCCAGATCAAGATCTCGCGCCAAGTATCCAAATGCGTTATGTCCGGTCACAAAGTGCCGCGTCGTCACCCCCTCAAGTCTCTCACGCGCGTTGTCAAGATATTCTTGAAGTGTGTCTGTAAAAATTTTGGCCTGCATTTTGTACTGCTCGCCGTTCTCAGGATCAAATTGAGTGAACGCGTCACGGATTTGATTTGTCTGGTGAATGCAAGATGTAATGCCCAGCCAAATATGCGGATCATTCGGTCCGTGATCGTGCTCCTGTCCGTTGCTGTCCTCATCGATCGGCAGCAGGTCCACACCCTCGGAGGTGTCAATTGCAATCAGATCGTCGCGCTCGATCGAATTTAGCGCCGGATCAATCCAAGGCTCCATGCCCTGCCCGTTATACACAAGAAGATCGGCTTTGCTTAACGCCACCAGGTCCGCCCCCCTTGGCTCGAAACCATGTATTGACGCCCCGGACGGCGTGATGGTGCTGACTTCGACCTGATCTCCGCCGACGGCTTTCGCAAGCTCAGCCATCGCGTGGAAAGACGCAACAACTTCGATGGGCTCCGAGCCTTCATGATCAGCCTGTCCTGTAGTCAATGATTCACTTGAATCCGGTGAGGCAGGGGCTGTTGTTGTCTCATCTGAAAGGGCTGAGCCCCTACAGGCGACCAAGAAAAAGGCTACAGCGAGCGCTAACAAAAGAAGAATAGGTCGGTTTTTCATCATTATCATTTCAACTGCCGGTTGCGGTTGCCTTTCATTTGCAAGTATAATATTTAATCTTGACGATTAATTAGGAAATGTCAATGCTGATTGCGTTTCATTCGCAAAACAAGGAGAACGACATGATCGAAATCGACCAACTGACCTATTCTTGGAATGGTAGCCCGCCATGGATGCTTGAACAGTTGAACTTAACCATAGAAAACGGATCGTACATTTCAGTTATCGGTGAAAACGGGAGCGGAAAAAGCACTTTAATACGCTTAATTCTGGGATTTTTGAAACCCGTATCGGGAACGATTCGCGTGGGCACATCGGCCATCGGATATGTACCCCAGCGCCCGGAGCTCGAGAACCGCGGCTTTCCGATTACAGTCGAAGAACTGCTTAACACTCAGCGAAGAGTCAAGAGGCTATCGGCATCGCGAGTGGATCTTGTACTGGAGCAGGCCCGGTTGGTGGAACAACGAAAACAACGCGTTGGCGACCTGTCCGGCGGACAATGGCAACGCATCGCGATCGCGCAAGCGCTCCTTTCGTTGCCTAAGCTGCTGATCCTCGATGAACCGTCAACCGGGATTGACGCCGCCAACCAAAAAGAGATCTACGCCTTGCTGAACTGCCTGAATCAGGAGGAAGGCACGACGATCGTTTCTGTCGAACACAATCTTGACGCCGCGATCACAAACTCAACGCTGATCTACCATCTCAGATCAGGGAAAGGTCATCTTTGCACACCGGATCAATTTTCAGAAGAGATCAAACAAGGGAGGATCGGCTGATTATGTTTCAATATGTCTTCATGCAAAACGCGCTCATCGCCTCAATCTTTATTGCCTGTCTTAGCCCTTGTATCGGGCTATTTCTTGTCTTGAGAAGGCACTCGATGATAGGCGACGCCCTCTCGCACAGCGCTTTGGGAGGGGTGACGCTGGGTATGCTGCTTGGTGTCAGGCCAATCATTTCGGCTTTTGTTTTCACCGGAATCAGCAGCTTGGCCATTGAATATCTGCGTTCTTCTTTCAAGCGATATACCGAGCTGATTCTCAATATTATCATGTCTCTGGGTGTCGGGGTGGCGATCACCCTGATCAGCTCCGGCAGGTTGTCGGCCAACGCCGACGGATTTTTATTTGGCAGTATTTTGACAGTTAGCAGGCAGGACCTATCCTTTGTCATCGCGCTGACTTTGATCTCGTTTGTGGTCTTGATCATCCTTTTTGATCGCCTGACCTTGATTACATTTGATGAAGAGTCGGCCCGTGTTTTGGGAGTCAATGTCACACTTGTCAATTATATTTTCATGTTTTTGGTCGCGGCTGTCATTTCCATGATGATTCGCATTGTCGGCGTCATGGTGGTGAGTTCTCTGCTCACATTGCCTGTCGCCACATCCATGCAGTTTCGCACCGGCCTCAAGCAAACTTTGGCGCTATCAATTGGGTTTAGTCTTTTCCAAATGGTCGGGGGGCTGGTGCTGTCGTATCATGTAAATGTGGCACCGGGCGGATTCATTGTGTTGCTTGCGGTCTTTGTCCTGCTTTTTGTGATTTTGCTGCGCTTTTTGGGGAGTCGTGTGCGCAATCTGCGGATTAAAAGAACAACCGATAACTAAAAGAGAGAGGGGAGAGGAGGCCCTTAAGTCAAGTCCCAAATGTTGGTGTAAATTCACCTTTCGGTGATGATGGCCTATGC
>CAZAPS010000084.1:0-2807 GCA_964487355.1 uncultured Oscillospiraceae bacterium
GCAACACTCGGTACGACCTGAGTCAGGTCCAGGTCGAGAGTCTCATCAAAACGCGGTTCAGGATCGGTGTTGGTTCGGAACAGGCCCTGCGCTTTTGTATAACGCTCGACCAGATCAATGTTATCCCCGCGCCCGGTGAGTTGCAGATACTTCAACGTATTCGCATCGACAGGAAACAGCGTGGCGGTGGCACCGAACTCGGGCGACATATTCGATAGCGTCGCCCGGTCGGCAATGCCCAGGCTGCTCAAGCCGGAGCCGAAGAATTCGACGAATTTGCCCACCACCCCGTGGCCGCGCAGCATCTGCACCAATGTCAGGACGAGGTCCGTGGCTGTGGTGCCAGGAGGCAGGGTTCCGCTTGCCCTGACACCGACAACGATGGGTTTCGGCAGGAACATGGGTTGGCCGAGCATGGCTGCTTCCGCTTCTATCCCGCCGACGCCCCATCCCAGGACACCGAGACCATTGATCATCGGCGTGTGTGAATCGGTGCCGACCAGCGTGTCGGGGAAGGCCCAGCCGTCGCGTTTCTTCACCACGCGCCCCAGGTGCTCCAGGTTGACCTGGTGGCAGATTCCCATGCCGGGTGGGACCACGCGAAATTCGTCGAATGCCTGCTGCGCCCAGTTCAGCAACGCGTAGCGTTCGCGGTTGCGTCGGTATTCCCACTTCAGGTTAGCGGCGTAGGCATCCGTGCTGCCGAAACGATCAACCTGCACCGAGTGATCGATGATAAGATCGACAGGAACAAAAGGGTTGACCCGCTTGGGATCGCCGCCCGATCGGGCCAGGGCGCTTCGCATGGCGGCGAGGTCAACCACCGCCGGAACGCCGGTGAAATCCTGCATCAAAACCCGCGCCGGCATAAAAGCGAGGGAGGCGTCGCCGCCATTCGGCCAGTTCGCCAGCGCTTCGACATCGGCCTCCGAAACGTCCCGGCCTCCTGCTCTGCGCGCGATGTTCTCCAACAGAATTTTGACTGTATGCGGCAGTCGGGCAATGTCCGCGCCGGTTCTGTCAGCCAGTTTTTCCAGGCTCGCGTACTTTACGGATCCCGATTCTGTCTTCAGGGTTGCTGTGATGCCCAGTGGATCGTTGTGCATTTGTGATCTCCCTTTGCTCTGCATAACTATTTAGGCAGCTATGTGGCTACCGAATAACGGATTTGAATTTCAGGAAACACAATTATGTAGCAGCTATCGGATGGCCGCCGCTTCGTGCAATCGTCTTTTTGGTCCAGAGCGTTCAGCCCGAACCCCGCATATCGTGCATTGATTTCCCAATGGCTTCGGTTGATCTTTCCTGATTGATGCGGGAATCCTCTGCCTGGCGTATTTTGGTAAACAGCTTGAAAAGTTGTTCGCCTTCATTGCCCAAGACTCTGAGCAAGTAAGCATTGTCGAGAACTTTGGTAATCCCGAAATCAATGTCCTTTTCGCTGGACAACCGCTGTGACACCTCACGCATCCGCTCGTTGATGTCACTGTTGGGGGCCGTGAAAAACAAACTTCCTTGATGGGTGCGGCCCTCGTATTGTCCAAATTGATTTACGTCAATCTCGTCAGGGACGAGGTAGAGATTGTCTTTAAAAACCAACACGCCCTCTCGAAATATCTCAGTGATCGCGTGATGTTTCTTGAATGCAAATCGTTCACCTGCGGCCATGTGTTTCCGGCCGCAGGTTAAAATCTCGCCCCACAGCAGCGTACTGTTGCTTTGGAGGTTGATGGTGTTTCGGGCGGTGTAGCGGGCACCCTTGTGCGGCACTGCGGGGTGTGGCGTATGGCTAAAGTAAGCGCCGTTGCCGACACGAACATTCATATTTTGATTCGTGCCTTGCTCGGAAACAAAAATCCGCTGGTACGACTGCGTTTGCAAATTCAAAGCAGAATCATCAATCACCTCTATGTTGATGTCATACGAATCATTGTTCAGGAGTCCCGGCGAAGAAGACATGACCATAACTTCCAGCAATGGGTTCTTCTTGTTTTCTCGCACTTCAACCAAATTGAAAGGAGCCGTGAAATAGACGTCCTTCATAATGGTCTGCTCTCGAAGCCCGGTTCTGAGACTGTATTTTTCCATTATCGGCACAACCGAGGTTCTGTGGCCTGCTCCTCTAAAAGGGCATAGCGTTTTATCCACAGAAGCACGCTTTCAAGCCCGTCATCGTTCATCAGATTGGTAAAGACAAAAGGTTCGCCCTGGCGCATTTTTCGAGCGTCGTCTTCCATCACCTTCAGATCGGCATTGACCATTGGTGCCAGATCAATCTTGTTGATCACCAAAAGGTCCGATCGGATGATCCCAGGGCCTCCTTTGCGGGGTATCTTCTCGCCGCCGGCAACCGAAATCACAAAAATGGTTACGTCGGCCAGGTCAGGGCTAAACGTTGCCGACAGATTGTCTCCACCGCTTTCGATGAAAACGATCTCAATTTGGGGATGCCGCTCAACCAATTCGTCGATCGCTTCGAGATTCATACTTGCATCTTCACGGATGGCCGTATGCGGGCACCCTCCGGTTTCGACACCAATGATCCTATCCGGCGCGAGCAACGAGTTCTTTGTGAGGTATTCAGCATCTTCCTTGGTGTAGATGTCGTTGGTCACGACGCCGATATTGTAATGATCGGCCATTTGTCTGGACAGGCGTTCAATCAACGCGGTCTTCCCCGAACCGACCGGCCCCGCGACGCCAATTTTGATGTAGTTTCGTTCCTGCATAATGAGTCCTTATGTTTTGTTTAAGGCTTTTCCAACAAATAAATTCCCCAAATTGATTTGGAAAAGCCCAAACCGTTC
>CAZAPS010000085.1:0-2533 GCA_964487355.1 uncultured Oscillospiraceae bacterium
CGGGCACTGTGATAATTGCCGGGCCGGTCTCCCCGAAGCCTGTGACGCGGTGTTTTTGGGAGAGGATTCCGGATATGAAGGACAGGCCCTTACCATGGGCGTGTTCGCTGATGGCGGTTTGACCAACTACGCGGTGCTTCCGAGTAAATGTGTATATAAGGTCGGTCAAGAAACAAAACCGGAATTGATGGGGCTGGCCGAGCCGTTGGCCGGCTGCGGATACGCACTTGAGAAATTGAATGTACATGTTGGCGACACAGCCTGTGTCCTCGGCGCCGGCCCAATTGGCCTGATGTTCGTCGCGCTGCTTAAAGCCAGCGGATGCAGAACGATTATTGTCTCTGAGCCAATTGAGTACAGACGAAACAAAGCTCTGGAGGTTGGCGCAACTTGTGTCGTCAATCCTGACGAGGAAGATGTCGCCGCTGTGGTTCTGCGCGAGACGGATAATTTTGGAGTGGATCATTGCATCGAAGCAGTCGGCGATTTGATTGGCGATTGTATTGACTATGTCCGTCCGAGAGGAAAAGTCTTGCAGTATGGTCATGATGAGTTGGTGCTTCCCCAGATACAAGTTGGGACATTGCTCAAAAAAGAAGTGGAAATCCATGGTGGATTTCTTGGCAAGTACTATATGAGAAAAGTTGGGCAGATTATCGAATCCGGTGTTTTGCCGCTGGAAAAGATTGTCACGCATACAATTCCGGCAACCCGTTATCAAGATGCGTTGGATCTGGCATCCAGCTACCAATGTGGCAAAATTTTTGTCGCGATTGATTTTTGAGAAAGGAGACCGTAGGTATGACAGATAAAAAAGAAGTTTTGCGCCTACAAGAGCTGGCTCACAACGCACGCTATAAACTATGTAAATTGTGCGGCGCATATGATGGAAGCATTCATATGGGTGGAGACATGTCGATGATCGATGTGTTGACCTGTCTGTTTCACCACACAATGAATGTCTCACCGGATATGTCGGAAGATGAGGAGAGGGATCGATTTATTCTTAGCAAAGGGCATGGAGCGGCTTGCATGTATGTCGTTATGGATTTAAAAGGATATTTCAGTCTCGAGGAAATTTGTGATACCTACGGTCAGGTCGGAAGTAAGTTTGGTCAACATCCATGCAAGACCAGGCTGCCAATGTTGGACGCGTCAACCGGATCATTGGGTCATGGACTATCGATCAGTGTTGGTCTGGCGGCTTCCGCCAGACAACGCGGTCGCAAACATCGTGTGTTTTGCATGATGGGTGACGGTGAGACCTGTGAAGGCTCGGTGTGGGAGGCGGCGATGGCCGGTAGGGCGTTAAAGCTGGGGAATCTGGTTGCCGTTGTGGATCGCAACAAACAATTGATGACGAGTTTTTCTAGCGACTCCATCGTATTGGAGCCATATGCGGACAAATGGAAGGCTTTCGGCTGGAATGTCATCGAAGTTGACGATGGCAATGACATGGCTCAGGTTGTTGAAGCGTTCTCCAAGCTACCCGATAGCGACGCGGATCTTCCTACCGTGGTTATCGCCAACACCATAAAAGGCAAAAATATTTCTTTTATGGAGGGTCAGCTTAAATGGCACGCGGGTAGCCTGAATGAGTCTGATTTGAATACCGCTCTAAAAGATTTGGATAGAGCATGGGCACATGCGGCCGACATATAGGGGGGGCAAATGAAGTGATATGGCAAAACGGAGAAAGGAGATCGAAATGGAACAATCATACACGCTTGATGAATACAATTCAGCAAGATCTGTGATCGGTGACACCCTCGTGGAACTTGGGGAAAAAGATAAACGCGTATGGCTATTGACTCCCGATATTGGATTCGGTTGTAAAGATTTTAGTGAAAAATACGGTGATCGATTTATCGATACCGGAATCGCCGAGCAAAATGTTGTCGGTATCTCATCGGGACTGGCCTACGATGGCAATATGCCATTCATCATCGGAATGATGCCATTCATGAGTATGCGCGCTTTGGAGCAGGTTCGCACGGATGTTTGCTATCCGAACCTACCGGTGAGGATCATCGCGAACTATGCCGGTCTGACCGGAAATGGCGGATCGACGCATTACGCGATAGAGGATATGGCGCTCTATTCATCGTTGGTGAATATGACGGTTTGCGCGGCCTCAGATCCGGTTCAACTGCGACAGATCATTGAAAAAAGCTTGAGCTACGACGGGCCGCTTTCGATTCGTATCGATCCGGGGAAGGAAAACCGCATCTTATACGAGAACGGCACAGAGTTTGAGATTGGCAAAGGACATACCGCCAGAGACGGGCAAGATATCACAGTGATCGCTTGTGGTGAAATGGTGGACTATGCGATCAGATTGCATGAAGAAGCAAAAGAACTGGGCATTGGTGTCCGAGTGATAGACATGTTCACAGTTAAGCCGCTCGATGAGGAACTGGTCATCAAAACAGCTGAAGAGACTGGCAGACTGATTGTCTGGGAAGATCACCTCATGAAAAACGGGTTGGCAAGCGCGGTGGCGGATGTCATATGTGATCAGGGGGTCCAACTT
>CAZAPS010000086.1:0-2403 GCA_964487355.1 uncultured Oscillospiraceae bacterium
CTGGAACCTCGCTATCCGATTGAAGGAATGTTCATTACTCTAATAGTTTACCAGATTGTCCGGGAAATTCATTGTTGTAATATAATTGTAAGGCTGATTTAAATCGCGGTCACGATGCTCGAACAAGTCAAATGAAGATGGAAAGAGACTTGAATTCAAGTCTGTTGGATTTTGCGATTTTGGCAAGATGACGGTATGATATCAACCGTTGTGGAGGTATGTTTTGCTGGTATTGGGAATTGAATCGTCATGTGACGAGACCGCCGCCGCGGTGGTCGAAAATGGACGTGTCGCGCTGTCCAACGTGATCGCGACCCAGGTCGACATACACAGTCGTTATGGCGGTGTGGTGCCTGAAATCGCGTCGCGTCAGCATGTAGGCCAGATCCTGCCGGTGATCAAAACCGCGCTGGACGAGGCGAATGTCGGCTTGGCCGATCTGGATGCGATCTGTGTTACCGGCGGACCCGGGCTGATCGGTTCACTGTTGGTGGGCGTGTCAGCCGCCAAAGGGATCGCCTCCGTGACCGGACTTCCTTTATACGCCGCCCATCACATCGCCGCGCATATCGCGGCGAACTATATCGCGCATCCCGATTTGGAACCGCCTTTTATCTGTCTGGTCGTCTCCGGCGGACATAGTCACATCGTTCATGTGCGCGACTGGCTGTTGTTTGATATTTTAGCGCGGACCAGAGATGACGCGGCCGGCGAGGCTTTTGATAAAATCGCGCGGGCCTGCGGCCTCGGCTATCCGGGCGGGCCGGCGATCGAAAAGGTCGCACAGAGCGGCGACCCCAACAAAATTGTATTTCCACGCACATCATTTGGCGATGGAAATCTGGATTTTTCATTTAGTGGTGTCAAGACCGCGGCTCTAAATTATTTAAATAGTGTGGAGATGGACGCCAAGCGCAGATCGTTGGAGCGCGACGACCTGTTGAATGCAGCGGATTTCGCGGCGAGTTTTCAGCAAGCGATCATCTCGGTGTTGGTCGAGCATACCGTGCAGGCTGCCGAGAAGGCCAAGATCGGAACAATCGCGCTGGCCGGTGGCGTGGCCGCCAATCGGGCGCTGCGCGAGGCGTTGTCCAAACAGGCTGCCGCGCGCGACCTGAAATTTTATTATCCGCCGCCGGTACTTTGCACCGACAACGCGGCGATGATCGGATCCCTCGGGCACTATATGGCAGTTCACGGCGCGACTCCGGCCGGCCCGGCTTTGGACGCCCGCGCGAGTTGGCCTCTGGACAGCTTTGGCAAAGAATAAAAACCAACAAAACCAGGATGAAAAATCAGGGTGTCAGGATGGTTTAAAATGTGATTCACTGGTCGGACGCAAATTTTGCGCATCACCGGCCCATTCAAAATAGATAATGATTACAACAGCCGGGAGGGAGCATGGCAAGAGCAAGAGGGATTAAAATCGTGGCGAAAAATCGCAAGGCCCGTCACGACTACCATATTTTGGAGACATATGAGGCCGGCGTCGCGCTAAAAGGCACCGAGGTCAAATCAATTCGTTTGGGCGCGATCAATCTGGCGGATAGTTACGCGCAGATCAAAAATGGTGAGCTCTTTTTAATTGGCTGCCACATCAGCCCATATGAACACGGCAATCGCTACAATGTCGATCCCCTACGGGAGCGAAAGCTGCTGATGCACCGCCATGAGATCGACCGTCTGGATGGTAAATTGAAGCAACAAGGACTGACTCTGGTGCCGTTGGAAATTTATTTCAAGAATGGCAAGGTGAAACTGGGACTTGGACTGGCCAAAGGAAAAAGAGATTACGACAAACGTCAGGACCTGGCGAAACGTCAGGCGGAACGGGACATCGATCGTACATTGAAAGAATACAATCGCTAAGGTTCGGCGCGCTGAATCCGCCGCGACTCACCGGCATCGGTTGAATGGTCAATACGCGTCGCTCAACCGGTCGCGCCCGATCAGCCGTCCGGTCAAATTTCCCGATCGAACTTGTTGATTTCTCTTGAAATAATTTCGATACATGCTATAATATCGTAGCTATTACACACATGGAGAAAGCCTGTTGCTTAAATTTATCTCCATGGAGGCATAAACAGGAGGTTTATATGTCAGTAGTCAGTATGAAACAGTTGTTGGAAGCGGGTGTGCATTTTGGTCATCAGACCAAACGCTGGAACCCCAAAATGGCTCCTTATATCTACACGGAGCGCAATGGAATTTACATCATCGACCTTCAGCAGACCGTGAAGATGATCGAGACGGCCTATATGTTCGTCCGCGACATCGCGATGAACAACGGCAAAGTCTTGTTTGTCGGCACAAAGAAACAAGCCCAAGACTCCATTCGCGAGGAAGCGGAGCGCTGTGGAATGTTCTTTGTGAACAATCGCTGGCTGGGTGGAACATTGACCA
>CAZAPS010000087.1:0-2374 GCA_964487355.1 uncultured Oscillospiraceae bacterium
ATTTTTATCTTCATCGACGTATTTTTGAACCGCACTGCTCTTGGGCGTCAAATCTATTGCGTCGGCGGCAACGTTGAAGCGACAAAACTATCAGGTATTAAAACAGATAATGTCCTTATTTTTGTTTACACGATATCCGGACTACTGGTCGCTTTGGCCGGCATCATCCTCGTCGGTCGTGTCAACTCAGCTTCGGCCACCATGGGCGAAAACTTTGACGCTGACGCGATCGCGGCCTGTATTATTGGTGGCGCCTCCTTCAATGGCGGCAAAGGCACGATCTGGGGCACGATGATCGGAGCATTGTTGATATCAGTCATTCGCAACGGTCTGAACCTGGTCGGCGCTTCCACCGACCTACAGCAGATCGTCATCGGTACAGTCATAATCCTGGCGGTCTTCATTGATGTATTGCGTAGCAAAATGGAAGCAAAGTCCAGACGCATGCAAGCCGCTTAAATCGACTTTAATTAAAACATTCACACAATTGACTCCCCTGTTCACTTCTGTAATGAATTTCGCCGGTTCATCAGGAGGCAAACGGGGGAGTTTCCCTATCCCGCCACCGATACAGTCAGGTTTGATCTTTGCGGAATCGTCCCGGAGAGACACCCATGAATTTTTTAAAACTTCTGGAAAAATGAGATGCTGAGTTATAGCCACATTCAAAGCTGATATCCTCGATGCTGTGGTTCAAATCGATCAACAACTCCACAGCTTTGCGGATGCGTAGCTGTGTCAAAAACTCGTGGGGCGTCAGTCCGGTCTCCAACTTGAAACGCCGAATCAAGTGGTGCACATTGACCTTGATTCGCTCAGCCACCTCGTTGATGGATATCGCTTCTGAAACATGCTCTTGAAGATCGGCGATCACCTGCGAAATCAGTGGACTGATCGCTTCAGCCCGCCGGTCATCTTGTTGCGCGAATGAACGCAGCAGACGTTGAATCAACAACGACGCCGTCTGCTCATTTAAAAAGGGTTGATGGATCATTCGTACCAGCTTACCGAAGTCCAGCAAGGTCTCCTTGGACGGATGAGGCAAATGCAACAACGACGATTTTTGATCGTGAATATGATCATAATACTGTCGCGACGATCCACCCAAAAAATGAATCCATTGAAACTCCACGCGGTCGGCGCCGGCGAAATAGGCATGTGGCTTCATGCAATCAATCAAAATCAGCTCGCCGGGTTGGACAGACCACTCCCGCCCTTCCGCTTCCACACTCAAAACGCCCGCGCGCGTATAGATCAGCAAAAACATGTCCAGATTTTTGCGGCTGATATGATATTCTCTGTCACAATAATAATGCCCGACCAAGACCGGATAATATAGCGCCTTTTTCGCGAAAGCGGTGGGTATGTGAGCGCGGATCATCGATTGATCCAGCGCGCCCCGATCGATTACCGGAACATCTCTCATACGGCTTCTCCTTCTCGCAACCTGCCTACCTGCTGTTGTTCATGACGCGCACATTCCACCGACGCCTTCAAGCGCTTTCACAAACTGATTCATACGGGGTCATTCCGTGATCAAATCATCAGAAAAATATCTCCGATACTGTGATGGTGAGGAACCGGTGTGGTTTTTAAAACTGCGCGCGAAGTGTGATGAGTTATTGTAACCACACGACTGTGCGACCTGCTCGATGGGAATGGTTAGGTTCGACAGCCGTTCCATGGCATGTCGGATTCGAATATGCTGTAAATACTCATACGGAGTAAAACCGGTTTCCGCCTTGAACAGACGAATGAAATAGTGTTTGCTGATGCCAAATTGATCAGCCATCTGATCCACCGAAAGGTCGGCCGCATAATTGGTGTGGATAAAAGACATCGCCCTGGAGATCGTGCTGTGCATGACTTCTTTTTTGACATCGTGATGCCGATCGACGCAACGCAAAATGGAATGAAGGTAAATAGACGCGTTCTGTTCATCCAGAAATTCCTTTTCCATCATCTTGAGGAGGCTGTGGAAATGAATCGTCAGCGTCTCCTCCGGCGAATCGACCAACAACCTTTTGCGATTCTCCGCCTTGATTTTCTCATAATAAGGCTGGCAACTATTGCCTGAAAAGTGAATCCAAAGGAATTGTGTATGGGCGGATGTCGAATAATACTGATGTGTTTGTTTGCAATCCATCCAGATCAGCTGATTTGCGTTGACCGTCCATTGACTGTTCTCAAACTCGCACTTCATCTGTCCTCGAAGCACATAAAGCAATAAAAACATCTCGCGATATTTACGGATGATTCGATATTGTTCATTGCAATGATAGTTACCGGAAAAAAGCGGATAGAACAACGCGCTGCGCGCGAAAGCGGACGGAACATGTCCGAATATTGTCGAAGGTTCAAAGACACCTTCATC
>CAZAPS010000088.1:0-2193 GCA_964487355.1 uncultured Oscillospiraceae bacterium
GTTGCCACGCGCTTTTGACGACATCTTTCATCTACTACCCCGGGCGTATCATCATCGACCAAAAATAAGGCTCGATCCGCCTCAGCGCTCGAGCCTCACATGAATTCATCAAATTCCCTTAGGAATTAAATATCTTAAAAATCAAATTTATCAGCAAAGTAGGTTTCCAGCTCAGCAATTGGCAATCGCACCTGTTCCATTGAGTCGCGCTCGCGTACGGTCACACAGCCATCCTCTTCGGAATCAAAATCGTAGGTGACACAGTACGGTGTGCCGATCTCATCTTGGCGACGGTATCTTCTACCAATACTTTGACGTTCGTCCAGCTCAACGGTCCATTTTTTTGCCAGAGGAGCATAAAGCTCAGCGGCTTTTTCTTTCAACTTCGCGGACAGTGGCAAAATCGCAATTTTCGTCGGAGCCAGGGCCGGATGAAAACGCATCACTGTTCGAACATCACCATTTTCCAACGTTTCCTCCTCATAGGCGGAACAAAGAAATGCCAAGGTGATGCGGTCAGTTCCCAAGGACGGTTCAACTACATGAGGGATGTACCGTTCATTGGTTGCCGGATCCAGATAACTCAGATCTTTACGCGAATGCTCCATATGCTGTTTCAAGTCATAATCTGTACGATCCGCCACACCCCATAGCTCACCCCAACCGAAGGGAAAAAGAAATTCAAAGTCGGTCGTCGCCTGGGAGTAGAATGCCAACTCCTCTTCGCCGTGATCACGGGTACGCAATTCTTCCGGCTTCAAATCTAAAGAGAGCATCCATTGATAGCAGAAGTCTTTCCAATATTCAAACCATTCCAGACCCGTTCCGGGAGCGCAGAAAAATTCCAGCTCCAACTGCTCAAATTCGCGGGTGCGGAAGGTGAAGTTCCCTGGTGTGATTTCGTTGCGAAATGACTTGCCGGACTGGCAGATGCCAAACGGAATCTTTCTACGAGTGGCTCGTTGAACGTTGCGGAAATTCACAAAGATACCTTGGGCCGTCTCGGGACGCAAATATACCTGAGAAGCAGTGTCCTCATTGACACCCTGAAAGGTCTTGAACATCAAATTGAATTTTCGGATGTCGGTAAAGTCCCGAGCGCCGCATTGCGGGCAGGGAACCTCATGTTCGCTTATAAACGCCATCATCTGAGCGTTGTCCATGCTTTCGAGATTGACTTCGACATCGTTCTCTTTCGCCCACTCCTCTATCATCTGGTCAGCGCGAAATCTGGAGTGACATCCTCTGCAATCAATCAATGGGTCGCTGAAACCACCTACGTGACCCGAGGCCACCCAGGTTTCCGGATTCATCAATATAGACGCGTCCATGCCCACATTGTACGGACTTTCCTGAACAAACTTTTGCCACCAGGCACGCTTCACATTGTTTTTCAACTCCACGCCCAATGGCCCGTAGTCCCATGTGTTGGCAAGACCGCCATAAATATCAGATCCGGGAAAAATAAAACCGCGGTTTTTACATAACGCGACTATTTTTTCCATCGTTACACCTTTGCCCATAGATCACTCATCCTCCTCGGTCGGTTCAGACTCCTCAGACTCCTCAGACGTCTCTGACGCCTCTGACTCCACAGGCTGCTCAGCTTCTTCCTGAATCAGACCATCAAGCATAATCGACGTCGCAGGTTCCACCTCCGGTTCCGCCACATCATCATCAATATATTCCTCATCCGCTATTTGAGCGGCCTCGACATCATCCGAGAAAAGATCGGTCGCGATGATCAGATCTTCATCTTCCTCGTCCTCATCGGCATCCCGATCGCCAAAATATTCAGTGGCGGACATGACACCGTTATCTTTGGTCATGATTTTAATAAAAGATTCGACAATGGCCGGCTCTTTATCCTCATCTTGTTGGGCAGCTGACGCGATGCTGCTCCGCAACGTGTCCAGATTGTTTTCGTTTTCGGCTTCCATCAATGCTGCCTGACGGGCCGCCTCGATATCGGGGCGCAGCGGAACTGTTGGCTCGACCAAAGAGTGCACCTCAACCACGCTGCCGTTGGCGATCTCCTCACAAGACAATGTGACCAGATTGGGGGATTCAGACTTGGCAAACGGCATTCCGCCGGCTACCAGCTGTCGGGTTCGCTTGGCCGCCAAGATCGTTAAAGTGTATCGATTTTCAGTTTTCGGAAGCAATTCTTCCAATGGTGGCTTGATTAACATC
>CAZAPS010000089.1:0-2132 GCA_964487355.1 uncultured Oscillospiraceae bacterium
GTTGCGCGCTGCTATCTGAAGTGCGTTCCTCCGACCTCAAGCATCACGCGGGCGAGATCAGCTTTCCGGGAGGCGCCGCCGAGGAGGGAGAGTATCCCTTGGACACGGCTGTGCGTGAAACCTGTGAAGAACTTTTAATTGAACCCGGTCAGGTGGAAATTTGGGGAGCCGGCGATATGCTGTCCATGCCATTCAATTTGATTTTGTATCCCTTCATCGCCAAATTGACCGACTACAATGGAACGTTTAACAAAGATGAGGTGGATCATGTGTTCACGATCCCATTAAAGTGGTTCGATGACAATGAACCGATTATTTATAACAACCGGGTATTGAATGTGCCGGTGGCGGAATTTCCTTATGAAAAAATTCCGGGAGGAAACCGTTACAAATGGGCGACAGGCGTCAATCCGATTTATTTATATGAGTACGGTGAATATGTCGTCTGGGGAATGACCGGCCGCGTCACGGCGACGGTTGTCCGCTTACTGAAGGAAGCGGGCCTGTTTTAAAATTTGTGATGGAAATTTGCGAAACAACCCGTTTATTCCAAAATAGTTTCCATGGAAGTCAGGCATCTCTTCCTAATGATAAATGTGACCGGGGGACAGAGGATCTTTCTCCGCAAGAGAAAAGACGCTGAAACTCAGCAGTTCCAGCATCTTTGATTGGTCGGAGTGACTGGACTTGAACCAGCGGCCTCTTACTCCCGAAGCAAGCGCTCTACCACCTGAGCCACACCCCGAAGCGCTCAATTAGTTTATCATATAGGTGTGTTATGTCAAACAAAAACAGCAAAAATTATTTAATCGAGCGTGGATTAAATATGGGGAGATAAAGCATTTATGGGATACCTGCCGTTATTTATCAAAATGGACGCGACCCTCTCCTTGGTATTGGGCGGAGGAGAGGTTGCTTTGCGTAAAGCACGTGCGATCCTCAACGCGGGTGGTAAAGTCACCGCCGTCGCGGACTCATTTGTTGAGGGCTGGATGGAATTGGATCAGACCTGTGTTTTGCTACAAAAAGAACGAATCACTGAGGCGTTCTGCGAGCGTCCGATTGAGTTTTGGAAGCAATATAAGATGGTCGTCGCGGCGACAGACAATCCTTCGTTAAACGAAAAGATTTCCGAGTCCGCGACCCGGGCGGGCTGTCCGGTGAACAACGTGTCCTCACGCGGTGGGAATTTATTTGAATTTGGTGCCCAAATCAGGCGCGGTGAAGCTTGCATCGCCATCCACAGTGGTGGTCATCCGGCTTTGTCCGCGCAGATGCGTCGCCGGCTGGAAGAAATTGTGCCACAAGAATGGGCAGACGCCGTGGAACAGATGGCGGCGCTTCGGCGGACATCGGAATTTCAACAGCTCCCACCGGAGGAACAGCGTGGCTGTCTGCGTGCGCTGGCACTCAAATTAATCGAAGGCGAGCCGCTCGACACCATGGAGTGATGGCCTCCGACACAGGGTGAAGAGGCATTTGACAAGCAAACAAAGACGAATGTATAATCTCAGCATTATGATTATCACACGGAGGTGAATATATATGCCAAAAATGACTTTCCAACCTAAGAAGAGAAAACGGAGCAAGGTGCACGGTTTTCGGAAAAGAATGAGAACTGCGAAAGGTCGCAAAGTTCTACAACGTCGCCGTCTCAAGGGCCGCTCAAGACTCTCGGCCTGACCACGAAAAGACTGCACACCCTGTAGTCTTTCTTTATTTTGAGGAAAAACGACATATGCTGAGAACACGGCGGTTGAAGAAAAACTATGAGTTTTCGCTGGTTTTTCGCAAAGGATCATTTGTGGGAGCCAAAAATGTAAATCTCAATTACCGCCGCAATCGTTTATCATATAATCGACTCGGTGTGACCTCGTCGCGCAAAACCGAAAACGCGGTCCTGCGCAATCACACGAAGCGATTGTTGCGAGAGGCGTACCGTCGTTTGGAACCGGAAATGAAAACCGGTTTTGATCTCGTTTTTTTGGGCAAACCTCATAGCGGAAAATTACAGTTTGAGGACGTTTTAAGAGATATGCGATATTTGTTGCGCAAAGCTCATTTGCTTGACGACAGCATGTTGGCCGCGACCGCGCGCCAAGATGACATCATTGACCGTGATAAAACGATAG
>CAZAPS010000090.1:0-2103 GCA_964487355.1 uncultured Oscillospiraceae bacterium
AAAAACCACCTGCTGACAAAATTCCTTTTATCAATAGATGGTATTTGATTTGGTTGCGGAGGAGGGACTCGAACCCCCGACCTTCGGGTTATGAGCCCGACAAGCTACCAACTGCTCCACTCCGCGGTGTATGGTGCTCATGGCCGGACTTGAACCGGCACGGATGTTACTCCGGCGGATTTTAAGTCCGCTGCGTCTGCCGTTCCGCCACACGAGCGATACCCTCTTTTGAAAGGTGCTTTACTATGTTAACAACCAGAGATACAAATGTCAACTACCTTTTTCTCGTTTGTCGTTAAGGGTTAATTGCAATCCGAAGTTCCTTTCGGACGGGGACTTCGAACATCGATCAACAACGCCGACCATCAATCACACACCCGTCGCGATCGACAACGCCACGCCATGGCGGCGTGGCGTTGTCGAAAGATCGGCATCAAGCGCTCCTCTGTAAAAAGACTGTTGTTCGACTAGACTATGAGATATCGAATGAGTGATATCATACGTGTCGAATCGGCGTATAGTGGCTAATCTCCCTTGTCGTGGTGCGCAAGTCGTCCAGATTTAGATCATGGATGTCCTTGTGACCGGTGATTCTCGCGAATGTGCGTAACTCTTCGTTCGTCACGTTGAGGAAATTTGCCAGTCGTTGAGCGCTGACATCGATATCCAGCCGCGCTCTCAACTCAGGGTCCTGAGTCGCGATTCCCATCGGACAAAAGCCGGTATTGCAGATTCTGTATTGCTGACATCCAATCGCAAGCAGCGGCGCGGTCGCGAGCGCCACCGCGTCGGCACCCATCGCCAACGCTTTGGCGATGTCTGAAGAGACTCTCAGGCCGCCGGTGACAATCAAGGAGACATCAGAATCCGCCTCGTCCAAAAACGCCCGTGCGCGCGTCAGCGCGTACACACCCGGGACGCTGGTTGAATCTCTGACCAACTTCGGACTCGCTCCCGTGGCTCCTCCACGCAGATCGATCGTCACAAAATCCACTTCGGCATACAGACAGTACTCAAGGTCTCGCTCAATCCGACCCGCCGCGATTTTTATGCCGACAGGACGCCCCGCGGACTGGGCGCGCAGATCATATACCACTCTGCGCAAGTCGTCTTTCGTGTTGATCTGAGGGAACCGCGCCGGACTGATGATATCCTCTCCGGGAGTCTTTCCCCGAATATCCGCGATTTGCTGTGTGACTTTCGCGCCCGGCAACATGCCACCCATACCCGGCTTCGTCCCCTGTCCGATTTTAATCTCAATCGCGTCTGAATTCTGAAGGTTATCTTTTGAAACGCTGTAAAGATTCGGCACATATTCAAAAATATATTGATAGGCCTCCGCTTTTTCTTCAGATAAAATACCTCCCTCGCCGCTGCACATCGCGCATTCAGCCATGGCGGCACCTCTCGAGAGCGCGATTTTCGCTTCCATCGACAGCGCGCCAAACGACATATGCGAGACGTAAATTGGGTTCTTCAGCACCATTGGCTGATCAGCGTTTTTGCCGATCACGGTGGTTAAATCAACCGGCTCATCGTCATTCAGGGGCATGGGGTTCAACTGGTTGCCCATCACCACCACGTCATCCCAGCCAAATGACAAGATCCTTGTGTTCATCGCCGATGTGATGGATTCTCCTTCCACCGACATCTGATGGATCACATCCATGTGGCGGATGCTCGAATCTGAACGCGCCAAGGATTTCGGATAGCTCAAGGGGTTGTCCTCATCGGTAATTGAAGCTGTCGAGGATGAGGACACATCCAACTCAGCAGTGGGCTCATCCTTCACCGGACTCATTAACGAAGTCGGGCTGCCACAAAAAGGGCAACTGGTCAGCTCAGAAAACGGGACGCCTTCAACCGCCTCGTCATAAATTTGCAGGCACATGTCACAAAGATATTTGCTCATAATCGATCCTCCTGAATGGTGCTTAAGTCTCGATAGAGACACTCACCATTTTGATAATTCTTTTATAATTATACACATGATTTTGGACAGATGGGTGTGCGGACAAATAGTTGGACTGCCGGTAAGGAGTTCAACGTGGAGTGGTCAAGCTAAATTGGACAAATAGTTAAGTCTTTTTGAGAAGAATCACA
>CAZAPS010000091.1:0-2100 GCA_964487355.1 uncultured Oscillospiraceae bacterium
GCTTGTCGATGCGTATGTTTTGCGTGTGAAACGCTTTCGTTTTTCGAAGATACGTAATGACGGACACAGTACACTGTATGTAGAAACACTTAATACCTGGCATTTATAAAAGGAGCTGAGACAAATGGCAATAGAAGTATTCAACCGCTATGAAAAGAAATATATGCTGGATGCGAAAACCTTTGAGAATCTGCAAAACAGACTCTCAGAATATATGAGCTTGGATGATTATAATAAAGACCGGGCGACCTACACAGTCACCAACCTTTACTATGACACCCCGGATAACCACCTGATCCGCACCTCACTTGAAAAACCTAAATACAAAGAAAAATTGCGGCTTCGGGCCTACGGAGCATCAAATCCTGACATGCAAGTGTATGTGGAGGTCAAGAAAAAGGTAGATGGTCTTGTGAACAAGCGGCGCAGCGCCATACAGCTGCAGGAGGCCTATGCATTTCTTCATTCGGGGATCGTGCCGGAGGAACGCCCTTGGCAAAACCGGCAGGTGCTGCGTGAGATAGACTACCTCCGCCAGACCCATGAACTTCATCCGGCGCTCTATCTCGCCTATGAGAGGCTGGCGTATGTTGGAATCGATCAGTCCGATCTTCGGGTTTCTTTTGACCGTGATATCCGCACCCGTCGCCATGATCTGACGCTCGAAGCAGGAAATCACGGTACGCCCCTTCTGGAGGATGATCAGTGGATCATGGAAATCAAAGTCACCGAGAACATCCCCTTGTGGTTGTGCGGAATACTTTCCGAATATCAGATTTATCCCATTCGCTTCTCTAAATATGGGACGGAATATATGAAAACCCTTGAAAAGATGAAAACATCCTCTCCCGTTCGCGGCTTTTTTTCACAAGAAAACGCATGGGCCTGTCCGACCACGGCATACGCATATTAAAAGGAGATTTGCCGACATGTTTGATTCGATTTTTTCCACACTTAGTGCCGATGACTCTCTAACCTTGCCCGGACTGCTGATCACTTTGGGAGTCGCTCTGTTGCTCGGGTTGGCGATTAGCTTTGTCTATATGAAAACTCACAAGACGAAAACCCCCTCCCAAAGTTTCGCGCTGACGCTTGTCGTGCTCCCCGTGGTCATCACAGTGATTATCTTACTTGTTGGAAACAACGTGGCGCGGGCGTTCAGTCTTGCCGGAGCGTTTTCCATCATTCGATTTCGCAGCGCGCCGGGGGACCCTAAGGATATCACCTATGTGTTGCTCTGTATGGCCGTCGGGCTGGCGACGGGAATGGGATTTATCGCTTACGCGGTGATCGTCGCGACGCTTCTTTGTTTGGTTATGATCTTGTTGAACGTTGTCCGGTTTGGAAAAACCGGAAGGACAGAAAAGCTCCTTAAAATTGTTATTCCGGAAAGCTTGGATTATGAAAACGCTTTCGATTCAATCATGGAAAAGTACACTCTTTCATCAACTCTACGCAGGGTCAAAACAACAGATCTCGGCAGCCTCTATGAGTTATCCTATGTCATCGTCACAAAAGATGACATCAGTGAAAAAGAATTCATCGACGAGCTGCGCTGCCGTAACGGGAATTTGAATATCACCCTGGTTCGGGACGTACCTTCAGAAGACTATTAAAAGGAGAAGCCCTTATGAAACTGAAAGTAACAGCAATCGCACTTTCCGCGCTGCTGATCGTGCCTTCCTTTGTCGGTTGCGCGCGAATCGGAAGCGTCAACGACACAGCGGCGGTGTCATCGCCGACTTCATCAGAGCCTGTCAACTCTGTGACGAGCACGATAGAACGAACAACAGATATCTCCGATCATGACACAAATACCTCGTGGATCGATTCCGATACAATTATTAACCTAGACGATTCATCCACCTCAGTCTCGGGGACCGGGGCGACCGCGGACGGAGGCGTGGTCACAATCACAGTGGGAGGCACCTATGTTGTGTCCGGCACCTTGTCCGACGGACAAATCGCGATCGAGGCAGCAAACAACGACAAGGTGCATCTTGTGTTAAACGGTGTCGACATCACAAGCAAGACAAGCGCGCCCATCTACGCCTCCCAATGCGACAAACTGATCATCACGCTGGCGGACGGAACCGAAAA
>CAZAPS010000092.1:0-2003 GCA_964487355.1 uncultured Oscillospiraceae bacterium
GCTGTATCGGTTGGCGACCCGCCGAGGCAAGCCCAAACCATTGAATGGGGTCGGCGTCCTGTATCGCCTGGTCCTTGTTTTGATCAAATTCCTGCCAAGCCGTCCGGCGAACTGGGTGCTCGGCAGACTGTACGCGCGCTTTTGATCGTGTACAAAATCATTTGACATTTCGACGAAAATAATATAAAAATAATGTCTTTCCATAATCATGTTGGTTTCAGCCCGGATTCTGTTAGAATAACAACGACTGATTGACTAGCATCATGAGATACCAACATTGCCATGAATGAATAGGAGTTAATGATGGACTTGTTTAAAAAATGTTTCGAGTACGCTCGCGCCGATCAGGCGAAAGCGCTCGACATCTATCCATATTTTCATCGCTTGACCAGTGGACAGGACAACATTGTTGAAATTGAAGAGCGGCGGACGATCATGCTCGGTTCCAACAATTACCTGGGACTTACCTCAGACGAACGGGTTAAGCGAGCCGCCATCGAGGCGGTCGAACAATATGGTTCAGGCTGCTCCGGCTCTCGTTTTTTGAATGGCAATCTGGATCTTCATGAAGACTTCGAACGCGATCACGCGGAATTTATCGGAAAAGAGACCTGCCTGACATTTTCCACCGGATATCAATCCAACTTGGGCATCATCTCCGCCATAACCGGACGCAATGACATCATCCTTTCCGACACCTTCAATCACGCGAGTATCGTGGACGCCTCCCGCCTTAGTTTTGCGAAAACAATCAAATACAAACATAACGACATGAATGAACTCGAGCGGTTGCTCTCCAAATGCGCGGAGCAAGCCAAAGGTGGCATCTTGATTGTCACCGACGGTGTGTTCAGCATGGAAGGCGAGATCTGCCATTTGCCGGAAATTGTCCGTTTGGCGAAGCAGTACGGCGCCAGAATTCTGGTCGATGACGCGCACGCGCTGGGCGTTCTGGGCAAGACCGGAGCGGGCACGGCGGAGCACTTCGGCCTGAATGACGAGGTCGATTTGATCATGAACACATTTTCCAAATCATACGCCTCTTTGGGCGGCTGTGTGCTGGGTGACGCGAAAGTGGTCGACTATATCAAGCATGTGTCCCGCCCGTTTATTTTCAGCGCGAGCATGCCGCCAGCATTGGTCGGCGCGGCGCACGAATCGCTGAATATCTTGCGCGCTGAGCCGGAGCGGGTCAACCGACTCCATCAGATCACCACGTTGATGAAAGAACGATTGAGTGAATACCCTCATGTGCGGATCCATCAAAACGGCAACGACATCGTGCCGATCATTCCGCTGATGACCGGCACCATCACAAACACACTCTATGCCGCCAAACTGTTGTTGGAAGCGGGCGTGTATGTGAACCCAGTGCTGCCGCCGGCGGTTCAGGATGGATCCTGCCTGCTGCGCACCAGCTTCACCGCCACCCAAAGCGACGAGCTTCTTCAGGAAGCGGCCGCGATTATTGGCGGTGTCTTCCAATACATCCATGACAACCCTCTGCCCGAGGAATTATCCGGAATCGAGATTTAAAGAGCGTTGAAACGTGAAAAGAAGCCGCTAGGCAGGCCGAAGAGGCCGCAGGTCGTCCAGCAGATCAAGCTGGATGGAATTGATATAGAGTTGGTGCGCAAGCAGATCCGACATATGTATATTCGAGTTCGTGAAGGGGGAGTTGTGCGAGTGACTTTCCCTTTTCATGTCAGCGAAAAGGAAGTCGAATGTTTTGTCCGCAACAAAATCAACTGGATCCGCGAGAAACAACGGCTTGTCGCTGAGCGACGACCCGAATTTTTGCCATCTACTCAGTTGCGAGATGGAGGGGAAATCATGTTGTTCGGCAGATCGCACAGACTGAGCTTTTCGCAAGCCGATCAGCTGTCGATCGAACGCTCTGAGTGGGCTGACAGATTGAATGTCACCCTTCCGAGCACGTTTTTTCCGATCGAGGCACATCAGGACAAAGTTGAAAAAATATTGCGAACCTACTGCGTCCGGCT
>CAZAPS010000093.1:0-1975 GCA_964487355.1 uncultured Oscillospiraceae bacterium
CGGCTGTCGCGCAGGTATAAATCCGATCTTTGTTTCCCAAAGCCAGCTCGCCATTTGTGCCAATATCCAACAACAAGGTCCAGCCGTCGCATTCTCTCATGCCGGACGCTAAAATACCGGCTGTGATGTCGCTGCCGACATAGGCGGAGATGCCCGCCATCAGGTCGACCGGACCATTTACATTTAAATTCGCTTCCTCGGCGGACAGCGTCATCGATGACAAAATAACCGGCGCGAACGGCGCCAACGCGATCGATTCCGTCTCCAAGCCCAAAAGAAAATGAAGCATTGTCGTATTTCCGGTCAGCACGATATTTTGCACCAACTCTGTCGAAGGACCGATCTCGCTCGTCAACTGAGCGATCAAATCATTCAGCGCCTTGACGATCAGCGCTTGCATTACGTGTGTGCCATTTTCGACCGTGACTGTATGATTGATCCGCGATATGACATCACCACCAAAACGTGATTGAGGGTTGACCGCGGACGCGACTTTAACCAGCGTCCCGGTGGTCAGCTCCATCAGGTAGGCGGCCAGCGTCGTCGAACCGATGTCGACGCAGATGCCGTAAATCGGCAGAGAAGAGGTGTCTTCGGGCAGCACCGACAGCACAATATTCGCGTATTGAATCACAGAGACAACAGAATGGTCGCTGATCACCTGATGAAGGTCGCGCAGTGTCTTGACAGAAATACAAGGGCTGCTGATTTGATTAAGATCCATTTTAGGTGAACCCTCATCCAGCTGAGTGAAATCACTGGTCGCCAGCGCGTCACACAGTCGCTGCCAATCATCTCTGGAATCCTCGGTGTTGGCCGGTGAGATCGAAACCACTCGCAGATCGACCAGACGGTCATCGGCATCCAGACTCAGATTTTCCTGATCATCCGACTCTTTGCTAAGTTTCAAATCCGTCAGCACATCCATCGCCTGTTTTTGTACATTCACATAGACCGACAAATCAGAATTGGCCAGATAACGGCAGGCCAAACGCCAGCCATTTTGTAGCTGATCCTCAGTGAAAAATTCATGGTCGATCGCGCTTGGATCGTCCAGTCGTTCGTCCGAAACAAGCTGGACCGCGCACTTGCCACAGGTTCCAATGCCGGAACACACCGCGTCAATCGGGATGCTGTTGTCGCGCAACAAAGTCAACAAATTAACAGGACCGTCAAACTCAATTTCCCAGTCCGGCAACACGCCGACGTCGTTCAAATCGTCCGACTGATTCAATTTGTACACATGAAGAATCATAAACATCTCTCCGATCCGGTGGTCTTTTGACTATCAAAGTATTAATTATCATTTATTTAATTAAGTATAAGACTTAATCAATCTTAATTTTAGCAATAATCCGACATTCATGAATGAGAAAAACGTCTGCCGATAAATGTTTAATCCGAAGAATCGTAGGAAAGAGAATTTAATTGTTAGAATTAAGAAGATTAAGCGGTGAATATTATACACCCGACGAATCACAGTCCGTAATTTGATTGTAATATATGCTTCGTGAAACATACATCAAGTAATCTGACTCAAAATTGTTTCACGCGCTAATTCAGGATAAGCACAGATTATAGAGTTTGCTTATGAACGCTCGTGCGTATAAGGAGATTGTTTTAATGCAAAGTGGACAATAATTTGTTTCCACAAGTTATCCACAGGAACAAAATATCAAACTCAGATTTCGGAACAAGGATTCAGAACGATCATTCAGATCTTCCGTCGCAACATAAGTTACGAAAATTAGCTAGGCCACTGTGGATCGAAAATCATTTTATTACAATTATATTTCAAGTCGGATAGATACATGCATAAACTTGAATGTGTCAGGGGTCGCCCGCCGAATGCCTAAAGGCCGGATAATGCCTCTTCTTTTCTTTCCACCCTCTTTCCACATCAACAAAATTAGTATTTTGTTGATGTGGAAATATTGTTTATTGTTGACACACCTCTTCCCTTCTTGTGTTTTTC
>CAZAPS010000094.1:0-1954 GCA_964487355.1 uncultured Oscillospiraceae bacterium
CCGAACTTTTCTAATTCAGCCCGTAAATAGCTCGCGGCGGCGTCGTCGCCCACACAACCCACCATGTATGTTGGCAATCCCAATTTGGCGCACTGAACAGCCTGATTACCGCCTTTGCCGCCACCGGCGAAAACCACTTTCTTGGCGGCAAGCGTTTCACCAATTTTCGGATAATGACTGATGTCAAAAATCATGTCATAGTTCAGGCTGCCGATCACCAAAACTTTGTCTCTCATTTTCACCACCTATCTTAACATTTCCAAAATCAGTCGCTGGGCCGCTATGCCATCTTGTGCCGCGATCACACGTTCAATTTTCTCTTCACCTATTTTATCCACTAGTGAAAGGAAGCGATTAAAAGCGTTGATGTTGGCTTGAGTTTCTTCGGCGGCCGGCTCTCTCACCGGGAATGTGTCAAAAAACACCACATCCTGATAGTCATACTTCTTTAAATAATAGACAAATTCAAACGCATGGGAAGCATTGACCGAGCCAAAAATCATACCGCTATCCATCTGACTATATCCATCATTCATATGTAAGCCAAATAGTTTACCTCTACTTGCGGCGAGCGCCAGACCGAAGGCGGGTCCATCATGTTTCATCAGCATATGACAAAAATCCAATGTGACGCCAACATTTTCACGTTCGATATCATTGACCATCAAAAGGGTGGTGCCGACGCTGTCCAACATGGAAAAATTTCTTGGCTCAAAAGGTTTGTATTCGATACTTATTCTAATGTCCGGCGCATGGTCGGCAACTTCCCTAAAAGCATCGCAAATTTGTTCCCATTTTTTCTGATAATCAGCTTGGAACGGATAGTCATATCCGTCAAATCCAAGCCAGACTGTCACCATCTTTCCACCCAGCTCACGACAGATCTCTGTGGCTTTTTTTGTGGATTCAATTGCTTTCTCCCGCACCGCCGCCTCTGGGTTTGAAAACTCACCATTTTCAAACCCACCACGAAACCGCATGGCAAGTCCATTGACCTTGAGTGGGTGCAACGCTTCCTTTATCTTATCTAAATCATATCCTTCAATATGCTCCGGATAATTAAACTCGACATGCGTCATGTCCTGCATCTTTTTGTATGCCGCGATCGCGTCAAAAACGGTCTGCCCACCCTTAAATATAAAAGAATTCATTCTTCCTGCGAAATTCATATTCATCTCCTTCAATCAATTAGATATTTGCATACCGCAAACAGAGCTTCAGCGACTTCTCCACCGTAATTAATTAATTGGTATTCCATTCCGGTGGGTAGGTACAGCGCTTCATCGCGCCGCAGTCGATAAACCTCTCCACTCTGTTTAAGGAGCACCGTTGTTTCACCCTTCAAACCAAAAAGCAAGGTCTGACCGCCATGGCGCAAGGGCTCACTGTGGGCGACCACAGGACCACCTATCGGCAAAACAAACTCACCAATATGGACAAAATCATTGCTGACCGCGATCTTCAACAGCATTGGACGGGTATTCCCGTGTATGACCCTCAGTTTTTGCTGATCGTCAATCGGGTAAATAATGCCCTTGTTCCGTAACTCATCACCGGGCAACGGCCAGGTACCGATGTCATCGACAGTGCCGATTCTTTTGTCAAAAGAACGTTGGTTTCTGTCCAGAGGCAAGTTGAATTTCCTAGGATCATGCACCAACAGTTTTTTCGGGCCGGTCAAATCAGTTTTTTCGTCCTCTGTTTCATGGACGCGCGGAACAATGATCGCCAAGACTTTCACCGGCTCCGCTTCAAAGTTGTAGCCTGAATGAATGGCTCCTTTTGGAATAAGCGCCAGCTGTCCCGCGCTCACCTGCGCACATTGTCCGATCGTTGGGTTCAACAGAGTGACCGTGCCCTCCAGCACATAGTAAATCTCATCGCCCGGATGGACATCCGGTGGATCAAACATGCCTCCGGGGCCGATCTCCATAGTGCACGCCGTGATTCCATC
>CAZAPS010000095.1:0-1901 GCA_964487355.1 uncultured Oscillospiraceae bacterium
CTATCCGGACATGAAGGTACTGACGACGGTAACAGCGAAGGATAGTCTGGAAGGTGCGCAAAGAACTGCTGAGATTCTCAGTGCTTATCCGGAATGTAACGTGATTTTTACCGCGGACGGTCAATCAAGCAAGGGCGCGGCTCAGACGTTGGTTGAGCAAAACGCCACCGACCGGATCCTATTGATGAGCTTTGATGAAGACAAAGAGTTGCTGGATCGAATCAAGGAGGGCTCGATCGCCGCGACCGCTTCGCAAGTTCCTTATGACATGGGCTATTTAGCGATCGAACAATTGGATATCTTATTTAAAGGCGGTGCGATTGAGCAGGAGATCACTGAAACGCCGGTGGACATCATCACCATCGATAACGTGGATGAGTTTTTGAAAAATTATGAATGATCAACAAAGTTTGTCGAGAAAACGGGTCTGCGCGGACCCGTTTTCAATAAAGGAGTGACACATGGAAAAGTTTAAATCTGTCGCCAAAAAACCGGAATTCAGCGTAGCTGTGTTTTTAGTGGTGATCAGCATCGTCACAACCCTCATTTCTCCGGTCTTTATGAGCGCCGATAATGTGATCGGATTGCTGAGAAACATATCTTATTCTGCCATACTGGGTATTGGCATGACCTATGTTGTGACCGCGGGAAATCTTGATCTTTCTATTGGCTCGACCCTGACCATCACAGGAATGGCGACTGGTTTATGTTTGGTTAGCGGGTTGCCTGTTCCGGTCAGTATTTTACTTGGCCTGCTGGTCGCCTTTATAGTTGGAGCGCTCAATGCCTTGCTGGTCTTGAAGTTGGGCGTGCCATCGATCATCGCCACCTTGGGTATGCAGTATATCTCAAAAGGAGTGGTATTTGTCGTATCCAAAGGAACGCCATATTATCCGTTCCCCAAGAGTTTCAACAGTCTGGGGCAATCCAGAGCGTTTGGCATTCCCATATCTGTCTATATCGCGATCGTGTTTGTTGTCGTGTTCTATTTTATATTCAAACACACAACCTATGGTCGGAAGGTTTGCGCGATCGGTGGTAATTATGAAGCGGCAAGACTGTCCGGTATTAAAGTTAAAAGGATGACCGCCAGTGTCTATGTATTGGTTGCGGTGTTGGCCGGTTTTGTTGGTATTCTGATGGCGTCACGTATGGGCTCCTCAGCGGCGAATACTGGTGAGGGAAAGGAAATGTTGATCATCGCGGCGGTCGTGATTGGCGGAACCAGTTTGAAGGGCGGCATCGGCAGTATGATCGGCACCGTGCTCGGCGTCACGCTGATGGAGGTATTGACGAACGCGCTGGTTATCGTACGCGTCTCAGCATATTGGCAAAACGTGTTGATCGGCCTGATGATGGTGTTCGCGGTCAGCTCAGATTATTTTAGAAGAAAGAATATCAAGGCGTGACAGGGGTGCATATTAATGACTACAATACTTGAAATGAGTCACATCACGAAAAAATTTCCCGGTGTCGTCGCGCTCAATGATGTTTCGTTGAGTTTCAAACCCGGCACGATTCATGCGATCATGGGCGAAAACGGAGCGGGGAAATCCACCTTGATGAAGATTTTATCCGGCGCTTATGCGCACGGCAGTTACGAAGGTGATATTGCCATAAAGGGAGCTGTGGTGCGGGTGAACAATCCGATGGACGCGAAAAACGTCGGTGTCGCGATGATTCATCAGGAAATCAGCATGCATTTGGATTTTTCCGTCGCGGAGAACATCTTCTTAAATCGTTGGCCGAGAAAGAAAAGTGGCGCTGTGGATTGGAAAAAAGTATATCGGGACGCAACGACTTTGCTGAAAGAATTTAACATGTCCATTTCGCCGCGCGCCCATTTGAGGGAGCTGAGCACCAGTCAGATGCAGATGGTGTCGATTGTGCAGGCACTGAGC
>CAZAPS010000096.1:0-1857 GCA_964487355.1 uncultured Oscillospiraceae bacterium
GTTCGATGCCGAAACCAGCCTCGTGATGTACCAACTTCCGGCCATACGCGCCCGGACTCGGGCGGTGGATGAGCCGTGATCCGATCGAGGATCGCGGCGGGTTAAATGAGTACGGGCTTGTCGGCAATGATCCCGTAAGCAGATGGGATTATCTCGGCCATTCATGGGTCGAAGTTTTAGCATGGTTCGGCGAATGGCTCAATGGAAAGGGTGAGGCCTTTAAGGCTTTTGGCCCTGGAAGTAATGCAGCATCCGACATGAAAAATGCTCCGGGCGTAAACAAAGCTCGTGCTTTTTTCAGAGCAAAAAATAAATCGGTGAGATGTTGCAAAGACTTAAGTAGCGTGAGAAATTACAAAACTACGTTCGGGCTTGCAGGATTGTTCGCGGCTGGATTTAATTCCACACAACAATTCATAGGACGATATCGAATCGATATATTTGTGTCTGGATGTAAAAAGAATAGATGTGAAATTGATTTTGAACTCACAAACACAACGAGTTTTAAATCTTTTTTATACGGGATTGGGCCATCATGGCACAGGGAAGAGTTCAGGTTCATGGGAAATGTCACGCAAGTTATTTGGTGGACGGAGGAGTATGATGCCAAATGCCCTTAAGAGAATGATGGTTTGTTTGAGCCTTTCGATTGGCTTATTAACGGGATGCCGTCCAAAAAAAATCGCAGGCAACTATTGCGTTGAGGCGATAGACACAAAAGACGACACCAGTTTGTACTACGTGCTCGAAAATGGAGATGGTATCGGCAGGATTGAGCCCCGTGTGGTATCGGTGGGATGGGATACTAGGCATATAATTGCTAAACGCATCGCCAAAACCAGAACAGCCCCGTTGTTTTACATTGTGGAAATTGAGAAAGACCACGCCCTCGCCGATCCAGAAGACGTCGTTACGGGGCCTTTGTCTGAACAAGAATTCTGGCTGAAACGGAAGCAACTCAACGTTTCACCAAGTTTGGAATTCACAATCAACTATTAAGGGTGAAAAGGGGAAGCAACCGCAAATCAGGAGAAGCAGTGCAAATAGACAAAACGCGACCTTATTAACGCTATGACCAATGAAGCCACATATAAGAGTCTGACGGCTGTCAGTGTAACTGGCTACGACAGTGACGGCGGCATTGCCTACGCCTACGACGGCGCGGGACGCATGACCAACGTTTGTTTCGGCGCGATGTCGTTCCGCCACGGCTGTCTGCCGCATACCCGCCACTTGGAATCAGTGAGCAACTCATGCGGCATCGGGCGGCAGTGCGTTTATGAGGATGATCGAAACCTGATAGTTTCCGTGACCAATTTCAGCGGATCATCGACCGTCGCGGCTTTCAGTTACTTGAACGACGCCGTCGGCAGGCGGGTCGTGCGAAACAATGATACATTTTCCTACAACGCCCGCTCGGAATTGACAAACGCTGTGATAAATGCCGACGGCTACGGGTACGGTTACGACGGCATCGGCAACCTCGTCTGGTCGGCGAATAACACCCTGACCAACACCTACACCGTCAACAGCCTCAACCAGTATTTCCTGATTTCCAATCATGTCAATCATGTCAATCCTGTCCGAATTCGTCCGACCTATGATGCCGACGGCAACATGCGTTGGGACGGACGTTTCGCCCATGCGTGGGATGCTGAGAACCGCCTGACCGGTTCTCAGCCCGGCTGGGGGGCTACCAACGGCTCCGCGATGGTTGAGAGCGACTATGACTATATGAACCGCCGGTATTCAAAGACGGTGCGACGCCTGACCGGGCGCGGCGCGGGCTATCCGTTCGACCCGTCGCAGGCGGGAACGTGGGATGTCATGGAAACCCGCGCGTTCATCTACGACGGC
>CAZAPS010000097.1:0-1714 GCA_964487355.1 uncultured Oscillospiraceae bacterium
GTCCGGTTTGAAAAGCACCCCGATGGCAGCCTTCATTACACAAAGGAAGGTGGCCATTCCAAGGCGAGAATATGCCATCACAAGGACATCACCGGCAAAGAGATTACGAGTGTGCTCCAGCGCCATGTTAGAAATCTGCCCAATGTGACCATCATGGAACATACCACCATGATGGATCTTTTAATTCACAAAAAAGGTTGTGGTGGTATGATCACGCAAACAAAAGATGGCGAGACACTCCATATCCGCGCAAGGGACACGGTTCTCGCTACCGGCGGCATTGGCGGACTATATGAGCATTCCACCAATCTACCCAGTCTGACAGGGGACGCGATAACCATCGCGCGACGACACAATATCGAGCTGGAAAACCTCGACTATGTACAGTTTCATCCCACCACCTTTTATACCGACCAACCCGGCAGACGCTTGCTGATTTCAGAATCTGCCCGGGGAGAGGGAGCGATCCTCCTAAACCACAAGGGTGAGCGATTTGTAAATGAGCTTTTGCCAAGGGATGTGGTCACACAGGCGATACGCACTGAGATGGAAAAAGAAAACAGCAATTATGTGTTGCTGTCCTTTGCGCCGCTTGGACGAGATAAAATTTTGCACTCCTTTCCAAACTTATATGAACAGTGCCTCGAAAAAGGATACGATATTACCAAGGAGTCGATACCTGTGGTTCCCGCTCAACACTATTTCATGGGCGGCATTCACGTGGACAGTCATTCAAAAACAACGCTGGACCACCTTTATGCCGTTGGAGAAACCAGCTGTAACGGGGTGCACGGGAAAAATCGCCTGGCGAGCAACAGTCTGCTCGAAAGCCTTGTCTTCGCAGAAAGAGCCGCGAAAAAGATAGCGGCGGACAGATATACCGAAAGGAAATCGAATATGAATTCAATTACATTGATGCTCGCGGCGGACAAATACATCCGTCTCGCCCTGGAAGAAGATGTGAACAACGAGGACATTTCCACAAACGCCGTTATGCCGGATTATAAAAAAGGCGAAGTGCAGCTCATCTGCAAAGAAGACGGTATCATAGCCGGTCTAAGCGTTTTTGAGCGTGTTTTCACCATGATCGGCCCCAACACGCAGGTTGACTTCTATGTCAATGATGGCGAGGCAGTTCGTAATGGACAACTGCTCGCGACTGTCACAGGGGATGTGCGGGTGTTGCTTTCGGGCGAACGGACGGCGCTGAATTACTTGCAGCGCATGAGCGGGATCGCGACCTACACAAATTCGGTGGTCAAGCTGCTCGAAGGAACATCGACAGTGTTGCTGGACACAAGAAAGACCACGCCGTGTATGAGGATTTTTGAAAAATATGCCGTCAAGGTCGGCGGAGGAGTCAACCACAGATACAACCTGTCGGACGGCGTCTTGCTCAAAGATAACCATATCAACGCGGCCGGGGGTGTCACCCAAGCCATTAAGGCGGCCAGACGGTATGTGCCATTTTTGAAACAGATAGAGGTTGAGGTCGAGACGCTGGAGATGGTGCGCGAGGCGGTCCTTGCAGGCGCGGATATCATCATGCTCGACAATATGACGCCGGAGGAAATGGCCGAAGCGGTTCAGCTGATCGACGGAAGGGCGAAGACCGAGTGTTCCGGCAACATGACGAAGGAAAACATAGAAAAGATCACTGCGGTGGGCATCGACTATGTGTCCAGCGGAGCGCTTACGCCTTCCGCGCCGATCC
>CAZAPS010000098.1:0-1625 GCA_964487355.1 uncultured Oscillospiraceae bacterium
ATAGAAATAAAGCAAGAATTCTATCGCTAGACCTTAAGTTAATAGGCAGAATAGATAATAACAGTTTCTCACTTCTTTGATTTTGCGACTAATTATACAAAACACCGTACTAATCTTTAACTTTTAAAGAAAGGAGGGTGGTCCTAAGTGACCCTTGCTGAACGCGTCCTGTTGACTGTTGGTCAACAAATCAAAACACTAAAATAAGGAGCTAGGTATGAAAAAGAAAATCATTTCACTGATGCTGTGCGCTGCCATGGTATTCACACTTGCCTCTTGTGGTGGAAGTGCCGGTGGTGACACACCGACTGACGCCCCGGATGACAAGCAAACCACTGCGAGTGAAGACGGAGGAGATGTAGCGCCGGGCGGTGAAGATGTCACAATCGGTCTTTCGGTTGGGCATTTGACTGAAGAGCGCTGGCAGAGAGAGATTGAAATGTTCAAAGAGTATTGCGCTGAGCACAATATCACATTGGAAGTTCAATCTGCCGAAGATGATCCTCAAAAACAAGTTTCACAGTGCGAGAACATGCTGGCAAAAGGCATTGACGCGCTGATTGTGCAGCCGATTGACTCGGAGGCGGCCGGAGCCATTATCGCACCTGCCAAGGCCGCGGACGTTCCGGTTGTTTCCTATGATCGTTTTATCATGAACGGTGATTTGGATTACTATATCTCCTTTGACACGATCAAAGTTGGTAAGGCGGAAGCTCAGTTTGTTGTGGACAAAGTCAATGAAGGTAATTTTGTTTGGCTGAAGGGCGATCCTGCCGATTTCAACGCCAAGTTACTTGAAATTGGCCAAAAAGAAGTTCTGGATCCGTTGGTAGAGGCCGGTGACGTCACAATTGTTGCTGAACAGTGGTGTAAAGGCTGGGATCCGAACGAAGCGTTGAAACATATGGAAAATGCGCTGACGGCGAATCAAAATGATGTTCAGGCTGTTATCGCCTCAAATGACGGTACCGCAGGTGGAGCGATTCAGGCGCTGAACGCACAAGGCCTTGCCGGAATCGTGCCAATCGCCGGTCAGGACGCGGATCTGGCTGCCTGCCAACGGATTGTTGAAGGCACCCAGACAGGTACGGTTTACAAACCACTGAAAAAACTGAATGACGCGTGTATCCAGCTGGCCCACGCTTTGGCCCTGGGTCAGGCGCCCGAGGAGGCCGAAGCGGCCATCGACAGCAGTTTGGGAACCTGGTCAACCTTGGATAACAACTATAAAGAAGTCAAAACATTTATGGTTGATGTCGTGGCGGTCGACAAAGACAATATGATCGAAGAGATCGTCAAAGATGGATTCCACTCCTATGATGATGTTTATGCCAATGTTTCGGAAAGCGAACGCCCTCCAAAACCATAATTGTGTTTGAATCCTTGTGTTATGCCCGCGCAAGCGGGCATACGCATTCTTTATCAAAATATGGAGGAATATCAATCATGCCGAACACAGCGAAATCGATGAGTCCGGAAGTCCAAGGCGACGACGTGATTCTTGAAATGAAGAATATTACTAAAACTTTTCCCGGAGTGAAAGCGCTGAGCGAGGTTAATTTCCGGCTAAAAGCAGGCACCATTCATGCCATCTGCGGGGAAAATGGCGCGGGTAAATCAACTTT
>CAZAPS010000099.1:0-1560 GCA_964487355.1 uncultured Oscillospiraceae bacterium
TAGATTCAAAGCGGTAGTGGAGAAACTTGCGGCAGGTGAGACAGCGATGCTGTTTGAAAACAAAGCGAGCATCACTTACAACCCGGGCGACGATGTGCCTGTGACAGAAGAATCAAATGTGGTGACACATAAAACGAAGACAGGCTCGTCTGACATTCATAAAGCGGCGGCGCTCATTGTGGACAAAACCGCTGAGGACGAGGCAAATGGAACGAAGCAAAATCCGGTGCTGACCGGACGTGGACAAACGGTGGAGTACCGACTGAGAGTGACGAGATCGGGCGCGACAAGCGGAGAACTCGTGATCACAGACGCGATACCCGCGGGAACCACTCTGGTGGATGGATCTGTAAGTGGTAGCATACAAAACGCCACGGCGGGATCGACCGCGAAGGTCAGTTCGATGGCGATCAAACAGATCATGACGCCGGATGGACACTTAAGAAATGGTGTCGAGTGGATCGTAAATGGACTGGCGGAAGGTGAGACGGCATATCTGACATTCAGAGTGAGAGCGCCGCTGACAACCGACAACCCGGACACGCCGGAGTATGAGTACAGCAAGGTGTTTGAGAACACAGGATTGCTGGAAGACAAGGGCAACAGTGAGCTCGTTTACGAAGAGGATAACGGCAGTCACAAGAAGGGTGACAAGGTCTATCCGGAAGATCAGACAACCAAGCAGACTGAAACTACCTACCATGTGGTCAAAGAATCTGAGCTTGTGGCTGTAAAATCTTCGAATCCGAACAATGGCGCGATTGTGAAAGATGGTGAAAAAATTACCTATAACGTGAGCGTCAGTAACAACGGAGAGGCCGCGGCGAAAAATGTGATCATACGTGACGCCGCTCCGGAATGGACAACGCTTGTCAATGGCTCAGCCAAGGCCAGCGTGGCAGGAGTGAAAGCTGACAAGGCAGTGATTGACGGTAGAGAAGGCTTCATTTGGGTAATTCCTGAAATTAAACCAGGGGAAACCGTGACAGTTAGCTTTGATGTAACCGCTGATCAGATGCTGCAGGCAGGAACTCGCTCGATCGTCAACGTAGCGCAAATCAAGGAGGCGGCACCGGGTGAAGATCCGAAACAGCCGAAAGACGAAGGCTTTAAGCCAACAAATAAAATTACGCATAAGCAGTCGAAGACTTATTCATGTGTGACCAACGTGCCGAGAACTGGTGCGAGCGGAACGCGCACACTGCGGATCGTAATGGCAATCGTGGCTCTACTTGCGGCCGCCACACTCATAATTGTCCGCAGGCGTAGAAGACAACAGTTAGCCTACGAGGACTACGTAAATCGATTCAAGCGTGATTGATATTAATCACGACTGAGGCGCACAGAGGAGAGAGGTGAGAACTTCTCTCTCTCTGTGCAAATCTTTAGGCTCACCCAATTTTCCGATATTGGAAAATTGTCATTTATGACAGGAATAATCCGATCATTCAAATGGTCAAAATATGAATATTACACAACTTTAACCTCGCTTACGTGGTCAATGGCGATCACTTGAGCTGACGAGAATCGTTGTTTATATGATAAAAAACTTTGTGTATT